>JAFLCE010000076.1 GCA_017303655.1 Anaerolineae bacterium
TCTCCGGCAAGGATGAGATGTCCGATATGCGGCGGGTCAAAGGTGCCGCCAAATAATCCGATACGAGTGGGCATGGCGTGTAGTATATCGCAAAGCAATGCCTAAGGTCTTGGTGGTATACTGACAATAAGATGTCACAACCAACAGTTATAAGTTCATCGTCTCCTCTTAAGCGCATCATGCGGGCAGTGCGAGCTATTGAACGCGGGGAATATGACCCGATCTTGTTGCGTGAGTTCTTCCACGATACCGGTGACCTTGGCAGCCTGGCGAATTCGTTGAACTCGATGGCAGAATCGTTTGCCCAACGTGATAATCAATTGACCCTGCTTAATAAAGTAATTCCCATTGGGGTTTCACTTTCAGCTGAAAAAGATTTCAACCGTCTGCTTGAGTCTTTGGTCGTGGAAGCACAAGCCTTCACCCATGCCGATGCAGGCACGCTATACCTGGTAGAGGAAGATAAACTGCGGTTCGTGATCCTACGCAATTCGTCGTTGGATATGAAAATGGGCGGAACTAGCGGCATGCCGATGACATTCAAACCGGTGCCCATGTACAATGACGACAAAACCGAAAACCGCGCCAATGTAGTTTCGTATGCTGCGCTCACCCATCAACGCACCAACATCGCGGATGCTTATGAAGCAGAAGGGTTCGACTTCTCAGGCACCAAAACCTTCGACGAACAAACCCGCTATCGCTCCAAATCCTTTCTGACTGTTCCTCTTGAAAATAAAGAAGGTCGCGTGATCGGGGTGTTGCAATTGATCAACGCCAAAGATCCCAAAACTGGCGAGATCATCCCCTTTGATGATGACAATGTCTTGGAGGCGTTGATCCTACTGGCGACCGCCGCCCTGGATGGCTACATTCGTGAAGCTGCACTGCGCAGTGAGATCGCTCAACTACGCATCGAGATCGACCATTCCCGCCGCTCAAAGCAAGTGGATGAGATCACCGATACAAAGTTCTTCAAAGACCTGAAGACCCGTGCACAGGAAATGCGCGCGAAAAGTAAAAAATAGACCTGTTTCATGAGATTTAGGTTTGCAAATTTGATATTTGGATCAATGACACTTTTGGGGGATAACCGAACACTAAGTAAGCGAAACCACATCAACTTAGAACGCTCATAATGGGCAGGAAATTAATGAAATCCCTCTTCAAAACCTACAAAAAACACATCGCCATCACCTGTTTCGCCCTCAGCACCTTCGTCCTTGCCGCCTGCGGCGAAGTAGGTGACCTAGGACTTTCCGGTGCGGCAGGCTCAACCGAAACCAGTGAAACTCCCATTCCTGAACTCGATGTAACCGACCCGACCAATGCCGAACCGCCCACCCCGATCCCACCTGCCACGGGGCATATCCTCTTTACTTCGAACCGTGACGGTCAAATGGACCTCTACATGGCTTCAGCAGATGGCGTCACCGTAGAACGCCTGACCTTTGGCGCTTCAGTAGAAGGAAGCCCGCGCCTCTCTCCCGATGGAAACAAAGCCGCCTACGTGTCAGTCGTTGGCAGCAACTCTGATATTTTCGTGGTAGACCTAAACACCAAAGCCATCAATCAGGTCACCAATGCTCCTGAAAAAGACACCGCCCCGTCCTGGTCTCCCGATAGCCAGCGCCTTGCCTTTGAATCTTTTCGGGATGGCAACTTCGAGATCTATTCCGTCAACGTTGATGGCAACAACCTCACACGCCTGACTAACGACCCCGCAGGCGACAACAGCCCGGTCTGGTCGCCAGTTTCGAACGATATCGTCTTCGTCAGCAATCGCTTCGGCACCTCGGACCTGTTACTGCTTGCCCCCAATGGAACTGTTTCTTCGCTGATATCTAGCACTGTCCCTGAGAACAGCCCGGTTTGGTCGCCTAATGGGAATTTCGTCGCCTATCAAACCTTTACCAATGAACTCTCACATATCTGCATCATCGGACGAGACGGACTCAATCAGCGTTGTATAACTTCCAACCCCGGTCTTTTTGCACAGCCCGCCTGGTCTGCAGACAGCACCTCGCTAGCGGCAAGCCTGCAACAAGGTAACTCGTATAGCCTGCAACTGTTCAACATAGTCAACGTCACCACTACCGAGATCGCTCAGCCAGGCATGGAACCACACGGCACTCCAACCTGGTCACCCGATGGCATGCGAATCGTCTTTCAATCACAATCAGGGGATAATGCAGAACTCTTCTCCATTTTTCTCCCTTCCATGGAATTCACACAGATCACCGTCTCCCCTAGCACTGATACAGAACCGATCTGGTCTGCACGATAACTTTAGTTTGTAAAGAAGCACCTGCCATATAGTATGGCAGGTGCTTCTTTTGTTATTAACCATGCAATTCAAGTTATAATTTATTTTATGCTGCCCGAATCACCACTTGCCGCCATTGAAAGTAGATTGCGATACCTGCTCCCCGCAGAGATGTATGTCTCCATGTGGGGCAACCCATCCATGGAAATGATGATCCATGTCCACGATCATTTGCGGACATTACAGAAAATCCTGCAGGATTACACCTCAAAACAGATCGACATTGCCAAGCTCAAGCCCGGGGATGTGAAAACGGACTGGCAGTATGGTTCCATGATGTTCACCGATCTGGCAGGCTTCACCAAGTTAATGGAAGCAAACGCCTCAAAGGGACGCGAAGGCGCCGAAAACCTGCTGCGAGAATTAACTAAATATTTCTCCACCATGATCGCGATCATCAGCAAATCAGGCGGCGAATTGGTGGAATTCACCGGCGACGCCATGTTGGTGCTCTTCCCCAAAAATGACAAGAATGACGATGCCTACCGCGCCATCCGTGCCGGGTTGCGTATGCAAAGAGCCATGAAAGACTTTGCTGAGATCCAAACCCCTTCTGGCATCGTTAATTTGAAAATGCGCATCGGCATTCACAGTGGTAAATTCTTAACCGCCGAAATTGGCACTCCCCGAAGAATGGAACACGTCCTACTCGGCAAAGACGTACAACAGGCAAAACTGACCGAAAGCAACGGACAGAACGAACGCGTGAACGTCTCACTCAGTGCGTATGAGCTGGCAAAGAGTTCCTTCCGTTTTGAAGAGGGCAACCCCGGCTATCATCTCGTGATTGACGACCTAAGTGAAGAAGGACTCGGCGATTATGAGATCACGCCGATGGGACGGCGCATGGCAAGAAAAATGATCTTCGATGTTAAAGATAAAAAAGAGATCATGAACAACATCGTCGAAATGCTCAATGCCATCGAACCGCTCGCCAGCTATATTCCAGACCCGGTCCTTTCCATGCTAGTCGAAAGCGCCGCAGACCGCCGCATCCCGCCTGATTTCCCAACCCCTACGATCATGTTCGTCAATTTCATCGGTCTGCCCGAATCAGCAGACCGTGCCTTGCCCGGCGAAGAACGCAAACTGGCAGCAAGTTTTTCCAAAGCCTTTTCCCTAATCAATGCAGCTGTGGATGCCCGCGGTGGTGTATTGAAAAAAGTAACTTATCACCTTTCCGGTTCAGATATTGTGATCTATTTTGGCGTGCCCAATGCGCATACGAATAATGAAATGCGCGCTGTCTCTGCTGCGATTGCCATTCGTGAGGTCGTCAAGAGTATCAAAGCACCGACCATCGGCGGCATTCAACCGGAAGTGTACTGTCAGATCGGAATCAACATGGGACCCGCCTTCGTAGCAGAAATCGGTGACCCACGCGGACGACGAGAATTCAACGTGCTGGGTGATACGGTCAACACGGCGGCGCGTTTAATGAACCGCGCACAAAAGAATCAGATCGTCATTTCAGAGCCGGTGAAGTTGGCGGTCGAATCGAAGTATGAATGCAACTCATTGGGCGAAATTCCGCTCAAAGGGAAAAGCCAACCATTGAGTTTGTATGAACTCATCCAGCAAAAGCCAAAAGATAATTAGATAACAAAAAAGATGCCGTTGAAATCAACGGCATCTTTTTTGTTAAGTTGCGTCGGGCGGCTTGCGTTTTAATTTCGAGTCTAAAGAAGACCAGATTCCCGCCGCGAGGGTGCTGCCCTCTTTGCGGCGCAGATTGACCTTGTAGATGGCTTTTTCTTTTTCACCGATGCGAATCAGCCAAAAGTCATTGGTCAGGTTTGAGAGGGCTGAATCCAACTCGTCACGAGTGAGGCGGTCTTTTTCCGGCATGGCATCCATGACCTCACACATACGCGGATAGCCCATCTGCAATTCGCGCAGCATCAGGCGCATGATCTTGCGCAGAGAAGGCGGGAGTTTAACAAGGTCCAGCGGTGACATACCACCATCTTTTTGTTGGTCTTTGATCTCTTTGTCGAGGCGGTCAAAAATTCCGGGCATGGCGCGCTCCCTCAGTACAGTTCGGGCATGCTGATGGGTTCGGGCTGCGGCTCACACTCGCCGCACCAGATGACATTGGCAACCGCCAGACCTTTGGGCGTGTTGTTCGCGCCGACGAACATGGTAATGAACGTGGACATGGTCGCGGCGTGGTCTTTGCAGACGAAACGTCCGCAAAAGGCGCAGGAAGCGCGGGGTTCTTGTTCGCAATGCCAGCATTTCATGGGCGTCTCCTATTTGGCATCCAAAATGAATGGCACAACTTGCCTGAGCGCCTTCGACCATTCATGGTCGGGGTAGCGCAACGAGAATAAGTCTTTGCTGGCATTCTCTGCCATATCAAATGAAAGCGGCAGGACGCTCGCCACGGGCGCATCGAACTTCGCTTGAATTTCATTCTTGATCGCAGCGAAATCATATTTGGGCAGCGCTTTGTTCACCATCAATAAAAGATTGGGCACATCCAAACTGCGGGCAATATCCACGGTCACCGATGTTCCTTGCAAGTCCTGGTTATCAGGACGCAGAATGATGATAAGAATATCTGAAGTCGCAATGGAAAGCAGCGTCTCTTCATTCAAACCGGGATGCGTATCCACAAAGAGATAATCAAGGTCAAATTCGCTGATGGCTTTTTGCAAGGCTTCATTCAAAAGATTGAAGTCGATGCCTTCCTTAAGGATCTGACTGATCTCACCGCCTCGGATGCTGGATGGGAACAGCCACAGATTCTTACCAGCCAGTTTCGCACGTCCCTCTTCACTGCTGGGTTGATCACCCACCGCAAAACCAACCTCACGAATGGTGGCTTTGCCATGTAAAAAATCGTTCAAGGTCTTGCCCATCTTCGCTTCATCCAAACCAAATAAGACATGGATGCCCGGCGACTGAATATCGGTATCCACCACACCCACGCGTTTGCCGGTCAGTGCGACCTGCGCCGCAAGGTTGGCGGTGGTGTTCGATTTTCCGGTTCCCCCTCGAAAAGAGTGGATCGATACGATCTTGCCTTCGCTCATGTTGCCTCCGTGGTATCCGTTTTTGAATCCTGTATGCGCTTCTTGCGGATGGTCTGCGCTTGTTCTTTCAACTTGGTATAGAACTCTGTGCCCGTGATCTCTTCAAATTCCTTCTTACGGCGTTCCTGGTCGATCTCAAAGCTCAACCGTTCCAACTCTTGTTTCAAGCCTTCTTCGCGCGCCTTCACCTTGCGCACCATGGAATAGAAGGCAGATAATAATTGTGCTGCCTTGTCATCATCAGTACCGGCTGTGTTCGTGATAGGTTGGGTGGTTTCTAAAAATGTGTAATCACCTTCAGCCGTTTTTTGCGACCAGTCGATCACCTTTTCAATATAGGTTGTTGAAAATCGCAGGCGGCTTGAAAAACCGCGCAGAATACCAAGAGCCACATCGAGGCGCTGCTCTAACAATTGAAAGAACGCCTCTTTGGTCAGCTCAAGCGCTTCCACATTTTCCAAAGCGATCACGCCTGCCGAACGCGGACGTTCATCTACCAATGCCAGCTCGCCAATCGATTCGCCGGGTCCCACTTTATTGATGATGATCTCATCACCGCGCGCACCGGTGGTAACGATCTTGACGTTTCCTTCAAGGATGACAAAAAACGAATCAGCCGGGTCGCCTTTGCGCATCATGGCTTCATTCAAGGCAAAGTGCCGTAAAGATGCCTTGCCTGCCACTGCTTCCAGTGCATCACCAGATAGCTCTTTGAAAAAATCAGTCTCATGCAATTTTTGCAGGATGTCGCCACTCATGATGGATCTACCTCATCAGCCGTTCGCTTCACTCGTTCTGTCATGCGATCCCATAAACCGCCTCCCTTTTGATTTGGGCCTGCCGCGGCGATGCGGGAATTCAGCAAGTTCCACATCTGCCCCTCCGTCCCAAGATAAACTTCGCGCACCAACAACATGCAGTAGGCACCGATCCTGTTACGCAGGTCTTGTACGTCTTTACCAAGGTCTTGGATGATGGCTTCGATATCAGCCTTACGAGCTTCATTTGGAGCAGCGTCTAGTAGTTTTCTTTTAATACCGATCTCTGCTTGCTTATAGATCAAACTTCGCACCAGCGAGGCTTTGGCGCTACCAAAACGTTGTTGTACAGGAGACAGTACCTCATCAACTGTTTCGATGTTTCGTACCATTTTGGTTTCCTGCTGGGTCACACGGTCTGCCATGCCAAGTTTTTCAGACACCCATTCTTTTTGAATGCGCATGCCGCGGCGAATGATGTACCAGATTAAGGCGGCGCCTGTCACCCCCATGACGATTGCAAATACCAGAAGCACAACGGTGGCAATCTTCATATTGACCAAGATATTGAAGCCCATGTGATTGAGGATGGCAAAGCCATACCCAGCCAATGCTACACCAATGCGCGCACGCCTGGAGATGTCTCCGCGCCCAAATGCCAAGCCGGTGCCGATCAGTCCGCTACCTGTGGCGTGCATTAAGTTCGTAGAAAAAACCCGCATCACAGCTACCAACAACACGGTTCCTGCACGGGCAGGGTCGGTAATGTATTGAAAGTTTTCAATGACGGCAAAGCCAATGCCCGCCCCAAAGCCGTACAGCGCGCCGTCCACTACATAATTAAAGTCGGCGCGATTGACAATATAAATAAGAATAATGGATTTGAGAATCTCTTCCACAACCGGCGCAACATATCGCACGATCTGATCCCAGGTTGCCCAATCCAACCGGTCGACCATTGTATTAATTTGGGCTGCAAGCAGATAAGCGACGATACCCCCGAATAATGTGGCAAGATTGAAAGAAGCTTTGCCTGTCGCATACAGATCAAAGCGCCTTAGTAAGATCAAGAATAAGATGGGGATGGCGACCGCAATCACCAATGAGATCACAACCATGACAAAATCATACCTTATCTATAAACGACCTGCAAGGAATATAAAATCCCGCACGGCAATTGCTACTGTTCTGCCATGCGGGATGAAATGGAATTCATAAAACTAAGCTATTTTTTTCGTGCCTGCCAAAATATTGCGACGATGACAAGCAGTAAAACGGCGATCAGGGCAAAGGTTCCGCCGCTGGAGGTGGAGGAGGTTCCGCTTACGGTGGCGCCGCCAAAGTCTTGCAGGGGTGCAACCAGGACAACCAACACCAAGACCGCCACCACCGCAAGGATCATACCGACTTGAGGGTTTGCTTGAAAGTTGAATAACTCTTTCCAAAACGAAGGCTTGGCAGTTTGTTCTTCGCGTTTCAGGCGGGCATGTAGCCGGACTAACATTTGTTTGGAATGTGACTCGTTCAGGGTTTCGGAGGGGAAGGTTTGTTTGAGGCGTAGAATCGTTTCTTCGAGGCGAAGCAGTTCATCGTCTGTGGAAGAAGCGGCTCGATCCTGATTCCCTAATAGAAGCCGATCCGTAAAATCCGCCAGTTCGTTGTCTTTGTCGATGTCGTTTTGTTTTAGTTGACTCATATCATCATTCCAAATGAGTGCGAAGCGCGGCGATGGCTCGACGAAAGAGAGATTTTGTCGCTTCGAGGTTCTGGTTTGTAAGGTCGGCGATCTCATTAAACTGAAGGTCTTCTGCAAAACGAAGTAGGATGATCTCACGATAGTTCTCAGGCAATTGCTGGAGGGCGCGCTGAATATAAATGCGTTCTTCCATGCTTTTAGATGTGCTGCCGGTGACCTGGGCAATAGCGTCTGAGAGCGGAGCAAGCTGAGGTTCCTGCTTGCGAGTGCGCCTGCGATAGAACTCAGCCACTTTATGATTCGTGAGCGTTCGCAGCCAGGTGGCGAATTTTGCATCTCCGCGGAATGAGGACAGGGACCGGATGGCAGCTATAAAGATCTCCTGCGTCACATCCTCCACATCGTTCTCGGGGACCACATACCTGACCCGCTTAAAGACCCGGGGAAGGTGGCGGTGATAGAGTTCATCGAACGCTTCCCGGCTGCCATCCTGATATTGCTGGATGAGGAACTCGTCGGTGGCGTCCTGTGGAAGCGCGGTGGTGTTTTGCATATAATTGGTTGCGATTATAGGAGAAAAGGGGTCGTTTGAGTTTGATTTTTGGGGATTTCGAACCAAACTATATCATAAACAGAAGCGGAAAAGTAGGGATTTGATTTTCATTCCAGTTAGGCTATAATCAACCCAGCATATTTACTTCACAGCGTAAGACTATCACAAAATTGGAGATAGGGCATGTCTAAAATTATTTCAGTTCATTCATTTCGCGGCGGGACGGGGAAGTCGAACACGACTGCCAATATTGCCGCGTTGCTAGCCATGGACGGAGCACGGGTGGGCGTCGTCGATACCGATATTGCCTCGCCGGGGGTACATGTCCTCTTTAACCTCGACGAATCCGATATGGAGCACTCCCTCAACGATTATTTGTGGGGCAAATGCACCATTGAAGAAGCGGCACAGGATGTAACTGGTCGCATTGGCGGCGAGATCAAGGGACAGATTTTCCTGATACCTTCCAGCATCAAAGCCAGTGAGATCGCCCGCATTCTGCGTGAAGGCTACGACGTTGGTTTGCTCAATGACGGCTTCCGCGATGTGATCGAGAAGTTAAAGCTCGATTATCTCCTGATCGATACTCACCCCGGTTTGAATGAAGAGACCTTGCTCTCGATTGCCATTTCGAACTCCCTAATTATCATCATGCGCCCCGACCAACAGGACTATCAGGGCACGGCTGTGACTGTGGATGTTGCCAAGAAGTTGGATGTGCCGAAGATGGTCATCCTCGTCAATAAGACCCCCAGCGCCTGGGACTTCAACGAAGTGCGTACCCGCGTTGAGCAAACCTATGATGCCACGGTTGGTGCAGTTCTGCCCCACTCCGATGAAATGATGATGCTTGCCAGCTCGGGCATCTTCTCTATTCAATTTCCCGATCACCCCGTCACCAAGGGGCTGCGCAACATAGTGGACCTAGTCAAGTAACTGGAGTTGAAAGATATTTAATGGGCAACCCGCAGTTTGATATTGCGATCAAAGAATTGCAAGAACGGACGGATGATATTCGCCCCTCGGATGTCCTCATGTTCTCAGAACCACTGCGTTCAGCCTTGAACTTTGTCATCCGCCTTAAACGCTTCAGCCTGACCGAGTTTGGGGAGCAGCTCCCCTTTACCCGGGAAGAAGTGAAGCGGCTCGCAGATCTGTTGGTCGCGCGGAACTTGTTCGATGTCTCGCGTTTCGCTACCGAAGCCGAACCGTACTACGAAGCACGACTCTCCGCCATGACTCGTCCGCTTACACGACCACCTTCCGATATTTGGAAAAAAATAGGTTAACTCACCAACCCGTCTGTTCCTCACAGACGGGTTTTGTTTTGCTTGGGTATAATTAAACTATGGCAGATAAACTCCTCTCCCGTTACGAAGAACTCAAAGCGCAGCTCAACTTCCACAATTATCGGTATCACGTGTTGGATGCGCCTGTTATCAGTGACCTGGAATACGACCGCCTGCTTAATGAACTAAAAAAGATCGAGGCGGATCACGCAGACTGGATCACCCAAGACTCACCTACTCAACGCGCCGGAGCAAAAGTCTCAGAAAAATTTGTGAAGGTACGCCACCCCGGACCCATCCTTTCACTTGCCAACGCTTTCGGCGGGGACGATGCCCGTGCCTGGTTCGAACGCGTCAAAAAATTAGATGACCGTGTAGAGAAAGCCAAGTTCGTGGTCGAGCCCAAGATCGATGGGTTGTCGGTCGTTCTGCATTATCGAAATGGTCATTTTGTGCAAGGCGCTACTCGCGGTGACGGTGAAGTGGGCGAAGATATAACCAGCAATCTGCGAACGATCAAAGCCATTCCCCTCAGAATTCCAGTCGAAGGTCAAAAGTCGAAGGTACATGTTCCTTCTTATCTTGTTGTGCGAGGCGAAGCGTTCATTCCCATTCAAGATTTTGAAAAATTAAATAAACGTTTAGAAGAAGCGGGCGAAAGGACGTATCTCAATCCGCGCAACACGGCGGCGGGTTCGCTTCGTCAGCTTGACCCGGTGTTGACGGCTTCGCGCCCGATCACTTTGCTTGTGTACCAGATCGTTCATTCCGAAGGCGGCAAGGTACCTACCTCGCAGTGGGAGATTCTGGAATATCTCAAGTCGCTGGGTTTCCCGGTGACGGATATTTCAAAGCGCTTCAATGACCTAAACCCTGCGATTGCCTACACCGAAACCTTTGACAAGGGACGTGATACGCTTCCTTACGAAGCCGATGGCATGGTCATAAAAATTGACGATTTGACCCTCGCTGCAGATTTGGGCTTCGTAGGCAAGGACCCGCGCGGAGCCATCGCTTTCAAATTCCCAGCGCGTGAAGTGACCACCACCCTACTCGGCATTGACGCGGAAGTGGGTCGCACCGGTGTGTTGACTCCGCGCGCTTCGCTCGAAGCCGTGGAAATTGGCGGAGTCGTAGTCCGCAGCGCCACGCTGCACAATTTTGATTTCATCGCCGAAAAAGACATTCGCATCGGTGACCGGGTGCTGATCAAACGCGCGGGCGAAGTCATCCCCTACGTCATCGGTCCGGTCGTGGATGCGCGCTCTGGCAAAGAGAAAAAATACAAGCCACCCACAAAATGCCCGGCCTGTGGTCAGGATGTGGAACATATCGAAGGCGAAGTGGCGTGGTACTGCGTCAATGCTGCCTGCCCGGCACAGCTCGTCCGCAACGTGGAGCATTTTGTCTCTCGCGGCGCAATGGATATCGTTGGGCTTGGCATCAAGATCGTAGAGCAATTGATCGAAGCCGAACTGGTCAAAGATGTGGCAGATCTGTTCACGCTGAAAAAGAATCAACTACTGGAGCTGGAAGGTTTTGCCGAGAAAAAGGCGGAGAATCTGCTTGCGTCGATTGAGCAGGCAAAAGGTCAGAGTTTGAACCGTCTGATTGTGGCGTTGGGAATCCACGGTGTGGGTGAAGTCATGGCAGGCGATCTAGCGCGGACGTATGGAAATTTATCTGCTTTATCAAAGACCACCGCCGATGCGTTGCAGCAGATCGAGGGAGTTGGTCCAAACATCGCTGAATCGATTGTGGATTGGTTTGCGCGCCCGGCGAATCAAAAATTATTGAAGAAGTTGAAAGCCGCCGGTCTCGACCCACAAATGAAGATGGATGAGAAGAAGAAGGAAGGCGTTTTCACTGGCATGACCTTTGTGGTGACCGGCACATTGCCAAATTTCTCGCGCGACGATGCAAAGGAATTCATCGAAAGCAACGGCGGCAAGGTCACGGACAGTGTCAGCAAGAAAACCAGCTACCTCGTCCTCGGCGAAAACCCCGGCTCGAAGTTCGAAAAGGCAAAATCACTGGGGGTGAAGATCGTCGATGAAGCAGAGTTGAAGAAATTGGCTGGGTAAAAATCAAAGTGACAGTCACCTTAAAGATGACTGTCACTTTTCAACTAGACAGAAACCACCCCCTCGGCTAAACTTGCGCCATTCCCTTTCGGAGGAACTCAATGGATTTTCACAGCGTAGACAACAACAGCACCCGGCGCATCGCCGCGCTTAAACAGCGCGTGGACGAGATCAAAAAACACGATTTTTATTTCTATAACCAGGCCGTGGAAGAAATGCTGCCTGACTCAAAAGTGCGTGTCAACGGACGCGTGATGGGCATGTACGCCTCTTATTCGTACCTTGGCTTGGTCGGTCACCCCAGAATTAATGAAGCCGCCAAACGTGCCGTGGACAAATTCGGCACCGGTACGAACGGTGTGCGCACCCTGGCAGGCACACTCACCATCCACAATGAACTTGAAGAAACCATCTCCAATTTCAAGCACACAGAATCAGCCATCACCTACACCTCTGGCTATGTAACCAACCTGACCACCATCTCTTCCTTGATGGGACGCGGTGACTACGTCTTCTCGGACAAGATCAACCACGCCTCCATCGTGGACGGTTGTTTGATGTCTGGCGCGGAATTCCGCCGCTTCCGACATAACGACATGGAGCATCTCGAAGGTCTGCTCAAAAATGCGCCTGCTGATGTCTCCAAACTCGTCATTGCCGACTCGGTCTTCAGCATGGACGGCGACATCATCGACCTGCCCAAGATCGTGGAACTCAGCAAAAAATACAACGCCTGGCTGATGATCGACGAAGCACATTCCGTCGGCGTGCTTGGCAAACGCGGCACCGGCATCGAAGAACACTTCGGTATGGGCGATGTGATCGACATCAAGATGGGCACACTCAGCAAGACCATCCCTTCGGTGGGCGGATACGTGGCGGGCAAAAAGGAATTGATCGACTACCTGCGCCACGGCAGCCGCGCCTACATTTTCTCTGCGGCTCTGCCCCCGGCTCAAGCTGCCGCCGCCAACGAAGCCTTCAAGGTCATCCTTGACGAGCCCGAACGATTGGACAGATTGAACGCCAACACCCAGCAATTCATCGGCGGACTCAAGAGCATGGGCTTCGATACCCTGCTAACCGAAACCGCTATCGTCCCTGTTTTGTGCGGCACCGACGAAAAAGCCTTCGAGTTGACCAAGCGCTGTCAGGAACAGGATGTCTTCGTGTTACCTGTCGTCTCACCGGCTGTGCAAGAGGGCTTATCTCGCTTGCGCGCAACCGTCACTGCGGCGCACAACCCTGCTGATATTGAACACGCCATGGATGTGATCTATCAGGCTGGCAAAGCCATGGGAATGGTTAAGTAGTTTGATAGTTGCGTAGTTAGATAGTTAAAGGTCGCCTGTCGATGAGATGGGCGATCTTTTTTTTCGGCGTTGGCTTGGTTTTGAGGGGCAGAGCAAGCCAGAGCGGAGTCTGAGGCGGGGTTTTCATCCTGATAGTTCTTGAGAGAATATTTATAACATTTTTCTAATAAATCCCCTGTACAATGCCATTAATAACAAGGAGTACTGAATTATGAAATGGCAATGGAAATTTGGAACTTTCGCAGGAATTGATGTTTATATCCATGCCACCTTTTTACTTTTGATCGGGTGGGTTGGGTTTAGTCATTGGTTGGAAAATAATAGCTGGCTCGAGGTGTTGAGCGGCATTGGGTTTATTCTCGTCCTCTTTTTGTGCGTGCTCTTGCATGAGTATGGGCATGCGCTCACCGCCCGCAAGTATGGAATCAAAACACGCGACATCACGCTCTACCCGATTGGCGGCGTGGCGCGTTTGGAACGTATGCCGGAGAAACCGATCGAGGAGTTGTGGGTCGCGTTGATGGGACCTGCCGTGAACGTGGTCATTGCGGTAATTTTATTCGCGGCTCTTTTCCTGACCGGGAACCTGGTGCCGCTCTCCGAACTTGGAGTGGCATCTGGAAGTTTTCTTGAGCGCGTGATGGTCGTCAACATCTCGTTGGTCTTGTTCAACCTCATCCCTGCCTTCCCCATGGACGGTGGACGTGTGCTGCGAGCCTTGCTCGCCATGCGCATCGACTATGTGCGTGCCACACAGATCGCGGCGAGTATTGGTCAGGGACTGGCGTTGTTGTTTGGGTTGGTGGGCTTGTTTGGGAATGCAAGCTTATTATTCATCGCCTTCTTTATTTGGATCGGCGCTTCACAAGAAGCCAGCGCCGTGCAGATGAAGAATGTCATCAGTGGCATTCCGGTGGGACGCGCCATGCTGACCGATTACAAAAGCCTCTCACCGCGTGACCCGCTCTCACGCATGTCGCAGCTAATCCTGGCAGGCTCTCAGCATGACTTCCCAGTGATCGACGATAACGGTCAGATCGCTGGCGTGGTCACCCGCGACGATTTCCTCTCCGCGCTCACCCAGCATGGACAGAACATCGCCGTCTCGGCGGTCATGCGTGGGTCGCCGCCCGAAGTGGATTCGTACGAAATGGTCGAGAGTGCATTGATGCGCATCCAGGAATCGGGCTTCCCGACTTTGCCGGTCACCCACAGCGGACAATTGGTTGGCATTATTACAGCCGAGAACATCACCGAGTATTTGATGATCCGCACCGCTCTGCGTCAGACGGCAGTGACACTCTGATTGTCCTTGCAAGCTCAAATTAGAGCTTTCTTAACCACAGAAATCGATTCAACCATATACTTGGCATTAACTCCGATGGGGAGTAGCCGCCCGAAGATTGGGTAGCACAGTCGTCAATACGTGGCGCAAGACGTCACCGGCTGTTCTGAAAAGGCAAGACCATCGTCCATTTTATTGGCGATGGTCTTTTTATTTTGTCAAAAGACCCGCAAAGTCTAGCCCTAAGGTTTGAATGTTCGAGCAAATTGAAACAACGACCCTTTCTGCATTACAAAGTCTCTTCGACCAGTTCGGCTGGGCGGGCGTCTTTGGGTTGATGATCTTCGAAAATGCCACCGGCATCACGCCCAACGAGATCATCCTGACCTTTGCTGGTTGGATGCTGATCGAACGCCACGGACTATCGCCTGCATTTATTCCACTGGGTGGGCTGTATGCCGGGCTGGGCAGTGCGATTGGCGCATCCATCACGTACTGGGTGGCACGCCTGGGCGGACGCCCCGTGGTAGATCGCTTTGCAAGAATCTTTCGCATTGAGCCTACCCTCATCACCAAAGCCGAAGACCAGATGCACCGCTGGGGTTCAGGGCTGGTCTTGATCGGGCGCGTCATCCCCGGCATTCGCATGCTGATCAGCATCCCTGCCGGGCTGGCGAAGATCCCATTCTTGAAATTTTTTATCGCAACATTCATTGGCGCGTACGTTTGGTGTACACTTCTCATTGGTGCGGGCTACATCCTCGGGCACGAATGGATGTTAATTAGTGAATACATCAAGACCCACCTGCCGCTGGTGTTCTCACTTGGGCTGGTCGTATCTCTTGGTTATCTGGCGTATCATTTCCGCGAGACGCTGAAAGCCTTGATAGAATCAAAAACATCAAAAAGAACGGAAGTTAAATTTATGAACTGGCATACCATCGAAACAAACACTGCACTGAACGAACTCTCTTCATCCTCAGAAGCAGGGCTTACATCCACACAGGTGGAAGAGAGCCGAAAAAAATACGGCACGAACGAATTGATCGAACGCGGCGGGCGCACTCCCCTGCAAATTCTATGGGAACAGCTAACCGCTACGATGGTACTCATCCTCATCGCAGCGGCAGTCATCGCTGGGTTGTTGGGCGATACCAAGAACACCATCGCCATTTTGTCCATTGTGGCGTTATATGCCCTGCTGGGCTTCGTTCAAGAATATCGCGCTGAGCAAGCCATCGCCGCGCTTAAGAAAATGTCCGTGCCGAACGTGCGCGTACTGCGTGACGGCAAATTGCAAGAAACCTCTGCGCGTGACCTTGTCCCCGGCGATATCATCCAACTCGAAACGGGCAATGTCATCCCCGCGGACTTGCGTTTGATCGAAGCCGTCAATTTGAGAATTCAAGAAGCCGCTCTCACAGGTGAATCCGAAGCCATCGAAAAACATACCGCTGCGCTTACCACGGATGAACTTCCGCTGGGTGACCGCCGCAACATGGCATACATGGGCACCATAATCACACAAGGGCGCGGACTCGCGTTAGTCATTGCCACCGGCATGGGCACAGAACTCGGCAAGATCGCCGATATGATCCAAGCCGTGAAGCAGGAGCAAACGCCATTACAGCGCCGCCTCGATACGCTTGGTAAAAATCTTGCAGTCATCGGCGTTGTCATTGCTGCGCTTGTTTTTGTCATGGGCATTCTGCGCGGCGATGAACTTCGTCACATGCTGCTCACGGCGGTCAGTGTCGCCGTTGCCATTGTGCCCGAAGGTCTGCCCGCCGTCGTCACCATTACCCTCGCACTTGGCGCACAACGTATGTTACAGCGTCAGGCGCTCATTCGAAAACTTCCGGCTGTCGAAACGCTCGGCTCGGTCACTGTGATTTGTTCCGATAAAACTGGCACGCTCACTGAAAACCGGATGACCGTCGTCGTGTTGGATGTGGCGGAACATGCTATCGATCTCACCGGCGAGGTAGCCCGTGACGGTTCGCTTCATGCCACCCGTGGAATGGGTTCGCCCGTCCAATCCTCGCTCTCGCTGACGGCGATCGGCGGCGCGTTGTGCAACGATGCAAAATTAATAGACGAAGGCGATGACCGCTTCCACACCATGGGTGACCCCACCGAAGGTGCGCTCGTTGTCGCTGCGGCGAAGATGGGCTATTGGAAATCTTCACTCGACTCATCCTTCCCACGCACAGCAGAATTACCTTTCGACTCTGAACGCAAACGCATGACCACCGTGCATCACTTGGCACAATATGATCCCGCTGTTTTATCCGGTTTGGAGATCGGCGATACACGCTATATCGCCTTCACAAAAGGCGGCATAGACGGTTTGCTCGACATCACAAGTCATGTTTGGGCAAATGGAAAGTCAGTCGCTATCGACGATGAGTGGAAGATGCGCATTGAAGCGGCAAACGAACGTCTCGCCAAAAAAGGGATGCGCGTTCTGGGTGTTGGGTTCCGTTTATTGAACTCCGTCCCAGATATTTTGCAAACCGAACTGGAACAAAACATCACGCTTGTGGGCTTGTTCGGTATGATCGACCCGCCGCGCGCTGAAGTGCAAGATGCGGTGGCGATGGCAAAGGCAGCTGGCATTCGCCCGATCATGATCACCGGTGACCATCCGTTGACCGCCATCGAAATTGCGCGCCAGTTGGGCATCACTGATAATGGACGTGCCTTGGCTGGCGTCGAGATCGAAAACCTCACACCTGATGAATTGAAGAGTGTTGTGGATGAAGTCAGTGTCTTCGCCCGCGTTGCGCCAGAACATAAATTAAGAATCGTACAGGCGTTGCAAGAGAAGGGTCACATCGTTTCCATGACAGGCGATGGTGTGAACGATGCCCCTGCATTGCGTAAAGCCGATATCGGTGTAGCAATGGGCATCACCGGCACGGACGTTTCCAAGGAAGCGTCTGACCTTGTACTGCTCGATGATAACTTCGCAACCATCGTCGCCGCTGTCAAAGAAGGTCGCACGATCTACGACAACATCCGCAAGTTCGTGCGTTTTAGTGTGGCGGGCAACATCGGTAAAGTGTTGGTGATGTTGATCGCTCCATTCCTGGGCAAGCCCTTGCCTTTGCTGCCTTTGCAATTGCTGTGGTTAAATCTTCTCACAGACGGTTTGCTCGGTTTGGGCATGGGTGTGGAAAATCCCGAACCTGATACGATGAAGCGCAAACCCTATTCCCCCACCGAAGGCGTGTTCTCGCGCGGTGCAGGGACTCAGACCGTCTGGGTCGGTGTGATGATCGGCGCCCTCGCCCTCGGACTTGGCTCCTGGTATTACTTTACCGACCGCCCTCAATGGCAGACGATGATCTTCACCTCGCTGGCATTCATGCAGATCTTTCAGGCATTGGCGTCACGTTCCGATAAGGTGTCGCTTTTCAAACTTCGCATCATGACCAACCCCGTCCTGGCGGGCATGGCGTTGCTGGTCTTTACCCTGCAAATGCTGGTTCTATATGTACCCGCATTGGCAAATTTCTTTGAAGTCATTCCGCTCAGCTTATGTGACTTGTCCATTGCGGCGGCGACGGGTGTGATCGTGTTCGTAGTAATGGAAGTGAGTAAGAAGTTTAGTAAGTAAAGAGTGAATAGTGAATAGTGAATAGTGAATAGTGAATAGTGAATAGAAAAGAACCCGTCTCGCATGAGACGGGTTCTTTTGTTAGATCAGGATTGGGCTATTGCCGCGCAAATGACTTGGCCTTGTAAGTAGCCACAAGACCCACTCAGCGACATCATCGGTGGTCAGGTTGGGTTTGCCTTCTGCATCGAAAGGCGTGGATAATGCCAGCCCCGGCGAAAGGATGTGAGCGCGGATTCCAAACTCCGCATTCTCCGCGCGGATCAATTCCATCAGTGTGGTCAACCCGTGCATGGCAACGGCGTAGGCACCATCTTGTTGATAAATGCCCATCGCAGAATCCGAGCCGATCGCCATGACCTCGCCACGTTTTTGTTCGCGCAGAATCGGCAACACCGCCCGCGCCATCAGAAACGGTTCGCGCAAATTCGCGTCAATTACTAAATCCCAGGTTTTGACATTGTGACTATGGATCATCCCGCCGCTCCAGAACGGAGAGATAAGGGTCAGGATATCCAAGCCTCCATAAACGGATAAGGTTTGATTCACAACTTCTTGCGCCTCCTCTAATAACCCGAGGCTTGATTCTACAAAGAAAGCTTTTCCACCCGTCTGCTTGATCCTGTCCACCGAGATCGCAAGCAAATCTGCCTGCCTGCCGCATAAACAGATATTCACACCCGCCTGCGCCAACTTCAACGCGACAGTGCTTGCTAGTTCGGTCGAGCCACCGGTGATGATGGCTGTTTTACCTTGAAGAGAATTTGTCATTGAATAACTCCATCCCTTCGGGATTATTTTTTATCTTGCGGTAGCATAATATTTGTCCCGGCGACGGCATCACTGACAGCATCACCGATCAGATTAATAGACAGGACCGCGAGGAAAATTCCAAAACCGGGGAAGAAGGTCAACCACCACGCCTGGCGGACGTATTTCATGCCTGCATTGAGCATCGCGCCCCATTCAGCAGTCGGTGGCTCTGCACCGAGACCAAGAAAATTCAACGCCGCGCCCGCAAGAATGGATGAACCGATTCCTAGTGTAATGAGAACCAACAAAGTACGAATCGAATTCGGCAAAATATGCTTAATCAAAATCCGCGCATCGGAGCTGCCCATCGCTTTGGCTGCTTCCACATAAGTCATCTCTCGCAGTGAAAGAACACTGCTGCGCGTCAGCCGCATGAAGGATGGCACGAAGGCAATGCCAATGGCAAGCATGGCATTGCGAATTCCGGGTCCGAGAATGGCGATGATGGCGAGCGCCAAAAGAATATCGGGGAATGCCATCAAGACATCCGTGAACCACGAGATGAAAGCATCCAGCCAGCCGCCAAAATAACCGGAGATTAATCCTAATGTAATACCAATCAATGCGCCGATGGTGATTCCCACCAAGCCTACTCGCAAGGAGAGTTGTCCACCATAGAGAAAGCGAGTGAAGGTATCACGCCCAACGTGATCCGTACCCATGAGATGCTCAAGGTTGGGTGCTTGCAACGCCTGAGAAGGCGCGTTCTTATTCGGTTCGTAATTTGTAAAAAGCGGCGCGGAGTAAGACATGAAGACTAATATCAACAACAAAATGCCGCCTAATTGCGCGCTGCGATTGCGCAATATTTGCCGGAGCATGCGCAAGCCAGGAGAGTGTGAAGGGCTAATGGACGGAGTCAGGTTCGAGGTCATTTGAGGCGAATCTTCGGGTTGAGAAAGCCGTAGGTGATGTCAGTCAGAGTATTGATCAAAACATAAATGGCTGCAGTGACGAGGACAACGCCCTGCACCATGGGATAGTCACGATTAAAAATGGATTGCACTGCCAGTCGCCCAATGCCCTGACGTGCAAACATAGTCTCGACGATGGTGGCACCGCCGAGCAAGTATGCCATTTGCAAACCAAGGAAAGTAACAACTGGAATCAGCGCATTGCGCACAGCATGTTTAAGAATCACCCATCGTTCGGGTAAGCCTTTTGCACGAGCGGTGGTGATGTATTCTTTGTTGAGCACATCAAGCATGCTGGCGCGCACCATGCGGGCGACGACCGCGGCTTCGGGGAGTCCCAAGGTTAGGGCGGGGAGAAAGAGATCGGCGAAGGAAGAGCCGTTGGAAATGCTTGGGAAGAGTTTCAATCTCACAGAGAAGAAAAGGATGAGGAGCAGACCCATCCAAAAGGTTGGTATCGAAAGACCACTGACCGACAAGCCCATCACAAGCGTATCGACCCAGGAGCCGTGACGTAATGCCGCCAACAAGCCAAGGACCGCGCCGATACTAAGCGCAACGACCAATGCGGACATGGCAAGCATGACCGTGCTTGGTAACTGCTCAGCAATGGCTTCGGAAACAGATTGATTGGTGCGGATGGATGTCCCCAGATCGCCGCGCAAGGCGTTGGAAAGATAGCGCCCGTATTGCACATACAGCGGATCGTTCAAGCCGAGCTGCTCACGCAGTGCGGCAACTTTTTCTTCGGTAACTTTTTGGCGACCAAGAATCGCCATGGTCACATCCCCCGGCACAAGGTGAATAACTGAAAAGACCAGCATCGAAACGCCAAACAGCACGAGTATGGAGGTTAAGATTCTTCGAAGCAGGTAATTGAGCATGCGGGTCTATTATAAATGCTTGCGCCGCACTTACCCGAAGGCAAGTGCGGCACAAATTGTCGTTTGGTTATTCTGAGATGGAGATGTCGTACAGGTAGGGATAGCCTTCGAGATCGAAGGAGAAGCCCTGAACAGAAGGTGAAGTGATGTACGAGGTGTTCACGGTGAACATCGGCAGGACGAGTGCATTTTCCATGATGATGTTCTGAGCCGCGATGTAATCCTGCTCACGAGCGGCTTCGTCTGTATTGGTGTCGGCATCCGCAAGCGCGTTGTCGAGGTCTTCGTTGACGAAGTTCGTCCAGGCACCACCGCCATTTGCATTTTCAGAATGGAACAGGTAGCGCAATGGAGAAGGATCGGGGCGGGTCCAGTACATGTAGACGAGGGTGTAATTGCCAGCCAGCAATTCTTCGTAGGCGGCGCCATCATCCATGGAGCGATACTGAACATCGAAGCCAGCTTCAGAGAGATAGCCGATCAAGAGTTCATTGAAGGCTTCAGACCAGGCTGGGTTATCGGGCCAGTCGATGGTGAGGGTCTCGCCATCTTTTTCGCGAACGCCATCGCCATCGGCATCCACCCAACCAGCTTCGTCAAGCAGGCGCGCGGCTTCTTCAGGGTTATAGCTGTAGAGGCTGGCGGCACCTTCATCGTACGCCCAGGTGGTGGGAGAGATGACGCTAGTAGCAGGCAAACCAAGTTCCTGGAAAGCTGTCTGCGCGAGTTCTTCCTGATTGACCGCGAGGATCATCGCCTTGCGGACGTTGACGTTATCGGTCGGCGCCTTGGTGGCATTGATCATCAAGATGGCAGGCACACCCGGCTGCGCAAAG
>JAFLCE010000077.1 GCA_017303655.1 Anaerolineae bacterium
CCACTTGAATGAATTCCATTTTGTTGCGGTCAAGCTGACGCAGAATCAGGTTGGACTTTTGCAGGTCGGCGATCATGGCTTGGTCGTTCTCGCGCATGCGGTCGAGGGTGATGCGAATGATATCCAGCGCCATGCGTGGACTGCGCTGCAGGGTGGCTTCGAAGTCGCGCTTTTCCATTTCTAGCACCGTGCATTCGCTGGTAGTGCGCACGGTTGCCGCACGTGGTGAGTTTTGGATCAATGCCATCTCCCCGATCAGGTCGCCTTTGCCTGCCATGCGCAAGATGCGCTCATCGCCATCGTCGCCCATGCGTTTGCTGATGACGGCTGTGCCTTCCGCCAGCACGTAAAAGATCTCTTCATGGGCACCTTCCTGGCACAGCACCGTATCGGGCGGATAGGTACGCAGGTCGGTCAGGGCCGCCATGTGTTCCAGCTCTTCCTCTGCCAGCCCGTTAAACGCCAGTTTCAGCAATGCGATCTTATCGAAGGTTTGTAGCTTGCTCATCCTGTCAGTATACCCAGCCCGCTCGCGGCGTAGTATTGCTTTTCAATGATAGATTTTTATGACTTGTATCTACTTGTCTGTATGACTTACGTCTTATCTTTTAGATCTTAACCTGTTCTTTTCATACAAGCACAGCGCTTGGGACTATAATCGCACTGCAAATAATTTTCTTATTGCTACTATTACCATGACAGGAGTCAAGTATGTCTACTAATCCGATCACGCCCATTAAAAAAGTGGCGATCAGTACCGGCGGCGGCGATGCCCCCGGGTTGAATGCCGTGATTCGCGCGGCTGCCCTTTCTGCACTCAAACGCGGCTGGGAAGTATATGGGGTTCTCGATGGCTTTCACGGGATCCTTTCGCCTGAGGAATATCCCGATGGCGGTTTCGTCCCACTCACCCGTCACAAAGTACGCGGCATCACCCACCTCGGTGGTACGATCCTCGGCACCAGCAATCGCAACAACCCAATGCGCTATCCAGTCACCCGCCCCGATGGCACTATTGAAGAAGTGGACCGCACCGATGAGATCGTGCGCGGCTTCCGCATGCATCACATCGATGCACTCATCACGGTCGGCGGCGACGGGTCACTGGCAATTGCTGATGTGCTGTCAAAGAAAGGTCTGCGTCTGATCGCCGTACCCAAGACCATTGACAACGACCTCGATAAGACCGACGTCACCTTCGGGTTCGATACTGCTGTAAGTTTTGCCACTGACGCATTAGACCGGTTGCATTCGACAGCTGCCTCGCATGGGCGTGTGATGGTTGTGGAAGTAATGGGTCGTTACGCCGGTTGGATCGCCCTGCACTCAGGTTTGGCGGGCTCTGCCGATGTGATCCTAATCCCTGAGCATCCCTATGATATTCACCGGGTCGTCGAAAAGATCCAAGACCGTGAACAACGCGGCAGCAAATTCACCATCGTAGTAGTGGCAGAAGGTGCCTCGCCAAAAGGTGGTGGCATTTCGGTGATCGAAAAAGAAGCCGGTCGGGCAGAACGCCTCGGCGGCGTCGGCGAAAAAGTTGCCGCCGAGATCCATGCCATCTCTGGCAAGGAAACGCGGGTGGTGGTGCTTGGTCATCTTTTGCGCGGTGGTTCGCCCACCTCATTTGACCGTCTCACTGCTCTGCGCTTCGGTGCAGCCGCCGTGCGCGGCTTGGAAGAAGGACAATCTGGTGTGATGGTGGCGCTCGACCCACCGCATGTCAAATACGTACCCATCGAAGAAGCCATCGGCAAGATGAAGATGGTACCGATGGAATCAGATATTGTCCGCACGGCAAGAGACCTCGGCATTTCGTTCGGATAACAAAATCGCCTCCTGATTACACAAGCATAATTAACCCCGGGTTTTATAGAGGACGCAGATAAACGCTGATTTACGCTGATCGTTGCGAAAAATCAGCGTTTTCTGCGTGAATCAGCGTCCTGTTTTGCTCTTAAAACAAGACCACCCTCAAAACCTTAATTTCGAGATGCGGCATCTTTGACTTCTCAAAAGTAATCCGCCACCCAGACTACTCAGGTATAATTGCGCCCATGCAAACAGACGTTAAACACATTATCGGTGTACGGTTTACCCCCATCGGCAAGATCTACCACTTCGATTCCTCCAGCCTGCCTGACCTGCAAAAAGGTGAACACGTCATTGTGGATACCTCACGCGGACGCCACCTCGGCGAGATCATCCAGGTTTTAGAAGAAACCCCACCCCGCCCCGAAGGCGGCTGGAAATCTGTTGAGCGCCGCGCCACCCCGCGCGACCTTTTATTGCAGCAATCCTGGCGCAACAAACAGACCGAAGCCATGATCAACTGCCGCGCGCGCGCTTCTGAACTGAAGCTGCTCAACACCATCAAAGTGGTCACTGCCGAATACAACTACGACGGTTCACGCCTGGCCTTCCTCTACAGCACCGAGCAGGAAGAAAAGGTCGATCTCAAATCTCTGCGCAAAGACATGGCAGACCTGTATCCCAACACTCACATCGAGATGCGTCAGATCGGTCCGCGTGATGTGGCGAAACTCATTGGCGGCATGGGCGCTTGCGGCATTGAAACCCGCTGCTGCTCCAAATTCCTAACCGACTTCTCACCGATCTCGATCAAGATGGCGAAGGAACAAGGTATCTCGCTCACCCCCGACGAGATCACCGGCATGTGCGGACGCCTGCGCTGCTGTCTCATTTATGAATATGAGCAATACGTAGAGGCACGCAAGACTTTGCCCAAGCGTAACAAACGCGTGGTCACCCCTAAAGGTGAAGGCAAAGTCATCGACGTGATCCCGATGAGCGACAAAGTCACCGTCGTCATCGAAGTTCCCAACGAGCGCCCGCAGTATCACACCTTCACCCGCGAAGAGCTCGAACCGTGGGACGAACTTGAAGCCCTGCGCCGAAAAGCCCAAGCCCCCTGTGACCGTCACGAAGGCGGTGGCTGCACCTGCGGCAAGGCAAAGCAAAACAAGAAAAATGACAGAGCTAACTAAGCCCTGGGAAACTTCACAAAAAATTCTGGTCATTCTGGCGCACCCAGATGATCCAGAATTTTTTTGTGGTGGCACGCTTGCCAAATGGGCGCGTGAAGGTCACACCATCACATATCTTTTATTGACCTGCGGCGATAAAGGCTTCAATCCCACCACCACACCGGATATGACTCCGGAAAAGCTGTGCGGGATCCGTCACCTCGAACAAGCCGAAGCCGCCAAGGTCATCGGAGCAGAGCCGCCGCTCTTTCTGGACCTGCCGGATGGGTACCTGGTCCCAGACTTGAATCTCCGCCGAGACGTGACTCGCGAAATCCGCAGACACAAGCCGGATATCCTCGTCACTTGTGACCCGCAAAATCTCTTTGCCTTATACGGCATCAATCATCCCGATCATCGCGCCTGCGGACAGGTTGTGCTCGATGCGGTCTTTCCCGCGGCGGGGAATGTTGCATATTTTCCCGAACTCATCGAACAAGGTTTCGAGCCGCATATGCCCAAAGAGATCTGGTGTTCGCTTACCAATCAGCCCAATACCGCCGTCGATGTGACCGCTACCTGGGATATAAAAATGCAAGCCATCCTCCAACATAAGACTCAGGTGCAGGATGTGGATAAATTGATCGAACGATTCAAGTCCCGCCGCACTGAAGACAGCACAGAAGAGAACCCAAGATACGAAGAAAAATTTAGAGTTATTTCTTACAGGTGAAAAATGGAAGCAACATGGAAGTCACGAAAGGTCGCGATTGTCGGGGCAGGCGCGGTCGGTTCGACCTTTGCCTATGCCCTCGCCCAGCGCGGACTGGCCGATGAGATCTCGTTGATCGATGCCAATCACGACCTTGCCGAAGGGCAGGTACTGGACCTGGCTCACGGCTTACCGTATTATCCCTCGGTGCAGATCAAGACCGGCAGCAAAGCCGATTATGCGGATGCGAACATCATTGTGATTACAGCCGGAGCGAAACAAAACCCCGGCGAAACTCGGCTCAACTTACTCCAACGCAACGCCGCCATCATAAAAAGTATCATGGACGATATCGTCCAAGCGAACTCACAAGCGATCGTAGTAATCGCCACCAACCCGGTCGATGTCAATACCCGGATCGCCCTCAACCATTCCGGGTTCCCAAAGAATCGCGTGATCGGTTCCGGCACGGTATTAGACAGCGCCCGTTTTCGTTACCTTATCAGTCAATACTGTAAAGTCGATGTGGCAAATGTGCATGCCTATATTTTAGGCGAACACGGTGACAGCGAAGTGGCAGCCTGGTCCATGACGAATGTTGCCGGGGTGCCGGTGGATGAATATGCCCAAGCCCATGGCAGCGGCAATTGGGCAGAAGAACGAGAACGGATCGTGCATGATGTGCGCAATTCCGCTTATCACATCATCACCTATAAGGGAGCTACCTACTATGCCATTGGCATGGCACTAGTACGCATTGTGGGAGCCATCTTACGAGATGAGCAAAGCGTCTTGACCATCTCGACCCTCTTGGAAGGCGAATATGGTATACAGGATGTCTGCCTTGGAATTCCCTGTGTCGTTGGGCAAGGTGGAGCATTGAAGATTGTACAAGCACCACTAAATGACGAAGAACGCATTGCTCTGACTTCATCTGCCGAGGCACTCAAATCTGCATTTGATTTGCTACAGAAGGGCTGATCCCTTCTTATAAAATCCAACTTAATCTATCTGGAGCCCATCATGAATCCCTTCCTCAAAAAAGCCGAAGAACTGTTCCCCTACACCCAAGCCATGCGGCGTGACTTTCACAAGCACCCCGAATTGGGCTTCAATGAAATTCGCACCGGCGGCATAGTCGCCAAGGAACTCGAAGCCCTCGGCATCGAAGTGACCAAAGGCGTCGGCAAGACCGGCGTGGTGGGGTATCTCGAAGGCTCCAAGCCGGGTCCCACCATTCTGCTGCGCTTCGATATGGATGCTCTCCCTATCACCGAAGACACTGGCGCGGAATATACCTCCGAGAACCCTGGTGTCATGCACGCCTGCGGACATGATGGTCATACCGCTATTGGCTTAACGGTTGCCAAGATCTTAAATGAACGCAAGCATGAATTGAAAGGCAATATCAAGTTCTGCTTTCAACCTTCTGAAGAAGGCACCAATGGCGAAGAGATCGGCGGCGCGTTGATGATGATC
The DNA here is from genome assembly GCA_017303655.1 of Anaerolineae bacterium. GTDB lineage: Bacteria > Chloroflexota > Anaerolineae > Anaerolineales > Villigracilaceae > Villigracilis. The sequence continues at coordinate 5,179 of JAFLCE010000077.1, forward strand.
CGCGACGGCGTGTTGGAAGGTCCTAAAGTGGAAAAGACTCTCTCGCTTCATTTATGGAACGACAAGCCGCTTGGCTGGGTGCATGTGGGTGAAGGTCCCGTCATGGCGGGCGCAGACTTATTCAGTATCAAACTTACGGGCAAAGGCGGGCATGGCGCCGCGCCTGAAACCACCATCGACCCGATCGTCTGTGCGGCACAAATAGTCACCGCCATTCAAAGCATTGTGGCGCGTAATGTCGAACCGCTCAAACCGGCTGTCATCAGCGTCACCACTTTGCACTCGGGCACCGCTTTCAATATCATTCCGCAAACTGCAGAACTCGGCGGCACGATCCGCACCTTCGATCATAACGTCCGCAAGCTGGTGCATGCACGGCTCGAACAGGTCGTCCGTAGTACGGCGGCTGCCATGGGCTGTGAAGTGGAGCTGCTCATCAAGCAGGTCACTGCGCCGGTGATCAACAACGAAGAGGTTGCCATCCGCGTCTTTGAAACGGCACAGGCGCTCTTTCCCGAAACCAAGATCGAAACCGATCCCTATCTCACCATGGGCGCTGAAGATATGGGGTACATGCAAGAAAAAGCTGACGGTTGTTATTTCTTCATCGGCTCGGCGAACAACGAGAAGAATCTTAACTACAATCACCATCATCCAAAATTCGATTTCGATGAACGCGCGCTGATTTCTGGCGTGGCACTGATGGCATCTGCAGCTGCCGACTTATTAAAGGATTAACTCCATGAAACGGATCGTGACCACGCTTCTTTTGCTTTCCATTGGGCTGGGTGCCTGCGCTTCCAACCCGAGTGCCCCTCAAACCGACTCAACTGAACCCGCCGCTAGGAGTGAGTCCACTGCCCCAGCTGAGTCTACAGTGACAGAAAGCAGCGACCCAACTGCGGCGGCGCGTGAAGCGGTCGTTTCAGAATTCGAGAATGAAGTAATGGTGCGAGCCGCATCTGACGGAGAGTTCATCCCCGCTGAATCTGGCTTTGTGATTCAATCCGGCGGCGGGTTGCAAACTGGCGCCGATGGTCGCGCCCGCATCGACCTCAAACCCGACGGCACAATCGTGCGCGTGGCTCCCAATTCCGCGTTTACGCTGCCCGAGATAACCACAGTGGATGGTGAACCAAAGACCACGCTTTCGTTGGTCTTTGGAAAGATCTTTGTGCTGCTGAACGGCGGCTCGCTGGATGTGGAAACGCCCTCGGGTGTTGCATCGGTGCGCGGAAGTTTATTGAGCGTCAGTTCAGACCCTGCCACTCAACGTTTGCAGGCGGTTTGTCTTGAAGGGCATTGCGCACTCGAAAATGAAAACGGTGAAACTCAAGAATTAGAAGAAGGCGAGTCCGCGTACATTGATGAAAACGGCGAACTCTTCGAGTTAGAAGGGATCGATCAGGATGAGATCCAAGAATGGTTGGATGAAGCCCCGGAGTTAGGTGAATTCCTTGATGAATTACCTGACCCAGAAAACTTCCCCGAGATCGAAGAGTTTGAAGCATTTGACTTTGACCCGGAAACATTTTTTGAAGACCCTACCAACACAGACGATGGTCTCTTCCCGCTGGATGAGGACTCCTTGCCTGATGAGCTTGACCCAGGTACTGAGCCTGATCCTTTAGATGACGGCGGTGATGATGGTGGTGGCGGCGATGAAGGCGGGGACGATGGAGGGTAAGGCATGAAGCGCGCAGGGAAAGTGGCAATCGGTGCCACCCTTATAACTGCCATCGCAGTATTCGGTGCATTACAAACTGTTTCAGCCCCTGCCAACGAGACGGTCACCTCCCTGCCTGCCAGCGAAACTCCACCCGCTGTACAAACCGGTTCTTGTGCTTACATGTGGGCATATAAAGACGCACCCGAATTGACAGTTTCATTCGATAGCGCCGTCAAAGCCTTGAATGCAGAAGCCTCAGGACGGGCAGAGTATTACGGTGAAGATTGCATATACGCCGACGGCTCTGCCACCTTCAGCACAATGGAAACGGATTTTTATACTCGCTTGCCAGTGGATGACCTAAGCAAGGAAGATGAATTCGGGAACTGGGTTGCACAGGTGATGGAGATCGTCACTCAAATTCCACGGGAAAATCTGCCCGGCAATTATGGCTTTGTAGAGTTCTCCTTCGAGAAAACCGAGGCAGAACGGATCATCTTTCGGGTTCCGATCCAGCAATATATCAGTGACGCACAGGGGAAAAGCGGCGCGGAGTTGCTCCGCTTATTTTACAGCCCACCCTAATCATCTGAACCAAGCCGCCGTAACAGGCGGCTTTTTTTATCCTTGACATCCTCAAGCGATAGCCGTATACTACGTTTAGTAATTACTAAACGTAGTATACGAGGCAATTTATGGCAACCAAACTCCCACAACTTAAAAAAGATTTCACTGAAAACCTGAGCCAGATCAGCCGTTTTTGGGGCTTTCCCAAAGGCATGGGCGCGATCTTTGCAGTGCTATATCTCTCCCCTGCTCCGCTCGCGCTGGATGAGATCACAACACAAACTGGGCTGACCAAAGGCGCGGTCAGCACCGAGGTGCGGACATTGGCACGCATGGGTCTGGTGCATCGTTCGTCAAAACTCGGCGACCGTAAGGATTACTACGAAGCCGAAACGGATTTCTACACGTCTATTCGTTCGATATTAAAGGAAAGACAAAACAGCGAGTTCGACCGGGCATTGCGTGGAGTGCGGGAAACGCTTGAGAAGCTCGAAGCAGGCACGGTCTCAGGCGATGAGGCGGAGATCAAGTTCCTTTATGAGCGTGTCAAAGCCTTGCAAGATTTCTTCAATGCGATAGACAGCCTTACGAATGCCGTCATCAAGTTGGAAAAGCTTGGGCTCGGAAATGTCACAAAGATAATCAGCGTATTGAAATAAAAGAAAGGAAAAATCATGAACACAATCGTAAGTTTTCTCATCCAAGTCTTTATAACGTTAGCGTTAGCCTTTATCGTCGTGGGCTATATTCGTCCACACCTGCGCAAGGTTCTGGCAGATCTATGTGGAACTGAAGATCGCGCCCAATTCTGGACGGTGTTTTCAAATGTGCTTTTGATTGGGCTGCCTGCCATCCTATCTCTGAATTACGCGCCGGAAGCACAGGGAATGGAAACATTGTTCTTTGAGGTCGCTAGAAAGATCAGCGGAAATTTGGGTGGCTTTCTGTTCGCACTTGTTTGTGTAGGGATCATGGTTTCAGTCTTTGCCCTGTTTGCTCCCAGACCACAAAAATTGGAGACAAAATGAAAATCGCAGTTACAGGCGCGTTTAGTTACTCAGGTAAGTACATCGCAAAGCGTTTGCTCGAAAAAGGCGAGGAGGTCATCACGCTGACGAATCATCCCAACCGACCGAATCCATTCAATGGGAAAGTGTCCGCCTTCCCACTGAATTTCGCAAACGAAACAGAATTGATCGAAAACCTGCGTGGTGTGGATGTATTGGTCAATACCTATTGGGTGCGCTTTGACAAAGGAACGAACACTCAGCCCCAAGCCGTTGAAAATACGAGAGTACTTGTCCAAGCCGCTACAAAGGCAGGCGTAAAGCGGATGGTTCATATCAGCATCGCGAACCCATCTGCTGACTCACATCTCCCCTATTACTGGGGCAAAGCAGCCAATGAAAAAGCCGTGACTGATTCGGGCATGTCCTATGCGATCTTGCGTCCCACCGTATTGGTTGGCGGCGGTGAGGATATTCTGATCAACAACATTGCTTTTCTTTTACGGCGCTTCCCCTTCTTTTTCATCCCCGGTGATGGTTCCTATGGCATCCAGCCAGTCCACGTGGATGACCTTGCAAAACTCGCCGTGGACGGTGTTTACAGCAAAGAGAATTATGTCATCGATGCTGTCGGACCGGACTCGTACACCTTCAAAGATTTAGTAAACCTAGTCGGCGATACGATTGGTGTAAAACGTCCGCTAATCTCTGTGCCACCGCGTCTGGCACTCCTCGCCGCGCAGTTCTTAAGTCTCTTTGTGAATGATGTAATTCTCACCCCAGAAGAAGTGGATGGCTTGATGGCAAACCTGCTTGTTTCCAAAAAATCCGCACATGGTGAAACAGCCTTCAAAGATTGGTTAAAGGAAAACCGCAAAACGGTCGGTGTTCACTATGCATCGGAACTGAAAAAGCATTATCAATGAAACCACACACCTATTTTCGGCTGGCGTTATTGACTCCATTCTTTCTATGGGGCATCGCCCTACTAGCAGGTCTTCTTTTATATCAATTTAAAACACCGCCAGATTTCATAATCATCCTTATGACTCCTATCCTGTTTTATACGATTGGAATCATCATGTGGTTCCTCCCCTATATGATCGTAGCCATTGGTCTGTGGATATGGAGTAGGAATAAATCGGTAGCAACCCTTCGCAATGCAGCGTTGACCGCCCCAGTGGTGTTCTACATGATTCTGCTACTTGAAGCTCTTGTAGTGTATGTCTTTTCAGCCAATTTAATAGAATCTACACAGGAGGTATTTGAAATGTCAGCAATATTAGGGATTGTAAGTCTGCTCTTTGGGTATTTATGCGTCGGGATTGCCTTCGCCGTATTCAAAATCTTGCAAATCAAAAAAGTTATCGTGCAGGAAGTAGAGGAAGTCGTCCCCGTTCTTTAAGCGATGGCAACCGTTCCGGCACAACGCGGACTGTCGATACAGCCATAATATTCCACCCCTGAATCCGATCCACCGCGGCGCACTCGTAACACCATCATTTTTCCGCAGACCGGGCAATTCGGCACGGCATCCAATGGACCGGGAACATTGGATGACTTCCCCACTTTCACCACGGCAAGTTGAAATAACGCGATCAGGTCGGTGGGTTCATACGTCTCACCTAATGGAATATGAACCAGCGGAACCCCGGCATCTGCGAACAATTCATCCATAAATTTATCCGCTTCACGTACGCCATTCTTGGCAATTGGTTTGACGATCTCCACAGCAAAAGATGGAGTAAATGTTTTGGGGTCACACAATAAAAAGTCTACATGTTTGCGGAAGATCTTATTAAAAAAATGAACGTTCTCATTCGGGCGCACGATCATAAACAAGTCTGAAAGAGCCACCTTCGGGCAGATCACATACCGCACCCCCATCAGCTCATTCAACAAACGAAAAAGAGCCGCTTCCGTATTATTTAGGAAGGGCTCTCGCAAGCGGTATGGAAGTCGTTCGTTTTTTTCCTCAGTCATGTTGCGATTATACGTTAGGATTGAATCTTCGTACAGAAATTCGACTCACTCACCGCGCATCAATTTCAGGACCTCGAGCTTGAGTGCGGCGTTACACGCCAGTCCTTCGCCGTGGGTGTGTCCCTCCGTCCCATTCCATGCGCCGAAAAATCCCCCAGCCTCTTTCATGATCACCGGATACGGACCACAATCATAGACATCCATGCGTGGGTCAAGCGCTACCTCAGCGCGCCCGGTGGCAACCAGCAAATATCCATAGGCATCGCCCCAGGTACGCAGCAATGCTTTCTTCCGTTCAAAGCGCGGGACGATATCATTCAGCTTTGCAGAAAGATGCTGAAAATCTGAAGTGACCACGCATGCCTCTGAAAGTTGACTTACGCTCGAAACACGTGCGCGGCGTCCATTCCACCAGCAACCCAAGCCATCACCAGCCGCCAGCATTTCATCCAACGGTGGGAAGTATGCCGCTCCCACCTTCACTACGCCTTCAATTTCCAAGGCGATCAAAACACCATACAAGGGCACGCCCTGCACAAAAGAGATCGTTCCATCGATCGGGTCCACGATCCAGCGAAATGGATGACCATTGCCCTGCTCGCCATATTCTTCGCCCACAATGGCATGACCCGGAAAGTGCTTCTCCACCTCGGCGCGGACATAGGCTTCGGCTTCACGATCAGCAATGGTGACCGGATCATTATTCTCTTTGCGGTCTGGCTTTACGCCAGTATTAAAATAACGCAACGTGATCTTCCCAGCATGATAGGCAAGCGAGGTGGCAAATTCAAGATACGGTTGTAAGTCCATTAGCGGGGTGTTCCCATCAACACAGCATCAATCCAGACCGCCCAATCATAGGACAAAACTTCATTAGTATACACATCCAGTAGGAACCAGCCTTGCCTGCCATATAACCCCTCGGGGATCGGGAAGGTCAGTTCGTTCGTAGTTCCATCATAATAATCACGGATCTCCGTGATGTAAATTATCTTATCTGGCGAGGTATCGTAAAAGGAAACCACGAAGATCAGACCGTCGAAATCACTCGGGAACTCTGAATCGGGAAAACGATGCCCAACTTTTAGCTTAAGCACATCCCCATCGCGGAGTATTATATTGCTCAAGTCATAGGTCCCACGCAAGCGGCTATTCGAAGGTCTGGGATATGCAAGCAATGCCAAACTATCTTTCGATGCATCTTCCAGGCGCGGCGCTTTTTCCCAGCCCACATAGGGTTCTTCCAGTTCATCGACATAATATTCAGGCTCATACACCGGTGAAATGGTCGGGAATAAGATCGTTTCGGTTTGTTCCTCGCTAGTGTCGGCATTACGAGTGTTTTCCCAAAGTGCTGTATTGGCTCTGGCAACAAAATCAAAAAGGATCACTGGAACAGGTGTAGGTGAAGGCGTAAATGTAACTACACGTGTCGGAATATCGGTGCCAGTTGGAATCAAGGGTGTGAATGTAAACGTTGGTGGAAGGACTGTCGGGGATTCTGTAATGGTCGGCGGTATCGGGGTTGATTCTTCACCTCCACGCGCAAACAACACAATCGCTAACGTAGTAATGCTCAAAATGACGGCTGCTCCACCACCTACCACTGCGATGAGCAGCCAGCGCATCACGCCGCTACTCGAGCGAACCGATTGAGCCGTCTTTTTAACCACAGGTGGATTCAACAAAATATTCAAATTGTGTTGCGTAACTTTTATTCCGCCCGTATCGCCAATAGCACGGCGGATCTCCAATGCCTGCTTAAGAAATGTCTGTGCTTCCACCTTTGTACCCATGCACATTGCGCGGGTGCCCAGTTGATGCAAGACCCAGCCTTCCAGTTTTTTATCTGCCAAGGCACGTGCCGCCATACGCAGAAGCTCCAAGATCTGAACCCAACGCTGCCACTTCTTCTGCAAAATGGAAAGACGCTCCAAGGTCTTTCCCAACGCCACTAGCTTGGGCCATTGCTTCTTTTCGCCTGTGCGCTTCATCAAATGAAACAACAAGTCTGCAACCTGATCCACCAGCATATCTTGTGGACCGGTCTTGAGCCAATCTACAAAATAATTCGTGAGCGTATCTTCCCAAGCTGATAAGTCCCACATTTTACTGAGAGCTGCTGACGCATCTGTGCTTAAACTCAGGCGGCGTCCAGCATCCTGAACAAGACCCTGCCCGACCAATGCTTTTAGATCCGCGTCAAAACCAGCAGCAGGGATTAATCTGAGGACATGTTCGCGCGTCAATGCAAAACCACCCGCCACGGCCAGCAGACTAAATATCTTCTTCTGCGTGTCGTTTGACTTTTGAACTGCCATCTCCACAGTCGGGGCTTGGGTGCGAGTCGTTGTCAGCGTTTGGAAAGCTTGAGGGATGGAGAGTCCATCCTCCCGGATCATGGAGGCGGTTTGTAAAATCCGCAGTGGATGAGTCAGGAGTATTATACAGATCTGAAGCGCGATCGGTCTTTCCTCTGGGGTGAGGCCGCGCCCGAGTTCACGTTCAAACAGTTGCAGGGATTCCCCCTCTGGAAGCCCATCCAACGAAATTGACTGACCTTCGCCCCACAATAAACGCTCTGTTGAGGAAATCACGAACAGACTTTTTGGCATTACATCTAATATGGAAGCAGCGTCTTCACGACTCAACGTGACGTCATCTAGAATGACCATACTTTGCAGGTCATTCAACTTGGCGCGGATCTCGCCATCGGTTGGTTTATGCTCAGCGCGTGAGACAAAAAAAGAATCATACAAATTTTGCAGAAGATCATCACGTGCGACTTCACGAGTAGAAAGATATACAACCCCATCTTTGAAAGCATCTGCTTCAGGTAGATGTGCGACTTTTCGTAACAGAGACGTTTTGCCAATGCCACTTTCACCAAACACAGTTACCGGCATCGATGTTTTTACGGCAGTAAGAAAATTCTCTGTTTCAAGAGTGCGATCTAACAATCCCTGAAAATTGCGCGGACGCAAACTCACCGGTCGAGTACGCGGTTCATCTTTGGCTGGCGGCGCAACGATATTCACAACCCCGCCATTGGGGTTATTCACAACGATATTATGATTCCCAACAACGATATTCCCGCTGAAATTTCCCTGAACCTTTACATCAACATTTTGCGGCATGGTCATGGCGATACCCTTTAAAGTGGACTAGGAACGAGGCGCGATCAGTGAGCGTAAAAGTTCTTCTTCTTCCGTTTTGTTAGATAACACCCCATCCAGCCAGGCGGAACGCAGTTCGGTCAAAATCTCTCCAAAGCGCGGACCTGGCTGCAAACCCAGTTTCTTTAGATCGTCACCATTTGTTTGCGGTTTCACATGCCGCCAAATGGAAATGTAACTCAGTAGAGCACTCTCACGCGAGATCAGATAAACCGCATAAATAGATAACAAAGGCAATTTCTCCAGTGCATAAGTCCACTCGCTGGGTCTTAAATCAATTAAGTGTGGCATGCCGCGCTTCAACTGCGCTGCCGCCCAAACCGCCAAGGTCAGTTCGTTCGTAAAATCAAGCCGGTTGGCAAGAGTGATCACATCCGCTTCAGAAAGGTCAATGAACCAAAACATGTAGCTCATCACCCGCCGGTCGGCTTCCACATCAAGGCGCATGTCCATTTCAAGGAAATCTTCATGGTCCGCGTTGAACTCTGGCATCTTCGGGTGAATTGCCGCTAATACGCCTAAACTGGCTATACGCAAAATCATCTGAACCGAATGAGGTTCATCCAAGATCAAATCCAACTCGTGACGCAGGCGTTCACCGCTCAACGAGTGCAGAACTTTCAATGCTTCAGGGTTTATCAAAGCCTGCGTATCGGCATCAAGCGCAAAGCCATAACGACTTTCATAACGGATGGCGCGGAAGATGCGAGTTGGGTCATCTACAAATGATTTTGGATGAAGAACCTGGATCACTCCCCGCTCGAGGTCTGTTTGCCCTTTCAGCGGGTCGAGGACTTCGCCGAAGCCTTCGCCATCCAGTCGCAGCGCCATGGCGTTGATGCTGAAATCGCGGCGGAGCAAGTCATCTTCAATTGTGGCGGGAGTGATAGTGGGTAAAGCACCGGGACGGTCATAGGTCTCTTTGCGGGCTGTGATGAGATCAACAAAGTCATCTGAGTCTGGCAAGTGCCAAATGGCAGTATGAAATTTAAAGTGTGTAGTAAGTTTGCCGCCATAGGTTTCGACGAGTTTCTTGCCAAGCTTGATCGCATCACCTTCGACGACGACATCCAGATCGTTGACTGGTCTGCCGAGCAAAAGGTCACGCACAAAGCCGCCGACGACATAACAAGGCATGCCCAGCGACGCAGCTAGGTTGGCAATGTTCGAGAGCAGAGTCTGCTTTTCGGACGGAAGCAGGTTCGGGTCACGCATGAGGCGAAGCATGTCATCCTTTTGCATAAAATCAATTTTACCCTTATAATGTTGCGCATGATAATGAACCCGAACCCGTCACCTAAAATGTATAAATCCTCCAGGTCTGGCTAGGTTCGCTTAATCGCGCCCCAAACGGCTCCCAGACTTGGTGAGCCGTTTTTTTATTGGATGGTGAAGATGAGTAATTTGACGATCAGTGAATTGACAGAACAAATGCACGCGCTGGTGAAGTCGAAGGGCTGGTATGCGGCTGATAGCAAACGCCCGCAGACTCCGCGCAATCTGGCTGTATCGCTTTCAATTGAAGCTGCGGAAATTCTAGAGCACTTCCAATTCACCGACGAGATCAAAGATCGCGAAGAGTTGGGCAGTGAATTGGCAGATGTGATGTTATATCTTTTGCAACTGGCATCGGTTTCTGGGATTGACCTGGAAGATGCGGTGTTGAAGAAGATCGAGAAGAATAAGACAAGACAATGGGATGTTGAAAAATGAACGTAACTGTATTTGGCGGCGCACAACCGAAAGAAGGAACACCCGCGTACGAAGAAGCGCGTGAATTGGGATTACTCCTCGCCCAGCGCGGACATGCCGTATTAAACGGCGGCTACATGGGAACGATGGAAGCCGTCTCACGCGGCGCCCATGAAGCCGGTGGGCACGTCATTGGCGTGACGTGCATTGATATTGAAGAATGGCGCAAAACAAAGCCCAACCCGTGGGTCAAGGAAGAAAGACGAAAGCAGACTCTGATGGATCGGTTGACAGCGCTCGTTGAAGGCTGTGACGCTGCAATCGCCCTCCCAGGCGGTGCAGGCACATTGACCGAGATCTCACTGATGTGGAATTTGATGATCGTGGAGGCTCTGCCCCGAAGACCGTTAATACTGATCGGAAGCGGCTGGCAGTCCACCTTCGATCAGTTCTTCGGCGAGTTTGAAAGTTACATGCCCATCCATCAAAGAGACTTGTTATACTTTGCGGGTGATGTGAAGGAAGCAGTGAAGTATTTAGGATAATACGTAGGGGCGGCGTCCCGCCGCCCAATAACATAAATTACAAGGGCGAGGAGACCTCGCCCCTACAACAAAACGAGGTCAAAATGGCAGAAGATAAATTACCCACCCGAGCAGAAGATTTTTCCGAATGGTACAACCAACTAGTTGTGCGCTCCGACATGGCAGACTATGCCCCCGTGCGTGGCTGCATGGTGGTCAAACCGTATGGTTGGGCGCTTTGGGAGAATATCACTTCCTGGCTTGATGCTGAATTCAAGAAGACCGGTCATGTCAACGCGGCGTTTCCTACGCTTATTCCAATGTCGTTCTTTGAAAAAGAGAAAGAACACGTGGAAGGCTTTGCGCCTGAACTAGCAGTCGTTACTCACGGTGGCGGACAGGAACTCGAAGAGAAGCTCGCCGTGCGCCCCACATCTGAGACCATCATCGGTCACATGTATTCGAAGTGGGTCAAATCCTGGCGCGACCTGCCTTTGTTGATTGTGCAATGGGGTTCAGTGATGCGTTGGGAATTGCGCACCAAACTTTTCTTGCGCACCGCGGAGTTCTACTGGCATGAAGGTCACACCGCACACGTCAGCGAAGAAGAAGCCAAAGAGGAAATGTACCGCATTCTCGATATCTACGAGCGTTTCTGTTATGAAGAAGCTGCCATTCCCGTTTTTAAGGGAACCAAGAGCGACACCGAGCGTTTCGCTGGCGCACAGATCACCACATCCATTGAAGCGATGATGTGGGACAAACGCGCGTTGCAGTCTGGCACATCCCATTACTTTGGTGATAACTTCGCCAAGGCATTCGAGATTCAGTTCTTAAACAAAGACAACAAGTTGACCTTCGCACAGACGACCTCGTGGGCGATCTCGTCCCGCATCATCGGCGCGATGATCATGGTCCACGGCGATGACAATGGACTGGTCCTGCCGCCCCGCCTCGCCCCTATTCAGGCAGTGGTCGTTCCCATTTTCAAGAATGACGCTGAAAAAGAAAAAGTGATGGAAGTTGCCGACCGCCTCTTCGCTGAACTCAAAACTGCGGGCGTACGCGTGAAGTTTGACGACCGCGACAATGTTTCCTCCGGCTTCAAGTTCAACGACTGGGAAATGCGCGGCGTGCCCGTCCGAGTGGAGATAGGTCCCAAGGATGTTGAAAAAGGAACCGTCGCTCTTGCCCGCCGCGATAAGCCCGGTAGAGAAGGTAAGACCTTCGTCTCACAAGAAGGCTTGGTAGACACCGTCAAGAATCTACTGACCGACGTACAAGCGTCCCTGCTCAAGCGTGCCACCGAATACCGCGACGCAAACATCCACAACGTGGATAACTACGAAGACCTGAAGAAGGTCGTGCAGGATGGTTGGGCACTCTCCTATTGGTGCGAATCGACCGAGTGCGAGAAGAAAGTTAAGGAAGATGCCAAAGCGACAACCCGCAACATCCCCTTCAACCAACCTGATAGTGAAGGCAAATGCGTGGTCTGCGGAAAACCTTCCAAACGCAAAGTGTATTTCGCGAAAGCCTACTAAGATTTTTACGGATTACGAATCACGGAATACATGATTCGTAATCCGTAATTCGTAATAACCCATGCCCGCCATTGACCTGACCCGCCTCCGTAAACAAGCCGCTCGCCTCGCAGATTTTTTCTTTCTGCCAGACGAGTTCATGAAGCATTTGCGCGAGATATTAGAGTTCTACGTCAATTACACACTCCGCACCGTGGAGAACGTCGCTCCGGGCTCGAACCTCAAAACCTACCGCACACCCCCAGCTGTATTAACTCAAATTCAAAACGAATTACGTCTCAAAGCCGAAGAGAACCCGCACTTCGCGCTCGAACTCGCTGACATGCTCTGGGATGAAGGCGCACTTGAAACACGTCTGCTCGCTTCTTATTTGCTTGGGCGTATCCCACCACAAGAAGAACGTCTACTGCCTCGCATTACAGCATGGACTCAACAGATCCGCGACCCCGAAGTGCGCGTGGCGTTGTTGACCACGAGCCTCACACGCATGCGTAAGGAAACCCCGAATCAATTCCTTGCCCTGGTACGCGAATATCTGCATCCCGAACGTTCACGTTCCTGGTCAAACGGTGTCCAAGCCCTCATCCCCATGATCGCGGACTCTGACTTTGAAAACCTGCCAGCCATCTTCGACATCGTCGAACCCATCGTCGAAGAAGCGCCATCCACCTTGCAATACGACCTGACCGATCTCATCGTCGCGCTGTACCGCGCCTCCCCCAACGAAACCGTTTTCATGCTCAAACACGTTCTCAACACCACTGAGAATCAAATGACAGCGATCACCCTGCGGCGCATCTCACCAGATTTTCCTCCACCTCTGCAAAAGGATCTGCGCGACCTGCTCCGCCCACAAATGCTCACCCGCACCAAACCCGCCGAGCCAGACGACTTCATCGACGAAACCGCGCCGCCAAAAGAAAAACCTGCCCGCACGCCAAAGAAAAAGAAAATGGACAACTCACGCATTATCTATTTACACGGCTCAGATAGCACCAGCCAAAGCGGGAAAGCCCGTCAGTTCGCCGAGAAATTCCCTGGCATGCTCACGCCTGATTTCACCGGTTCCTTCAAAGAACGCATGGAACAACTCAAACCGATCCTAGGGCGCAAAAAAGGTTGGACGATCATCGGCTCATCCTATGGTGGATTGATGGGAACCGTCTTCACCAGCGAGCATCCGACGCAAGTTCGTAAATTAATACTGCTTGCCCCTGCGATCCTTCAAATGCCTGACGGGGTCTTTCATGATCCCGTAATTGGCGCACCACTAGAATTATCGCCAAAATCGAAACAAGGTTTGCAAAATATTTCTGTCCCGACCATCATTATTCACGGGACAGCGGATGATGTGGTTCCGCTTGAACCTGTACGGAAAACCGCAGAGAAATTATTCACCAACCTGAAATACATCATCGTGGACGATGGTCATCGCTTACAAGAAGCGTTCAAAGAATTGAACTGGGAAGAAATATTGGAATAAGAAAACAGAGCGCCGTTTCCGGCGCTCTGTTTTCTTGATACTAGCCCATTGAGCGGACTATCGCAACCTGCGTCCGGTCTTGCGGATTGAATTTGACAATCACTTTTTTGCCGACAGCATATTTATGCAAGGCAGAATTAGCAAAAGATGCCTGAGTTTCGGCACTATATGGTTCTCCCGCTTTAGGGGTCACTGCCAGTTTCACCCGCAACACCGTCTTCACTTCTTTTTCATAAGAATGGACTAACTCTAAATCTTCTGTTTCCAAAATCGTCGCAATGGCTTCTTCGCCTGTAATTTCAATCTCGGCGTTTCGTTTTTCAAGTTTCGCAAAGGCGGGATACCCCAGCTTGTATTTGCGTTCTTTATCGTGATATTCAAAAAATATTTCATTGAGATCATTGGGGTTATAGGTGACCCAAATCTTTTTCCCCACCTCTTCGGGTCTGTCACCCCATGTAACAAAATGTCTACCGACGGGCAGCCAATCTTTAAATGTCGTTTTTAATATTGCCCCGCCTTCAGGTTGGATTTCAACATCAAGGGTCATATGCATGAGACGATTCCCCTGGAGGGTATCTACAATTCCATTTTTCGCAGAAAGAATAACAGCAGGTGCTGTAACTCCACTCTTGCGAAGTTCCTTGAGCTTGCTTGGTCTTTCTTGTTGGTATTTTTTGGAGCCGGTTGTTTTGGAATACAAAATCCACACGCCGAGCAAAAGCAATAATGTAACAATTGGTTTAGTAAAGCTACCCGCTAAAGATTCAAGCCATTCCATATAATTCTCCTAAGTAGAAATCGTATAAATTTTATCCTATTTTATTCCTAAGGTTGAAGTAATATGGCACAATTACATGGATAGGAGAATTATGAAACAACACATCTACTGGCACACCACCGTCCAACTGCCTGATGATTCCGACCTCACTCCCGTCCCATCCAAAGTGGATGTGGCGATCATCGGTGGCGGGTATACAGGGCTGAGCGCGGCGCGGACTTTGGCGAAGCAAGGCGTGAGCGTAGCCGTTCTTGAAGCGGAGACAATCGGCTGGGGCGCAAGCTCTCGCAATGGCGGCATGACGTTGACCGGGCTCAAGCCTGCCATGCAAACGGTCATCAAAAACTATGGGCGAGATTTGGCGAAAGAGTTGTTTCAGTGCTCGTTAGATTCTGTGAATATCGTTGAGCAAATCGTCAAAGAAGAAAACATTGACTGCGGCTTTTCTCGCTGCGGACATTTACTCACGGCAAACAAGCCAAAACACTACGAGTCCCTGCAAGGCGAAGTGGATTTTATGGCGAAGGAATTCAATCACAATGTGCGGCTCGTTTCACCAAAGGACTTACGCAGCGAGATCGGCACGGATGTGTATCACGGCGCGCTGGTGGATGAGGTCAGTGGCGGGTTGAACCCGGCTCAATATGTGGCAGGGCTGGCGGGTGCGTCAGCTCGGGCGGGGGCAATACTTTGCGCGCGAGCGAGGGTGACCAAGATCGAGCGGAGAGAGAATCGGTTCTTCATCCAAACCGAAAGAGGGAAGGTTGAAGCGGAGTCCGTTTTGGTGGCGACATCCGGTTATACGGGAAGTGCTACCAAGAAACTGCAGAAGAAAATTATTCCGATTGGGTCTTTTATTATTGCGACGGAACGCCTCTCTGATGAACTTGCGTATAAAATCAGCCCCAAAAATAGAATGATCTTTGATTACAAACATTTTCTGAATTATTTCAGGCTTTGGGATAACCGTATGATCTTTGGTGGGCGCGCAGCGTTCTTCCCTGAGAATGAAAACACAATCGCGCAAAGTGGCGAAATTTTGCGCAATGAGATGATAAAGGTTTATCCACAGTTGAGAGATACAAAGGTGGAATATGTATGGGGCGGCACACTTGATTTTGCCTTTGACCAAATGACGCATGTGGGCGAAGATGATGGGATCTTTTACTCACTCGGCTATGCCGGGCATGGCGTGGCGATGGCGACGTATTTGGGCGCGACGGTTGCAGAAGCGATGATGAAGGGAAATATCAAGGAGCACCCGTTTGCGAAATTTGATTTTCCCTCCGCGCCGATGGGATTGTATAACGGCAATCCATGGTTCCTGCCGTTCGCAGAGATGTACTACAAGATTTTGGATTGGGTGGAGTAAAACTCAGTCATAGTAGGGAGTAAATATCACAATTCCGCCGAGTGCTTGAAGTTACCCTTAAATAGTTCTATAATGAATTTAAGTTGTTTTTGAAAAACTGAAGGCGCTTACATTTTGTGAGGGCTAAACGATGATTGAAAATCTACTT
>JAFLCE010000078.1 GCA_017303655.1 Anaerolineae bacterium
GGCAGGCTTGCCATCGTCACCACGGCGCACGTAGCGCTTCATCAACACCTGACGGGCATTATCCGTCAGCGTTGCGCCGGGCAGTCCCTTCTTCATGGGCGGCGTGGGCAATAAGCCGTTCTTGACTATTTTGGTATCAGCAGATTTTGTAGCCATATTGATTCTCCTATAAGTTTTATTCTTTATCGCGGGTCTTGCACCGCGTAATTAACATTTATGTCACTCTTTGCTCAAGCCGCTCTACCGGCAGCATACAGAGATACAAAAAGGCAAAGACGCTCCCCATTACGGGTCTCTGCCTGATTACTTCTTGCCGTAAATTTTTTGAATGCCTACGATCAGGCTCACCACAAAAAAGATCACACCAGCCACAACAAAGCCGTAGCTGTTTGTATAAAGACCCACGGCAACTACCAATAAAGCCGCAACAAAAAAACCGATCGCATTGGCAGGAATGCCAATTTTTTTCTGATCACTCATGCCTTGCTCCTAATCCTCGAGCAGTTGGTCGATCTCAGTCCGAATGGATTGAAGGTCATCCAAGCCCAGATACACGATCGCATACCGAACATAAGCGATCTGATCGACCTCTTTCAAGGTCTGCATAACGAGGTCCCCTACCACACGTGAAGAAACTTCCGCTTTGCCCAGCTTTTGCAGCTTTACTTCCACTTGTCCGATCATGCGCTCAATGTCTGCCGCCGAAACCGGTCGCTTCGCACACGAAATGCGAATACCACGCGCCATCTTCTCACGGTCAAACTCCTCGCGGTTGCCATCCTGCTTAATAATCAGCGGCGTGGCGAGGATCGGGCGTTCATAACTGCTGAAGCGCTGGCGGCACTTCAGGCATTCCCGTCGGCGACGAATCCCGCCGTGACTGTCGTGAGAGGTGTCCAGCACCTTCGAGTCATGATGTTTACAATACGGACAACGCATCCGAAATAGGCTCCATTATTAGAACAAATGACTTAGCCATATATGGGCGTTCAAGCACTGCATCCCCGTATATATGGTTAATGTGTTCGGCATTTTAGCACCATGCCGTATTGTGTGCAAGAGGTAATTTGGATACTGCAATCTTAAAATATTGACTCAAATCCCCGCTTCAGACTCTTAATTTTGAATTGTCCCCACACCTTCAAGCTATTTCAACACTGAAAACTTACTTTCTTATATAAGTGCAATGCATACCCGTCTCATATCCCCCGCAAGAATTCCATCACATGCGGGTTGAAATCTGCCGGGTGGCATTGATGCGGCACATGCCCGCAGATCGGAAAGTCTTGTTTCTTTATTAGGTTCGGCAATTGCTCTGCCAACTGCGGGAAGGAAGCGGGTGCCAGCGTTTGGTCACGTCCGCCCCACAACAAAAGAGTCGGCTGGGTCAAGCGTGTAAGGTCTATATCCGCTGACGATGGCAGAGTGCGTGGAATGTTATAGATCCCTGATGAAGCGCGTTTGTAATCCAACGCGGTTTGATAGCGAATATGTTCTGGCAGCATGTGCGACTCGCGCTTGCCAATATAGCCACTGAAGCTGGTCATATCTACGAAGAAGCGAAAGAGACGATACGGCGTCCGTTCGATCAGTGACGTGTTGATCAACTGATGGTGAAAGACCCGCTGCAAGATCACCGGCAATTGGCGAATAGAATAAAAGGGATTAACCAGCACAAGTCCGCGCACGGCTTGTGGATTCCGCAACGCATACAGCATCGAAAGTCCCGCGCCGAGGGAATGTCCGATCAAGGTGAAAGGTTTATTTAATTCCAGTCCATCCACCCAGGCGGCGAAGTCGGCATAGGCATTTTCCACAGAATACTCATGCATATGCAGCGGCTTTTCACTTTCGCCATGCCCAAGCAAGTCCAGCGCATATCCGGAATATCCCGCCTGTTCCAACTCGGGCAGCAGGTCGTCCCAATCATGCAGGGATGCAGCCAGCCCATGCACCATCAGCACCGGTTCCCCTTCCCCTTGCTGCACATAATTTACTTTATGTCCGTTCGCAAGCGTCATGCTGCGATATTCGATCTTTTGTTTGAGGTTCACGTTCATTCATTATCCATAATGACGCCGCATATGTAGGACGCGGCATCTGGTAGTATCTTAATTCAACTCTATTAAAGGCGGGTGAACATCCGCCCAACAAATTCGTTAGTGTCCGTTTCTATACGCGAATTCGTTACAGAGTCCGGTTACCTATTCACTTGCGATCTGTTTCCCATAGCGTTTCGCCAGTTCACGCCTTAATACCTTACCAATGAAGGTGCGCGGGAATTCATCCATAAAGATCACAAAGCGCGGCACGAGATGCGGCGGCAGGCGGCGCTTGCAATATCCCAACACAGATTCGGCGCTGGTCTTTTCTCTGCCGGCAATTACAAAAGCAAAAGGATGTCCCGCCACCGCCACCACCACCACTTCTTTAACCTGTGGGATCTCATAGATCACTTCTTCCACATCACGCGGGAAAGCAGGCTCCTTGCCGCCCTTTTCGGGATACCACATGTCGGCTTTGCGAGAAATGATGCGGCAGAAACCATCATCATCCACTTGGGCAACATCACCCGTCAACAGCCAACCGTCTTCGGTGATCACTTCTTTGGTGGCGGCTTCGTTCTTCCAATAGCCCATCATCACCTGCGGACCACGAATGGCAAGCTCGCCGATCTGCCCAGGTTCCACTTCTTTGCGACCAGTCATCAAATCCACGATCACGGCTTCGGTGGATGGCAGCGGCACACCGATCGTGCCAAGTCGACGATTCTTTCCTAACGGGTTGGCATGAGTGATCGGTGAGGCTTCGGTGAGCCCATAACCTTCCACTAATTTACCTTTGGTTAATTTCTCGAAGGCTTCCTGCACTTCCACTGGCAAGGGCGCAGACCCGCTGATGCAGGCTTTAATCGTGCGAATGCCATACTTACGCACGCCGGGGAAGTTATTGATGGCAACATACATGCTCGGCGAACCGGGGAAGATCGTCGGCTTGTGTTTCTTGATGGATTTCAACACATCCAAGGTTTTGAATTGCGGCTTGAGAATCAACGCCGAGCCCAACGAGACCGGCACATTCAAAGCGGCAGTCATGCCATAGCTATGGAAGAACGGCACGACGCACAAGAAACGTTCCTTGCCTTCATGTGCGTCCGGAAGCCAATGACGGGTCTGCAAAGTATTGGCAACCAAATTACGATGGGAAAGCATCACGCCTTTGGAAAGTCCCGTAGTCCCGCCTGTGTAAATGATCGCTGCCATATCCTCTGATTGCACATCCACCATGGGCGATTTTGTATCCTGCTGAGATAACCAGCGATTCCAATGCAAGGCATTACGGAAGTCCAAGCCGCGGTTGCGCCAGCGTGAGATCAAATATTTCGGCAGGGAAAGATATTGCCCAGGGTCGGTTAGCACGACATGCGGTACACCTGCTCCCTCTTGAATTTGCTTCGCCAGCCCCGCCCACGTAGACATGGTCACCAGCACACTAGCATCCGCTTCTTTTATCTGGCGGATCAATTCTTCGGGTTCGGTCATCGGTGGGATCAACACCGCCACAGCACCCGCCTTCAAGGTACCGTAAAACCCGATCACCATTTGGGGGATGTTCGGCATGAGCAAGACCACGCGTGCGCCTTTGCCAATTCCCTGTGCCAAGAGCGCATTGGCAAAACGATTAACCTGATGGTTCAAGGCGCGGTAGGTCATGGTAGCGCCTTCAAAGAAGATCGCCGGACGACCTGGGAAACGCCTCACCGCCGAGCGCAATAAATGCTGGGCAGGGATTCGCGGTACGTCCACAGTGTAGGGCACACCTTCTTCGTAGTGATTCAGCCATACTCGTTCAACCTTTAGATCATCACGCTGAGTTTTAGAGATGATAAAGGATTTGTCACGCCAAGTCTTTTTGGATTCGCCTTTGAGGAAGTTCGTGATGGCACGATCCACGGTCTCACGCCGCTCCAACATGACCATGTGACCGGATACACCAATATCAATATCCTCGGCACCGGGAATGGACCCGGCTACTTTTTCGAACAACGGGCGGTCGAAGACGATATCGCGATGTCCGCGCACCACCAAGGTGGGAACAGTCAACTGTGAGAATTTGTCCCAGCCGCGCCAGATGGACATATTGCGATGATAGAACTCTTTCAAGGCATGTGGCGGGGCATGCAACCAATTGCGCGTCAGCGGACCGATCGCCCGCAAAACCGTCGCAGGCAGGTTCAAGCCAAGTTTGAACAAGGGGTTCAATTTGAACTCCCCAGCCGTGGCAATAATAATTAGTTTTTCTACATGGTCTGGGTGATTAAGGGCATAGTCTGTGACTACCGCACCGCCGAAGGAATGTCCCACTAAAACAAACGGCGGAGATACTTTCAACTGGGTCAGAGCCGTTTCCAGGTCCAGTTGGATGCGTGGCATGTCGTAGCCGGTGGAAGGCTTGTCGGAGAGTCCATGTCCGCGCAGGTCCAATGCAATCACGCGGTTATCCATCGCGAACTTTTGCATTTGGTATTGCCACTGCTCCGCTTTGCCGCCGAAACCGTGAACGAACACAATGGTGCGTTTGGGTCGTTCGGGTGAAACATCGATGGCAGAGAGCCGCACGAGCGGGTCGGAGGAAATGCGTACTTCGTACCGGTAGAGATCGAAGTCTATGTCCATGTAAGAAGTGTACAGGAGACAGGAAAGATTGTCAATTTTTATTGTGAAATTCGGTATATAATGCCCAATTATGAGCTTTGAAAAAATCGTAGAAGCGCTGATTAAAGAGGCGCAGGAACGCGGTGATTTTGATAACCTGAAAGGGAAAGGGCAGCCAATAGATCTGAATGCCTATTTCGAAACGCCTGAAGATATGCGCCTGGCATATTCGGCGTTGAAGAACGCGGGCATCGTTTCGCCTGAAGTGGAATTATTGCAAGAGATTTCTGCTTTGAAGGAAAGACTCGCCAGCACCTATGAAGAAGCCCAACGCAGCCATGTCAAAAAGCTCCTTCGAGACAAAGAATTGCAGTTCAACCTGATGCTCGAGCGCCAAAAGAAACACCGTAAAGGGTAGGTTTTCGAGGTTAAAACCCCTAATGGGGCTATTCTGATAAAACCTTCTTTGACAAATTACGCCTGCCCTGCTATACTCTTTATTGTTAAGTTGACTTTTCAGGCGCCAAAGCGCCTTTTGTTTGAGAACAATCGTGTTTTACCGGCACCGATCTTCGCGAGCAAGTCAGCGAAGGTCTTTTTGTTTGTTTGAGGGAAAGACTTTTTGGGTACTAAAAACTCAAATCCATAAGTTCTCCTTATGGACCACCCTGCACATTAACTCCAACCTTGACTTTAACCGCATAGGCGGTTTACACCCAATTTGGGTACAAGTAAAAATTTGAAATCTGTGAGGTATACAGAAAAAACTATGAGTAGAAAAAATAAATTAAGAATTATCCCGCTCGGGGGCCTGGGCGAAGTGGGAAAGAACATGATGGCGTATGAGTACGGCAACGACATCATCGTGGTCGACGCTGGCATCATGTTCCCGAAAAATGACATGCTGGGTGTGGATTACATCATCCCAGACTATGAATATTTAAAGAAGCGCGCAAACCGCGTGCTAGGCTTGTTCATCACGCATGGTCACGAAGATCATATCGGCGCTGTTCAACACTTTACTGAAGATATCCATGTTCCCGTCTATGCTACCCCGCTCACCCGCGGGCTGATCGAAGCCAAATTGCATCGCAACGGTGCACAGCATAAAGTCCAAATGAAAACGATTCAGGCAGGAGAAACAACCCGCCTCGGACCGTTCACGTTGGAATATTTTCACGTCAACCACTCCATCCCGGATGGAGTCGGAATCGGTATCACCACCCCGGCGGGTCTTGTCGTTCACATGAGCGACTTCAAGTTCGACCAAACCCCCGTAGACGGCTGGCCCACCGATTTTGCCAAGCTCTCTGAATTCTCGAACCGCGGCGTGGACTTGCTTCTCTCCGATTCGACCAATGCCGAACGCCCCGGCTGGACTCCCTCCGAGGCTGTCATTGGTCCGGCGTTCGATAAAGTCTTTGGTGAAGCCAAGGGACGCATCATTGTCGCCACCTTCGCTTCGCTGATCTCACGCGTGCAACAAGTCGCTGACGCCGCCGCCAAGACCGGACGCAAAATGGCATTGGCTGGTCCGAGCATGGTGGATAACGTCAAGATCGCGCGCAAGATGAAATATCTTGAGATTCCCGATGACCTCATTGTATCCATCGAACAGGCGCTGCAAATGCAGAACCACAAAGTGGTCATCATGTGTACCGGCTCGCAAGGTGAACCTTCATCCATCGTCGGGCGTCTTTCTGCAGGCACCAACCGCCAGTTCGACCTCAAAGACGGCGACACCATCGTTCTCTCCTCGCACCCGATCCCCGGCAATGAAGAGAGCATCAGCAAGACCATCAACCGTCTGCTACGAAGAGGCGCGAAAGTCATCCACGATGGCATCGCTCCCATTCACGTCTCCGGGCACGCCGCACAGGAAGAGCAGAAACTGCTTATCAACCTCGTGCGCCCCAAGCACTTCATGCCCATTCACGGTGAGTTGCGTCAGCTTTCGCGCCACGCCGAACTCGCCCAACAGTTGGGCGTCGAACAAGAAAACATCATCATTGCCGAAAACGGTCAAGTGGTGGAACTGGTTGGCAAAAAGCTCATGCGTGGCGAACGCATCCCCGGCGATTACGTTTTCGTCACCGGCGAATCCATCGGCGACATCGGCCACGATGTGATGAAGGAACGCAGTCAGCTTGCCCGCAACGGCATTCTGCTGATCGACATCAGCATCGACAAGAAAACTGGTCGTTTGCTGCACGAGCCCGAAGTCATCACCCGCGGCTTCGTCTCGCCAGAAGAAGCCACATCGCTCATTCCAGATGTCCGAAAACTAATCCTACGCATGGTCCACAACGACGGCTTCGATGACGAAAAAGACATCATCAACGCGGTAAAGAGTTACCTACACCAGCAAACCAAACGCAGACCGATGGTCTTCGTCACACTCAGCAAATCATAAACAAAAATGACCGTCGCAAGGCGGTCATTTTATTTGGCGAGCGATCAGCCGATCCACCTTCCCCATCGGGAAATCTTCCAACTCGCCCAACTTTACCCACTTCAAACTTTTATCTTTGGGGATGAAAACTTTCTCGCACACGAACGGATGAACCGTGACTTTAAAGTGGCTGTAGGCATGTTCGACGACGTGCAGCGCCTCTTTTTTCTTAACTTGAATCTGGGTCGCCACTTTCAACGCCTTGACCAACGCCTTAGCCGGGTCGCCATCTATTCTCGCATTTGGGAACTCCCACATCCCCCCCAACAACCCATCCGCAGGGCGCTGATTGAGCAGCACGCGCCCACGCTCCACGATCACCGCCGCCGCATGGACGTAGGACGGCACCGCCTTCTTCGGCTTCAAAACTGGGCGCAATTCCTGCGTTCCATTCTCGCGAGCTTTACACAAACTCATTAGCGGGCACAACAAACAACGCGGATTCTTCGGCAAACAAATGGTCGCGCCCAAATCCATGAGTGCCTGGTTGTAATCGCCCGCCTGTCCCTTGGGTAAGTTTTGTGCCGCCAACTCCCAGAGTATTTTTTCCCCTACGGGCGAATCTGCAAACTCATCCACATCAAAGAGACGCGAGAACACGCGCCGCAAATTTCCGTCAAGCGTGGCTTCGTCCATGCCGAACGCCATCGAAGCAATTGCACCGACGGTATAACGACCAATGCCCGGCAAGCTGCGCAAGTCTTCCAAATTACGGGGCAATTCGCCGTTGAATTTCTCGGCAACGACCTTCGCAGCTTTATGCAGATTGCGAGCACGGCTGTAATAGCCCAGCCCTTCCCAGGCATTGAGAACATCCTGCTCATTTGCAGAGGCAAGTGCCTTCACGGTGGGAAATAACTTCATCCATTTTTCGAAATATGGAATAACCGTATCCACCCGCGTTTGCTGAAGCATTATCTCCGAGACCCATACAGCGTATGGGTCGGGGTGGTCGCGCCAGGGGAGAATCCGCTTTTGGGTGTTGTACCAAGCCAGGAGTTGAGAAGAGAGACGGTTTTTCATCAGTTATCTAGGCAAGGTTCAGTTAATGCGTCGCTTTGATAGGTGACATCATCAAAGGCAACGATGCGAACGTCGAGCAGATCATTTGCAGAGCAGGCGAGGACAATGACATCAGCGCCTTGTTTGAAATTGAGCAATTCATTGGTATGGAAGATCAGATCACGTTTTGCATCGTTGATGAGCAGGAAACCGATACGCGGAAAATCCTGCGGGGCGTAGGCCAGCCAAGGGTTTGTGGAAGAAAGCCCTTCCCCACTCCAATACATGCGTGGATACAGCAAGCGACCTTCGAGCAGGCTGGTATTGGGTTGAGATAGAAAGGCTTCCACGTCAGAACGGGAATATCCGCTGGATTCAAGCTTTGCAATCAGTTCAGCCTGCGCTCCCGTGTAACGCGGAGATGTCAGTCCCTTCGCGAGCCAGGGAGTTAGACCGATGAAGATGAAAGAAGAAAGAATGGCAACGTGGGAAAGCCGGAATTCGCGGAAAAGAATATTTCTAGTTTTTGGCGTTTTATCAGATGGAAATAGTTTTTTTGTATCGCTGCCAAAAAGTAAAGCCAAAGCGCCAAACAATTCGATAATGCCGATACCAAAGTAAAAATAGATAACCCAATCTGCGGGCATATTGAAGCGCCACCCCGAAAAGCGGACAATACTATTCGACAGCACATACCCGACATTGAATGCCAGCGGAATTAAACCCAGCCAGCCAACGCGCTTCCACGCTGCGCCAAAACCAAGTGCAAGGATAAGGAGATAAAACAAAACAAGCAGTACGTTATACCATTCAAGTGAACCATCCCATTCGCCCCAATAGAGGTTGATCGGCTCTTGAAATCCGTTGAACGGCTTGATGAGTGGCAACGCAAGCAGCCCTCCAATCTCTGAATTGAAGGAATGAGAACTTATAAAGTTTGCCACGTAACCGGGGTTTTCTAGTGTGAAGGAAATCACCTGTTTTGCAACACTGTCTTTTTCCGGGTCGAAGGAACTAAGGTCCAAGCCAGTGAAAGAATATTGGCTATAGAGGTTACCCATTTGAATCGAATCGTCGAAGGCGAATTTGCCGGTTAGATTGTAATTATGGGTTAACCATGGCAGGACGGTCAGAACCATCACCAGGACAAATACAACACCTGCCTTGAACCATTCCGCCCATTTGAAGTGATATACCAGCAAGACAAGCAGAAACAGCACAGGCAGCGTCAGCAGAGATTGTGTACGGAATAACAAGAGCACACCAAAGGCTCCACCTGCGATCATAGTGGAGCGCAGGTCACGCCGCTCCAGCCACCACAGGGTGACGAGACATATCAACGCAATGCCCAAGGCAGTAATGAAATCCGTCGTCAGCATTTTGGAATTGACGACACGGGTATTGGAGGCGATCCACAAGCCGGTGTATTCACGGAAAATGGCGAAGAGTGCCACGGTCACACCGGCGGGAGGAGAGTGCAGTTTCTTCGCAAGAAAGTATAAAGTCACCGGGAAAAGCGCCAGCACCAGCGTCTGCGCGGCAATGATGACGGGATAGTTCTGGTCAAAGAGTAGGTGCAGGAAGGCGAGAAAGGTCACATACAAGGGGCGTGATGGGATGTTGCCAAAGTAGCCTGTGCCGATCAGCAAGCTTTGAGAGTTGAAGTCGTAAAAACCTGCATCGGAGTATGGCAGAGGTAGATTGGTTGGCGGGGAGATGGGTGCGAAGAAACTATTGGCGAGGGTTTCAAGGGGAACCGAGAGCCAAAGGAGAATGGCAATGATGTAGATGAAAAAGGGAATGATGGAGGATGAATAATGAATGATGAATTGGGAATAGGAAACAGTGAATAGTAATATTGAAAAGCCGATGAGAAGGGCGAGGATGAATTGCCAGCCTTGAATGGCGACGCCGGGTTCTGCCCAGTAGGAGGTATCTGGCGTGATGCCGATCTTGGTAATAGTGATGAAAAGAAAGATAGAAAGAAGAAAGAAGAGCGGCAAAATCGCAGCACGATAAATGGGTTTACGATTGAGCAGGGCTTGAGGGTGAAAGCCATTTTTGAAAAGAAGAAAGAAGACAGAGGTTTCGAGAGAAAGGAAAAACAAAAGCCACAAGAGCGGACTCATCCGTTCGTAATAAGGCAGGAGTCGCTCTGGGTTGAGATAGCGCAAGAGAAACAGAATCAGGCTGAAACCAAGAGCAAGAAGCGCGGACGATAAAATAACCGGTGTTGTGAAAAGCCGCTCGAAGCGAGTCTGCTCGCGGCGTGAATAAAGCCCCAATCCAATTCCCAGTAAAACAAGCAGAGCCATTACGCCCAATAAAGCGAGGCGTGCTAAGGATAGACCTTCAGACGGCACTCCCAGAAGGGCGAGAATGGCAAGCAGAGACTGAAATGCCGCGGCGAAAAATAACCACGGCAGAAAGTTGGTGAATTTTGTTTGCATGTTGTTTATGTCATTGCGAGGAGGGCAAACTCACCAGCTCGCAATGACAATGGAATTAAAACTGAAATCCGTTTCGGGCGGGGACGATCTTATACGAATAATTTTTTACATACCCAAACAAGCGTTCTTGCAACAAGCTCCATTCGGGCGAAGCCAGCACGCGGCGGGCTTCATGCGCATCGGTAGCAAGCAAGCCAACTTGAATTTGCGGGTAAGAGCCATATAGCGTTGCCCAAGCTTCGGCAGGCTGAAGCCCCAGGCGCTGCACGCCCGGCACAAATTCGCCGATGACAAATTCAAAATATTCCTGATCGCGCTCAGCGGCGATATCCCAGGTCATTAACACTTTGACAGGCATCTCTATCCTTGTTGATAGTCGAGCACGATCACTTTCGTCTCTTGTGGCAGGGACGAACGTGTGGCTTTTAAAGACGGCTGAGATTCGACCTTGCCCAGCCCCATTTCCTTGAGGAATTTGCTCAAGGGTTCGAGTTTCAATTTGGTGCCATCGGTGGCGTAGTGCATGGGGATGACAATGTTCGGCTCGATGGTGCTGACTACTTCAGCAGCTTTGGCGGCGTTGAGACTATTCCCGCCTCCGACCGGAAGAAGCAGCACGTTGACCGTTCCCAGAGCTTCGACTTCGCTTTGAGTGGGCACTTCCAACAAGTCGCCAAGGTGGGCAACAGTAATACCTTCATAGTCGAACACATAAAGTGTGTTGCGAGACTTGTCCTTGGTCTTTTTACCACCGCCAGCTGTTTGAACAGCTGTGATAAATACGCCGCCGATCTCGAATTCGCCTGCGCCGTCAATAATATGTTCCGAGCCTTTGACGGCATCCATATTATTATGTCCGGGCGCATCGTGGCTGACGGTGACGATATCCGCTTTGAGTTTGAGCGCGTCGTAGCCAACCGACTTGTGATCGAACGGGTCGGTGACGACGGTCGCGTAATTGCGTTCTGTCAGTCTAAAACAAGAATGTCCATACCAGGTTATTTCCATTTATCTAGTGCCTCCAAAGAGGATATTATACCCTACCAAAAAAACATGGTAGGGCACACGTATTCGATGGATTAAGTACATTCTTACTTAATACTCAACCCAATGGCGTAGACTCTCTTCGGAACGCTTCCGCTCCACATAACTTGGAGAAGCTTCCCTGCCGGACGAATTTGGTCTCGAACAGGAACTCCCAGACCTCTGCCAAAATCACGCGGATGCCGGTCAAGATCGAGGCGCGCATAATTTTCGTATAGCGTCTATCGCTGTTGAATAAATAGCGGAAAACCGCCTTCGGGCGTAGGTGGAATAATCCTTCGGTCAGTTTGATGCCCCAGAACAATTCAAATGGTTGGAGATATGGCGTAGCGAGGACTTGGTTGCGGTACGACCACTTAGCTAGATCGGGTTGGATGATCGTGGCGGGGTCAGTAGATTTTCCATCGGCAGTCCAGAAATGCGGAGTGAGATACATGGCATTGAGGATATCTGAATCCAATTCGAGCATGCCTTTAAATTTCTCAAAGAGAGTCTGCCAGGATTCATCTTCCAGCCCGTAAATAATATTGGTCAGGCTGATGATGTTATTTTCGCGTAAAAGCCGCACAGCTTCTTTTGAAATTACAAAGGGATTATTCTTGCGAATCTCAGATACAACTTCATCTTTGAGTGATTCGACGCCCATCACGATATAGTCCACGCCTGCTTTTTTATAGAGTGACAGCAAATCCGCATCGCGAACGACATCGGCGGCGGTCATGTTTAGGTTGAGAGACAAGCCCAAGTCCGCGTTGATGATGCGTTGAATCAAGTCATGGGCAAGGTCACGATCCGCCGCAAAATTCTCGTCCGCGAACCAGATCAATTTCACGCCATGCTTTTCTTTCAACAAACGCATATTGTCCACAATATTTTGCGGACTGCGACGCCGCCATTTCTTCCAGAACATCCATTGCCCGCAGTAGGTGCAAGTGAGGGTACAGCCGCGCGAGAATTGCAAACCAGCCGCATGGTCGAAGCCGAACATTTGGTAATGTTGCCAGTCAAGCAATTCCCAGCCAGGGCGGTAATCATCGAGATTTTGAATGGCAGGTTGAGGGTGATTGACAACGATCCCACTAGCATGGCGCCAGGCAATTCCGAGGACTGTCCCAAGGTCGTTATCTTCCTCCCAACAATTGAGCAGATCAACAATTGTCTTTTCCCCTTCGCCGCGCACGATCACATCGATTTCGGGTACATCCGCAAGAATCGTTTGATACGCATACGAGGGATAGACCCCGCCATAAACGATCCGAATGTGTGGAAACAACTTTTTAATCTCTTTAATGGTTGCCACTGCCACATTATGCGAAGCGGTTGAACCCGAATGCCCCAACAAAATGTATTTTGGTTGAAACTCCCCCACTTCTTGTAATAAACGCTTTATCGTCCAGCCGTTCATATCATGATCCACCAAACGGACGTTAAAACCCGCATCCAATAGTGGACCTCCAAGCAGCACCAGTCCCAGTGGAGTGAGATATCCCAGCCCAGCCTGATTGGCAATAAAATGC
The DNA here is from genome assembly GCA_017303655.1 of Anaerolineae bacterium. Lineage (GTDB taxonomy): Bacteria > Chloroflexota > Anaerolineae > Anaerolineales > Villigracilaceae > Villigracilis. The sequence continues at coordinate 13,121 of JAFLCE010000078.1, forward strand.
CGAGCTGGGTTTAATAACATCACCTTTGATCGCATAGCTCCTCCTGAATTAGATAAAAACGGTCAGGTTACTCTTTTTGTGAATTTTATCACCATCATTAATTGTGTCAAGCTTTATAATTCCGCATCTTCTTCCTTAGGAACAGAAATGCCCAAAACAAAAATTATCCCCTACCTTGAAGCTTTGTTCGCCGTCCTTGTTTGGGGTGGTACGTTCATCGCTACTAAAATTGCTCTTGGTGAAGTCTCCCCTGCCACCATCGTTTGGATCCGCTTCGGCATGGGAACTGTCATTCTCGGAATTGTAGTAACTGCTAGAAGGCAATTTGCCATCCCAGATAAAAGCGAGTGGCTGTACTTTGCTATGCTTGGCTTTCTCGGTGTGACCTTTCACCAAATCCTTCAAGCCACGGGTCTGCAAACTGCCAAAGCCACCACCACCGCATGGATTGTGGCAACCACGCCAGTCTTCATTGCCATTCTCGGTTGGATCGCGCTCAAGGAAAAGTTAAACGGCATTCAGATCCTCGGCATTGCTCTGGCAGGGTTTGGGGTACTGCTCATTGTCAGCAAAGGAAACATCTCCGCGTTGTTTACCGGCGAATAAGGAACCTTCGGCGATGTTCTCATTCTTATCAGCTCGGTCAATTGGGCGGTGTATACGATCCTTTCGCGGCGCGAGTTGGCACGTCACCCCGCGGCACGGATGATGTTCTTCGTGATGCTGCTCGGCTGGATCTTCGTCAACATATGGATCTTCGGTTTTGGTCCCGGCATCAGTGAAGTCGCCAACCTCACCTCCTCGGGCTGGGGTGCGATCATTATCCTTGGCATTTTCGGTTCCGGTCTGGCATACATCGCATTTTACGATGCGCTTCAAGAGATTCCCGCCGCGCAACTGGGGGCATTCTTCAACGTCGAGCCGCTCGTCACCACCGTGCTTGCCTCATTCATGATCAATGAAAAAATCACCGCCATCACGCTCATCGGCGGTGCGATCATTATTTTGGGTATTTGGTTGGTGAATAGAAAAGGATGAACTATGAAAGCTAGAACCACACCCGACGCCAGCATCACAAAAACCGAAAAAGGGTATTTGATGAAGATTCCCGCCGGGGATTCATCTGCTTATCGATTCGCACAGATCGACGATTACTTTGGTCTGCCGCGACGAAAATTCCCGCATCATTCTTTAACCTTGAGCATGAGAGCCAGAACCTCAAGCCTTTCCCTCCCCGGAACCTGGGGCTTCGGCTTGTGGAATGATCCCTTCGGCATGTCACTTGGGTTTGGCACAAATCGTTTTCGTTTGCCAACCCTCCCAAATGCGGCTTGGTTCTTTGGAGCCTCGCAAGAAAATCATTTGTCATTCAGCGATAAACCCGCACAGGGATTTCTCGCGCAAAGTTTTTGTTCTCCCAAGTTTCATGCCTCGCTGATACCAGCCGGGTTAGTTTTACCCTTCTCGGCAAAAACGACACGCCGCATGTTGAGCAAGGTCATCGGCGAGGACTCATCCGCTCTCAGGGTGGATGTCACTCAATGGCACAGCTACAAGCTCGAGTGGAGTCCGAACCGGGTGGTTTGGTATGTGGATGAGGCACAAGTGTTCGAGTCGCCGGTAAGTCCGAATCCGCCCTTGGGGTTGGTCATCTGGATCGATAATCAATATGCCGCTTTCACGCCAGAAGGGAAGATTTCTTTCGGTGTGTTGGAAGGGAATGAAGAGTGGTTGGAGATCGAAGATTTAGTGATGAGTGATGAGTGAAATGAAAAGAGGCTTCCGATTGGAAGCCTCTTTTATATGTATTACGAATTAGAACAAGCCGGGCCAGAAATTCGGTAGGAAGGTCTTCAAAAGCGCATCCGCGATAAGCCCGAGAATGAGCAAACCACCAAATTTGCGATTATGCACGAAAGCAAAACCAGAGAACCATACGGGCCAGGCGGGCCAGCCTTCAGGAGCCTGGGCAGGTTTCGGCTTGTTAAGCACGCCAATGACCATGAGGGCTTCTTTGTAAGCAAGGAAGATGATCAGCATCACGGGGGTGAAATAACCGCTGAGCACGAGATACAAAGTGACCAGATAGATCAACACAATGGCAACCTGATTCACTCGGCGGGCATTCGCCTCCCCCACGCGGACGGGGAATGTGCCGACACCTTTTTCCTTGTCTGGATCATGCTTGTCGATATGCTTGGCAACGTTAATACTTCCCACGCTCAAACCGAAGGGAACGCCAGCCACGAAAACATCCCAGCTCCAATTGCCGGTGAGCACAAAGTACACGCCGCCGATCAAGACCGGTCCCCAAATGAGGAAGATCATGAACTCGCCAATGCCCCAATACTTAAAGGGATAGGTGTAGGCGAGCAAAACCACCGCGCCAAACGCAAACAAACCGATGGTGGTGGGGCTAAAACCCGTGTGAAAGAGCGCGTACACACCCGCCAGGGTAGCCAGGAAACCGCTCACAAGGAACCAGCGGATGGAGGTCTTGTTATCCCAGAATTTTTGTACGAGGGGATGGACACCATACTCGGTGCGAAAGTAATTGTTTCGGTCCACGCCACGGTTGTAGTCGGTGTAGTCGTTGAGGATGTTGTTGGTGCCGTGGGCAATGAAAAGTCCAAGGGTAACAATGATGAAGGTCAGCCAATCGAACTTCCCATCACGGGCGGCAAGAATTCCGGCTATTACGCAGGAATAAACCGTAACAAGGGTTACGGCGGAACGGGTGGCAATCAACCATTTTGAAACGACATCCAGAGCATCCCACTCCTTCTTATCGTCCATCTTGATCAATTGCCAGGAGGCTTTACGCCACATAGCAAAATTGATGTTCATGGTACTCTCTCCTTGAGTTTATACAAACGGCACTCGCCGTTATTTATCAGTCGAGTCGCGATTATACAACCACTTTGTGAAAAGTGGAACTTACAAATTAATACAACAATTTAACTCCAAATTGGTTACGGACAGCTACAAGCCCAGTTCTTTCGCCTCATCCCAAAAGGCATCCATTTCCGCCAAAGTCATGTCAGACAAATTCCGTCCCTGTGCTTTGGCGCTTTTTTCCACATGCCCAAAACGACGTTTGAACTTCAGGTTCGTCTCGCGCAGCGCAGCTTCAGCATCCACCTCGCGCCAGCGGGCTAAGTTAACTAATACAAAGAACAGGTCGCCCAACTCCCCTCGTAGCTGTTCGGGGTTCTCTGCCGTTTTGATCTCTTCGATCTCTTCACGGACTTTATCGAGCACATCATCGATCTGCGCCCAATCAAAACCAACCCGCGCGGCACGGTCTTGATATTCCTGTGCCTGGTTCAAAGCAGGCAAGGCGGCAGGCACACCATCCAACATGCCTTTGTCTTCCTTCTTCTTTCCTCTTTCCTTTTCTTTTAATTTCTCCCAATTGATCAGAACATTATTCACCCCATCCAACTTCACGTCACCAAACACGTGCGGGTGCCTGCGCACGATCTTGTCATAGATGTTTTTCATCACATCGGTCATGGTGAATTCATGGTCTTGATACGCGATTTGCGAATTCAACACGATCTGCAACAACAGATCACCGAATTCTTCGCGCATACCGTCAATGTCATTTGCATCGAGGGCAGATAAGGTTTCGTAGGATTCTTCCAGCAGATGCTTACGTAGGGTTTCGTGCGTTTGCTCTTTGTCCCACGGGCAGCCATCGGGTGCGCGCAGATGGGCAACGATTTCAGCGAAGGACTCAAAGGACGTCCCCACTCCGAGCGAAGGCACAAAAAGTGAAATGGGATAGGAAAGTTCTGCGCCGCCAAATTCGCCCAAGCTTGTTTCGGTCACTCCAGCTTTTCCCACCGCCGATACCTTATGGCTATCCGCATAGACGATATGCAAAACCGTCCGGACTTGTTCAGCCAATTCAGGTGATTCAATGCCGAGGATCAAAGTATCCACATCGGGCGGGGTGGGCGGATAATGCCGGAGGGTAAACTCCTGCGCATCAAGCAAGGTCAGTTTCGAGGGCGGTGTGAGGCGCAACGTCTCAAAAACGGAGGTGATCTGGTTAAAGTCCATGCTCTTTCCTTTTGTGCTTAAACACGTAATCCGTAATTCGTAACTCGTAGATTTTACGGATTACGCATTACGGATTACCCAATGGGTGAAACCCAGTGTATTTTTAACGCTTGGTGTAGGTAGGCGCCTTACGGGCTTTCTTGAGACCAGGCTTTTTGCGTTCCTTGACGCGGGCATCGCGGGTGAGCAAGCCCTTCTTGCGAAGAGCGGATGTCCAATCCACGTTCATACCCTGGAGCGCACGAGCCACGCCGAGGCGAACTGCCTCTGCCTGACCAGCCACACCGCCACCGTTGACCAATACGGTCACATCATATTTGGCGGCTGCCTCACCCACTGCACCGAACGGGCGCAGAATGTCCTGCATGTCGCCAAAGCGGGTGAAGAATGCGGCAGCTTCCTTCTCATTTACCACAAACTTACCACTGCCGCTCACTACACGCACACGGGCGGTGCTTTCCTTGCGGCGTCCGATACCTTCAAAATACTGAGCCATATTTTCTTCCTGCCTTTTTAGTCCAAAGCCTTGAGTTTCTGTGCGCCATGCGGGTGCTCGGCGCCACCGTAGATCTTCAGGCGCTTAAGCACTGCACGTCCCATGCGGTTGTGCGGCAACATGCCCCACACTGCTTCGCGCAGGGCGCGATCGGGGAAGGTTGCGAGCTGGTCACGCAAGGAAATCGCTTTCAAACCACCGGGGTAGCCTGAGTGATGGTAATAGGTCTTTGACGTGAGTCGCGACTCGGTCTTGGTACCGGTCACGGTCACGTTCTGGGCGTTCACCACTACGACAAAATCGCCCATCTCCACGCCAGGCGTGAAGGTCGGTTTGTGTTTTCCAAGCAAAACATGCGCGATGCGCGTGGCAAGACGCCCAAGGTTCTTTCCTTCAGCATCTACGAGAAGCCAATCACGCTGAATCTCAGCGGCTTTCGGATAGTATGTCTTCTGTTGCACTTTCGTCTCTCCGTTTCTTTAATATCTTTTCAGTGATCCATATTCAACATGACTGAGGCTCAAGCCTTGTGCTGGAGCCAGCCCGGCGGGTAACTTCCCTCGCCCATTCAAGGCAAGTTGGATTTCCTCCACCGAACAGCGTCCCTGCGCGACAGCCACTTGAACAAACACCAGTCTGCGCACCATTCGATAAAGGAACGCATCTGCCCGGACTTCGAACTGCCACTCACCATGGGGCTTTCGTCTCCACTCGGCTTTTGTCACTGTCCGGGTCGTCGTCCCCTTTTCAGAGGTTGCTGAGCCGAAAGCGGCAAAATCATGTGTACCGAGTAAGAGTTCAGCGGCTTGGTTGAGAGCTTCACGCTCTGGTCGGGGCCACAAACGCCATGCAAACCTTTCACGTAACGGGTCACGGATGGGTTCACAGAACAATCTGTAGCGGTATGACCGCGAGCGTGCATCGAACCGTGGATGGAACTCAGCACGGGCGGGTTTTATCTTTCTGACCGCCAGGTCCGCAGGGAGTTTCGCGTTGAGCGCCTGCAACAATCGTTCTGCCGGGTGCGACCATTCGTTGAAATCGAATGCCGCCACCTGCCCTGCTGCATGAACGCCGGTATCAGTCCTGCCCGCCATAATGACGGATGTTCCAGTCCAGCCGATCTGGTGAAGTGCAATTTCCAGCTCGCCCTGTACTGTTCGGGAGTTTGCCTGTCGTTGGCTGCCGGTAAACCCGGCACCGTCGTAGGCAAGGATCACTTGGTAACGTGCCATTTTTCGAATGCAGAATTATGAATGCAGAATATAAAATATTCTACATTTTGCATTCGGCATTTTCTTATTCTTCTACTAATTCCAACACCACCATCTCAGCAGCATCGCCGAGGCGGGGTCCGATTTTGGTCACGCGGGTGTAGCCACCATTGCGTGAAGCAAAGCGAGGAGCGATCTCGTCAAACAGGCGTTTGATGATCTGATTGTCGCCGAGTTTGGAGACAGCGACGCGGCGAGCATGGACCTTCTGGTCCGCGCTGGCATCGGCGCTGTTCTTTGCGAGCGTGATCAAGCGTTCAGCATCACCACGAATTGCGGCAGCTTTTGCCTTGGTGGTCTGAATACGCTCGTGTGTAAACAATTGTTTGATCAGGTTGCGGCGCAGAGCGATACGTGAGCTCTTTGTGCGTCCTAATCGGTAACCAGCTACTGAATGTCGCATTTCTTAGTTCTCCGAAGGTTGGTCTTTCAAGAAACCCTTTTCGCGCATCTTGTCGCGGAGTTCATCGAGACTCTTTTCACCAAAATTACGGATGGACATGACAGCCGACTCGCCTTTTTCAAGGAGGTCAAGCACATCACCCACCGTGGTGATACCGGTGCGCTTAAGGGAATTGAACACGCGCACCGAAAGATCTAGGGCTTCCACTGGCGTTTCTGCCAGTTCACTGCTCAGGCGGCTGCCCGTGGTTTCGCGTTCGATCGCTACTGTCAGCATTTCTTCGTTGACACCTGCAATAAAACGCAAGTGATCAATGAGGATGCGGGCAGAAGAGCTCAGAGCGCGCTCGGGGGAAATTGTGCCGTCTGTCCAGATTTCTAAAATTAACTTGTCGTAATTCGTGCTTTGTCCAACACGGGCGGAAGCCACTTCCCAATTGACACGTTTGACCGGGCTGAAGATGGCATCGACAGGAAGTTCACCGATGGGCATATGTCCGGAGCGGTCATTGGCGGGAGAATATCCGCGTCCGCGTTCGACTACAAATTCAACGTCGAGTTTGGTCTTTGGATTATCCACCGTAAAAAGGTAGGTGTCCGGGTTGACAATCTCGATCTCGGAAGGCGTAATGATATCTGCTGCGGTAACAGTGCCTTCGCCGCGCACTTCGAGGTGCATGCGGGCACTGTCCACGCCATCCATCTTGATGCGGACTTGCTTGATCTGCAACATGATCTGGATTACGTCTTCACGTACGCCAGGAACATCGCTGAACTCATGCAACACGTCTGCAATGCGCACTGACGTGATGGCTGTGCCCTCCAAAGAGGAGAGCAGGATGCGCCGCAAGGCGTTACCTAGCGTTACACCATAACCGCCTTCCAGCGGGCTGATAACAAATTTGCCATAGTTTCGAGCTTCGGCTTCGCGCTCGATCTTGGGCATGACCATGTTCGTAATGATACCCGTCACGGTTCACCTTTTCCTTTTGTTCAGGCTCCGGGTCGTGGACCCATTCAAGGTCCGGACCCGAAGCGTTATAAGGATTAGCGTCGGGAGTAGTATTCGACGATCAACTGTTCGTCGAGACTTCCGTCAATTTCGGCGCGTTCCGGCATGCGAGCCACAGAACCGCTCATGGACTTCAGGTCCCGGCTAAGCCAACTGGGAGAGTTGCGTTTTTCAGCAAAGGCGCCCAATTCCTTGAAGTAGGTAAGCTTGCCAGAGCCTTCGCGTACAGCAATGATATCCCCATCCGAAAGAAGCATGGAAGGAACATCAGTGCGGCGGCCATTCACAGTGAAGTGACCATGGGTCACAAGCACGCGAGCCTGCGCACGG
>JAFLCE010000079.1 GCA_017303655.1 Anaerolineae bacterium
GCGAAACCTGCATTTGTAGATCCCGCCCACGGCGCGGAGAGCGGCGCGAACGTCCTCCACCAGTTGAGAATCCAAATCCATTAAACAGATCCTCAAAGATATCGCCGAAGCCAGAGAAATCCTGATAACCCTGCCCGCCTGCACCGCTTACCCCAGCCTTGCCAAAGCGGTCATAACGCGCGCGCTTCTCAGAATCCGAAAGCACACCATACGCCTCGTTGATCTCTTTGAACTTCTCCTCGGCGTGAGGCTCTTTGTTCACATCAGGGTGATACTGACGCGCAAGTTTACGGAACGCGGCTTTGATCTCGTCATCGCTCGCGCCCTTGCCCACGCCCAGAATATCGTAGTAGTCTTGGTTGCCACTCATAGGTCAAAGGTCAAAAGTCAAAGGTCTTCGACGTTCGACCTTTGACTTTTGACGTTCTTATTCCTTTACTTCCCCGTCCACCACATCAGGTCCAGCATCGGATGAAGAGCCCGCATCACCCGCACCTGGAGCTTGACCCTGCTCATAAACACTGGCACCAATCTTTTGGATGGTCTGCCCCAAGGCATCAACGGCGGCTTTGATCTTCTCTACATCTTCGCCTTTCGCCGCTTCCTTGACCTCGGCGCTCTTCGCCTCGACCTCAGCCTTGATCTCCGCCGGAACCTTATCGCCCAAATCGCGCAACGCCTTCTCACCTGCATAGACGGTGTTATCAGCATTGTTGCGCGCTTCGATCAAATCTTTGCGCTTGCGGTCTTCTTCGGCATGAGCCTCAGCATCCTTGCGCATCTTTTCGATCTCGGCTTCGTTCAAACCAGAAGAAGCAGTGATCGTAATATGTTGAGATTTTCCTGTCGCCTTATCCTGCGCGCTGACTTTGAGAATGCCGTTCGCATCTACATCGAAGGTCACTTCGATCTGTGGAACACCACGCGGAGAAGGTGGAATGCCGTCGAGAATGAACTTGCCCAGCGATTTATTATCGTTTGCCATTGGGCGTTCACCCTGCAAGACATGAATCTCAACTTGTGTCTGACTATCCGCTGCAGTCGAGAAGACCTGCGAACGACGGGTCGGGATGGTAGTGTTACGTTCGATCTGAGCTGTAGCAACGCCGCCGAGAGTTTCAATAGCGAGGGTCAACGGGGTCACATCGAGAAGAAGGATGTCCTTCACTTCCCCACCGAGCACGCCACCCTGAATCGCCGCACCAATCGCCACGACTTCATCGGGGTTCACGCCTTTGTGCGGGTCTTTGCCGAAGAACGCGCGCACGCGATCTTGGATGGCAGGCATACGAGTCATACCGCCGACGAGCACCACTTCGTTAATATCACCAGCGTTCAAGCTTGCATCAGCCAGAGCCTGCTTGACCGGCGCAATCGTGCGGTCGACCAAGTCTGCTACCAACTGCTCAAACTTGGCGCGGGTCAGGGTCATCACCAAGTGCTTGGGACCATTTGCATCTGCCGTCAAATACGGCAGGTTGATCTCGGTTTGCATGACCGTGGAGAGTTCGATCTTCGCTTTTTCGGAAGCTTCCTTCAAACGCTGAAGCGCCTGGCGGTCATTGTTGAGGTCAATGCCGTTATCTTTCTTGAATTCAGCAATGAGATAATCCATAATGCGCAGGTCAAAGTCATCGCCGCCGAGGAAGGTATCTCCGCTCGTAGCTCTCACTTGGAACACGCCATCGCCCACATCCAAAATGGATACATCGAAGGTACCACCGCCCAAGTCATACACGATGATGACTTCATTCTTTTTCTTATCCAAGCCATACGCCAAGGAAGAAGCTGTCGGTTCATTGATGATACGCAGCACTTCCAAGCCTGCGATCTTGCCCGCATCTTTGGTCGCATTGCGCTGGGCATCATTAAAGTAAGCAGGTACGGTAATCACTGCCTGCGTAATAGTCTCACCCAAGAAAGCCTCAGCATCTGCCTTGATCTTCGCAAGGATCATCGCCGAGACTTCCGGCGCGGAATAATCCTTGCCGCCGAGTTCTACACGCACGTCGCCATTCGCCGCTTCTTTTACGGCATAGGGTACGCGCTTCTTAGTGCGTTCTACTTCCGCATCGTCAGCCTTGCGTCCCATAAAACGCTTCACCGAAAAGATCGTATTGGTCGGGTTGGTGATCGCCTGATTGCGCGCCACACGTCCCACCAAACGTTCATTATTCTTGTTCATCGCCACCACAGAAGGAACCAAACGCTCCCCTTCTGCGGATGGAATCACGATCGGTTCGCCGCCTTGCATCACCGCCGCTACCGAGTTTGTTGTACCTAAGTCAATACCAATGATTTTTGCCATAAAATAATTTCTCCTTTGATGTAGGGGCGAGGTCTCCTCGCCCATGGCGGCACGCTAAACAGCGCCGCCCCTACGAATTTATTGCGCGACTCTCACCAATGCCGGTCGTATCACTCGTTCACCGATCACATAGCCGTTCTGCACCACGTCGATGACATGTCCGCTTTCTACTTCAGCAGACGGTTCATGTGAAATAGCTTCATGGAAGTTCGGGTCGAACGCCACACCTTTTGCTTCGATGCGCTTCACGCCTTCCATATCCAAAATATTTTGGAACTTACGTGCCACCAACTCAATGCCGTTTGCCCAGGCATCGTCGGCGGGGCGGTTTTGCAAAGCACGTTCCAAGTCATCGAGCACGGGCAGCACCTTCTTGAGGATGTCGCCTTTGGTCGAAGCCTTGAAGGTCTCATTATCACGTTCCACGCGCTTGCGGAAATTTTGGAAATCCGCCTGCGTCCGCGCCCAGCCATCTTTATATTCGATGACTTTGGATTCGGCTTCCTTCAACTGCTGGATTAACGCCTCACGCTCACCTAAAGACTGCCCATCCCCATTGGGCATTGTCTCGTCTGATGATTGACCCTGTTCTTGCTTATCCATTTCTTCTTTCATGTGTCTCACTCTCGTATCGATATTAGATATTAGGTATTCGTTATTCGAAATTCGAGTATCGAATATCGTTATTTACTCACCAGAAATATTATCGTTCACCAAATCGCTCAACAATGCAGCGACGAATCTAACTGTAGGGATGGTTTTCGAATATGCCATGCGCATGGGACCTAGCACACCCAGCGCACCCGTCGCCATGCCAGGGACACCATAACGAGCAATCACCAAACTGCACTGACGTAAATCGTCGTATTCGCCTTCGCCGCCAATGAGTACTTGCAAAGCACCGACGTTGCTATTGCTGGTGGTCTTTGTCAGCAAATCCTGCAAGGTGGCGGGTTCTTCAAAAATTTTCAACGCCCGGCGTGGACCATCCAACTCGGAGAATTCCGGTTCGCCAAGAACGTTCGTCAAACCGTCGGTGTAGATTTCACCCGAGGCTTTATCTGTCATGCGGCGCATGTCCTGCAAAATGAGCAGGAGAATATCCTGATCGAGCGGGTCGGGGCGAACCGTCAGCGTGGACATGGCTTGGGAGGTCAGACCAGCCAAAAGTCCGTTAAGACGCGTAGCAGTTCCGCTGAGTCGCTCCTGGGCGACAGGTTCCGCTAAGGTCAGAATCTGCTGCGACACTTCCCCACCGAGCATCACCATCACCATTAAGACTTGTCTGCCTTGTGTAGAAATAAGTTCGACATGCTTGAACTTAGTGGTTTCCACATGTGGCGCGGCGACGACGGAAACGCCCTGTGATTGAGTTGCAAGAATGGACGCCGCGAGGGTCATCCATTGGTCGAGCTCGGGGCGCGATTGATAAAACTGGTGTGAGATGGTGTGCTGAACGGTTTCAGGCAACTCGGCACTATGCATCATCTCACTGACGAAGTAACGGTAGCCCTCTTCGGTAGGCACGCGCCCGGCAGAGGTATGCGGTTGGCGCAAGTAACCCATCTCTGTGAGCGCCGCCATCTCATTGCGAATGGTCGCCGACGACAGGTTGATGTGGTAATGCTCCGCCAGCCGCTTCGAGCCAATCGGCTGAGCAGTGTCGATGTAATCACGAATGATCAACATCAGGAGGGTTTTCTGGCGTTCGGTGAGATGATTCATATTCAAAATTTAGCACTCCCAATGCGAGAGTGCCAGTTGATAACGGAATAATAATAACAGCGGGAAAATGATGCGTCAATAAGAGGAGTGTAAGAAAAGATAAGAATACGTTCTGATATGCCTCACAGGTTGGATAGGTGACGTTTGTTAGTGCAGATCTCGCTTGACAAAACACAAGTCTTATTTATAATTATTCTAAATTTGTAATAATTACAAATAAGAGGATTTATGTCTGATCTATCAACTCTCACTACTGCCCTACAGAAAGCTGGAATGCGTATCACTCCGCAGCGGGTGGCGGTCTGCGAACTGCTTGCAGCGAGCCATGAACATCCCACCGCGGCGATGATCTACGACGAACTCAAGCCGCGCTTTCACTCACTCAGCCTTGCCACAATCTACAACACACTCGATACGTTGGTTGGTTTGGGCGTGGTGAATGTATTGGGTCACGCAGGCGATGACAAGGTCCATTACGATGCGGACACGGAACCGCATGTCAACCTGGCATGTATCTCTTGTTCGCGCATCATCGACATTCCCAGTGAACACGTTACTCATTTGGATTCGGAAATCAGCGCGGCTTCGGGCTATAAACTGCTCGGCGCACGCGTTCTATATTACGGGCTGTGCCCTACCTGCCAGAAAAAGCAGAAGAGGAAGCTATGAACTCAGCTATACCTAAAAAAGAAGTACGGTGTACCCAATTTTTTTCAGATACCCTGCGCGGATATGCCGGTATTCAAGAAGTTGATTACGACTATGAAAGTGGAAACTTAAGAGCTGTTTATGACCCGCGCCTGATCAACAATGAACGTGCGCTGGAAGTTGTGCAGCACGCAGGACGTGAAGCCTCAATGCGGGTGGCGCAATGTATTGCCAAACGTGAACGCGGCGAACAAGCCTGTGCAGAGTGCGCCGGTGAACTTGCCACGCAACTAGCGCATCAATATGAAATTGCGGCAAACATACCCACGGCAACATTTCGCAAGAATACGCTTGAAGTGAGACTAAATGGTTCAGGTATCGCAACCAATGAAACCGTCGAGACGGAAGCGTTGAGTATAAATCCCCTTGAAGCAGAGAAAAAGCCCGCAGGCATTCCCATTGAGCAAATCGAAATTGCGTTCACGGTGATCAATGCAGTTACTGGATTGACCGCATTTATTGGCGCAGGGCTAGGTTGGCATCCCTCACTCATCTTTGGATTGTATTTTGTTTCATACGCCAGTGGCGGATGGTTCGGCTTGATAGCAAGTTTCAAGGCGTTGAAAGAAAAGATTATCAACGTGGATTTGTTGATGATCCTCGCAGCGCTCGGCGCGGCGGCAATTGGTCAACCTGCCGAAGGCGCCATGTTGCTCTTTCTGTTCTCGCTTTCCAACACTCTGCAAAGCTACGCCATGGATCGCAGCCGCAAAGCCATTGAAAAATTGCTTGACCTACGCCCCAAGCAAGCCACCGTGCGGCGTGGCTCGCGTTTGGTGACGCTGTCCATCGAACAACTCACCCTCGGTGATGTCGTCCTTGTGCGCCCCGGCGAGCGTTTCCCCATCGACGGTGAAGTGCTATCCGGTGTATCCGATGTTGATCAAGCCACCATCACCGGCGAGTCAATGCCGGTAAATAAACAGCAAAATGACTTGGTCTTTGCAGGCACCGTCAATGGGACAGGTTCCCTCGAAATCCGCGTGACACGGCTTGCCAAAGACACGACACTGGCACGTATCGTCAAAATGGTGGAAGAGGCACAATCTACAAAAGCCAACACCCAGCAAATGCTCGACACCTTCGAACAATACTACGCCATCTTCGTGCTCGCGGCGGCAGCATTGTTGATCTTCGTGCCGTGGCTCGTACTCGGCAACAACTTCCAACCAACCTTCTACCGCGCAATGACCTGGCTTGTGGTCGCTTCGCCGTGTGCCTTGGTCATCTCCACGCCTGCGAGCATCCTCTCCGCAATCGCAAACGGTGCGCGCAATGGCGTGCTCTTCAAAGGCGGCGTGCATCTTGAAAAGACAGCCACACTCAAAGTGCTGGCGTTCGATAAGACCGGTACACTCACCAGCGGCAAACCTACCTTATCCAGTTTGTTCTCGTTCAGTGACACAAAAGAAGATGACCTACTGCGTCTCGTCGCCGCACTGGAATCGCATTCCGAACATCCTCTGGCAAAAGCAATTGTGCAAGCGGCTCATTCCCGCGACTTGAACCTGTCTCAGTCCATGGAGTTTCGTGCCATCCCAGGGCAGGGCGTGGAAGGTGTCGTTGAATCCCACCATCTTTTGATCGGTAATGAACGCATGTTCATGGAACGCAGCATTCGCATCCCAGTCGAAATTATAAAGAAGGCAAGTGAAATGCAAGACGAAGGTCAGACCGCTATGTTCGCCTACGATATGAGATCGCAAACGTTCCTCGGTCTGCTCGGCGTGGCAGATACCCTGCGCGAAGACGCCGTAGAAATGATCAAGATGCTCAAAGCCATCGGCATTGAACACATCGTCATGTTGACGGGTGATAATGCCAAAGTCGCTGCCAAGATTGCTGCACGCGCCGGTGTGGACGAATTCCACGCAGACTTATTGCCGCAAGATAAAGTCACGGTGTTGAAATCGCTTCAAAAGAAGTATGGCCCAGTAGCGATGGTCGGCGATGGTGTCAATGACGCTCCTTCCCTAGCCACGGCAGATATTGGCATTGCCATGGGCGGCGCAGGTACTGATGTTGCCATTGAAACCGCGGATGTCGTTTTGATGTCTGATGACTTGCGCAAGATTCCCTTCTCGATCGGGCTGGCGCGGCAGGCACGCAAAGTCGTCTGGCAGAATCTGACCTTTTCTATGAGTGTGATCGTGCTATTGGTGATTGGTGCTTTCGGCGCCGAGTTGGCACTTCCGCTTGGCGTGGTGGGGCACGAAGGCAGTACTGTATTGGTAGTACTCAACGGGTTGAGGTTGCTGGGATATAAGTAATTCACGAATAAACGAAAAGCGCCTGAAAAATCTCAGGCGCTTTTTTATTTAAATTCGGCTGGCTAAGGCGTTGTCAGTGCAGGGCGCCAAACAGGATGGAAATCTTGTGCAACATCCGTGGTGATGCGAACGCGATCACCGCCTGCCTGCGTCATAAAGAAGATATCCAAGTTCCCCGCCTCCCCCACTCCTTCATACGCGAGATAAAAGCCATCTGGCGAGTAATCAATATTCTCGATAAAAGCAATATTGAGCGAGACACGCAACCCTTGTTCGTTGGTACGATCTGTTGGAGACGTGCTCATAAGATAGGGATTACAAAACTTGGTGGCACAGCGTTGGTTGAAAATGATCAGGTCATTTTTAGGCGACCAGGCAGGCAGGTAGTCTGTATATGCCACACCGCTGCGAACGATCTGTACTTTTTCAGAGCCGTCGGCGTTCATCATCCAGATCTGATATACACCAATGCGTTTGACCACATATACCAGCTTCGTACCATCTGGCGACCAGACCGGCATACGCGCCTCAACCCGGGCTTCGCCACTGGTGATCTGAGTTAAGGAAGTTGGGTCTTCAATATTGACGGTGAAAATTTCCATTTGTCCGGTACGCATGGAAGCAAAAGCAATGGTCTTGCCATCCGGAGACCAGACAGGGTCAAAATTACCACCAGGTGAAGCATCAAAAGCCGTCAGTCCCGTTCCATCTGCATTGATGAGGTAAATACTGGCACCGAAGTAAATATCTTCATTGCCAACACAAGGCGAAATGAATACCATTTTCTGCCCATCTGGAGACCAGGAAGGCTGGCAAGCTCCATTCGGCATGTTCGTTACTTGGAAAGCATTTTGACCTTGAAGGTCCGCAATAAAGATCTGCGGAGACCCGGTACGGGTGGAAGCAAAAGCGATTTGCCCAGAACCGCCACCAACAATAGAGGCAGGGTCAACCGTCGGAAGGAGAGTTACAGGCGCAGTTCCATCCACTGTCGCCTCAGTCACAATGAGAGTTGGAGTCGGCGAAGGTGTATTGGTCGGCTTGGGTGTTGCCGATGCCGGAAGAGTTGCTGTAAACGTAGGCGGCATGGTTTGAGTCGGAATCGGAGGTGTAGGCGAAGGTGTGGAAGTTGCCGTACTCGGCGGCGCTAAAAACGGAACCATTGCGCGGACGTCCGAAGGCAACAAGCTTGGAAAGAAAATAACTACTCCGCCCAAAATCAACAGGACTAAACCTGAGAACAAGGCAAAACGCATCAATGCCGCGCGGCGTTTGCGTTCGCGGTCTTTTTGTTTTTTTAATGGAGAAACAAAAGGCTGGTTTTCATGTGAATTTGCATTTTCTGGCGGAACAGGTCCCGGTGTTTTAACCGAACGCTCTTCATCCACAATCGTTGCCTGAATTTCACGAGCCTTGCCCGCAGGTTCCGCAGGCAATGGTTCTACTTTATAAGAACCGGGAGCTTGCTGGGTTAAAGATTTTGAAGCCAGCAAAGCCGCCTTGAAATCTTCGGAAATTTGAAAGCGATCACTAGGGTCTACAGCCATGGCTTTTTCGATGGCAGCTGCTAGTTTACGTGAGACTTTCGGGTTGCGCTTGCGCAGTGGTGTAAGCTGGGCATTATCCATGGCGCGAGCCAGACCATCTTCAGGGATCACACCCGTCAGTGCGGCATACAAAGTAGCACCCAATGAATACACATCGGTGCGCGGATCAGTTCGGGCAGTGCCATATTGTTCAGGCGGAGAATACCCAGGCGTCATGGCGCGTGCGCCCGTGGTGGTTGCCTGGCTGGCGCTTTGATAGACCTTTGCCAAGCCAAAATCCACGAGATAGATATGACCCTCAGGAGAGATTTTCACATTCCCCGGCTTAATATCACGATGCAGGATCGGTGGTTTACGAGAGTGCAGGTACGCAAGCGCGTCGCACATCGAAGCGCCAATGTGTACGGCATCCTCTTCCGCCAACATGCCAATGCGCTCCATGCGATAACGCAGGTCTTCACCTTCGATGAAGTCCATAACAAGATATTGCCCCATATCGCCAACCACAAAATGGTCAGAAACACGCGGCAAATTAGGATGCCTTAAATTTGCGAGAATGACCGCTTCCAACCGAAACTGGCGCGCGTATTCATCCGTCGTAAATAGATTTTCCTTGAGTGCCACAGAAGTACCCAAGTTTTCATCGATGGCGCGATAGACCGAACCCATCCCGCCCTGCCCCAGGATGTCGACCACTCGATAGCGATTATGTATTAGGGTGCCTTTATCCAGCGTCATTGAAATCTATTCACTCGCATATAATTTATTTTATTTCTTTGAATAAGGCAGATTATATCAGATGGTAGAAGTGCAAAAAGATGCTTAACTAAGATGTAGTTAAATTGAAATGTTTAAATATCCAGGGTGCACCACCGGCGATCCACCACCCTACTAAAGAATAACGCAGGAAGCGCAGAGAGTATACAAGTACCCCATCACCTCGCGGGAAAACCCCGCCCAACACTTGCCAAAATAGGATGACACCTACCAGCCCGATCAGATAACGAACGGCACGCTTCCAAAACGGACCGGTGGCTTGGTACCCGCCCAGAGAGTGAGTCCACGCTGCACCAAACGCCAGCCCGAAGAGAGTCCCGGCTGAGGTGAAGATTCCGTTTGGGTCAACAGGATCAGGCTCGGTACCAGAACGAAGCGCGTTCGTGATCCAATCCTGCGGCACCTGAAAATCACTTCTCAGGCTTGTGGCGGTGAAGCCGACAATGACAAATAAAATTGAAACCAGAAATCCCACTCCAACTTGTTGAGCAAAGGTCTTTGTCAAGAGCCAAGCCGCAACGACATCCCAAAATCGCAGGAATGCCCAAAGCAAGATGCCGCCGATGAGCCAGCCCAAGACGACATCATGCGGAAAATGCGAGCCGAGGTAGATGCGTGAAAGCCCAATAATGAAAATGAGAAAGACACAGATAGCGGTTTCCAATGGACGTTTGCGATAAGCGGCAATGATGCCCCATACACTCATGGAATTTTGAGCATGACCGGAAGGTGCGCCAAGCGATGTTTCAGCCCATAAGGGACGCACATGAGAACTGACCCAATAGGGGCGCGGTCCCATGAATGCGAGCTTGCCAAGTAGATTAATGAAGTTGCTGGCGATCAAAATAAAAGCTACCCGAATTCCCAGCGCCGAATCAATGCTCCAGTAGATCAGGGGCAGGACTAGAAAGAAAAAATCTTCGTTCCCAAAGCTGGTGAAGAAGATCATGACCGGGGTCAGCCAATCACCCAGGCTTTGAAGCGCAATCACGATTGAAACTCCGTAGTCGATTAAGGTTTGCATAAACCATCCTCCAGTAGTGTGTGCCTACAATTGACAAAGCCAACGCGCCCATTGTACACTCATCGGATGGAAAAGAACGCGACTTGGCAATGGGACTCTCTCTCTGCGATCTTGCTAGTGTTGATCGTGCTGTTCTCGGTCTGGCGGCTACAAACCACCGACTGGACAGAAATGCTGGGACGTGTGCGGAATATCGCCTTGCTGGGAGTGCTGTTAGGGCTGGCACTTGGGCTGAGCCGTTTTAAGCGGCGCGGGGTGATCTGGCTGTCGCTTGGATACATGGTTGTCTTCTTTATTTGGCAATGGCTGGGGATCATTCAATTCAAAGACGATCAGACCTATCTCGGCGACCAATTGTTGATCTTATTTGGCAGATTGTTCACCAACTTCAATGAGTTTTTTGCAGGCAGGGCGGTTGAAGATCAATTTTTGATATTAATCTTGTTAACCATCCCCTACTGGTTTGCGAGTTTGTATAGCGGCTATCAATTAACGCGTTACTCAAATTATCTGGGCAGCATCCTGCCACATGGAATGTTGATGTTCCTGGTGCATATCCTGCACTACACCACGCGCGACTATACCTGGATGTTTGGGATATATCTTTTTGCTGCTTTGCTGCTGCTCAGCCGCCAGAAGTTCCTGGCAGACCAAAAAAAGTGGGCACGCGATCATGTACAAGTTTCGAGCACCAGTGGATTGGACATCAGCAGCACCGCGATGCTCGTGGCTGGTGTGATGATCGTGGCAGCTTGGGGCGTTCCATATGTATTACCTTCCACCGCACAGGGACGCGAGTTTTGGCAAAATAATGTGCATGAGTGGTTTTCTGGCGAGCGCTTCGACAAGATGTTCGCCTCGATCAACAAGGAAAAACAGCCCAAACCGCGTACCTTTCAAACCGAAATGGCGTTGGGAGTGCGCACACCTCAAAGTGACTTGGTCGTGTTTCAGGTTTATGTCCCAAACAATGCAGAAGAATATCCACGTTTTTACTGGCGCGGACAGGTCTTTGATGAATATGTGAACGGACGTTGGCGGATTACGGGTCAAAGCGAAGCGCGGCGTGAAAGCACAGACGGTGATTTTGAAATCCCTGATATCGACAACCGCAAACGCTTGGGCTTCACCTTCGACTGGTTCGTGGATGGGCAGACGCTCCTGTATACGCCTTCACAGCCGGTCTGGGTCAACCACGATGCTATTCTTTTATATTCGGGCATTCCGGCTGAAGGCGAAAGTACAACGATTGATAGTGAAGAAGATCCACTGCTTGATGTGATGGCTCTGCGCGCTTCACCGATCTTAAACTCTGGGGATGTGTACCGAGCTTTTGCCTTTGCCGCCAACCCGATTGTCGCTGAACTACAAGCTGCGGGTGAAAGCTACCCAAGTTGGGTCACTGAAAAATATCTGCAACTGCCGCAAGGCTTCTCACCACGCATCCGTGCCTTAGCGGAAGAGATCACTGCGCCTTACGAGACTCCCTACGACAAAAGTGTGGCGATCACAGAATATTTACGGCAGGAGATCGCCTATGCTGGGACAATTTCCTTCCCGGATGAGTCAGTGGACCAGCTAGAATATTTTCTCTTTGACGGGAAGAGAGGCTTCTGCAATTACTATGCCAGTGCGCAGGTCCTCATGCTGCGCTCGGTTGGCATCCCTGCACGTTTGGCAGTGGGATACGCTCAAGGCGAACCGAATGTTCAGAATTCCATTTATGTTGTGCGTGAACGCGACTTGCACGCCTGGCCCGAGGTGTACTTTCCCGGATATGGCTGGGTCGAGTTTGAACCGACTGGGAATCAGAATCCGCTCGAACGTCCGCAGGAGCGCGATGAAGTTATCCGTCCCGTAGTTACGCCGGGAAGTAATCCCATACGTCCCTTGCCGCTTGGTGAAGATGATCTTCCACTAGAAGAACTTGATCCGCAGGGAAATGCTTCAGCAGCGGCACAGGTTCGGATGATGCTGACAGCTCTAACGTGGTTAGGAGGCGCTTTCGTCATCCTGGCTGTGATCGTTTTGAAGAAACGGCTTGCACCCGACGTTTCCACGGCATCGATGCTGAAGCGAGCGATTGAACGCAGCGGCTTGAAGCCGCCTCGTTGGGTGTTCCACTGGCTTTTCATTGCCAGCCTGCCACCCATCGAACGATATTTTCAAAGCATCAACACCAGCTTGAAATGGATGAAAAAACCGCAGCCTATTCATGCCACGGCAGTAGAACGCGCCCAAGCATTGAAAAGAGCCCTGCCTACAGCCGCTGACTCAATCGATAGGCTCTTGCAGGAACATCTCGCACAAGCTTTTAGCCCGCATGGAGGCGCCGAAACGCCAGCTCGTCGGGCTGCCTGGGATATCATTTTCAAAGCCTTGCAGGAAAAACTAAAATTTTAAATCTTGGGATACAATAGGCGGAGGTACAGGAACTTAATACGGTATCCCTTATGTCTTCTGATAACGCCACACGCCCTCGCACCGTTCACGACCAATTGGTCACACTAACCACACTTGCCGCAAAACTCCGTTCGGAGTTTGAAGCGGGTAAGATCAAACTCCCCAAAGAAACCCTCGAACAAATTCAATATATGCACTCGTCGCTTGAGATCGTCAGCGGCAAGGTGGAAGCCTCTCAACGCGAACACGGCAATATGCTGGCATTGGTTGAAACCGGTCAGGTCATCAACTCGTCACTTGAGTTGGATGAAGTACTGCGCATCGTGATGGACAACATCGTACGCCTCACCAAAGCCGAACGCGGCTTTTTGATGTTGCGCAATGAAGATGGCTTGATGACAGCCCGGATTGCCCGCAACTGGGAAATGGAATCGATCAACGCATCTGAGAAGAACGTCAGCCGCACCATCGTTCAACGGGTGATCGACACTGGCGAATCCGTGGT
The DNA here is from genome assembly GCA_017303655.1 of Anaerolineae bacterium. Lineage (GTDB taxonomy): Bacteria > Chloroflexota > Anaerolineae > Anaerolineales > Villigracilaceae > Villigracilis. The sequence goes on from JAFLCE010000079.1 coordinate 13,268, forward strand.
CACCACCAACGCGCAGGAAGACCACCGTTTTGTGGGACAGGAAAGCATTGTGGCGTTCAACCTGCGTTCCATTTTGTGCGTGCCACTCAAAGTAAAAAATGATCTCATCGGCGTGATCTATGCCGATAATCGCATCCGCGCTGGTATTTTTGCCGACGCCGAAAAAGACCTACTCGAAGCCTTTGCCAATCAGGCTGCCATTGCCATTGATAATGCGCGTCTGTTCTCTTCGCTGAAAGGCACGCTCGAAGAAGTGACCGCCCTTAAGAACTTGATGGATAACGTCTTCGCCTCCATTGCCAGCGGTGTGATCACTGCGGATATTCAGGATACGATCACGCTTGCCAACCGCGCCGCTGAAAATATTCTCGGCTCGACCACACAGGATATCATCGGCTCGCAACTTAACGAGGCGCTTGCCTCTGTTTCCAGTGAGCTGGGTCCGCATCTGATGGAAGTACGCGAAACCGACAAACCCATCGTAGACCTCGAGATCAGCCACAACTCGCCCAAGCGCGGCAACGTGGACTGGCGCTTGAACCTCTCACCACTCAAGGATGCGAGTCAGAAAACTCAAGGTGTCGCCATTATTTTGGACGACTTAACCGAACGAAAGAAGTTAGAGGCACAGCGTCGCCTTTTCGAACGCATGGTCTCCCCTGCTGTCATTGAACAGCTCGACCCGAACGGACTTCAACTCGGCGGCAAACGCACGGAGATCACCGCCCTGTTTGCAGACATCCGCGGGTTTACAACTTATAGTGAAAGCCTCGCGCCAGAAAAACTGGTCAGCATCCTTAACTTATATCTCGCCGCCATGGCAGATGCCGTGCTCGCCCAGGAAGGCACCGTGGATAAATTCATGGGCGATTCCATCATGGCTTGGTTCAATGCCCCCATTCCCCAGTCCGACCATACTCTGCGCGCCGTAAAGACTGCGCTTGCCATTCGCGAATCAGTTGAGGAGTTATACAAGCAACTCGCCAGCGACTCACACCTTGCTTTCGGTGTGGGCATTCACGTCGGTGACGCAGTACTGGGTTTGATCGGTACCGAGAAACGCCTCGAATATACCGCTATCAGTGATGCGGTCAATACTGCCAAGCGTATTCAAGAAAATTCTGCGAAAAATCAAATTCTGATCAGCCGCGAAGCCTATGAACGAGTGAAAGATGAAGTAGAAGTGAAACCGCTGACCGAAATGCCTTTGAAGGGCAAGTCCAAACTAATCGAAGTGTTGGAAGTGGTAGGACTGAAATAAAGATAGTGAATAGTGAAACGTAAAAGGCTTCCAACGTTGGAAGCCTTTTTATTTTTGAGACTAACAAAACACTCAACTAATTGACTACTCAACCAACTCCACAAACTTCACCAAACTTTCCAGCCCTTTTTCAATTGGTTCCACATCAATATACTCCCCCAGGGTATGCGCGCCGCCGCCGGTGGTGATTCCCATCACCACGGCAGGAATGTTCTTACTCAACGGAATATTCGCATCGGTCGAGCCAGTGGTCAATATGGGGTCCAACCCTTGTACTTGCAAACAACTGACTGCCAATTTCACCAACGGGTGTTTCGCAGGGATTTCCCCAGCCGGGCGCTCACCGATCACTTCGGCTTGAATCTTCACGCCTTCATGATTCCAATGCAGAATAATATCTTCTACTTGTGCAACTAACTTCGCCAATACCACGGGGTCTTCAGAGCGCAAGTCCAATTCACATTTGGCTTCGGCGGCAAGCACGTTCACGCCCGTCCCGCCTTGAATGGTGCCGATGTTCATAGTCGTGCGCGGTTCACGCGGTAAACGGAGCTGCGTCAACTGCGTGACCATTGCTGCCAGCTCATGCACCGCCGAAGGCTGACCGTAGTCCGACCAGGAATGTCCGCCGCGAGTCTTTGCCGCAATACGATAACGCCTTACCCCAATCGCACGATGATACACATGCCCAAGCGCCAAGCCTTCAAGAATTAAATAGCCAATTTCATCATCACCAAAGCGCTCCACCACACCGCGCATCCCGCGCAGGTCGCCCAGCCCCTCTTCGCCTACATTCGCCACAAACCAAACATCGTGCTTCAATTCAATTTTCCGTTCACGGATCGTCCATAGGATTCCGAACAACGCCGCGACTCCAATGGAATTATCCCCAATGCCGGGACCGAAGACCTTGCCCGCTTCTTCCCTAATCTGCAGCTTGGTCCCCGCCGGAAACACTGTGTCCAAGTGAGCGGATACGATCAACGCCTTTGCCTTTTTCTGTTTCCCTGGCAAACGCGCATACACATTTCCTAGCGAATCCATCGAAACATCCAAAAGTTTTTCTTGAATGAACAGATCACGCACGAACTCTCCGCGCGGACCCTCTGCGAATGTAGGCGCAGGCACCTGTTGAATTTGAATGGCAAGATCAAGGACTTGTTGAGAGAGGGTCATGGTGACTTAATCGTAAATCAAAAATCGCAAATCGTAAATTGTTAAACTTCTCTTGCCATTTCTTTCAACGCATGCAGGCGGGCTTCGGCTAAACCGGGCATGGCATCTAAAGGAGTAAAAGCGCCAATCCCTTCGATTTTTAACGACGCTGAGACATTGCCATGCAAGGCAGCCAACAAAGGATCGTTCGTGCGCTGATACCCAGCGAGGAAACCGCCACAGAAAGCATCCCCAGCTCCGGTCGGGTCCACGAGGCGGGCAGGGTAGGCGGGAATTTCAATCCGCCGTTTTGCCGCCGCGTCATAGACATACTGCCCCAACGATCCGCGTTTAATGACGATCACCTGCGGTCCATGCTCGCTCACGCGTTTCGCCATTCCCCACAGATCATTGCTCTCGCCCCAAAAGAGCGCGCGTAGTTCCTCTTCAGATGGCAAGAAAGCCGTCAATCCCTGCAAGACGACACGCAAGTCACGCCAAAAGGCGGGCTTCATGTATCCGGGCGCAGGATCTAATGTAACGATCTGATCCGAACCGCCCTTGAAAAGATTCACCATCTGACTCTGGCTGGTGAAGTCAAATGGACAAAGATGCAGGAAGCGGATTTGACGATATTCTTTTGGCACATACCGCGCAGCAGGCGAAAGAGGATCGGTTGCTCGCAGGTCCTTGACTGTGCCATCTTGCGGATGATACCCCAGCAGAGATTTTGGAAAGGTCATTTCGCGGCGAGCAAAATGCGAAACAGCATTGGTGCCGCTGCGCTCGTTCACATCGGTATAGGCAATGAAACTGCGCAAGTCAGCCTGGCTATTTTCTAAATCGAAGTAGATCCCATCCGTATCCAACCCGCGCTGATTAAAGTCCATCACCCACTCACGCGGATAGCCCGAATTAACGTTCGAGATCATCGCAATAGACGAATCCCACACGGCAAGCCCGCCGATGGCATACAAAAGATTCCCGCCGGGGGAATCAAGGCGGGCAGTGCCGTTATTCGGCGGCAAAAGGTATTCGCGGGTAAGTTTGCCTGCGATGGCGAAAGTGGGAGTCATTAATGTAAGTATAAATGAGATGGACGATAGACCGCTGTTTATCGTCCATCGTCTACTGTCATTTCTTCATCCACGCGGGTTTCTTCGCCGCCACCTTCTTGAACGTGGGGCAGTCCTTTTGGTGTGCGCCGGGCAGGTAGCCCGTGGACATGAGGAATTCATTTACGATCTCGCCGCCGGTAAACACAAACGTTTTTTTCAAGACTTGAACACAATAACTACGGTAAAAGGATAGTTCTATCAACAGATTTAATCCTATGAGTGTATTATTTGGAAATGTCAGCCCAAATACCAAGCCGGGCGCTTAGCAATAACAATTTCATAAATTGGGCAATCAGGGGTATGAGCACCCGGCAGGTATCCCGTACTCATTAAAAATTCTTTGACTATCTCCCCTCCGGTAAATAGAAATGTACGTTTAAACAGCTTGGTCCAGTTTTCTAAAGTTTGTGGCTGATGGCTATCTAGCCATCCTTTGAATGATCCATATTCAATACGCAAGCCCTGGATACGCCGAGCATTTTCAATAGCTGCGTTAACCTTTAGACGGTTCCGAATTATGCCAGCATCACTTAAAAGTCGGGTACGGTCCGTTTCATCATAAGATGCGATCTTATCAATATCAAAGCGGCTATACGCAAAACGGAAATTGTCGGCTTTCTTCAATATCGTTATCCAAGAAAGTCCAGCCTGGTTGATTTCCAAGATCAAGCGCTCAAATAATAAATTATCGTCTTGAAGGGGAAAACCATATTGTGTCTCGTGATAAACCTGATTAAATGTGTCTTCAGGGTGATTATTACAATAATCGCAGTAAGAGGTCATTTGGCAATTTTACTATGCCAAGGTTAAAAGTGGTCGTTCAAACATCGCCTTGGCTATGTTGTTATTATGGAACACCGAATACGGTAACTGCAAGGCTGGTTTTACCTGATTATGGACGAAGAATCGGACAAAAAAAGAAAAAAGAACAGCGCCCGGCATGTGGCGCTGTTCTTTTCAATCAAGGAAATTCAAATCCGACCAATTCAGATCAATAACTCGCCACTGGTAATTTCTTCAACCACTTCAATTCGGTAAGTTCCTTCAAGACAAAGTCTGCACCGTCGGCACGGGAAAGTTGCGTCCCCGAACTCTTGCTTACATACCCCACCTGATACTGACCCATGTGTTCGCCATCCATCAGGCGTGGATAACGCACAACCGTCCAATCTAATTCAGAAGCCTGAATTACTTTTACATTTTCGGCAGAATCAAGAACAACATCCTTTGCAAGAAGGTTCAGCAGAAAACCGATGAAATGGTCAATAAATTTTGGCTTATCTTCGGGTTGGCGAACCCCTGCGCCCGTTGTTGAAACCAGACGGCGTATTCCGTGCTTTTTCATTCCTGCCACGATATTTTTTGCAGAGGTTTCCATCATGTGCGGAACCGGCGGTCGGGTCGGTCCCAGTGCGCTGATCACCGCTTCCTGTCCTGCAATCGCCTTCTTGACAGCATCGGCGTCCATCGAGTCGCCTTTGAATACGATCAGGTTGGCATCTTTTATGGTGAACTTCTCGGGAGAGCGCACAAAGGCTGTCACAGTATGCCCCGCTTCCAATGCCTGTTTTACCACTTCCAAACCTACCCCGCGCGATGCACCAAACACTACGATCTTCATAAGACTCCTTTGAGATTTTTTTGTTATCAAATGATGGCTATAAAGCCAACAAGACTTTCAACTGTTTTGCCACCAGACGCAGCGGGTCAGCAGTATGCGATGTACGGCTCAGGATAATCCCGCCTTCGATGGCAGAAACAATGAAGGTCGCCAGTTCATCGGCTTTTGTTTTTGAGTACCCGCATTCGATCAACTTGTCATAGAAGGCGGATTTCAACATTTGATACGCTTCGTGGCAGGCTGCGTTAATCCGTGGCAAGGTGGTCGCGGTCTCCATCGCCACAGCCGTCAGCGGACTGCCCGCCGCAAAACCAGATCGTTCGACATGTCCTGCAATATTCAGAATAAAGTCAGAAATTGCTTTGGCGGCGTTGGAACTTTCTGTAAATCCCTGGCGAATCCGTTCGGCAGTTTGGTTTCCGGATTGAAGCACCGCCTCTGCCGTAATCTGTTCCTTGCCCTCTGGAAAGTAGTAATACAAGGATCCTTTTGGGGAACCGCTTTCCTTGATGATCTCGTTCAAACCAGTACCGTGATAGCCTTGTTTTTCCAGCAGGACACAGGTGGTTTGCAGGATTTGTTCGCGGGCATTGCTCATGTCTGTCTCCGTCCAGAAAATGTCTTTTGTCATCTTTTCAAAAGACGACTGCTGGAGTATTATAACGACTGGTCTATATATAGTCAAGTTAGGAGAAAATGAATGTCATCCCCCATATTGGTAATCGGTGCGCTTGGGAATGTCGGAACGGAAGTTGTAAGGCAGATACTCGTCAGAGGTGGGAAAGTTCGTGCTGCGGATATGGATGTGAACAAACTGAGGGAACGCTTTGGTGAAGCGGTTGAAGCCGTTCGTTTTGACTTCACCGATCCATCCACTTTTGAGGAAACATTTTCAGGTGTAGAGCACATGTTTTATATGCGCCCACCGCATATCACGAACATCCAGCGGGATATGATTCCTTCGATTGACGCTGCCAAACGCGCGGGTGTAACTCACGTCGTATTTCTCTCCCTGATCGGGATCGAGAACACGACTTATGTCCCCCACTACAAGGTAGAGACCTATTTGAAACAAATCAACATGCAAACGACCTTTTTGCGTTGCAGTTTCTTCATGCAGAATCTGAACACCACCCATCGCCGTGAGATCAAGGAAAGGAATGAGATTTTTGTGCCAGTCGGAAAGGCAAAGACCGCCTTCATCGATGCGCGTGACATCGGCGCGGTTGCGGCGGTTGCTTTACTGGAGAATGGACATGCCGGCAGGAACTACGACCTGACCGGCAGCGAACGGCTGGATTATTGGGAAGCAGCCAGGATCATGAGCGAAGTGCTGGGACGCAGGATCACCTACCGCAACCCGAATCCATTGCATTTCCTCATTGAGACGATGCGCAGAGGTACGCTATTCATGTTTGCCCTGGTGATGACCGGGCTGTACACATCCACCCGCTTTGGGATGGCAGAACCGATCACAAATGAAGTCGAGAGATTAACAGGAAGAAAACCGATCTTATTTAGACAATACGTGATAGATTACAAAGATGCCTGGATGTAATCTCAGGTTACCGAGTCAAAATAAATCAGCATGAACGCCCCTGCCTGCCTTTCATGCTTCAAGCTAAAACTCTTTCTTTTCAACGATCACCCTGGTTCCACCGGGCATCTCCACGGTAACATCCCCAGGGTCGTAAGACAAGAGTGGTTGAGACCAGCGAAAGATCCATTTTGCATCGTCTGGGTTGGCATTGACACAACCTCTTGATGATGGTTCGCCATAATTATTATGCCAATAGGTAGAATGGATGGCAACGCCCGTCCCGACGAACAAACTGACCCATCCCACGGCCGGCAGACTCCAGCCTGCTGATGCACTTCCTCCACTCAAGGGTAATGAGATCGCCTTACGCCAGATGGGGAATTCTC
>JAFLCE010000008.1 GCA_017303655.1 Anaerolineae bacterium
TCAATTTTGTGTCTGTCATTTTATTTGATTTTGCATAAAATTGGACATCGGAGGAGTCATGTTCCAATTTGCTGTAAGTATTTTTCTTTCTGCTTTTTTGTTATTCCAAGTTCAGCCCATGATCGGCAAATTCATTTTGCCGTGGTTCGGCGGCACGCCGGCGGTATGGTCCACGGCGATGTTGTTCTTTCAATTGTTCCTCACCGGCGGATACGCATACGCATACTGGTTGGTGAAACAGAAGAATCAAGGATGGATCCACGCCGGGCTGCTTGGGGTGACGGCTGCGCTTCTTCTCGCGCTCGGGCTTGGGTGGCCGTCCCCGGTCACTCCCTCCGCTGAATGGAAACCCGATATCGGCGCAGGGACGCCCATTCCGCAATTGTTTCTACTATTGACGGTGTCAGTCGGTCTTCCTTACTTCGTCCTAGCGGCGAATAGCCCGTTGATGCAAGCTTGGTTCAGCGCTTTGTTCCCAAAAAGTTCTTATGCGCGTTTATATTCACTTTCGAATATCGGTTCCTTGCTGGGGTTGCTCGCATATCCCTTGCTGATCGAACCTTGGCTTTCGTTACAGGCGCAGGGTTGGACATGGGCACTTGGGTTTATCGTCTTTGCTGTGCTGGTGGGTTGGGTAGGTGTGCGCGCACAAGGTCAACAGCGCCCGGTTGAAAAGACTTCTGAAGTGGATGATAAAAGCGAAAAACCATCTTTTGCCATGCTGGCACTTTGGGTGATTCTCGGTGCCACAGCTTCGGTATTTTTGCTAGCAACAACCAACCAAATTACACAAGAAGTGGCGGTTATTCCCTTCTTGTGGATTTTGCCATTAGCCTTGTACCTGCTCTCTTTCATTCTGGCATTTTCAGATGGACCCTGGGTACAACGCAGGTTGTATGCAGTCTTGTTTGCGGTGGCGAGTTTGGCAGTGTTATATGTGCTTGTGAATGCTGCTGGTCTAAATATTTACATCCAGATCGCGGCATATAGTGCTTTGCTCTTTTTGGCATGTATGATCGCGCATGGCGAGTTATATCTTCTGCGACCCTCTTCAAAATACCTGACCACTTTTTATTTGATGGTCTCGGTGGGCGGCGCACTGGGCGGCATTTTCGTCAACTTGATCGCACCATTTATTTTCACTGGTTATTGGGAGTTCTATCTGGCTTGGCTGGTCACTTTTGTAATTTTGATCCTCGCCCTGCTCCCGCGTTGGGATAAGCCCCAGTTCCGTTCGGCGGTTTTATGGGGATCGTCCATTCTGGCAGTGTTTGCCATTATGGCTGCATTCAATCCGTTTTCCGATGCATTGGTGGCGGTGCGAAATTTCTATGGCTTGATCCGCGTGAAAGAGTGGCAATCTGTCAGTGGGCGCGGAGATGGGTATGTGATGATCCACGGCGTGACCATTCACGGCACCCAGTACCTCGCCCCAGAATGGCGTGATGAACCAACCATCCATTTCGCGCGTAATAGCGGTTTGGGCTTGGTGCTTGAAAATCACCCCAAACAAGGCAATGGGATGCGCATGGGTGTGCTCGGTTTGGGCATTGGCATGATGACCACGTATGCAGGTCAAGGCGACTCGGTCCGTTATTATGAGATCAACCCGGCTGTGGTGGAGTATGCCGAAGGCAAAGGCGGCTATTTCTCCTTTTTATTGGATAGCCCTGCTGATGTGTCCGTTGTGACAGACGATGCCCGCCTCGCCTTGGAGCGTGAACTTGCGGAAGGTAATCTGCAAAACTTCGATGTCTTGATCTTGGATACGTTCAGCAGTGATGCCATTCCCGCGCATCTCATTACAAAAGAGGCGTTTGCCATTTATCTGCAGCACATGACGCCTGATGGCATTTTGATTGCACATATCTCAAACCGTCACATTGATTTGCGCCCGGTCTTGTATGGGTTGGCACAGGAGTTTGGTCTCACCGGTTTGGTAGTGGATACCGGAGGAGAAGATGCGCTGGATTCATATCCCTCGCGTTTTGTGATCCTCAGCCCGAACCCTCAGAGTTTGCAGATCCCTGAATTGCAAGCACGGGCCGTTCCGCTAGATGACTCATACGGCACCGTCCGCTTGTGGACGGATGATTACAGTAATTTGTTCCAGATCATTCGATAAAAGAAAACGGCTGGCATTTGCCAGCCGTTTTCTTTTATATCTTTTATACCGCCTGTGCGGTGTTCAATTTTGTGCGTCCGTCTCTATAGGCAATGGCTATGGTCGCATACATGATGAGCATTGCATACACGGAAACGCCGGGTAAGAGCACGATCAAAAGACAGGCGAGGACGACAGTTGCCATCAAGATCTGGATTACAAAGGTCATTGCAAAGGTTGCAAGATAATAGATGGCAAACGCTACGATGAACCCACCTAGGTTGGCGCGCAACACTTGCCACCAATTTTTGAAGTGAAAGGCAGCACTGAAGTTATCCTGTTCGATAGCGTGCATTTCAGCGGCGGGTATGATGACTGCCAGAGGCAGCGAAAGCGGAATGAGGATACAAAGTCCGCCCATGATGACCACCATAAAGATCGCAAAGAGGGCATCCTGGTTTTGACCCTCGGCGGTTTCAAGAAAGATGGGTAGCCCGATCAAGGAAAGCATGAGCGGGACGGCAATGATGAGCAATGGTAGGGAGTAGATCATGCGGATGGCGAATAGTTTCAATCCATCTTTGAACAAACTGCTCCAGTCTTCCCAGGCGGGCATCTGGAGCGACTCACCATTAAGTACACGCTTTGAAACTTGCACAGCGTAGCCAGTGATGAGAATAACAGGCAACACAGGGATGATCATCCCAATCAGAAAAATTAGTGTGCCTAGCAGTAGATTTTTTCGAGCTGCTTCATCTTTGAAGGGAAAGAAGAAGATTTCTTTGAGGTCGAAACCGAAGATCATGGAGGTTCTCCCAGCGCTTAAAGCGCCAGTCCTAAAACGGCAACATAGTGCGCCGCAGCTGCCAACAAGACGAAGATATGCCAAACTTCGTGAAAGCCAAAAACGCCCGGCTTGAAATTAAATATCTTGGTGGCATAGACGATCGCGCCAAGCGTATATATCACTCCGCCAATGATGAGCCAGGTGAAGACCCACACCGGCAGTGTGGCGAGCATTTGTCCGGCGGCCACAACGCTGAACCAACCCATGACGACGTAAATTGCTGCATTCAACCAGCGCGGCGCGCCAATATAGAAAATCTTGACCAGAATCCCGATCAATGCCAGCGACCAGATTATGCTCAACATACCCCACTTCCAAAAACCTTCAAAGGCGTTGACGCAAAACGGGGTGTAGGTTCCGGCGATTAACACAAAGATGGCGGAGTGATCGATCTTGCGAAAGATCTCCAGGGCTTTATCTTTGACGCGCACCATGTGATAGGTAGCGCTGGCGGAAAATAAAAAGATCAGACTCACACCATAGATGGCAAGGGAAATGATTTTGGCAGGTGTGCTCCAACCCACAATGAGCAGAGCGATCAGTCCCACTAAAGCAAGGACGGCACCGCCCCAATGGGTGAGGCTATTTACAGGTTCGCGTAATTTTTTAAACATAGTTTTCTCTCCTAACATACGCGCTGATTTTACTTGAAAATTTTCAGAGTCCAAAATCAGTTGCGGATTCGCTCAAGCTGTTATTTTCTGCTCAGGTCGATCACGAAAGGTTTATTTGCTTTTCTAGAGCTTGAAAACGCGGCGCTGATCAGTAATAAAAAGGCGACTACACATAACCCGCATATATGGTTAATGTATTCAAGGAAATATGCCAGTTTTATTTTTGCTACTTGCGGATACCCTGCAAAGTATCGAACTTGATACTCGCTGTATTCTTCGTAGGGTCTGCCACTTAAGAAGGGATCAAAATCTAACAGCATGGGGAAAGTCATTGGGTAAAAGGCAACTTCCTCTCCGGTGCTTGTAGTGAAATCTACTCGGCTCGTCCAACAGGATTTATTGCCACTGCACTCTGCTACGTTCGATAACTTACCGGTCGTTTTTTCACCGATCAGGTCGAGTGCGATTGAGCCTGCCATAAAAATGCAAGCGATCAATAATGCCAATATCCCAAGGGAAAGGGTAGCCCAGTCACGGCGGGATTTTTTAGTTTGGGTGGGTTCTTGTTGGATCTCCATATTGCAGCTCCTGTTTTTTTGCGAGAATAACGATAAGGTTTGCGCTGGATTTCATTTCAATAGTCTGAATTTCGGTCTGAAAGCCAGCTTGTTCGAACGGTTTTGCCAGTCTCTCAGCTAGTACTTTATTCAGCTCTTCGGGGCTTTCTCCGGTAACTTTGTATAACCACTTAAGAAAACGACTTGCAGGATACGCCGCAGGCAGGACGATCAACTTACCATTACTTTTTAGAACTCTGCTTACTTCAGCGAGAGTGCGGGCATCAAAGATGTAGTCTGTAGGGAAGGTGGCAACAACAGTGTCGAATGAATGTGTTGCAAAGGGTAGGGTTTGGGCAATGCCGCGTGCCAGTTTATGTTTCCCTCTGAGGCGGCGTTTTGTAAGACTCCCCATCTGTGTGGATTCATCTATGGCAACAGGGTTCAGCCCACGGTCCAAAAGGAAGCGCTGTAAGTGACCGGGACCATGACCCAGCTCCAGAATGTCAGTCCCTGTGATGAGCGGATAAATGCTTCGGACCCAGTCATTCCACTTCCCAAACGATACGACCCATGCTACCAGATCATACGTGAAAGCAAAGGGATGATAAAGCAGTTGAAAAAAGATCCGCATGAAGCGGCGCATGAGGTTCATAAATAAAAGGAGGGTTTGACTTTTGGTCAAACCCTCGTGGGTGTTAAGACTTATGCAGGGGTTTCGCCGCTGTCTTTCTTTGGCTTACGAACGGCTTCGAGGGCTCCCTTGCTGCGTTCTTTTACATCGCTGGCAAGTTGCTCAGCGCGAGTGCGGGCTTCGTGAGCCAACTCTTCAGCACGGGCACGGGCTTCTTTTGCAGCAGATTCAGCGCGGGCATAGGCTTCTTCCGCAGTGATCTGCGCCTTGTCGCGCAGTTCAATGGACTTGTCCTTGATCAACGCGCGGGTCTCTTCACCAGATTGCGGGGCAAAGAGCAATGCGGCAACCGCACCGGTCAAGCCGCCGACAATAAACCCAACGAGGAAGGCTCCAAATTCATCACGATCAGACATGGTATTTCTCCTTTTTATTTAGATGATGTTTTGTTTTTGGCTTAGTGCCATAATTCTAACATAGGCATAGGCGGCTAAACTTCATTTATTCTATTTTGGTTTAATACCCAACATTTCCATCATACGTTTCAATCCGGCTAGGTAGCCGTTGAGCTTGATGACGGGTTCCACCACATTCTCACCCAAAAATTCTGCCGTGCCACGCAGGGTATTGACGGTCTCACTAGTCGCCTGCAGAATCGGGCGCACTTCATTTTGCAACAGATTGATCAGGCTCGCCAGTTGAATGACCAGCACGATCAGCGCCACACCAATTACCAGTGTTTCAAGCGCCACGACAATGATGAACACATCGCGGATCTTGTCGGTAGGGGTAGCAGGCTGCAGCAGGAAGTAGATCGCCACGCCCAACAGAGCAACCAGTAGCACGACAATGGCAATGATGCCAGCCATCATCTGTTTTTGCTGGCGTTCTTTTTCGCGCAGCTCAGCCAATTGTTCAGGCGTTAACGGCGGGGGAGTGTGTGGAGCGGATTCGGTGGGGTTGGGTAGTGCCATGAATTAATTATAGCAGATAAGCGGGTCAGAAAAAAGCCAGATGAGGAAATAGCGCTTCTTTCTTAAGTACGCCTGATTCTGCCTATTTGGCTTTTTCTCACGCTGTTACTTGCCCTGTAATTTCATCTCGTGTTTGACGGTTTCGACCCAGCCCACACTCACCGGGCGCGGATCGTAGCCTAGTTCCCGTTTGGCTTTGCTGTTATCGCCGATATACGTCACACCAGCAATGACGCGCAACCCTTCAGATGTATAGGATTCGGGCATAAGTGCATCGAAAGGCTTGACCAATACCGACATGGTTTTCATCATGCCGGGTGCCGCCGCCATTGGTGCACGGACTCCCGCCGTCTGTGCGGCGAGTTTGAAGGCTTCGAATAGTTCGTATTTTTCGCCGCAAATGACGTAACTTTCGCCAACCTTGCCTTTTTCCATCGCTAATATATGCCCGTGGACAATATCATCCACGTGCGCCCAACTCATCGCTGTTTGGCGGGGCAGCATGGGCAATTGACCTTTCAACAGGCTGAGCAGTGAGGCGCGGACAGATGATGTATCGTCGGGTCCATAAATCAGTCCCGGTTGGACGATGACGAGTGGCAATCCCTTCGCGATAAATTCATCCGCGAGTTTATGGGCTTCCGCTTTGGTACGGTCATATTCACTGAGGTGTTCGCCAGTGAAGTGATAGGTTTCATCTGCCAAAACACCTTTTGTGTCCGAGTTAATCGCCAGTGTACTGGTGTATACGCCTTTGGGGATCTTCAATTCCTGCATCAGCTCCAGTACATTGCGTGTGCCGTTGATATTGACCTGTACGCCGCCGCTCTTGTCTTTAGTTCCGACCTTGTACCAGCCTGCCACGTGATACACGCCATCCACGCCGGTCATTGCCTCGCGCATGGATTCTTTGTCGGTCACATCGCCCTTGAATAATTTCACGCCGAGGGCTTGTAAATCCTTTGCCTTCTCGGGCGAGCGTACAGAAGCATTTACTTCATGTCCCGCCTCTCGAAGTTTTTTTGCCAACACGCCGCCGACGAAACCTGTTGCGCCCGTCACGAAATATTTCATAGAAGTTCTCCTACTAAAAAGATAAAAAGAGTTTACCAGCCAACCAAAGGAGAGTCTATTAGAAATGAATAAACAAAACAGCCCATGAATAGTTCATGGGCTGTCAGGTATTGCTTTTACGCTTATCGAATACGTATGGATTGACCGACATAGATCTTGTTGATATCTGCAATGTTAGGGTTAAGCGCCTTGAGCGCATCGAGAGTCAGGTTGAATTTATTGGCGATCTTCTTCATCGTGTCGCCTGACTGAACAATATAGTAGGAAGCACTTGCCGGGAGGTTGATGACCTGCCCAGCGAAGATCAAGCTGGCGTTGGTGATCTGCGGGTTGACAGCCAGAATGTCATTGACTGTGACGCCGATTCGGTCTGAAATTTTGCGCAGGGTATCTCCTTTTTGCACCACATAGGTTCCACCGGTAGGGGGCACGGTCACAATGGGCGTGGGAACAACAATCATGCTGGTTGGGACGATGATGCGCTGACCTTCATAGATCAAATTGTAGTTGGTGATTCCGCTCAGCATGGCAATGGCATCCATGGTGGTGTTGAAGCGGGCAGCCAGCGCCTTCAAGGTATCGCCGCGCATTACCACATAAGTGGCGGTGTCATTGCCATTGTCCCAATACGCGCCGGGCAAGACCAGGACTTGACCCGTGTAAATGTATTGTCCCAGATCAGGATTGGCGAATTTGATAGCCGCTACAGTGGTTCCGCAGGTTTGCGCGATCTGACTTAACGTATTGCCAGGGCTGACGATGTAACTCGTTCCGCAGGTGTAAGACGCCTGGGCTTCTCCTGCAAACCCGAGTGAGCTGACGGCAAATGCAGCAAGTAAAAATAATTGGATAAATCGTTTGGTACTCATTTGAACCTCTTTCACTAAAGTTAAATATTCGATATGGGAATAACGATTTTCACCACAAAAAGTTCCCGCTAATAAAGGTCTTGACTCTCCTTCTTGCCAAGGGTAAACTATGCCTACCTACCGTTCGGTAGGGAAGGAGTCGCATGACCAGAGATGATGTTCTTGATGCAGCAGCACAGGTCTTTCGCCAGAAAGGCTTTCATGGCGCGTCCATGTCTGATATTGCTGCGGCTGTGAATGTGCAAAAAGCCAGCTTATATCACCATGTTTCATCCAAGCAGGAGATTTTGCTTGCTCTGCTCGACCGTGCGCTTGCGATGCTCACTGAGCACATCTCTGCCATCTCCACCCAAAATATTTCCCCCGACCAAAAACTTAGATTAATGATCCGCGGCTACCTCACTGGTCTCGCCGACAATGTTGACCTTACCTCGGTCTTATTGTTCGAGCATCGTTCGCTGGATAAAAAGAGCCACGCCCGTCATGTTCCACTGCGCGATAAATTCGAAGGCCTTTGGCGTGATGTGCTCGAAGAAGGTGTGGCAAAGAAAACTTTTGCACTAACGGATACCGGCTTAGCCACCCGCGCCATTATGGGCACGTTGAACTGGACTCTCACCTGGTATCAGCCCAATGGACCCAAGTCCATTGAACAGATCGCCGATGAGTATTCCGATTTTATTTTGAAGGGTATGTTGAGGTAGTTGAATCGTTTCATAGTTAGATAGTTTGGTAGTTACTTGAAGACCAAAAGGAGTGCAAAGAGATGTATTCGTTCGAACCTAATGAAGAACAACAGATGTTGATCGATGCGGTGGGGAAGTATGCAGCCAATGACCTGCGTCCTGCCGCGCATGATGCCGAAGAAAGCCGCGAGCTGCCGAAGAAACTCGTCAGCAAAGGTTGGGAGCTTGGCTTTTTGCAAGCCTCCACGCCGGAGGTGTATGGTGGTTTCGGTGAACGCAGTGCCGTCACTGGCGTGCTGGCGCTTGAAGAGATGGCGTTTGGCGATCTTGCTGGTGCGCTGGCTGTGCTGACCCCGTCGCTTTTTGCCACGCCGATTTTGCTCGGCGGCAGCGAAGAACAGAAGCAGGAATATCTCCCCAAGATCGTCGGCGGAGATTGGGCTCCCTACACTGCCGCGCTCATGGAAATGAGTTTCGACTTCGACCCCAATGCGCTCAAGACTATCGCAAAAGCCGAAGGCGATAAATATGTCCTCAATGGCGAGAAAATTTTCGTTCCGTTCGCGAAAGACGCCGAAGCGCTCATCGTGTACGCGAATCTCAATGGGGTCACTCAAGGCTTCATCGTCAAGAAAGAGGCGCTGGGTTTATCCATCTCTGCTGAACGCGAAAAACTGATGGGACTTAACGCCTTGCCCATGTACAGAGTCAAACTCGAGAATGTGACCGCCAGCCGACTCGGCGGCGTATCCGGTCATGACTTTGAACTGATCCTGTCTGCGATGAGAGTTGCCTCCGCTGCAGCTGCTTTGGGTGTTGCCAAGTCCTCTTTTGAGTATGCCAAGAATTACGCCAAAGAACGCGATGCCTTCGGTGTGAAGATCGCCCAGAAGCAAGCCATTGCATTCTTCCTTGCTGAGATGGTGACCGAAATGGAAGCCATGCGTTTGCTCACTTGGGAAGCCGCCTGGAAGCTCGATAACAACAAGGAAGATTCTTGTGTTGCTGCATACCTTGCGCAGACTGGCGCTGCTGACATGGCAATGATGGTTACTGATCGTGGCGTGCAAATTTACGGCGGTCATGGCTACATCCGCGAGAACCCGGTTGAATTGCTCATGCGCAACGGGCGCGGATTTGCGTCGCTGTTGGGATTGGTGATCTTATAGTTTACGCATTACGAATCACGGATCACGTAGTCCGTAATGCGTAATCCGTAAGGAGAACAAAACATGACCATTGATTTCGAAACCCCAAAACCGATCGCTCAGATGCAAGCCATGCTGAAGACGGTTGCTGAAAATATGATGCGCACCACCTCGCGCGAAATGGACGAGAACGAACACGCCATTCCGTGGGATTATGTTGAATTCATGCACACTGCCATGCGCTCGATGGGCGGCGGTGGCGGCTTGACCGTCACCGAACCCAAGCCCAAAGAAGGCGAAGAGAAACGCCCACCACTCGGATATCAGAAACTTGCCGCGCAGATCGAAATGCTGGCATGGGGTGATGTCGGTTATTACCTCATCACTCCCGGCGGCGGACTTGGTGCAGCAGCTGTCCAAGCGGCCGGCACCCCTGAGCAGAAAGCCAAATTCCTCGAACGCTTCAACAGCGACAAACCCACCTACGCTGCCATGTGCATGACCGAACCCGGAGCAGGTTCCGATACCTCTGCCATCCGTTCGCGTGCTGTGTTGGATGAAAAGACCAATGAATGGGTCATCAACGGCGAGAAAATTTTCGTCACCGGCGGCGATAAGTCTTTCACCGAATACGAAAAACTTGGTAAAGGTTTCATCGTTGTGTGGGCGAGCATTGATCCTTCTGCCGGACGCGCAGGCATGCGTGCTTTCGTGGTTGAGTCCGGAACCAAGGGAGTCACCATCAGCAAGCTAGAGCACAAACTTGGCATTCGCGCGAGTGACACGGCTGCCATCTCCCTCGTCGATGTGCGCGTACCGTTCGAGAATGTGCTCGGCAAGCCAACTGTTGAGAAGAACAACACCGGCTTCAAAGGTGCAATGGCAACTTTCGATGCAACCCGACCCCTTGTGGCTGCATCAGGCTTGGGTGTGGCTAGAGCCGCGCTTGAATTCCTCAAGGAAAAACTCGCCGAGAACGGTGTCCAAATTCGTTATGGTTTGCCGCGCAATAAATTGACCTCCATCGAACGCGATGTGATCGATATGGATATCCAACTGCGCTCGGCTTGGTTGATGACCTTGAAAGCAGTTTGGATGGCTGATAATAAGAAATCCAACGCGCTCGAGTCTTCAATGAGCAAAGTCCGTGCCGGTGATGTGACCACCAAGGTCACACAGAAAGCTGTGGAGATTTTAGGACCCATCGGTTACAGCCGCGAGTTCCTGCTCGAAAAATGGTTCCGCGATGCGAAGATCACCGATATCTACGAAGGCACGGGTCAGATTAATCGTCTCGTGGTGGCGCGTCAGATTTTGGGCTATACGGGAGCCGAATTGCGGTAAATCGTAATTGGTAAATGGTAATTGGAGAGTGCCATGGTGACATTTGAAGATTTGCAGGTGTTGAAGGCGGCTGAGACAATTGCAGATTCCATCTGGAAAAAGGTTGTTGGATGGGACGAATTTGCAAAAGATGTCCTTGGTAAACAGATTACACGTTCTGCAGATTCGATTGGTGCCAATATTGCTGAATCGGTTGGCAGGTATAACTTTGGAGAAAAACTTCAATTCTTGTATTACTCTCGCGGAAGTTTGTTTGAAACAAAATATTGGTTGAACCGAGTGAAAGAACGCGGGTTGATGGAACCAAATGAAATTCGAGAGTATGTTGAAGGATTAACTTCATTGGCGCGTCAACTAAATTCTTTTGCAAGTGGATTGAAAACCGTTCGTTCTGAACAGAAGAAATCCGCAGTCCGAGAATCAGCCGCAGAGTATCATGCCGACACAACTGGTGATAATTCTATAATTCTATTTTCCGAAAAAGATCTTACTTTTCTCGAAAGTTAATTACCAATTACTATTTACCACTTACCAAAAAAGGAGATGCCATGAAATACAACATAAACCGCGCAGTTGTCATCGGCTCAGGAACGATGGGCGCCGCCATCGCCGCGCATTTGGCGAATATCGGCGTGCCTGTGACCTTGCTCGATATTGTTGCAAAAGATTCGCCAGATAAAAATAAGATCGTCAAAGAAGGTTGGGATCGCTGTATCAAAGCCCGCCCTGCCAATTTGATGGGCGATGAGTTGAAGACCTTGGTCACGCTTGGCAATCTTGAAGATAACTTCAGTGCAGTTGCCGAAGCGGATTGGATCTGCGAAGCGATCATCGAGAACCTCAAGATCAAGCAGGATTTGATGGTGCGCATTGACGAAGTCCGCAAGCCGAATGCGATTGTTTCGACTAATACTTCGGGCATTCCTGTTGCCTCCATTGCGGAGGGTCGCTCGAAGGAATTCAAGAAGCATTTTCTTGGAACGCACTTTTTCAACCCGCCGCGCTATTTGAAACTTTTGGAAATCATCCCCACGCCCGATACTTCGAATGAAGTGGTCGAATTCATTTCGCACTTCGGTGAATATCGTTTGGGCAAGGGTATCGTGCTTTGCAAAGATACCCCCAATTTCATCGGCAACCGCGTGGCATTTGGAACGGGCGCGTTTGCAATGGACTTCATTCTCAATAACGAGTACAACGTAGATGAAGTGGACGCTCTTACTGGACCTCTAATGGGTCGCCCAAAAACAGCTACATTCAGGCTGATAGATCTGGTCGGTGTGGATGTGTGGCATCACGTGGGCAAGAATCTGGCGCCCTTGATTCCACATGACGAACTTGGGCAGAAATATCTTGCTGCCGAAAAGCCGCAGAAACTGATGGACACGTTGATGGAGCGCAAGTGGCTTGGCAACAAAACCAAAGTCGGTTTCTATAAGGAAGTCCGTGATTCGGAAGGGAAGAAGCAGTTCTACTCGTTGGATTTGAACACGCTGGAACATGTCCCTGCTGGCAAGCCGCGCTTCGACTCGGTCAAGGCGACGAAAGATGTCGAGGGTTTGGGTGACAGGCTCAAGGTCATGCTTGAAGCGGATGACAAGGCAGCCAAACTCGTCAAGGTGCTCACGTATCAGAGCTTCCAATACGTCTCATCCATCATCCCCGAAGTGGCAGACACTGCCAAGCCGATTGATGATGCCATCCGCTGGGGTTTCATGCATGAGGCGGGTGCATTTGAAATTTGGGACATGCTCGGCGTGAAAGAAACCGTCAAGCGCATGAAGGCGGAAGGTTACCCCGCCGCCAAGTGGGTGGACGAAATGTTGAAGAATGGTTGCGAGACCTTTTATCAATATAAAGGTAGCAATAAAGTTGGCGCGTATGATGTTGCCAAGGGCAAGTATGTGAAGTTCAAGGCGAGTGAAGGTTTTGTGTTCTTGAAGGATTTGCGTGGCACGAAGAAGGAAGTCAGCAAAAACGCAGGCGCGACGCTATTTGATATTGGCGATGGCGTGGGCTTGGTGGAGTTCCACACCAAGATGAACGCGCTCGATGATGATATTTTTGCCATCACCTCTGAGGCGTTGGATAAACTTGAAACTGATTTCGATGGTTTGGTCGTCGGCAGTGAAGCGGATAACTTCAGCGCGGGCGCGAATTTATTCATGGTGGTCGTTGCGGCGCAGCAAGGTATGTGGGATCAACTCGATGATGCCATCAAACGCTTGCAAAATATGAACATGCGCATGCGTTACTCGCCCAAGCCTGTGGTGGTTGCCCCGGCGGGACTTGCGCTCGGCGGCGGTTGTGAAGTGACCATGCATGCCTCGCGTGTGGTGGCGGCTTCTGAAACCTATATTGGTTTAGTCGAACTTGGCGCGGGTGTCATCCCGGCAGGTGCGGGTACAAAAGAATACATGCGCCGCATCATTAATCCTGCGGTGAAAGTTCCTGATGCCGAACCGTTCCCATTCATTCAAAAGGCTTTCCTGCAAATCGGTCAGGCAAAAGTTGCGACCTCCGCAGAAGAAGCACGCGGCATGGGAATCCTCGGTCCGCAAGACCGTATTGTGACCAACCGTGACCATCTGCTGACCGAAGCCAAAAAGGAAGTGCTGCACATGGTCAATGCAGGTTATCGACCGCCCACGCCTGAACTCATCTATGCTGCTGGGCGCGATATGTTCGGCGCGATGAAGATCGGTGCCTGGGCGTTCAAAGAAGGTCACTACATCACCGAATATGATTCGCACATCGCCACCAAACTGGCACACATCATCGCAGGCGGTGACATCACCAAGCCGACCTGGGTGAGCGAGCAATACATCCTCGACCTTGAGCGCGAAGCATTCTTGTCGCTGTGCGGTGAAGAGAAAACGCAGGCGAGAATGTGGTCGATCTTGCAGAGCGGGAAGCCGTTGAGGAACTAATGTTGGCAAGTTGGAATGTTGAAAGGTTTGAAGGTTAACCTTCAAACCTGTAACTTTTAAACTTTCTAACCCCAATAAAGGAGATTATCTATGACAACAAAAGAAGCAGTTATCGTAAGCGCTGTCCGCACTCCCGTTGGCAAAGCCAAGCGTGGTGGCATGGCAACGGTTCGTCCTGATGAAATGGGTGCTGCGGTGATCAAAGAGTTACTCAACCGCACGCCAAACCTTGACCCTGCTCAAATTGAAGATGTGGTCTTTGGCTGTGCTTTCCCTGAAGGCGAGCAAGGTATGAACGTGGCTCGTACCATTTCCATTCGCGCGGGTCTGCCTGATACTGTCCCTGCGGAAACTATCAATCGCTACTGCTCGTCTGGCGTGCAGTCCATTGCTCACATTGCCCATGCCATCAAAGCGGGTGATATTGAGATCGGCATCGGCGCGGGTGTGGAGTCCATGTCTATGGTGCCGATGATGGGTTATAAGTTTTCGCCCAATCCGCAGTTTGCGATGGAGTTGCCTCATTACTATACCAATATGGGTCTGACTGCTGAAAATGTGTCCACAAAGTATGGCATTACTCGCGAACAGCAAGATGAGTTTGCATTGAAGAGCAACCAAAAGGCGGCGCACGCCGTTGATTCTGGTATCTTCGACCCGGAGCTGATTCCGCTGGATGTGGAAGTCAACGAATACGTGGATGGCAAAGTGGTCAAGAAAAAATTCACCGTTAAACGGGATGAAGGTCCACGAGGCGACTCGACTCTCGACGGTCTTGCCAAGCTCAAGCCTGCTTTTAAAGAAGGCGGCTTCGTCACCGCTGGGAATTCTTCTCAGATGTCCGATGGCGCTTCGGCAGTCATGGTCATGTCCGCGGAGAAAGCTCACGAGCTGGGCCTCAAGCCACTAGCAAGATTCGTCTCCTTCGCAGTTGGAGGCGTTCCGCCGGAATTGATGGGTATTGGTCCCATTGCTGCGATCCCAAAGGCGATCAAAATCGCAGGTCTTTCCTTGAACGACATTGACCTCTTCGAGTTGAACGAAGCCTTCGCGGCTCAATCCCTTGCGGTGATGCAGACCCTCGAAATCGACCCGGACAAGGTCAACGTCAACGGCGGCGCAATTGCATTGGGACATCCGCTCGGCTGTACCGGCTCGAAGCTCACCACCCAACTCATCTACGAAATGGGGCGCCGCAAATCCAAGTATGGCATGGTCACTATGTGCATCGGCGGCGGTATGGGTGCGGCTGCGATCTTCGAGAATCTTCAATAGTGATTTACGTTTTACGCATCACGTATTAATTAATACGTGATGCGTACTATCATTTTCAAAAAGGAAACTAATCAATGGCTCTCACAATCGAAACCCTCATGTCCAAAATGCCCGACGCATTCATTCCTGAAAAGGCGGCTGGCTTGGATGCCACCATCCAATTCAACTTCACCGGCGAAGAACCCGGCGAATGGTATGCCACCATCAAAGATGGCAAAGTGACCGTTGAAAAAGGGACGCACGCTTCCCCTAAGATGACCCTCACGGCTGATTCTGCTGATTACGTCAAGATCTTTACTGGCGAGATCGACGGAATGCAAGCCTTTATGCAGGGCAAGCTTAAACTTGCAGGCGACCTGAACCTGGCGATGAAGTTGACCCAGATGTTCAAGATCAAGTAACTGCCCTAAGACTTAAGTACTCTACCCATTGCGCCTCACTATAGTATAGTGGGGCGCAGTTTATTTATTGGAGGATGCGTCATGGTAGATTTTTTTAGTTGGCAGGCAATACTTGTTTATGTTTTAGTCATTGTGTTTATATTAGTTTTTACAGGTTTTGACCTCACTGATTTCATAGGAGGCTTTTTAGAAAAAACAGAGGCGGAGAAGGAGATCAAGGAAATACACAAAGCCATTGAAGACTTATCAAAATACAAGGAAGATATTTTTCTATCCGGCGGTATGTTGGCTCCGGCTGTGATCGTATCTGCCAAGCGGGTAGTATCGTGGGGTGGTCGTAATCGCCGAGATCATTCTTGGCATTTGATCGATTTTGAAGTAGATGTCTTTTCAGAAGATATTCCGCCATTCCGAGCTCGTTTTCGTAATGAAATTTATAGACCATCCTTTGTACGAGCTAACAATGAAGAAATGCTCACCGAGCATGGACGAAAAATTTGGGTGACCTATGATCCCAAAGACACTTCAAGGGCATATCTGGATCATTATGATGACGACCACGAATCAGCCATGAAAGAGCGTGAGGTTAATGGTCGCCGGGCAGCGTTCAATAAAATGACAGAAGGTAACGAAGACCTCAAAGTCCGTGGCGAACAGGCTGAAGCTGTTATCACCCGTGTGGATGACCTGGAACTTCCTTATCCATCGAAAAATTCACGTGCAGTGCATATTTGTTTTGAGGTTACACCCAAGGCAGGCTTCCCATTTCAGGCGGAAGGTGACGTGTTGATTGGTGAAACTGCAATTGAGAAATATTCCGTAGGAAAAAAGGTGTTTGTTCGTTATGACCTCCAGAATCCCAAATGGGCTGTATTGGATACAGAGCGAAATAGATCAATCGGGTGATTTTATGAATACAAATAATTGGTTGGCTGTTGCTTGTTTTATTGGGTTTGCTTTATTGGTTTTGATACCATTTTGGTTCATTTTTTCTATTGGCTCCAAAAAGGTAAGCGAGGAAATCGAAAAGGCAAGGCAAGAAAGGGAGTCTATTCGGAAAGCTGGCGGAGTCACGGCTTCGGCTGTGATCATATCTGCCAAGTGGGAAGGGGAAAGGAATAAACATCTACGTAAGATCCTCTTTGTTGTGGATGTGCTACCTGAAAACCAACCACCCTTTCGAGCTACCTTTCGCGATGAAGCCTATCGAAGGAGTGTCAAAGTGGAAAATTATGAAATGATCAGCGAGTTGGGTCAAAGGATTTGGGTAACCTATGACCCTACTAATTCCAGTCGAATGTTTTTAGAACGTTATGAAGATGAAAGCAATTCCATATAATTTGTTTGCAGCGGTTGATGTTTCTAAGAAATATGTTTTGTCTTCAACATAACCCTCAAAAGACGATCGTCTAAGCTTCAAATCTTAGATTTGAATTTGTCAATGAAACTTACCCAATTGTTCAAGATCAAGTAATTAGAGATATTATGTCGTAAAATATGCCCAGCAATATGCTGGGCATATTTTTTATCGGAGAATCAAAATGACCGAATACTCGATTTGGTGGACAATTGGCGGATTTGCTTGTTTGATCGCGCTTGGATTAGCTGTTGTGGCACCGGGATTTATTCTTGGATTTTCGCTCTCACGGAAATCCAATCAGAAACTTAATGTAGAAAGAGCAGAGCGCGAGAAATACCAGCAATCCATCCGCGATAATGACGGGGTGATGGCGCCAGGTGTCATCCTCGCTGCCAAAGTGCTCAGGTCGTGGGGTGGGGGAAAGAATCGTTCTCCTGATGGTCACGTAATGGAATATGAGATCGAGATCACGCCTGAAAATGGTTTGCCGTTTCGTATCAAAACAAATGAGGAATTCTTGGGGGGAAGCTATACGAGCGTTTTTAACGAAATGATTTCCGAACATGGACGGAAAGTTTGGGCTGTTTATGATCCCAAAGATCCAACCCGTGCATATTTGAGCCATTATGACGAAAACCATTATGAAGGAACTCTTAATTATCGCCGGGGTATTTTCAATAAGTTGACCGAAGGAAATGAAGAGCTCAAAAAGACGGGTGAACAGGCGGAAGCGATCATAACCGGAGTGGACGACCTAAACCTGCCCTATCCCCTGAAAAAAGGACGAGCCATGCACCTGTATTTTGATGTTATGCCAATAGCGGGGACTGTTTTTCGAGCAGAAGCCAATGTGCTAATTGGCGATGTCGCAGTAGAGAAATATTCGGTAGGAAAGACCGTATACATCCGCTTTGACCGACTCAACCCACAGCGGGCAGTATTGGATTCGGAACGCAATAAATCAATTCAATAGCTTATCCTCATACACTTCTGCAACCCTCCGGATGCAGAGGCGTATATTTTTGAGTACCCAAAAAATCAAAATATAAGTAAAATTCGTTATCATTTCATTAGGAGAACCAAATCGTGGACTTTAGTTGGATATTTACCCCCGAAACATTGATCGCCTTCTTCACCCTTGTCGTCTTGGAATTGGTGTTGGGCGTTGATAATGTCATCTTTATCTCGATCCTTGCCGGGAAACTTCCCAAGCAAGATCAACAGCGCGCCCGCACAACGGGTATTGCGCTGGCAGTTGTCACCCGTATTTTGTTGCTACTTTCCCTTTCCTGGATCATCAGCCTGGAAGAGCCGTTCTTCTACCTTCCCTGGTTTGGCGGTGAAGAATTGGGTATTTCGGGGCGTGACTTGATCTTGCTCGCAGGCGGTCTGTTCCTGTTGGGGAAAAGCACATATGAGATCCATGAAAAACTGGAAGGTCATACCGGAGAAACCTCTACTAAAGTAGTAACGACCTTTGCGAGTGTCATTTTTCAAATCCTATTATTGGATGTAGTATTCTCACTCGACTCGGTGATCACCGCGGTGGGCATGGTGGACCATATTGAGATCATGATCATCGCTGTGATCGTATCCGCAACCGTCATGGTCTTCACAGCCGGTCCCATTGGCGAATTTGTGGAGAAACACCCCACCATCAAGATACTTGCCCTCAGCTTCCTGTTGCTTATCGGCTTCACCTTGGTCGTGGAAGGCTTGCACCAGCACATCCCGAAGGGTTATATCTACTTCGCCATGGGTTTCTCCGTGCTTGTGGAAATGATCAACTTGCGAGTTCGTGGTAAATCTGAGCCTGTCACATTGCATGCCGCATATGCTGCTGGTGGTGATGGAGCTGCTCCTGCGGTAGCCGCGCCAGCACCTGCCAAGAAATCAAAACCGAAAAACAAAAAGAAGTAATAAAAAAGCGGACTTTCAAAAGTCCGCTTTTTTATTACTTGCAATGTGTACCCAAGCTACTGGGTTTGATGATAAAACTTTTTGTATCAATCCCTCTCTCTTCATATACCGCACGGATCCTGGCTCGCGCCTCTTCCGCTTTTTCTGGAATTGTAAACGTAATGATCGAAGGTCCCGCACCCGATAATGCTGCTGCACCAAATTGACGTGCGCTTTTATAGGCAGCCATACCGCCCGCAATGTGCCTGAGCCGATACGGCTGATGAATGCGGTCTTCCATCACATGTTGTAATAAGTCTAAATCACCATTGCGAAGCGCATCCACCACCAAAGTCGTCCGCCCAATGTTGTGGACAGCATCTGCCCGTGAAATGGATTTGGGCAGTACGGCACGTGCCGTCTTCGTCAACCACTCCACATTGGGCTTGACGATAACCACAGTCAACTCAGGGACTTCATAACGGCGTGTGATAATCTCAGCCTTCTTCATTACAGAGACGACCAATCCGCCTTGCAAGGCAGGTGCGACATTATCCGGGTGTCCTTCCATCTCTGTCGCGACTTTTAGAAGATCATTTCCGCTTAACGGCTTGCCAAGCATTTCATTCGCACCGAACAAGCCTGCTACAATTGCCGCTGCACTCGAACCCAAACCGCTGCTCATCGGGATCGCATTCTGTGCCGAAATGTTTACACCGTTCAACGTTTGACCGCACACTTCGAACACGCGTGCATAAGACTTGGTGAGCAGATTTCGATTGCCTTTGTTTAATTTCTCGGCGCCCTCACCATGAGCATGGTACCTTAATGAACCCGCTTCTTCAAAAGAGATTTCATTCCAAAGGTCCAACGCCAGACCGAGACAGTCGAAGCCGGGACCCAAATTGGCAGAAGTGGCAGGGACTCGAATTTTTATCATAAGGGACATTATAATCGCCTCACAAACTAACTCGGAGTTGACATGACATACCAGGGCTTGATCCACCATTATAGATCGTATCTTGATTTACCCGCACATACCCAGATCATTTCTCTCAATGAAGGCAATACGCCACTGATTCCCATGCCGCGACTTGGGCGGGAATTCGGCTGTGAGTTGTTCGTCAAATTCGAAGGGCTGAACCCCACCGGCTCCTTCAAAGACCGCGGCATGACCGCTGCCATCAGCGAAGCCTTTGGACGTGGCGCGAAGACTGTCATCTGCGCTTCTACTGGCAACACCGCCGCATCTGCCGCCGCCTACGCCGCTCGTGCCGGGTTGCGTTCCATTGTGTTGATCCCTGAGGGGAAGGTTGCTGTAGGCAAACTTGCAGGTGCCATTGCCTACGGCGCGGAAGTCATCCAGATTCAAGGCTCGTTTGACGATGCCCTGACCCTTGTAGTAGAGATTACGCAAAAGACACCCATAGCATTGGTGAACTCGATTAACCCATATCGCATTGAAGGGCAGAAGACCGCTCCCTTTGAAATTTGTGACGAGCTTGGTTCTGCACCTGATTGGTTGTGTCTGCCGGTGGGTAATGCTGGGAACATCACCTCCTATTGGGCGGGCTTCAAACAATATGGCAAAGGTCTTCCGCAGGTGCTCGGTGTACAAGCGGAAGGAGCTGCTCCACTTGTGTTGGGGCACCCCGTTGAGAAACCCGAAACGATCGCAACCGCCATTCGGATCGGTAAACCAGCACGCGGCGAACAAGCCTTGGATGCCGCACAAGAATCAAACGGACGGATCATCGCCGTATCAGATGCGCAGATATTAGATGCACAACGCATCCTTGCCTCGGAAGGGGTCTGGGTGGAACCGGCTTCAGCGGCGGGATTGGCGGGCTTATTTGCAGAAGCAGCTCTCGGCAAGTTTGAAGCGCGAGGCAAACGTATCGTCATTGTTTGCACTGGGCATGGTATGAAAGATCCATCTATCATCACCGAGTCATTTAAAGCGCCGCAGGTCATCCCAGCAAATTATGATGCTTTGATGAATGTGATCGGAGGAGCCTAATGTCTATCATCACGATTACAACTGATTTTGGAATTAAGAATGAGTTTGTAGCAGTCATGAAAGGCGTCATTCTTGGTATTTCCCCTGCGGTCCAAATTGTCGATGTGACGCATGCGATTGCGCCTCAAAATATTTTGGAAGGCGCATTTGCGTTGTGGCGGGCTGCATCATTTTTCCCAGACCAGACTATTCATCTATTTGTCGTGGACCCCGGCGTGGGCACCAGCCGCAGAGCCATTGCGGCACGCATCGGTTCTCAATACTTTGTGGGTCCAGATAACGGCTTGCTGACTCCGATCATCGAAAGCGCCGAACAGATTGGCAGTGAGATGAAATTTATCCATCTTCAAAATTCAAAATATTTTTTGCCGATTGTCAGCCGCACTTTTCATGGGCGTGATATTTTTTCTCCGGTTGCGGCACACATCGCAAATGGTGTGGCTTTGGCTGAGCTGGGGGCGCCCATCTCAGACCCGGTTCGGTTGGCGTTGCCCAAACCCACAAAAACGGAATCGGGCTGGACGGCACACATCACCGTGGTGGATATCTTCGGAAACCTCACGCTGGATCTGCCTTCTTCTGCGCTTCAAAACCGGACCGCGGTTCTGTTTCGGCTCCATCAAGCTGAGATCTCAGGGGTGGTGGATTCGTACGGGCAGCGCTCTCCAGGGGACCTGGTCGCCGTGGTAGATAGCGAAGGCTTTATCGAAATTGCCGAGGTCAATGGTAGCGCAGCGAAGCGGCTCAATGTTAATGTTGGTGATATGGTCGAAGTTATTCTTTCAGTGTAAAATAATGCCGAAATGTCTGAACAGCCGCTCATCATTGAAAACCTAAATTTTAAATACAAAACCCGCCCTGAACCCGCTCTTGAGAATATTTCTCTTGAACTGAAGCAGGGCGAGTTGTTATTGATCGCCGGATCCAGTGGCTGTGGCAAAACCACCCTGGCACGCTGCATCAACGGCTTGATTCCGCGCAGCTACCGCGGAGAGCGCACCGGCAGAGTCCTATTGCATGGACGGGAAGTTGCCGACTTGCAGATCCCTGAAATGGCGCAGGTGGTTGGGACTCTGCTGCAAGACCCGGAGCGCCAGATCGTTGCGAGTAACGTCTTCAACGAGATCGCGTTCGGACCTGAAAACCTGGGCTTACCCCGCAATGAGATTCTCAGCCGGGTAGACCAGGCTTTGAAGCGCCTCAAATTGGAATATTTACGCGAACGCGAAACCTTTAATTTATCTGGCGGCGAAAAACAAAAAGTGGCTCTTGCTGGTGTGTTGACGATGAATCCATCCATATTGTTGTTGGATGAGCCTCTCGCATCGCTCGACCCTGCTTCTGCCCATGAAGCCCTGCAGGTATTTCGCAGCCTGGCAGACGAAGGTAAAACTGTCATTCTGGTGGAGCATCGAGTGGAAGATGCCATTCTCGCTAACCCAGACCGTATGCTTTACATGGAAGACGGCAAAATCAAATATCTGGGGCCCATCAAAAATCTGCCGCCTGAGATTGACCACACCAAAGTTAAACTACCAGCACCGTGGGTGGTGCAGCGAGTCAAGGCGTTGGATATCAAAGCCACAGAACCGCCCAAACCAAACCCGAGCCCAAAGAGCGAGCCGTTGGTCGTTTTCGAAAATGTTGATTTTCGATATGATGAAGAATATCCGCTCATCCTACAAAACGTTAATCTTGAAATTTATCCCGGCGATCTGATTGCTGTTCTGGGTCCGAATGGGGCGGGCAAATCCACTTTGGTGAAGCATGCCATTGGTTTGCTCAAACCCACCAAAGGACGCGTCTTGATCGAAGGACAAGATACCCGCAAGATGAGCGTGGCACAGATCGCCCGTATGTTAGGGTATGTGTTCCAAAGCCCGACTCATATGTTGTATGCTCCCACCGTGCGCGAGGAACTGGAGTTCGGACCCAAGAATCTGGAGTTTGACCCGGCATTGATCCCCACGTTTGTGCGCGAAAGTTTATCTACGGTCAATCTGGAAGGTCTTGAAGAATATCCGCCTTTGGGTCTTTCTTTTGGGCAGCAGAAACGCACCACCATTGCTGCGGTGCTTGCTATGCGTTCGAAGATCTTGATCATGGATGAACCCACCGCCGGGCAGGATTTTGCCAATTACACTCATTTTATGAATACTTTGTGTGATACTTCTGTTGGTAAAGAATCTGTCTTGAGTGCGCATTTTGCATCTACTCTCTTCATTACGCATGATGTTGATCTCGCAGTCACCTATGCAAACCGCGTTCTGCTCTTTGGTGATAAACATATTATTGCAGATGGAAAACCGCAGGATGTCTTGAAAGATGAAGAAATGCTCCTGAAGTATCGTGTACGCCCCACTTCGCTTCTGCGCCTTAATTTGGAACTGCTGCCGAAATCCGGACGGTTTCTCCCCGCCGAATCTCTCGCAGCGTATGCCAAGTGATTTTCCCTGTAACGCTTGAGCGTTGACAGGGTTTATGTAAACAGGGTCAGCGTTTGTTTGATTTCATTTGATAAAGATAAAAGGAGAGAAATCATGAACGATAGTAAAACTTGGGAATTTGGAACCCGTCAGGTTGTGTACGGTGCAATCGGCGCGGCGTTGTATGGTGTCCTATCATGGGCATCCAATTTCGTCCCCCTGCCTGCCGCGGGAAACGTCACCTTCCGCCCGGCTGTGGCTGTGTTGATCTTCTTCGGCACGGCATATGGTCCTTGGGTTGGTTTCCTTGCCGGTTTCATCGGTAACACGCTTGGCGATGCCATCAGTGGCTGGGGCTTCTTCTGGAACTGGAGCGTTGGCAACGGCTTGATGGGTTTGGTTGCCGGTTTGGTCTCTGCCCAGATCAAAGATTTCCGCGCTCAAGGCGATATCATCAAGGCTGTCATCTACGGTATCGTTGGCGTGGCAGTCGGTATGCTCTTCTCCTCGCTGACGGAAATGCTGGTTGGCGGTATTGACATCAACACTGCCTTGGTAGGGTACTTCGTTCCTGCCTTCATCGGCAATGCTGTGGTGGTTGCTGTCCTCTTGCCTGTCCTTATGATCGCCTTCGCGGCGGTCGCATCTCGACGAGGCCGCTAAATTAAATGTTGGTCACCTGGAAGTACCGCCTGCGGGATACGTTCATTCAACGCCTGGATCCACGCACAAGATTGCTCTTCTTCTTTTGTGTGATCTTTGGCTTGACCCTCCCCGATATCTGGGATTACCGCGTGATTCTTTCGCTCTTTGCGATGTCGCTGACCCTGTATCTGCTTGCGCGCATTGAGTGGAAGGATGTGAGACGGGTTTGGCTTTTCATCTTTATCCTGGTGTTCGCCATTGTAGGGTTAAATGCCCTGATTTCCGGGCGCGGCGGTCCGGCCTCGGTGACCAACATTGTTACTCCTGTCGTCTTTACGTTCCTGGGTATTCCGGTCACGGTCTCCAAGATCTGGTTCGCGCTTACCCAGGTTACTCGTATGATGACCATGACCTTGCTTGCCCTCCCCATCCCGTACACCATTGACCCCAACATCTACGGGACTTCCTTTTGGAAGTTGGGCGCTTCCGATAAGGTTTCATTCACTATGGATCTGGCGTTCCGCTTCCTGCCGACCTTTGCCCGTGACTTCACCATCACGATGGACTCTCAGCGAGCACGCGGATATGAAATGGAAAAAGTAAAGGGTGGCATTGCTGCTCGTCTGCGCCGCCTTGCGCCGTTGATCATCCCAGTCGTGATGCAATCGACTGTGACCGGCGAAGAAGTAATCGATGCGATGGATCTGCGTGCCTTTGGCGCCAGCAAACGGACGTGGATTAAGGCAGATGATCTGAAATACAAGTTAAGCGATTATTTCATGCTTGCTCTAGGGTTGACTATTCTTGTGGGGGGATTTGTACTGCGCTTTGGTTTGGACATTGGCGAATATTTTGTGCCAGACTGGTTCTTGAACTTATTTTAGTTTGTATAAGAAAAGACGCCGTTTTCAAAACGGCGTCTTTTTATTTTTTCGGGCTGGTTTCGCCTGCTGTTACTTTGAAATCCAAATGGTTTTGCTCGGGAGCAAAGACGCAGGTGGCAAAGTCGGTGAAGGCGCAGGGTGGGTTATAGGCTTTGTTGAAGTCGAGGATGAGCGAACCATCGGGTTGAATATCTGCGACCAGATAGCGCCCGGTGGGATAGGTCTCGTCTTTGTTGGTGGGGTCCCCAAAGCGCAAGAAGAAGGTTTCATCGTCTTCTTTGTTGATATCCAGTTTATGGGATCTGCCATCGAATTCGAAGGTGACGTAGCCTTCCACGGGGAACTCGGATTTTTCGCCGGTGAGGTCAGGGAAGAATGCCATCTTGGGGCGGTCATAAGCGGTATAAACTGCAGCGATGCGAAAGGCTTCGTCGATGGGGTACCAGGTGCGAGCGGGGAAAGAGGCGCGTTTTTCGCTGAGGTTATCCCACATGCGTACGCCCATTTTATTTCCGCGTTGGATCACGACCATTTGAATCCCTTCCAGTTTAATGAAGCTGGGGTTTTCAGAAATATCTGGTTGCAGCACGGCGAATTCGGTGGCTTGATCATCGACGCTGACTTTCATGCCGGGGTTCGCGCGCAGGTTGACAGATTTGCCACTAAACTCGAATGCGCCCACATTGGCAGGGATGCGCTCGGGCAGTTGGATCTCGCTTTTGGGGTCTGAGCCGAATTGGTTTTTGCCGAGTTTGAGCCAATAGAGCCCAGCCAGGGCAAGCCAATTATTTTCTTTACGAATATTTTCATCGCGCGTTTTGCGCCATTCGAGAATGGTTTGTTGGTAGGTTTCTTCTGCCATGACAAAATTATACCAACAATGAATTCTTGCGACGGCAGGCTTTCATTTTTGATAAAATGTATTCATCACTTGGTTTAAGGAGCACAGCAATGGGATTAAAACCCGATCATTGGATTCGCAAGATGGCGTTGGAACAAGGCATGATCGAACCGTTTGTAGACCGACAGGTGCGCGAAGGCGTGATCTCGTATGGGGTGTCTTCGTATGGGTATGATATTCGTGTGGCGAATGAGTTTAAGATCTTTACGAATGTCTTCTCTGCTACGGTAGACCCCAAAAATTTTGACCCGAATTCGATGGTGGATTTTGTAGGGGACGTGTGCATTGTGCCGCCGAACTCTTTTGCGTTGGCGCGTACCGTAGAATATTTTCGGGTGCCGCGCAAAGTGTTGACGGTTTGTTTGGGGAAGTCTACCTATGCGCGCTGCGGCATCATCGTCAATGTGACGCCCTTTGAACCGGAATGGGAAGGCTTTGTGACGCTGGAGATCTCGAACACCACGCCGCTGCCCGCCAAGATCTATGCCAACGAAGGGCTGGCGCAAGTGCTGTTCTTTGAAGCGGACGAGGAATGTGAAATTTCTTATGCCGATAAAAAGGGGAAGTATCAAAAGCAACAATCGATCGTATTACCGAAGTTGTAACTGAAGATTTCTGCCCCGAGTCAGGAGACCCGCCATGACCATTATTCGTACCGAAGAAAGCATTCTCGATGAAGTTGAGATGATCCAGAAAAAGATGATGCAGGTCATGGTGCGCTTGACCAACGTGGGCAACCCACAGGTGTCTTCGATTAATTTAGAGTTGACCCAGTTGGTGCGGCAGATCGCGCAATTAAAAGATGACACTAAGAACCGTTTTACTGTGCAGCGTGAACGGATGGAGGCACTGGTGGGCGTGGGTAGTGTCATCAACTCTTCGCTCGGCTTGAAGCGCGTGTTAGACGAGGTCATGGATACCTTGATCGTGCTGATGAAAGCCGAGCGCGGATTCCTGATGCTGCGCGATGAAAGCGGAGATTTTCGTGTGCAGATCGCGCGTGATACGAAACATAACGACCTGCCCGCAGATGCCTTTGCCATTAGCAAAAGTATTGTGCGCCAGGTGCTTGAAAAAGGTGAAGCGATCCTTACCACCAATGCCAAAGATGACCCGCGCTTTGGTCAACAGGCGAGCGTGGCGGCGTATCAACTACTTTCCATTTTGTGTGCGCCGCTGAAAGTGAAGGACACCTTGATCGGCGTGCTCTATGTGGATAACCGCGCCCAGTCTGGCATCTTTCATACCGATGAACTTTCGTTGATCTCCACCTTTGCCAACCAGGCGGCGGTGGCAATTGAAAACGCGCGTCTCTTTGATGGCTTGCAGGAAAGCAACGAGGAATTACAGATCGCGTATCGCGCAACGCTGGAAGGCTGGGTGCGCGCGCTTGATCTGCGCGATAAGGAAACCGAAGGGCACACCAAACGCGTGACGGCGCTGACCGAAGAACTTGCCCGCAAAATGGGCGTGGACGATGCCAGCCTTGTGCATATTGAACGCGGCGCGTTATTGCATGACATTGGCAAGATGGCGATCCCCGATGGGATTTTGCTCAAACCCGCGGCTCTGACTCCCGAAGAGCGGATTCTGATCCAGAAGCATCCTGTCTACGCTTATGAGATGCTCAACCCGATCAAGTTCCTGCACCCCGCCTTGGACATTCCTTATTGTCACCACGAAAAATGGGACGGCACCGGCTACCCGCGCGGCTTGAGCCGCGAAGATATCCCCCTGGCGGCGCGTATCTTTGCTGTGGTGGATGTGTGGGATGCGTTGGTCTCTGACCGACCTTACCGCAAAGGACTCAAGCCCGCTGACGTGAAAGAAAAGATCCGCGAAGATGCAGGCAAGCACTTCGACCCGCAAGTGGTGGATGCCTTCCTCGGCTTGGATGATAAAGTGTTGAGGGCGACGGCGAAGGTGAGTTAATACGTTAGTTTTGCAATAAAAAAGGTGACAGTCATCTTTAAGATGACTGTCACCTTTTGTTTTATAGATAAATACTGAATTGGATGAAGACAATAAATATTTGGCTATATAGGAGATGCAGGAATGAAAATTAATGTTCCTAAAATAACTAAACCCAAGATTATTGACCAACCTAGAAAGAAAAAAGGCCCGTTTTCAAAAGGGGCAATTAGTATATGCGAGACTGCCCCTTTATCCCTTGAATACAAATTGAGAAGGCTGATACTAGTAAATATTGATACTGCTTCAGCTATAAAACGGAGCCAGAGAAAAAAATCAGTTGTAAAGATTGTTTCAATGATTGAGGGAGAAGCTACAATAACAGCTGTTACAGCTAGTGAAACCTCAATTAAGCCAGGATCAATTGCCCCTTTTTGATGATACCATTTTTGAGCTCTTAATTTAGAAACTATGCTGCTAATGAATTGAGGAGGCGCATTTATTATTGAAACTAGTATATTGCTTGTAAATAAAGATAAGTCGATCGAAAAACTTGTGATAATTTCGACGAATTTGCTGGATTGATCATCAATTTGATCTCGTAATGATTGGGCAATGCTTTCGAATGAAGATTGAACATTTTCTGCTAAGTTATTAAGAACAGCTACTAACTTCATATACCTGTTCCCTAAGATTCGAGTTGAAAGCCATTCAATAAAAATATTGACGATAACGCCAAATACCACGCCGCCAATATTCATTACTATCGCAGTAATAAATGAAATATTACTCGAAAATGCTTTGTTCAATTCTGTTACATATTCAGGAAATAGCCTGTATAAATAAATAAATAAAATTATTAAGATGACTAACCAAAGTAGTATCCGTAATAATGCTTTTTTTCTATCAGGTGTTTTCCCATTATTCAAGTTTTATCTCCCTTTTTACGTCCCCAACCACTGACCTGCCATCTTTGGCAGATTCGCAATCGGACCTTGGCGAGCGGTGCATGGTGGCAGGGACTCTAAGAACATTCTGCCGTATTGCTTGGTCAACACGCGGCGGTCGAGGATGGCGACGATGCCGCGATCTGAGGCGGTGCGAATGAGGCGACCAAATCCCTGCCGGAATTTGAGGATGGCTTCGGGCAGGTAATATTCGTTGAAGGAATCTTCGTACAGTTCTGAGCGTGCCGAGATGATCGGGTCAGACGGCACTTCAAAAGGCAACTTAGTAATGAAGACGACGGAAAGTGAATCGCCGGGCACATCCACGCCTTCCCAGAAGGAGCGGGTTCCCAAAAGCACGGCACGGTCTGTGGTTTTGAAGGCTTCAAGCAGGGCAGTGGGAGATGTCCCTTCGCCTTGTTCGTACACGTAAATATCTTCCCGTGCCAGCGGACCTGTTATGGCTTGCGACGTTTTCTTCAAAGCGGCATACGAAGTGAACAATACCAACATCCGCCCGCCGGTGGCTTTGGCGGTGCTGAGGATGGCTTTATCCAAAATTTGTTGATAGTTAAAAGCGTTCGGCTCCGGCATATCACTAGGGACGTACAGCAAGGTGCTGGATTCATAATCGAAGGGTGAACCCAACGCGAGCACGTCCACATCAGCGGCATCCAGCGTGTTGCGGATGTAGTTGAATTCGCCGTGAGTGGTCAACGTAGCAGATGCCATGATGACACTGGCTTTTTCGTACCATAAGTTTTTTTGAACGAGCGGTCCCACACGCAGAGGTGCAGCATTAAGCGAGAGACGTTCACCGCGCGGGTTAACTTCGATCCAATAGATCAAGTCTGCAGTGGGTTTGTGCATCAAGCCAGAGGCGGCAGTTTCCGCTTCGGTCAGTCTGCGAATGAGCGTGCCCAAACTGCCCATCACATCTTCAACATTTTCATACCCCTCGCTGTAAAGATCAGCAAGTGCCTTGTAAATTTCATCCAGCGTCTTTAGTAAGTTTTCCATCGTCTCGCTGATTTGCCCCCATGCTATTTCGAGATCGTCCCAGCCTTGCAGCATGCGCGCAGAAGGTGTGATGCGCATTTGCCACGAGTAATTGCTGGCGGGCTGTCCCTGGCGCTGCACCTGAATAAATTCACCCACGTACGCAAAAAATTCTTTCGCGAGCTGTTCCATACGAAAGGCTTGGTCGGTGGCGCGTTTTGTTTTTTGCTGGAACAAGCCAAAATCAGAAGGACGCAACGTATCGTGTGTGTCGGTTAATATCGTGCCCAGCAAACCCGCCGAAGAACCGCCGAGTTCCTTTAGCATGCGGTCGAGGTCGCCTTGAGTCATGCGGAAGGAAAGCGCGTTGGTCACAGCCGATTCCATGTGATGCGCTTCGTCCACGATCAGGTAATCATATTCGGGCAATACTTTACTTCCGGTTGAAACATCAGATAACAACAAAGCATGATTGACGATCAGGATGTGGGAATTCTGCGCCGCCTGTTTAGCACGATAAAAAGGACACGCGCCTCCCATCCTGCCGAGGCATGCTTCTGTGGTGCAGTTATCATCCTCCGCTGAGAGTCGGCTCCACACCTCACGCTCAAGCGGACCTTGCAAATTCAAGTCGTTGCGGTCGCCGCTGGTATTCTCCACCTGCCAAACGATGATCTTCGCCAGCACGCGCATTTCAGTGGCATTGGTGGGTCCATGTGTGCGCAGGTATTGAAAACGGCGCGGGCAGAGATAATTTGAACGTCCCTTCAAGACGGCGGCGCGCACACCTAAATTCAACGCGGCTTGCAGGTCGGGAATGTCTTTCTTGATGAGTTGGTCTTGCAGGTTGATCGTATTGGTCGAAACGACCACACGAGTATTATTTTGATAAGCGAATAATGCCGCAGGCACAAGATACGCAAAGGATTTACCTACACCGGTTCCTGCTTCAACGAGGAGATGTCCGCCAGTGGAAAGGGCATTCGCCACCGCCTTGAGCATTTCCACTTGCTCGGTGCGGTGTTCGTAGGAGTCAAAGTATTGTGAGAACGGTCCGCCGTACTCCAAGACTGCGGCAGCTTCTTCGGGGTCAAGCGCAATCGGCTCTTCAGTCCGCGTGACCGGCGGAGCCTTCTGCTCGGATTCAGAATCAAATATCGGCTTGGGGGTTGAGGCGCGGGTCTTCGTCTGCTTGGGCTTGATGCCTTCTTTGATCTTGGCACGCAGGGCTTGTTCAAAGACCCAATTTGAATCCCAGGTGGCAAAGTTACCGAGATCGGCGATCTCTTCCAATACTTCGAGTGGAAGTTCTTGCGCCTTCTCGAATAATTTTAAATAACAAGCGTGAGTGACGAGGGCATCGTCCAATGCGCGGTGGGTGGCGGGCAGGGGAATGCCGAGTTGTTTTCCGAGTGAGCCGAGGTTGTAACGACTGGCGGTGGGCATCAGCACGGAGGCGAGTTCGAGCGTATCAATTGTTTGCTGATATTCGAACATGCCTTTTTTGCGGAGGAAGCCGACATCGAATTTAACATTGTGACCAAGTATGGGCGCATCACCGACAAAGGCGATCAGTTCATGGACAATATCTTGCACGCGCGGCGCTTGCCGTACCATGGCGTTGTCGATGCCGGTCAGCCCGGTGATGAAATCGGGGATCTGCCTGCCGGGGTTGATGAGGGTGTTGAATTCATCTTCCTTGCGTTTGCCATTAAAACGAACCGCGGCAATTTCAATAATTGCATCGCGGTCTTCGTCCAAGCCGGTGGTTTCGATGTCTAATGAAACGATGATGGTCATATTAGAACAAGTGTACCATAACCAAAGAAGTCATTGTTTAATTTTCTTTTTTGGTTAAAGAGAGATCAAGGAAGGGCAATACGAAGAGCCAGAGATGCAGACGGAACATTTCAATGGAAGGCATAATGTGCCGCCGCAGACCGGCTGTATCGCCGAAATAACTAATGAATAAAGTGCCCGCTGCGATGCCAAAGAACCAAACTGCCAGCCAAGCCCAGGCAGAGAGTATGGCATTGCGGGTTGTGAGTGCTTGTGCCACAAAAGTAAGCACAAGAATCAACGTGAGCAAATAGACCACGCCTGAATCAGGATTAACCATTTCACCGATCACAAGAAGAACATCGCGATTCTTTACATCATCAGTGAAGAAGTAGGGTTGGGCGTAATCACTGGTGAGCAGGTCCATGTCATTCCACAAGGTGGTGACGATGAAACCGGGGTGCGAGATCAGGAAGATGGCATATGCCTTGGGTGCATTTTCGTCTGCCCAGGCTTGATAGTTGGGTGAATCAAAGTAACTCGGCACATCTTTATCGGGCATGCCATATGCTCTGAAGAATTCCACTCGCGCCGGGTAGGGCCAGATGTACGCATCGAGCGAATTCATCAGCGGATAACGAGTCGCACGGTGGCTGTCTCTTGCAGAAGCATAGCCAACCACGAAGAACAATGTCAAAATGGCTAGGGCAATATACAAAGGCTTTGCTGTTCTGAATTTCTTGATAAAGAATAAGGGCAGGGTCAATATCACAGTGATGGGAATGGCATATAAATGCACGTCTCGAACGAAGACCCACAGCAAATACCAAAGGATAAACCCAGCCAGCAAACTAATGTCTGTTTTGGTTTTGAACGGCTCGTCGGCTGTTGCTGCCCGCAGAATTACTTCAAGCCCCAGCCCGACTAAAATTGCCAGCATCGAAAGCGAAAGCGACTCTGGGCTGAGGACACTGTCCCATTCGGCGATCTGCGGCGTAAAGCCAAAGATCATCACCACCGTGGCGGCGACGATTTTTACGAATGGATTTTTCAGCCAGCGCGCTAACATCCACCCGAGAAAGCACCAACCAAATATGGATAGGTAATTTTGTAATAATGCGATCTTGTCAAAACAAGGTTGTAGTTCGCGCTCATCCTCTTCGCCAATGCCGGGTTTGCCATAAGAAATGATCGGGCATTGAGCCGTATCGTTGGCGAGTTTGTAGATCAGATTGGTAGTGAACAGGCGCTGTCCGGCGAAGATGTCCCACGAAAAAATGGAGGAACGCGAGGAGTTGATGTAGCTATCCGTCTCGGCGTTGGCGGTGGAGAGGCGCAAGTCGCCGTACCAGTTGGCTCGCAGAGAAATGCCAATAGCGAAAATGACCAGAATGATCAGATGTGTGACGTGATTTTTTAGAAATTTCATCATGAGAGGGGAGCAGTCTGCGCATCTTGCTGCCATGCCAGGTCTACCAGAATGAGCGGGAAGAGCCACATGCCCAGGCGATAGATCAACGTGGAATACAGTGCGTGGCGGTTCAATGCCCAGGTATCTCCCAAAATGGTTGGGATCAATGTGAGGCTGGCAGAAAGGAATAACCATACGCATAGCCAAGCCCAGACGCGGCTGTTGGCTGTGTTTCGAAACGCCAGTAAAACAATTCCCACCAATGCGAGCAGACTTGCCAGAAAGGGCGTTGTATTTTCTGGGTGCAGGGCATTCCCCAAGCCGAATAAATAATCACGCATTGGGTTGAGGTCGCGTGCATTAAAATAAGTTTGTTTGATCTCGGTAAAGGCAGGGGCAAAGTCTCTTGCCAGTTTTTGGGCAACATAGCCAGGGTGCGCCAGCATAAAACGGATCATGGTTGTGCTGCCGTGTTCTTGAAGCCATGGATGGAACGCCGGGTCTAGGTACGAGTCTACGGGCATGCCCATCTCTTGAAAGATGGCAACTAGCGATGGGTTTGGAAAAATATCATCGATGTATAGGTTATCGATCTGATCCATAGTGCGGGCGCTTGATCTGGCGGTCAAAAACGCCAGTACGATCACAAGCAGTTGAAAGATTGCAATCCCTTTCAGCGTTTTATTCCTGCGGTAACGCGGAGCGATCATCAGCGCCGCGATTATGGTCACAGTCATGATCGATGTGAACATATTGGTATCGCGCAGGAAGGTCCAAAAGAAGGAAGCCACTGCCCAAGCCAGCGCCCAGCCTATTACAGAAGCATCCGGGTCTTTATAAAGAAGGAACGCCATTTTTACGAGCAAGGCAAATTGCAATGCAAAGAGCGAAAAGGTCAGAGACTCAGATAAT
Organism: Anaerolineae bacterium; assembly: GCA_017303655.1. Lineage (GTDB taxonomy): Bacteria > Chloroflexota > Anaerolineae > Anaerolineales > Villigracilaceae > Villigracilis. The sequence goes on from JAFLCE010000008.1 coordinate 33,552, forward strand.
AAGATGCTGTCCCAATCTGCCATTTGCGGTGTAAATGCAAACGCCAGAATCAGCACCGCACTCGCAATTTTTGCCCACGTGCTGCGTAGGTTCTCTGAAAACAGCCAAGCCAGCAGACCCCAACCCAGAATCGATAATCCCATTTGCAGGATGACGATCCGATCAAAGCCAGGTTGGTAGACCCGCTTAGTAGTTTCTAGCGAGCCGTTGACTTTAATTTCATATCCGTTTTCAGGTTCGAAGATCTTATAAAGCAGGTTAGTCGTCAGCAATCTGCGCCCGGTCCATATCTCGGCAGAGAAAAGCGAAGCCTGAGAAGATTCTACATAAGAGATCGTATCATTCCCGGCAATCGATAAAGCAGGGTCGCCATAAAAGCGCAGCCGCAATAACGAAAATACTACGATGATCAATAGAACTGCAAAAGAGCCCCATAGTGGGCTAACAGATTTAGATGTAACAGCACGAAACATTAAGTCTGCTCTACCTTACGCTTCCAACGCCTGGTTGATCTGTTGTATCTGCATGCTGGTTAATTTACGCGTCTTGGATTCTTCGCGCAGGAATTCCTTGAGGCGTTTTAATTTCATCGCAGCGACGGGCGATTCGCCCGCTTCCACCTCAACCTGGTCATGCGTGAACACCATCACAGCTTTTACCTCAGGGATGGCGTTCTCCTCCAAATGCTTCGCGAGAAATTTCTTAACTAGAGCCGTTTCTGTTTCTGCTTCAATATCTGGGCGACCAATGCCTTCCTGACCAAAAATGCGCATATAGGCTTGCATGAAGCCGCCGCCCTTAACCTTCCAACGCTTTTTTTCAAAATACGCCGCCCCAGCTTGTTGATAAGGCAGTAGCACCCAAATGCCAGCCGGTCCGATCAATAAGTGGGAAACCGGTGACGAATAGTGATACAGGTTAAATTCGCTGTGCAGACCTTTGAGGCTGGTATCAATTTTTTCATCAGGGCGTGGAGAGCGTCCCCAACGGGTGCTCATATACATGCCTATTTGAGTCAGAATGAAGCCAAGCACAAGGCACACCAGCGAGTAAACGAACCATTCTGGTTTTGTAAAAGAAATGTACATGCCGCCGCCCAGCACAGCCAAGGCTCCAATGCTTAACCAGCCGCCGATCTTGCCATTTCGTTGAATCAGTTTTTCGTTTTTGATGATCTTCATGTTATTTCTTTAAACTCTCTTCGATAGCGATTTTCATAGCGTCCAATACTTTTACATCCACGGCTTCTTTTGCCACACGCACGGCATTCTTGATCGCGAAGGCGTCCGAGCGACCGTGCCCAATGAACACAAGTCCGTTCACGCCGAGCATGGGGGCGGCACCTTGCTCACCTGGGTCAAGCAGCTTTTTGATCGCACTCAATGCAGGCTTTACGAGCAATCCGCCAATCTTTGTTTGCAGGTTACCATTTTTAATCAAGCTACGAATTGTGTCTGTAATCAACTTGGCAACGGCTTCAGAGGTTTTCAACATCACATTGCCGGTAAACCCATCGGTCACCGCTACGTCCACAGCACCGCCAATGACTTCTTTGCCTTCCACATTCCCAAAGTAATTGAGGTTGGATGCTTTAAATAAAGGCGTGGCACCTTTTACGAGTTCATTGCCTTTGCCTTCTTCTTCACCGTTCGAGACCAAACCTACTTTTGGATTCTTCACACCACGCACTTTTTCAGCATAGATGCTGCCAAGAATACCGAACTGCATCAAATTTTCAGGTTTGCAATCGGGGTTGGCGCCAATGTCGAGCACCACGCAGGTTCCCGTCGCTGTCGGGAAGATGGGTGCCAGGGCTGGGCGATCCACCCCGCGGATGCGTCCGAGCCGAAAAAGAGCGGTGACCATGCCCGCGCCGGTGTTACCAGCCGTCACAAAGGCATCCGCTTCACCGCGTTTGACCATATCCATGCCGACCGCCATCGAATTTTGTGAATCCTTGGCGCGCGCTTTCAACACCAATTTTTCGCCCTTGTCTTCCATGGTCAACATTTCCGGCGCATGCACCACCCGGATGGTCAACCCCTGTGTATTTTGTTTCTCAAGCACAGGTCGCACTTTGCTTTCATCCCCAACCAAAATGATCTCGACCCCATATTCACGTGCTGCCAGAACCGCTCCCTCTACATCCGGTCCGGGGTGTTCGTCGCTTCCCATTGCATCCACTACGATACGAGCCATGAAAAAATCTCCTAATTGATTTGCTTGACAAGAAAAGTAACACGATTATAATACTGCCTGCTTACGCGCTGGTGCTGGAATTGGCAGACAGGCACGCTTGAGGTGCGTGTGTCGTAAGACGTGGAGGTTCAAGTCCTCTCCAGCGCATACGAACTCCCTTTGGGGAGTTCGTTTTTTTAACCGGGGAGCGTAAAGAAAAATACAGCACCCTTTCCGAGCCCCTCCGATTCAACCCAGATCCGTCCGCCATGATACTCGATAATGCGCCTTACCAGTGCCAGCCCGATCCCAGTGCCTTCACTGCTGGCATCCAACTTGTTGAACAGACCAAAGATCCGTTCGTGATATACCGGTTCGATTCCCAGACCATTATCACGCACATAAAAAAGCCGCTCGCCTTCCTTCTCCTGCACACCGATCTCGATCAAAGGCTTGAGTTGTGAGTCTTTAAACTTGGCAGCGTTCTCTACTAAATTTTGGACGACTTGCACAAGCCGCGCGCGATCACCAATAATGGATGGAAGTTCCGCCTCGACCTTAACCTCAACTTGATTCTGCTGCAATTCACCTTCGACCAGGCTGAGGGCTTCGTCTACGATCTCTTTAAAGGGGACAACTTCCGGCGTATTGGTGAGGCGACCAATGCGGGATAGCTCAAGCAATTCATTGAGCAGTCGCTGCATTTTCGTCACAGCATCATGGATCCGCTGAATATCTTTATTTACTCTGGTAAGGTTGCCACTTTTTGTATCTTGCTCTAAATAACCCAGGAACCCAGAGATCGTCACCAGTGGAGCTTTTAGATCATGTGACACTGTATACGTGAATGCCTGCAATTCGTCGTTCTTTGCTTTTAGCTCATTTAAGAGTTGATCAATATCTGAAATGTCGAACACAGTATAAAGTAAGCAGCTTTCAGCCGCGAATTGGATCTTGATGACGGAAAGCAGACCGGTACGGATATCTCCACTTTTTGTGCGAAAGCCCGTCTTATATTCATCAACAACTCCGTTTTTCTCCAGCAGTTCCAACAACAAAGCACGCTCTTTGGTATTACTCCAAATATTCAGGTCTGTGCCTGTTTTGCCGATCACTTCTTCTTGCGAATAGCCTGTGGCTTTGCAAAATGCCGGGTTGACATCCAGAATGACTGAATCGGTCATGCGTGAAATGACCATGGGCACAAAGGTATGATGAAAACTTAGATGGAATTTACTTTCTGAGATACGTAATTCTTCATCTTTCAACTGCCGTTCGATAGCAGTGCAAATATTGCCTGCGGCTGCCCAAAGCGCATTTGTTTCTGCCTGAGTCCAGGGCAGGTCATTAACAAAATCGTCAAAACCAATGATGCCCCACCATTCACCGTTGACGATCATGGGTACATCTAGAAGGGTTTTCAAGCCTTTCTGCTCGAAAAATTTTTCCCAATAATCTGGGTATTGAATAGCGCTGCCGTAAAAATATTTCCCGGCACTTAGGCTGTTAAACCAATCTTCGATCCCTGAGATCGGCACAAGCAGAGTATTTTGATAGGCGGGGTTGTCTAATTCTGAATGCATACCCGCTGCAACCCATTCATATTTTTGAGAAGATAACATGGTGCCATCGTCGCCGCGATGATTCTCAAATAGATAGACATGGCTTGCGCCTGCCGCTTCGCCCAGCAGCCTTAATATGTCATTGATCTGTGTTCGCCAGTTGCGGGATTTCAATAACAATTGCGCCGTTTGTGCCACAGCCCCCAAGATCGCCTCGCGTTGTTTGAGAGCTAATTCTGCTTCTTTTTGTTCGGTGATATCCAAAAACACGCCGTGGATGTACTTTTGATTCCCATCTTCATCGGTGATGACCACCGATTCATCCCGAACCCAAACGCAGCGCTTATCTTTAGTTTGCAGGCGGTATTCGCTAACCGATTTTTTCCCCGTACGGATGTAGTTTTCAACGTCTTGCAATACGGTAGGCAGATCGTCCGGGTGAACCAACTCATGCCAAAAGTCTGAGCGGCTCATCCATTCTGCCGGGGTGTAGCCCAATAAGTTTTCAATGGTTGGGCTGACGTATAAAGGAGTTCCATCGAGGTCGGCTGCGTCACGATAGGTCACAACGGTGGTTTGCTCCACCAGTGTGCGATATAAGGCTTCTGCTTCGCGAGTGGATGTTTCAATGTCCAACCGTTTTTGGAGATCCTGGCTGCGGAGAATTAGGCTTTTGTGAAGGGTATTCGAAAGCGATTGGATGAAGAAGGCTGTGATCGCCAAAACGCCGCCGACGATGAGAAAGTCCTGCCAGGTTGGGTCGTATCGCGGGACCGGTGTGTACGCGCCATATAGCTGCCCAAAGATCAACCAGCCGGTACACGCGACTGTCAGGATGGTTAGCAGGATGATGCTGCGTTTTTTCAGGATGAGGCTGGCGATTAATAGAATGGAGGGATACGCGATGATCCCAATATCATGGATGCCCTGCCCAACGGTTGCAAGAGCCGTCACCATGATGATCAGGACGACTACAATAACATTCCCGGTGGCTTGAACCTTGCCGCGGCGATTCAATTCGAAGGCAGCCAGGATCGGAATCAGGCTGAGGGCGGTAATAGCGGCTTCAATTGGATAGTTGTTTTTGAGGTAAATAAAAAGCAGTACGATCAGACTCATAAAAGCGACCAGGTTGAACCAAAACAACACCGAACGGATCGTCCCCGTATTTTCAGGTGAGTGGATTCCCTGGTCGTTGGTTATATGGTCATTGTGCAAGTAGGCACCTTGCGTTACTCATCAATGATCAAGCTGCAGCAGGTCACTGCCCCCTCTGCTTTTGCCAGTTCGCTCAGATCAACTTCTGCAATCTGGAACCCATGTTCTTCGAGCCGTTTGCGGGTCTTTGGGAAGGTCGTCGGGTAGATGATCTTGCCGCGGACGGGCAAACAGTTGGCGGCGAAGGGTTCTGAGGCGTCGATCTCGATCAGAGTCAAGCCGGGGAAGTTAGAAGGGTCCACCCAGTTTTTGTTGATCAGCAAAGTGTTGTCATCCACACGGGTGACCGCTGTTTTTAGATGCAGGCAGTCGGTCATATCGACCATGCGGACGGTATACCCATCGGCACGCAGCGCCTCTTGAAGTTGATCGGCTGCGGCTTGATTGCTGCGGGTGGATTTCCCGATAAAAATGTTTTTGCCGATTACGAGCACGTCTCCGCCATCGACTGTGGCAGGTTCGGCGACGTGTACCAGCCGCCGCACTGGGGCAAGGGCTGGAATGATGCTTTCGATTTCAGGCTTGCGCGAGTCTGCGCCGGGTCTGGTGATGACGGCAAGCTCAGGCAGGATGAAGGCTGTGTCTTCCACGAAGACCGAGTCGGGCAGGTTCGGCTCTTCAGGAAGTTCAATCACCTGGCAGCCCAATGCCACCAAGGCGTGGACGTAGGCATCGTGTTGTTGGCGTGCCTTGTCAACATCAATAGGCGTGCGTTCAATATGCGTGATCTCGCACTCGTTAAAGCGTGGACTGACGCGGCGTGTGATTGCAAGGGTCATTATTAATAGCTACTTTTCGAAAGATGCGATTGCCGATTGAAGGTTTTCATACATGGGGGCAGTGTGCAGGAAGCCAGTCAGGGAGAGTGCATGGTATACCTGCGGCGGCGCACTGCACAACTTTATGTCCGCTGGTTGTGTGTCTGATTCGGAAGTGGAATAAAGCTTGTGTATTTTTTGCAGAATACGAATGCCCGCACTAGTGAGCATTGCAAGCTCTTCCATTTGAATGATAACCTTATGACTGCCTTGGGTGTGTGCTTCCTGTGCCGCGGAAAGAAAGCTGGCTTCGCTTTGGGCATCCAGCCAGCCGCGCAGGTAAAACACTGTAATAGGCTCTTTGCCCGGATGTTGTACCTGTTCCGTTGTGACTTTGAAGTCAGAAGTTGCCATGCTGTCTCCTAGTTATTGCTCACCTGAGCGGTAGCGATCGATCAGTGCCTTGGTGCGCGGGTCTTTGGGATTGTTGAACAAATCTTCTGGAATAGAGTCTTCGACCAATTCGCCGTCTGCCATCACGATGACCCTGTCTGCCACTTCGCGGGCGAAGCCCATTTCGTGTGTGACGACGATCATGGTCATGCCTTCGTTGGCAACCTTTTTCATCACGTTTAACACCTCGCCAATGAGTTCGGGGTCGAGGGCGGAGGTGGGTTCATCGAAGAGCATCACACGCGGCTCCATGGTCAGTGCACGCGCAATGGCAACGCGTTGTTTTTGTCCGCCTGAAAGACGCATGGGATATTCATCTTTTTTAAAGAACATCCCGACACTATCCAGGTTTTGCTCTGCAAGTTCGATAGCTCGTTTTTTGTCTATGCCTTTGACGGTTACAGGACCTTCGATGACATTTTCAAGAACGGTCATGTGCGGAAACAAATTGAATTCCTGAAAGACCATGCCAGTCTTCAAACGGACATCATGCACCAGTTGATTGCGTTCCTTGCCTTTTGACTCGGCTGGCACGTGAACCCCGTCCACTTCGATGCTGCCATGGGAGGGCTCTTCCAAAAAGTTGATGCAGCGTAGTAAAGTGCTTTTGCCTGAGCCACTGCGGCCGATCAGACAGACTACCTGACGCTCAGGCACTTCCACGCTGACGTTCTTCAAAACGTGCAGGCGTCCAAAATATTTATCGAGATTGGATATCTTCACAATAGGCAGGGGCATTATCGGTCTCCCTTGGAGAGGCGGGCTTCCAACTTGCCCTGGAAATAGGTAAGAATCAGGGTTAATGTCCAATAGAACATAGCTGCCATAATGAGGGCTTCCAGGTTATTGAATTCAGCGCGCCCGACCTTGGTGGCACGCCACATCAATTCGTGGACAAAGCCCGTAGCAGAAACAAGCGCCGAGTCTTTCGTCATGGAGATAAAGTCATTACCCATGGGCGGAATGGCAAATCGCAACGCCTGAGGCAGGACCACACGCCTCATGGTCTGACCGGGAGTCATTCCCAATGCCATGGCGGCTTCACGCTGACCTTTGCTGACCGAGCTCAACCCGGCACGAAAGGTTTCAGACATGTAAGCGCCGTAATTTAATCCCAATGCCAGCACGCCTGCGACGATGCCGGAAAGGATAATGCCCAACTGCGGCAGGGCGAGGAAGAAGAAAAATATTTGCAGATACAGCGGTGTACCGCGAATAAGGGAAACGTAAAAAGTACTGATGGCATAAATGGGCGGGATCTTTGACAGCCTGCCTAGTGCAGCCAGCAACGCCAGAACCGTAGCCAATAGAATTGACAGAACGGAGATCAACAGAGTTTGCCCCAACCCTTGCGCAATGAAGGTGATCTTTTCGGACATAAATTCTGTATCGAGCTGAATGGTCTCGTACTGAAAGGCACCCAGTTCGATCACTTGCCCGCTAAAGAGAAAGACCAGAATTAAAAAAAGCACCCCCCATGAGATACCGACGTGCATACGAAACGAGCGTTCCTTGCGAAGTTGTGCCTGGTATAAAAGTTCCGCCTGCGAACCGGGCACAATGTCTGGTTTGGCAATGCTAGCCATATCTTTACCTCCATGTGTGGAGTTGAAATAAAAAGGGAAGCGGCATGAACCGCTTCCCTTCGTTACAAACTAATTTTTACTGGTTGGGTGCAGCGGTCAGGTCAACTTCGAACCACTTGTTGGAGAGGTCGGAGAGGCGTCCGTCGCTGTGCATGGCGGTGAAGAGTTCGTCCACCTTGGCGCGCAGGCTGGTGGTGTCGAGGGTGGAACCCTTATCGAAGGCGGCGGCGAGGTCTTCAGAGAAGACGGCACCGTCCAACTTGGTGACGGGCATGCCTGCGGCGAGATTGGCATCCACAACGGTTTCAGAGGTGACGTAGGCAACGAAGTCGGTGCGTCCTGCGGCAATTGCCTGAGCACATTCCTGATCGGTTTCGAGCGGAACCACGGTTACATCCGCAGGAACCGCAGCGTAGATGGAGGATTCGGGCAAGCCGAGACCAGCCGTATCGCCATTGAGCCAGGTTTCGTAGGTGGTGGAGGCACCGGCGCAAACTGCCTGACCGGAGAGACCATCCAAAGAAGCGATGCCGGAATCAGCAGCAACTGCCACAACCGCGGGGGTGTAGTAGTAGGGCACGCTGAAGTCGAGCACTTCCTGGCGGGAGGTGGTGACGGTCATGGAGCCAACGCTCACATCCCATTTATCTGCCCAAGAACCGGCTGTGATCGCATCCCATGAAGGAGTGGCGAAACAGGTTTCAACGCCGAGTGAGTCGCCGATGGCAATGGCAACGTCCACATCGAAGCCCTGCATTTCGGCAGTGGTGAGGGCATCGCTGGGGCACTTGGTGTCAGATGGGCGGGCGCCATCGGTGTTCAAGAAGGATTGGGGGGCATAGTTCGGGTCGGTTGAAACGAGGATGTACCCGCGTTCTTCAATCGCTCCGAGCAGGTCTGAAGCGGTAGAGCCGCTTCCGCCACCACATGCTGTTAAGACGAGAGACAACATAACGAGCAGGCTGGCAAGTGTAAAGATTTTCTTCATTTTCTCCTCCGAGAGAAACAAAAGGATTGGCAACTTTATAGCTGCCACGGGTTGATTGTCAACCCGCAGGTTAAGCATAGACTATTTTTTTCAAATCCGCAAGGAAATTGGGTTATTAATTTTTGAATGATACACTACAACATCCTAATCCATGGAGGATTAATAATGAGTGCGATATTTCCCAGTGAGGAATGGTTGAAAGAGTTGGAAGCGAAGTTAAATTTAGACGCGGCTTATGCCGAAGTTGCAAAGACCTGGGAGGGAGATCTCATTTTTATCATCGAACCGGAAGGGAACTTAAAAGAGAAAATTACTTTTTACCTTGACTTGTATCAAGGGAAATGCCGTGCAACTGTGTATAAACCTGACCCGGCTCTTTACCCTACACCTGCATTTACTTTGACTTCTTCCTACAATACCATTACAGATGTGTTGACCGGTAAACTAAATCCCATGACTGCCATGATGACCATGAAGTTGAAGGTGGTTGGCAGTATGGCATATATGATGCGAAATGTGCCCAGCGTGTTGGATTTCGTCCGCTGTGCGCAGGAAGTGACGAAAGAACTCTTCTAATTTATAAGAGCTTCTCAAAGCACACGCTTTTTTCAACCCCAGCATATTGACCGTAATTGGGAATTACGGTGTAGCCATTCTTTTGGTATAGATGAACGGCGTCTGACATGTGTTTGCCAGTTTCGAGAATACACTTGGTATACCCTAGCTCTTTTGCCCAAGCTTCGAGCTGACCTAATACTTGGCTGGCAACCCCTTTGCCTCTGGCATCTGGTTGGGTGAACATGCGCTTTACTTCCATGCTACCGGGCTCATATTCTTTAATGGCACCGCAGGCAACGGCGACTCCGTTTTCGTGTGCCAGAATCACATGTTGGATCATAGCGATCTTGTTGTATTGGGCGAAAAAAGAATTTTGTTCGCCATTCTTTATGGCAAGGTCGGCATCTAGCAAGTGGACAAGGGTGACAAAGTCAGGATGTTCAGAATTGGTTCGGGTAAAGATAAGCATAAATTTATAAACCTGTATTGAACTCGCGAAGGATCCAAGTATGTTCTGTTGGGCGGTAGATCAAGCGTACATATCCAGTATCGCCAAACCCAAATACTATACCATGTTGATTGATAAATGGTTGTACGCCCACAACAGTTCTCATGGCTGCATTCAGAATGCCGCCGTGAGCAACAACCAAATAATGACCAGCGCCGCGCCGAACGATCTTTTCCACGGCTCTGGCTCCCCGACAATAGATCTCCCAATCGCTTTCACCTGTTTCGCAAAAGGGTTCATATGGATTGCGAAAAGCTGGTTTGGGGTATCGCTCTGCGGCAAGAGCCCGGTGCATGCCTGCCAAAGGACCGTTATCAAACTCCATCCAATCAGCATCTGTTTCAACTGCAACTTGTAGAGATTCACCAATAATCGTTGCGGTTTCATGCGCACGTTGTAATGTGCTGGCTACGATCTTATCGAAGTGAAATTTGCGTGAGAGAAATTCTTGAGCACGAGCTTGAACCTGTGTGCGCCCAACCTCAGTGAGTGGAGAGTCGTATCTACCCTCGTGGACCTCTTCATCATCCGCTCGAGAACGTCCGTGCCGCAAAAAGGTGAGATGGATTTCTTCGGTCATTTTTCGTTTTCTTTCAAACTCTCTAATAAAGACCTTGTATCATCCGCTTTCACGGCGCGCTCTGCTTCATGAATTAACTTGTTTAAGCCCTGTCTGCGTCTGAACGGAGCATTGGGTGGCAAGTATGAAGCCGGTAAAGATGTTGGTTGATCGTTCAGTGAGATGTTGAAGCAGGGTGACCAGTGTTGAATAAGCTGTCTTTCAGCAGCATTTAAGTCGTTTCCGATCGTATCAAATTGCCCGGAACGTGAACTCATCATCTCGATGGTGAAACTCATCGAGGTGGGCCAATTACACCAGATGAAACGCCCGACAATAGAGTGCCCTTTGAATCCGCTCAGTAAATGTTCCCACACACGCGCAAAAGCAAGCTGTGACTGACCGACATAAAATGCAACATGCTCATCTCGGAATAGATATAGATCCAGTCCTTTCCAAGATGGGGGACATTCATTAACGAGCAGGAAGCGTTTAAGCGGTATTGAAACTTGTTCGTTGTTCATGGGCTGCTCAAGATTTAATGCCCATTCTTTTTCTTGAAGACCGCTTCTACAATGCCGCTGATACGGACCTCATCCAAGGAATAGGCGCGGTCGAAATTCGGGTCGTTCTGGATGTTCGGGTCAAGGCTCTCGGGACGCAGGGTGATACGCCCGCCTGTGAATCCCAGCCGTTTGACCGTGCCGAGCGGATCGGGTTCGTTGAGAGTGGCGATCACAATATCGTTATCTCTGGCATGGCTCTGAAGCCGCACAAGGATGTAATCCCCATTTCTAATCGGGGTCGGTTTGGCATTGTTCATGCTGTTGCCGGTTACTCGCACCGTGTGGTACCTCTCCGCAGGATTGATGACGATCTCGTTCCAGCGTTGGGCATTGCCGCGCAAGCTGTGAATGGAATACGCTTCATCCTCGATGAAGACTTCGGTTACTCCAAGAGGCGTATTCTCAGGATCATGTCCAACCGCTCCGAATCCGCCCGCAGGGACAGAGTCGCTGACAGGGATGAAGAGCCACTTCAAAATGTCCAGCGAAGAGGCGGAAGAGGAAGAAGCTGAAGGGACATTGGAGTCTCCAGTTGGGTCATCCTCGTATTCTGGTAAGGCATCATTTTCAATAGCAACTTCCAGATAGGTTTCAAGTTTCGGCAGGATCTGGGTATACCAGCCCATGCGATTTGCATCGATATGCAGGCTGGCTTCTCGTGCTTTGAAGATCTGGATCGCCTCACGCCAACTGGAAATGGCTTTTACCCGTTGATGCGAAGCCCACTGAATGCAACCAAACATCCATAATGAAACGCCATGTTGATGCGGGTAGGAGCGAAATTTTGCCTCGGCGGCATTGCAAAGACGCCCAGCTTCTTTCAAGTTTTCCAACTCGCCTGCCATTTTTGCGCAGTTCAAAAAGATCTCACCCTGTTCTTGAATGCTTGCCTGGGTGGTCAGTTCTTCGAGCTGCCCAATGATCTCCCAGACATCGTTTGGGTGGTTTTGTTCTCTTGCGCGTGCCATCAGGTCGAGCATTTGTAGGTGTGGGCGTTGTAGCGAGCCGGTGGTTTTGTCCACCTTAAGCCAGGCGAGTGTGTGGGCGAGCCAGGTTTTGAGGTTGTTGATGTCGGTTGAATTTCCCATACAGGTTTCCTTTTTCTGCGGCTAAAGTGATCGAAATGTCTCTTGTAAACTTTTTTGGTCACTCGTTGTTTTTCTGCGAGGCGGCGCCTGTTGGCGGGTTATAGCCAAATGCCTTGATCACCTGCGCCGTGCGCAAGAGGATCAGATTTTGCAGAGTGTGCATTTTGTCTCTGCCGAGTTTGATGCCTTCGAGAGCGTGAATGATGCTCATCAGTAGTTCCGCTTCGGCTTCGGCACGCCCTAATTCTTCATATGCCATTCTGCGAGCTTCGCCATGGGCGTTGTTGATCGCGATCTCGCTTTGGATATCTGCACTCCAATTTGTTACGAATTGATTCTCGATATCCTTCTCTTCGGTGCGGAATTCGCCCGGGTCCCACCAGGTGAGCATTGCTCCATTGCTTTGTAATGCTGCTTTGAAATCATCGCTATACCCTTTCTTGCGAATTTCCTCACGTACATATTTATTCTCCGGGTCACGTGGGGCGATGATTTGATCCAATTTATGTTCATTGATGAACTCGCAGATAATTCCCTTAACCTTCCCAGAAATGGTCTTCTCCCATTCGGTTTGTTCCGGCTTTTTGTCTGCATTGAGCCCTACGCCGCGTTTGTAGGCGTAATCAAGAATGGCAATTTTCGCATAGGGGAATGGTTTTCGAGTCAGGTTTGGCTGGTCGTGTTTGTGAGACTCCTCGCGGTTATCGAAGATGCGATAGTTAAACTTGGCATTATCGACCAGTACTTTGATGCCGTCACGAGTGTATGCAGAAATTTGAGGCAGGGTTGCCTCCTGTTCATGCAGGTTTACGATCGCTCCGATCCGCTCATAGCGCGACATGAAGTGTTTTTTTCCATGCCCATAGGTTTTGCCCGGTGTCGTCAGCGATTCGGTCAATACAGCCCAGCCTGGGTCTACTTCCAAATAAGCAGGACCTCCGAATACATCAACCATGTGCTCATAAATGGAGCGTTCTTTTCGGGCATTGATCTGCTCTTTTGGCGGGCGCAAGCCGAAGAACGCTGCCATTACATAACGGGCTGGTAATTTATCGAAATCTTCGTTGAAGATATCTTGGACGTAATGTACCGCAGCGGAAAGCGCACTCAGCAGGCAAAAGAAATAAAGAAGGATTAACCATCCCAGCTGGAATGATGTACCGAACATAAACGATTGATAGCATAGATAACAGAAAGCCACTATTGGCAGGATGACCAGCAGAAAGAAACGCAACCATCCAATGCGTTTGTCGCCCAGGAAAAAATTATGAATGGGGTTGGAGATATTCATGCCTACTCCTCTTCCTCTGGCGGGATGAATGTCCGTTCGTTTCCAATACCATCTTCTTCACGCTGGCTTTGCAGAAGCAATTGACCGATGGTGTTCATCATGTTCAATGTGTTTTCTGGAAGTAATTTGCGAGTTTCAGGGTTTGCCGCCGCGGCTTCCAGTTCCTGAAAGACCAACATCGCCAATGCCTCGCGTGGATATTCCTGTTTTTCCAGCAGTCTCGCAAGGTGATAGTTCATGTTTTGTTGGGTGCGAATGCGTGCATGGTTGATGATGCGTGTGGCTTCCAATTTGGAATCAGCTACCTTTAGGCTTTCTTCTTTTTTCTTTGCAGAAAGCCAGGATTCACGCAGGTTTTTCATCACTCGTTTGTCTTCTGGTTCAAGTTCGCCAAATGATACGTTAATCACCTTGATCCCTCGCCCTCTTAAGACGGCAGGTCCTTTGAAGGTCTGGGGTGGGAAGAAAACCAACTGGTCTTCTGGGTAGGTCACTCCAACTTGAGGCGGTAATCCATTGATCTGCCTCACCAGTTGAAATGCCAACACACCAGTATTTCGTACTGCCGCCAGATATCGGCGTTTGAGCTCCTTCATTGGTGTGGGTGGAGAATCTTTTTCCTTGCTCGGTTCTTCATATAAGCTCAGATACGGATATTCAGAGAGCAGGATTCGAAAATGTTCTGCGGCTACATCTGCGGGCCAATCAGACCATTTTTTGACACCGGTTGTATCGGGGTCGTTCCGGTTGGCAATGGAATATACAGCTTGCTGTACCCGCTTTTCATCGAAGGTAAAAGGATCTTTCTTTGATGGGAGATCGGAGTTGAATGAGGTATGCCGGATCGTTGCGCTCGCAAATGCCTTTACCTGCGCTTCATCCTCCGGACTGAGATCTTGAAACAATTTACTGATTCTTTTCGTGTGCGCTGGAGCTGTTTTATCCCATTCAATTACAAATACCTGATCCATATTTTCGCCGCCGAGGTACACATCCAGAACGTCGGGCAGTTGACCTACTGTAAATACCGCAGTCACAGATGTGGATACCCTGATCCCATCACGGGTATCGGCAATTACCTTGCGCGTCCGCACCTGCGTACGCAGGTCAACCGCGCCTGTGATGGTTTCATGCTTATCTGTAAACACCAATCCGGGTCCTACCGTCCGTACTTTTGCCGCATACGCCGCCCCAGATTGCACAAGCGAAAAGCGCACTTTCGGAGGGATGTTCGTCTCTGAGTCAGAGAGGTCTTCATCCTCGCTGTGATGTAGTTTATCCAACGTCATCGCGCTGCGCAGGTCAAGGAACGCCACACCGGGGTGTTTCTTTCTAAATTCAGCACGTTCGCCCTGCACCTCGCCATTGCGGACAAATACTGCCGGTCCATGCAGACGCCCCCAACTGATTCCATGCAGGAACATGCGCCAGAAGCCCGGTAAACTTTGTTCCCAATGGGTGATCGGTAGCACAAAGTGGGTCAGCCAAAACATGAACACGACATAAATAGCGATCAAAAGCATCAACCCGGTTGTCACTTTTAACATCGCGGCAGAAGTTTCTGGCGTTGGTGGGAGAAATTTAATGAACAGATTCCAATAGCCTTTTATTGCCAGTGTGAAATCAACCCAAAAGGCAATTAAAAAAGATGCCGCAATAAATAACCGGATCAGGCGCAATGAGCCAATAAACCCTCGGAAGCGGGAGAAAATAGACCTCATGGTAACCCTGCTTCTCTCAGCCATGCCATACTGCCAGCCAAAATAATTTGGGTGGCATCCGGGTCTTGTCCCTTGACGAAGCAATGGTACATGTAATGCATCAATGACCGGTCTGCGAGATATTTCTGTGGCAAAGGGATCAGATGCGGGCTGTTCTGTTCCTTCTGAATAAAGTTCGCCAAAATACCGCGGACATGCTCAGGCTGGTCTGAAGAGAAGCGTTCATAAAATGCGGGCCACGAGTTATAAAGCAGGATCAGCGCAAAGATCGTGTCTGGCTCGGCAGGCGCACCTAATTTGGAAGGCATCATATATGCACGATAGAAACGGTGGGCTGTCTTCAACAATCGACGCGGCACAAGCACTTCAGGTAACTGTGGGACCTTCATCAGGTTGATCTCTGGCAGGCTTGCGTTGTGATTTTCTGGCAGGACACGGGCAAGGAAGCGTTGCAACTTCGGCATATCACTGCTGGTAATCGGCGGGATGTGATACTGCTCCGGGATGATCTTATCGAGATAACTGTTGCCATCCATTTTCGTATCTTCGTACTTTTTGTCGATATAGCTGGCGATCACACCAGAGTCCATGGCGAAGACCCAGGTGAGATGTTGTGGATCCATAAAATTTCTGATCGACTCTAAAAGCCTCACCACATTTTCAGGCGAACAGCGATCCAAATTATCGATCAGGAATACGATGCGCCTGTGTTGTTTTTTTTCCCAGACCTCGTTAACAAGATATTCGAAATCCTTTTGTGCCGAATCGACCGCATCCATCAGGTTTTTTAATGTCTGTGGAGTTTTTCCGCCCTTGCTGGCTTCTTGAATATACTGGGCATACTCTTTAACATCACCGAGTTCAAGGTCCAGCAGTTTGCGTAGGAGAATATCCGTCCCGGCTTGTGCCACGACACCCACCACTCGTTTCCATCGGGTGGAATATTCAGGATCTTTTTGGTCACCAGCCAGTTCCCTCAATCGGATCAGGATGGGGATGGTTAGATCACCGGTGACCTCGTAACACCAGGCATCGACATAGGTAATTTCTAGTTTATTAGGATTTGTGTCCGAACAGGCGTCATTAATTTTTTCTATGAGGTGCAAAGTCGAGGTTTTTCCTACTCCCCAACCTCCATACAACCCAATGGTTGGGCTGCAATTTTCTTCTGACAGCCTTGCCAATAGTTGGCGCGCAAATGCACTCCTCCCAAGATCATCATTTTCCAGATCCGCAATCGGATCGAAAATTTGGTTAATAATTTTAGAAACACCCGAACCTTTTGACATATTAATTCCCTTACAAAAAGTATAGTCAACTGGTGAATATGTGTCAACTGCAATTCCTCCCGGTTTGTCATTTTCCCATGTCGGGTGGAGTTATGACTATAATGGGATTAAACATCCTGGAATCATCGGAGAAATTATCAATGGCAAAACTCATCCCCGCCGCCGAACGCCTCGTCCGTGCCCGAAAATTGATCCAAAAAGCCCGAGCCTTTCCCATCCCGACGGAGGGACTCGGCAAAAGCGATCTATCTTTTGTTGCCGGTGTGCGCGATCTGTTACGTCAGGCAAAAGACATGGTCAAGTTCATTCCGCAAACCGCAGGTGTTTCCGCAGAGATGAAGGAAGAAGTCAAAAAAGTCTATGCCGAGGTCGAACAGGCAGAGAAGGAAATATTTTCCTAGCCCGGTTCATGACGTTATTCACTGGAAACCTGAATGGGTTGGTTGTAAAATGGAAGTGAAAGGAGCCACCCATGAACGACAAAAAATTTGAGACCCTTCTTGAACAAGTCCATGCCGAGCTCCAAAAAGTGGACAAGGTCGATGCCGAAAGCCTCAAACTATTGCAAGACCTGCAGCAGGATGTACAGGGATTGCTCGATAAGGCTGAAGTAGGAACCCCATCTGTTCTTGCCCGAATGAAAAAAGCGATTGAACGCTTCGAGATGGACCATCCTGCGCTTACCGCCTTGATCTCAGAACTATCCACAGTTTTGAGCAACGCCGGAATTTGAATGGTTTATCACCAGCACCCGCCTTGTAAGAGGCGGGTGCTTTTTTATCCCCAAAACCTTCATTTGAACACTACCTTTTCTTTACATAACCTTTACATGAGAACTGTACACTGTAGCTGTAAGTTCGAAAAAGAAAAGGAGATAAAAATGAAAAAGATAATTTTGATCGTTGCGTTGGTTTTGGCGACAGTCGCTATAGTAGGGGTAGGGGCAGGTGTGGTTTTTGCTCAGGATGTTACCCCTCCGTTCACTGGTCAGGCACCTATGCGGAACGGCGAAGGTCCACTTCATACCTTTAAGGTGGTGGAATGGTCAAAGAAACTTGCCCTGAATGTGAACGACATCAACACCCGCCTCGCTGCTGGTGAAAGCATGTACGACATTGTCCTCTCGGCTGGTGTCACCGCGGAAGAGTTCCCCGTTATGATGACCGAAGTCCGCACGAATGCGGTTAATGCGGCAGTGGCGGCGAACGTCATTACCCAGGAACAGGCTGATTGGATGCTCTCACACAGGCAAGGCATGGGTGGCATACATGGAAACGGTAACTGCACCGGTACTGGTCCGCAGGGACAAGCTGGTGGCTACGGTCGTGGCATGATGGGCGGCTGGGGTAATCAGCAAGTCAACCCGTAATCTATAAAGATCAAAAAGAGACGGCGCAAGCCGTCTCTTTTTGTTTATTCTTTTCCTTCGATTAAAAACTTCTTCACATCACTACCTGACCAAATCCCATTCATCACGATATCATAACTTCCCATATTTAGTATCTCATCCTGCATAGCGGACATTTTCGCCAGCAGCGAGCGGAAAATATACGGTCCGAAGCTGACGCGGTTGATCCCCAACTCCTGTAGTTCTTTCAAAGCAGCGGTCTTTGCTGTGGCGAGCACGTTGATCGGCGCGGAGATGCGCTTGCGCAAAATTTTCAAGGTCTCTTTGTCGCCACGCCCAACGGGATACGTTGTATCTGCTCCGGCTTGGATGTAGGCGTTGAGACGGGTGACAACATCGTCAATTCGTTCTTCATCCGAAGAAAAGCCTTCTGCAAAGAAACTGTCTGCGCGGGCGTTGATGACGAGGTGTACTCCCTTTCGTTCGGCAACTTCGCGCACGGCTTTGATGCGCTCCACTTGTTCGGAGATGGGGCGCAGGTGAGAACTATCATCGAAGCTGTCTTCAAAGTTGATGCCGACCGCACCGGTATCGAGCAGGCGCGAAATATTTTCCTGCAAACCTTCGATACTGTCTGAATAGCCTGCTTCAAAATCTGCGGTGACTGGCACATCCACACTGCGGGCAATTCTTCCCACCATCTCTAGCATCGTATCCAACTTAATTTGCTCGCCGTCACTGTATCCCATCGATTCAGCAATGGCGGCGCTGGCAGTGGCAACCGCCGGGTAGCCTTTGGCTTGCAGCATCCGCGCGCCAATGGGATTCCACACATTGGGCAGGATGAGCAGTTTGCCGTTATTGTGTAGGGATAAAAATTGTTGTGCTTTGGCAGCTTGAGACATGGGCGTTTTCCTTTGGAAAGAATTAGCCGCAGAGCACACAGAGGTCACGGAGAAAAACAAATAAATTCTCTATGTTCTCTGTGATCTCTGTGGCGAGTCATTGGTTTTTCAACAACCGAGCAGAATTGCCGAGAATACCCAAATCAGGGATAGATTGTAGCGCAGCTGCCAGCATCGGAGGCAAAAAGCCAAATGCTGCCAACGCCAAGCCGACGATGTTATACGCTGCCGTAAAACCAAGATTGCCCTTCACAACACGCATAGTCCGTTGTGCGGCAGCGATGACTTGCGGAATCAACATCCAGTCTTCGCGCAGGAGGGTGATGTGGGCGGCTTCGATGGCGATGTCTGTTCCGGCTTTCATGGCGATGCCGACGTTGGCTTGTGCAAGTGCGGGCGCGTCGTTGATGCCGTCGCCTGCCATGACGACGATATATCCCTGCGATTGATATTCTTTGACGATGCGGATCTTATCTTCCGGCATTAAATCGGCGTGGTAGGAAATATTCAACGCACCAGCTACAGAAGACGCTGTCCGTTCATTATCGCCTGTGAGCAGTTCGATCTTTTTGATGCCAAGTCGTTTTGCTTCTCGCAATGCATCTGGCACTTCGTTGCGCAAGGTATCAGAGACAGCAATAACGCCTACTAACGTATCATCCATCGAAACATATAAAACCGTTTTGCCTTGCGCTTCAAATTCTTTGGCTTGTTCGGGAATGGCATGCGCCGATTTGCCAACGAAAACATTTTTGCCGTCCACGGTCGCTTGTATGCCTTTGCCGGTGTGTGACTCAAAATTCGTGATCTCGCTGAGCACAAGTCCGCGTTCGTGCGCGGAGCGGCGCAAAGCGTCGGCGAGGGGATGCTCGGAGTAACGGTCAGCAGATGCGGCACGGGAAAGAAGCGCAGATTCATCCATGCCGTTCAGCGCGATGATGTCCGTCACGACCGGCTTGCCCAGCGTCAACGTTCCGGTCTTGTCGATCAACAACACATCGGCGCGCGCGAGCATCTCGATATATTTTCCGCCTTTGATGAGCACGCCATGTTTCGCGTTCATGCCGATGGTGGCGAGCATGGCGATGGGCGTGGCGAGTGCGATGCTGCAAGAACATGCCACGAGTAAAACCGCCGCGGTTGCAAGCGGATCGCGGCTGAATAAAAATGTGAGTGCGGCGATGCTTGCGACAACGGGCAGATAATACGCGCTGAACTTGTCGGCGAACTGCTGCACATCGGCGCGGTGCGCTTCGGCTTCTTCGACCATCTTGATGACGCGCCCGAACATGGACTGTGCCCCCACGGCTTGGGTGCGCACTTTGAGCGTGCCCTGCTTAAGGATGGTCGCGCCTCGCACCTGGGACCCGATGCCTGCTTCCACCGGCATCGCCTCGCCTGTCACTGACGATTGGTCCACTGCCGCGTGACCGGCGATGACCTCTCCATCTACGGGAATCTTTTCGCCGGGGCGCACGATGACGATGTCATCGAGTTGTACTTCTGTGATGGGGATTTCTTTTTCAGCACTGTCTTTTTCGATGCGGGCAGTTTGAGGAGCCATCGCAGTTAAGTCTTTTACGGCGCGACGTGCGCCTTCTGCTGTGAGGCGTTCGGTATAACTTCCGATGTGCATGAAGAAAATGACCACCATTGCCGTCGTCCATTCGCCGACGACGAGTGCCGCAATCGCGCCAATGCTCATGAGTGTGTGAGCGATGATCTGTTTATTGAGCGTGGCGCGGATAACGTTTAGAAAGATCGGCGCGCCGCCAAGCAGAACGAACGCCACGCCAACCGGGAAGGGGATGAGTTGAGTCAAATTATCAAGCAGCCCCAGCCATTCGCCGAGGACAACGATAATGATGACCGCGCCAAAGGCGAGACCGAAAGCGGTGAACATGCGGCGCGAAAAATCTGCCAGCGCGACATTTGGCGTTTTTGTCTCTTCTTCTTTTGTGGCGACCGAATAGCCTGCATTCTTGACGGCAGTACGAATATCCGTCATTTTTACAAGGGACGGATTCATTTGCACGATGGCTTTTTCAGACGAGAGAAATACGTCCACTTTTTGCACGCCGCTCACACTGGCAATGGCTTTCTGCACGTGCTGTGTGCATTCGGTGCAGTCCATGCCCGCGATGGGGATTTCGATGGTTTGAATCTGTTCCATTTGAATACCTATACGTGTTCGTGTTGATGCTCGCGGATCTCACAATAAAGTAAACCGTTGCCGCAGCCTTCACATTCCATTTGAAGGGTCGCGTGTTGGATGTTGTACTTGTGGGCAAGTAATTCGTTGATGTTGTGTTGAATACTCACGCCTTCACCGACAGAGATATTGTCAATAACGACATGAGCGGAGAGCATGCGTAGGTTTTCGCTGATGCTCCAGACGTGCAAGTCGTGCACACCGAGAACGCCATCTACTTTTTGCAGGTCACTTACCATGCTGTCCATGTTGATATTTTCGGGGGTGCTTTCGAGCAGGATGTGAATGGTCTGCTTGAGGATGCTCCAGGCATTGTATAAGATGAACGCGCCGATTAGAACGCTAACGAGTGGGTCAAGCCAGTTCCATTTTGTGAAGGCGATGATGATGCCTGCGATGACCGCCCCAAGCGTGGACATGACGTCTCCCATGAGATGGAGAAAGGCGCTGCGCAGGTTGAGGTCATGTTCGCTGCCTTCTTTGACCATCAAGGCGGTGACGAGGTTGATGATAAACGCCACAGCACCGACTCCGATCAGGAGAGTCGAATCCACTTCGGGCGGGGAAAGGAAGCGTTTGTACGCTTCCACGAAAATCCCAAACGCAATCAGAATCAACGTCGTGGAGTTGATGAGGGCGACGAGAATCCCAACACGATGATAGCCGAAGGTCTTGCCTGCATGGGCGGGTTTCAGGGCAATGCGTAATGCGTACCAACTGAGGACCAGCGCGATGACGTCCGTAAAGTTGTGGGCGGCATCGGTGAGCAGGGCGAGACTATTGCCAAAGATGCCCGCAACGACCTCAACGATGACGAAGGCGGCGGTGAGGATCAACGAGAGGGTGAGGCGTTTGGTGGTTTGCTGGGTCAGGTCGCCGATATGTGAGTGGGTGTGAGAATGGGAATGCATGGATTTATCCGTGCTGGACATGATCAAGACCCAGTGTAAAAAGTTTCGCTACATGGTCATCGTCAAGCGAGTAGAAGACTTGTCTGCCCGATTTGCGCGCGCGGACGAGATGCATTTGACGCAGTCCGCGCAGTTGGTGGGATACGGCGGATTCGGTCATGCCGAGTCCGTCGGCGAGGGCGCGGACGCTCATTTCCCCGTCCATAAGCTGGGCGATGATGCGGATACGACTCGCATCGCTGAGGGAGCTGAAGAGTTCGGCAAGTTTGATGGCTTTGAGTTCGGTGAGTTTCATAGTTGAATATATGAACAAGTATTCATATATTACACCGTGAAAAAGACCCTGTCAAGATGATGTTTGACAGGGTCTAAAGTGTTAGTCTGGTTCGCAGTAGAAACTGCTTAGGTAGGCACTGTCTACCCCTTCGCGGACGGCGCAAAGTTCCTGAATATTGCCTTGCTCAGACATGAATTGAAAACCGGTTTCTGCGGCATTCATCCACAGGGATATTTCGCCGCGTTCGCTATACTTGCCGTTGGCGCGCCAGCCCTTGCCCCATTCCATGACGCCGGTGAAGGTTTCGTAGTCGTTGTCGTTTCCGTCGAATATAGTGCCAGTTACATTCTTGCCAACTTGTGTTAAGACCATATAACTTCCTGGCAGAAAAACGGACTTGGACGGGACGATCCACTTCCCGCTGAAACCGCAACCTGCGGGCAGTTCCATGTCCACGCCGCGAATGCCGCAGAAGGATAGGTCTGTGGATGTGGACTTGAACGCATCCTCACCATCGAGAATAAGCGTAAAGCCACCTAGAATTTCTGTATCAAAGACTGCTTCACCGTTCTCATTGATGGTTCCAGTGAAAGTTTCGTTCCAGAAGCCGCCATACCCTTCGATATTACCGGTCAGTTCGTTCCCGTTTTGCACAAAGTTGATCGTGCCAAGATTGGTCGTCCATGTGCCTGCGAAGGAATTCACCGGGGTAAGCGATCCGCAACTGGTCAATGCCATGCTTGCAATGAGGATGAGCACCCCAGCCCAAAGATTATTTTTCATTTTGTATTTTCTCCTATAAAGAGTACTTTACAGGCATTCTTTGGGCTGGGCAATCCAACATAATGGGGATTGGTTTAAAAGAGACTCTCCACGAACCGCCACACTTGTGCCACAATGAAAGTAACGGCAATGCCCATCAACACCGGCGTGACCGCCGCGATCCATGTCCATTTTTTGCTGCCGGTTTCTTTGTAAATGGTGTAGATGGTGGTGCTGCACGGGTTGTGGATCAGGCTAAAGATCATCAAGTTGACCGCGGTTAGTAAAGTCCAGCCGCCGGTTTGCAGGAGTGCCAGAGTTTGGGCATCCGAATCGAGTTCGAACATCACGCCCGCGCCTGCGCCGACTCCAGCCACTTTGGTAACGAGCACGGTCAACATCAAAATGGTGGGAATGACGATCTCATTGGCAGGAATCGCGACGATGTATGCCACGAGAATTACGCCATTGAGACCAAGGATCAAGCCGAACGGATTCATGAAATTGATCAAGTGCCCTGCAATGCTGTTCCCGCCAATAACAATGTTGGATGCCAACCAGATGACCGCACCAGCAGGCAGGGCGAAGGTCACTGCACGCCAAAGCACAACCAATGTGCGATCAATCACCGATGTGTAAATGGTCTGCCAGATACGCGGCGGGCGGTAGGGAGGCAATTCCAGGCTGAACGTGGAGACTTCACCTTTCAATACCGTGCGTGAGAGGGCCCATGAAGAACCGAAGGTCAGCATCACACCCAAGACAGCCACACCAACGACCGCCAGTGCAGAGACAAGTCCGCCCAGGTGGGCAGGCACCAATGAGCCGACAAACAGAGAGGCGATCAAAATTTGAGTGGGCCAGCGTCCGTTGCAGAGTGCGAAATTATTAGTGAGAATGGCGATCAGCCGTTCGCGTGGACTGTCAATGATGCGGGTTGCCACCACACCTGCCGCATTACAGCCAAATCCCATCGTCATGCTCAGGGCTTGCTTGCCATGAGCTCCCGCTTTGCGGAACATATTGTCGAGGTTGAACGCCACACGCGGCAGATAGCCGAAATCTTCGAGCAATGTGAAGATCGGGAAGAAGATCGCCATTGGGGGCAGCATCACACTGATGACCCAGGCGGTTGCCAGGTAAACGCCGTCGAGCAGGAAGCCGTCGATCCACCAGGGGATGCCAAGATCAGCAAAGACCCCTTTCAGGAAGGGATGAACAGTGTCCAAGAGCAAGGTTGCTAGGATTCCCGATGGGACATTTGCTCCGGCGATGGTCAGCCAGAAGACGATGGTGAGCAGAAGGAGCATCAGTGGGAAACCCCATACGCGGCTGGTGACCAGCTTGTCGATGGTGCGGTCCAGATCGAAACGCGGCTTTTTATCGGGACGAGTCGTGGCGCGGTCTGCGATCTGCGAGGCGTCGGTGTAAATCGACTCCATTAGTTTCTCGTGAAAGTCTGCTCCGATCTCCCAGCGCAGCGATTGGGCGTTGTTGAGGATGTCTTCGTGATTGTTCGAAGGGTATGTTGTCATTTGTAAACTCCATTCCCTCATCCCCAGCCCCTCTCCAACGGGAGAGGGGCTGGGTGAGGGCGATAAGTAAATTATTGATTCCCGATCACCTGTAACTGCGCAGAACGTGCCTCAATATTGCCATGGGTCAGGTCACCGAGCTCACCCTTGCGCAGAGCTTCTGCGATCCGCTCATCTCCATCGAGCAGGCGTAGCGCCACCCAACGCGCATTCGGCAGATCGGGGAAGGATGCTTCGATCTGCGCGGTCAACTGCTCGACCGCTTTCTTGAGTTCAGGCGAAACATACTTCACACGATACGGCTTGCCGACCACTTCACCTTTCGCCACTTCGCTAACCGCCTGCAAGAGTTCGGGGATTCCCTCTCCCTGCCGCGCAGACATGGGGACGACAGGAATGCCCAGGTCACGTGCGAGGCGTCTTTCGTCAATCTTGAGACCGTGACGTTTTGCTTCATCCATTAAATTCAAAGCGACCACGACACGGTTTGTGATCTCTGAAACCTGCAAAACGAGATTCAAATTTCGTTCAAGCCGTGTAGCATCCACAACGACGATGGTCACATCGGGCTGACCGAACAAAATAAAATCGCGAGCCACTTCTTCATCAAGACTCGTCGCTAACAATGAATACGTGCCGGGCAGGTCCACCAATTTGTATTTATTATCGCCATATAAAAAAACACCTTCGGCGCGAGTCACTGTTTTGCCGGGCCAGTTGCCCACGTGTTGGCGCAAACCGGTCAACGCATTGAACACCGTGCTCTTCCCTGTGTTGGGGTTGCCCGCCAGCGCCACGACAAAATCGAAATCGGTCATATCTACGCCGAGTTTTTTAAGCGCAGCCGCATTATGCACCGGGCAGGTTTCGCACACGGCGGATGTTGGTTGCTGAGTTTCGGTTGTCATTTTGTTTCCTCTTTCGTGATCAAGATCATATCTGCCTGCGACTTTCGCAAAGCGATCATCGCGTCGCGGATGCGGTATGCCGATGGGTCACCTGCTGCACTGTTCATTTCGTTCGATACCAGCGTGCCAGGTAAAACACCAAGATCCATCAGGCGGCGACGTTCTGCCCCGCGGATGCGATACGACAACTGGATAACTCTGCCCGACTCGCCCGGCAGCAAACTGGATAACGCCTCTCCCTTAACTTGTACTTGCTGCGGCGCTTCAGACAGTTCTGCCACTGTGATATTTGCCGCCACGATCGGTGCCACCACATGCTCATCTCCATCTGCCCAAAACTTCACCCGCTGCGGAGAAGACTCGATCAGCCGCACCACCTGCCCGATGTGCAATCCCTCTGCCACGATCTGGGCATAGACGGTTTCAGGTTCATCTTCAAGGTGAATGATGCGGGCAGGTTTATCGAGATTCAAATTCGTAAGCAGAATTCGTTGCGGCTCGATCATATGTCCGCTGGCAGTGGGGATGGGGTCGCCGTGCGGGTCGTGGGTGGGGTTGCCGAGGCGGGCTGCAAGCTGATTGGTGGATTCAGTTGTCAGCGTATGTTCGAAGCGTTCCGCGCGGTCATGCCATTCGGTTTCTTCGTATCCTGTTTCATCTGCAAGATAGCGTTCATACAAGCGATGTGCGCGGATCATCCGCAAGGCATACTCGCGTCCCGCGGTCGTGAGTTTGATCTCGCTGCCCTCGAACTGCAAGAGTTCGTGCGCCACAAGATTGTTGATGACCTTCGTCACCTCGTCGGGGCTGACCTTGAGCGCTCCAGCAATGCTATTGACCGACGGCTTGTCGCGATGGGTCTCGCATTGGTGGATCTGTTTGAGCGCATCCTCCTGCAAGACCTTGGCGGTCAATTTTTGTCCGTGTTGCCATTGCCAAAACCAACCGCGTTCGGGGCGGAAGAGGAACCACGAAGCAATCAGAAATGTTGCAAACCAGATAAGATTCATCTTATTTATCTCCTTTCAAGAAACTTCCCGCTGACTCGGAAAATCCGAACCAGCGGGAGAGTGTGTACTATCTATTTGTTCTTGTATCTTTCATGAACTAAATTCCTGTTGCGATCTTTGCAGTCCAATGTCTGTCAAGGTGAGCAGACCGTGCCTTTGTTCGATCAAGCCGTTTCGTTCGGCGATGCCAACCACTTGCATTGCGAATTGCGGCGACCATTTGAGGTGTTCGTGCAAGCGCACCACTTGATTCTCTGCTTCGGCTTCCTCTGTAGCGATATGGTTGGCGATGTGCATCGTGAGCATGGTCATGGCAAACTCGATGCGTTGACTTTGGCGGCGTCGTGCCTGGGCGATGAGTCCGCGTTCGGGGGCGAACAGGTAGACGGTCAGGAAGGAAACGCCTGTCATCGTTGCCATCGAACCTGCTATGGAAGCATCCAGCCAGTGTGCGAGCCAGTATCCGCTCACGGCGGAGAAGATCCCGATCAATGCGGAATAGATCAACATGCGCGAGAGGCGGTCGGTGAGCAGGTATGCGGCGGCAGGCGGCGCGATCATGAACGCGACGACAAGTACGGAGCCGACCGAGTCGAACGAACCAACTGCCGTGAGTGAGACCAATGTCATCAACGCATAATGAATCGCGGCGGGTGCGAAGCCGAGCGCGGCGGCAAGCGCGGGATCGAACGTGGCGAGTTTGAGTTCCTTGTAAAAGAGAATGATGAACAGGATGTTGAGCAAAAGAATGCCGCCTGATGTGTACAGCGCTTCTGGACCAACATCAAAGCCGAGGAGTCTGAGACGATTGAACGGTGCAAAGGCGAGTTCGCCCAGCAGGACGGCATCGGTGTCGAGATGTACATCACCCGCGAAGCGCGAGATCAAAATGACTGCGATGCTGAAAATGGCGGGAAAGACCAAGCCAATGGCGGCATCTTCACGCACGAGTTTTGTGCGGTTGAGAAGTTCCACAAGGCTGACAGTGACAACACCCATCAGCGCTGCGCCGATCAATAAAAGCGGCGACGTAATGCTTTTGGTGATGAAGAAGGCGATCACGATGCCAAGCAGAACCGTGTGGCTGATGGCATCGCTCATCATCGCCATGCGACGCAAGACCAGGTAGACCCCAGGCAAGGCGCAGGCAACCGCCACAATGGATGCAATGAGTTGGATTTCAAATTGTGCGGAGTTCATCTCGCATCCTCCTTCTGGTCTTTGCCTGCTTCCGTCAAACCTTCATCGGTCAACATCCAAACATCCTTTGATTGTTCACGCGCATGACCGCGTTCTTTCAGTTGATTCAAGGCATGAGATACGCCATCGGGATTTGTGCTCATGGCGCGCAAGACTGCGACGGAATGTCCGTGCTTTTGGTTGGGGTGTTGCATGGCGAGGGTGTTCAAGTCGGCGAGTACGGCTCTGGCGCGGAGCGTGTGCCGATTTCGTCGTGAGCGCAACCAATTCCAGAAAAGTCCGCGATTGGATGCAAACAGGAACGAAAAAATGACAATGGCTGTCATGCACAACACGATCAGCGGACCCGTCGGAAGCCTCGCACCAGAACTACTGATGAGTGTGCCGCTTACTCCAGAGAGGGCACCGAAGAATCCGCCGATTATGACCATGCGGCTGAGTTTGTCTGTCCATTGACGCGCCGCCGCGGCAGGGGCGACGACCATGGCAGACATTAACACCACACCGACGGTTTGCAACCCGACCACGATGGCAACAACGAGCAATGTTGTGAGAATCACATCCAGCAGGCGTACAGGGAAACCAAGACTTGCGGCAAATTCAGGGTTGAACGTGGTGAGTTTGAATTCTTTCCAAAAGATCGCAAGCAGGGTCAGTGCAATGGCGCTGATGATACCCATCGTGAACACGTCTTTTTCGATCAACGTGGCGGCTTGACCGAAGAGGAACTTGTCCAAGCCTGCCTGGGTCGCGTCGGGGAGCCTCTGCGTAAAGGTCAACAGCATCAAGCCGAAGCCGAAGAAGACCGAGAGTACCAGTCCCAATGCGCTGTCGTCTTTGATGCGCGTCGTGTGCGTGATGTTGAGCATGGCAAGCGTGGCGACCCAGCCTGCGATCATGGCGCCTGTTATAAGGACGATCGGTTCACGGCTGCGCGTGAGAAGAAATGCAAGCACAATTCCAGGCAATGCCGCATGTGAAATGGCATCTCCCAGCAGGCTTTGTTTGCGGAGAACGGCAAACGAGCCAAGCGCGCCGCTGGCGATTCCCAGAATGGCAGAGCCAAGCGCCACCGTACGGAGGGTGTAATCAAAAAAGAGATCGTGTAAGAGTTGAGAGATGTCCATAGCTTATTATCTGTCATTGCGAGGAGGAGTGTAACGACGACGAAGCAATGACGAAGCGATCAATGCTTTCCATTTTTTCCATTTCCATCTGCGCTGAGAAAGGCAACCTTGCCGCCGTACGCCTTGCGCAGATTTTGTTCGGTGAAGACTTCGCTCACAGGTCCGCTGGCGATGCGGCGGACGTTGAGCATCGTGACCCAATCAAAATATTCAGGGACAGTTTGCAGGTCGTGATGAACGACAACCACGGTCTTGCCTGCTTTACGCAACTCCTGCAACAAGGCAACGATGGCGCGCTCAGTGGTTGCGTCTACGCCCTGGAAGGGTTCATCCATGAAATACAGTTGCGCGTCCTGCACAAGTGCACGCGCCAGGAATACGCGTTGCTGTTGTCCGCCTGAGAGTTGGCTGATCTGACGCTCTGCATACGGCTTCATCCCAACTTTATCGAGCGCGTCCAACGCCGCGGCGTGTTCCGAAGCGCCTGGTCTTTTGAACCAGCCCAACGTCCCGTAACGTCCCATCATCACCACATCCAGCACGCTGGTCGGGAAGTCCCAATCCACGCTTCCGCGCTGGGGAACATACCCAACCAGATGCCGTTGCTCCGCAAAAGACTTGCCATGCACAAGCACCTGCCCCGCCGCGGGCTTGACCAGACCCAAAATGGATTTGATCAAAGTGGTCTTGCCCGCGCCGTTCGGACCGACGATTGCCATCAACGTGCCTGATGGCACTTCCATGTCCACGTCCCAAAGAACGGGTTTATCTTTGTATGCAATCGTCAGGTCGGTGACTTCAATTGCTTTAGCACTCATCCTAATCTCCTGTCAGCGCAGATACGATAGTGTCAATATTGTGTCTCACCATGCCAACATACGTTCCTTCGGGCGTGCCTTCGCTTCCCATTGCATCCGAAAATAACGAGCCGCCGATCTTCACGTCAAACCCTTGTGCCTGCACAGCGGCTTGCACGGCTTCCACGTTTCTTTGCGGCACCGATGACTCGACAAAGATGGCTGGGATCTGTTTCTCAACAATGAAGTCTGCCAGCGCCTTCACATCGGCAGTCCCTGCCTGTGCTTCGGTGCTGATGCCCTGTAAACCGCGCACTTCAAAACCATAGGCGTGACCGAAATAATTGAACGCATCGTGTGCTGTGATCAGGATGCGCTGTTCGGCGGGAATCGTGTTGGCTTGATCGAGGACATACTGATGCAGGCTTTCGAGTTCCGCGAGATACGCTTCCGCGTTCGCCTCATAATCGGACCTGTTGGCTGGATCGACTTCGATGAGCGTCTCCTCCACCTGTTCCACCGCCTTCATCCACAAGGTGACATCGAACCAGACGTGCGGATCGTAATTACCTTCAAACTCTGGTGGGGCATTCAGTAATGTGCGGTCGATTTTGTCTGTGACAGCAACCGTTGTAATCCCAAAATCTCCCATTCTTTCGAGCACGCCGCCCATCTGCGCTTCGAGATGCAAACCGTTGTAGAAAATGACATCTGCATCTTGCAGGGATGTGACATCCCCTTCACTAGCTTTATATAAATGGGGGTCAACGCCTGGACCCATGAGTCCCGTCACTTCCACATGCTCGCCACCGACTACTTTGACGATGTCCGCAATCATGCCGATGGTGGTGACAACGTTAAGTTTTCCAGATGCATTGTTATTTGTTTCAGGAGCACACGCGCTCAGGAGTAATGTAATTGTCAATATTGTTAAAGTCAACTTTTTCATTTTGTGATGAATCCTTTTGTAACTAAAATAGTTTTGGCAAAAATCTTCCCGTCCGCTTCATGTATTCACGATATTCGTCACCGAATTTTGCGATGAGATTGGCTTCCTCTTTCGGTGTGCGGATCGCCATCAGAATGAACGTGAGAATACCCAGTGCGGCGATGAACCAACTGTCTGCCATCATGCCGAAGGCAATGAACAGTAAAGATCCAAAGGTGTAAAGCGGATGGCGGATGTATTTATAAATTCCGTTCGTGACGAGTTTGTGTTCCTTGCGGGTTGCGCTGACAGGCGTGATGCCCGTGCCGATACTACTGAATAACCAGTAGATGCCAAATCCGCAGAGGATGCCGAGTCCAACGCCAAGCAAGCGTAGTGAGTCTGGCAAACCAAGTTTTGACCACGCCATCCATGCTGGATTGACCAGATATACAAATGGGCTGAGCCAGAGGATGAGTCCGCCGATGCGGATGATCGTCATTAAGACGGTGCCATCTGCCTTGCGGGAAAGTTTTTCTCCCGACTCTCTATCCGCTTTGAGGCGGAAGTAGAAGGAGATGCCCATGCCCGTGAAAAGGATCAGGGCGGCTAAAATGCGGAAAATATTTTCGTTCATGTTTATTTGTTACCTTTCATTTTTGCGGTTACTTCTAAATATTTATCGTGCGGTTCGGCTGTCAAGCCGTTGATTCCTTGTTTGGGGAAATACCAGCCGTGAAGATAAACTTGCCCCAGGGTCATCAAAGTAATGACGCCCCAGAACCCATATCTGCTGAATAAAATGCCGATAGCAGCCAAAACGCCCACTACGATGAAAAGTTTGGCCACTCTTTGTTGAATCGGTACATGCTTCTCAAAGTTATTGAAAACAACAAAATAAGCCAGGCTTGCCACCGTCAAGACGATGAGAATTTCCGTCAGGCTGACGGCGGGTAATGACGGGAATAAAACAGCCTGTTCCAGCATATATTTATCTTTCTTCTATAAAGATCTTGCTCGTGATGTTCAACCCGAGAACGGTTGTCTTTTTTCTGACTTTGATGGTGAGGTTATGGTCAAAGGGAGAGTAGTCGGTCACTTCGATTTCCGCGCCGGGGATCAAGCCCAGGCTTTCAAGATAACGAAGCAGATCGGTATCTGCGGCTTTAACACATTTCAAAATGCCGCTTTGTTTCGGGCGCAAAGAGGAAAGTGGTGCCGAATTATCGGTTGGCATTTTCAGATCCTCTGTGGGGATCAATTCGCCATGCGGGTCGCGAGTGGGATGTCCCATGGCGGCGGCGATGCGCCGTTCAAAATCTTCCGAGATCACATGCTCAAGCCGTTCGGCTTCTTCATGCACTTCATCCCAGGAATAGCCTAACGTTTGCACCAGCCAGGCTTCCAATAAACGGTGATGCCGGATTACCTCAAGTGCGGCTTTTTTTCCTTCTTTGGTCAGTGTAGCGCCCTGATGTTTTTGATATTCAACCAGAGGCGGAGTGGCCGATGCAAGTTTCTGGATCATGCCAGTCACCGAAGGCGCGCTGATGTTCAACTTTTGTGCCAGTGCGTTGGTGCTGGCGGTTTCACCGTTCTCGGTCAAGTCGTAGATGTGTTTCAAGTAATCTTGAGTTGAAAATGTGATCTTCTGTGCCATGATTAATTCCAAAGGGTGATGGTGGTGCAGATAAAGAAAGCCATAAAAGCAATGTTGAACGCCGCTCCTTCTGTGGCGTCGCGGACGAATTGCGGCAGGATGCGTTTTATCAGCATCCATGCAATGGTCATTGTCAACGGCGTCACACCTGCCATCCAAACTGGGAAGAGCGTGTTACCCGATGCCGCCAAGATCGAAAACATGATCGATGCAATGACAATGAACAGTAACAACGGCGCATATGTGATAATCAAAACTTTTTTGTGACGTTCGATCATGCCCGCGATCACAGCCTGTGAATTTTCTTCGACTTGATTAAGCGCATGGACATATTCGCCCATGTAATAGAACGTCCCATGCACGAATGTCCCGATGACGGAAGCGATTCCAAACAACCCGACAGTTGCCAACACGACCCAAGCTGTTCCGCCGTTCAAGCCTTGATACACCTGCCAATAACCCAGCAGCAACAAAGGTGTGGCAAAGACCCCAATCAAAGCGCCCCATGTGAGGCGTGTGGGGGAGAGCACCACCATCTTCTCGGCATCTGAAAGTAATTTGGCAAATGTTTTGAGTTTGGGATATTCATCAAGGTTCACTTTGCTTGCCAGCAAAAGCACATCGCCTATGGCATAAACGAATGCACCCATGATCGCAAGCAGACCTGTAAATTGAATAGCGTTCATCTTGACTCCATTGCGTACCGTAGAAAAAAATCACTGGAACTGAAACAGGCATCCCGTAGTGGGGAGGCGTTGGTTGTAAATTAGTTAATCCTAAAAATATTTTAGGTTAACCTAAATATTTTGTCAAGTGAATAATGCGTATAGCCATTGCGGACTTAAATTTACTACGTGTATAATTTGCGTAGAGGTGCTCATGTCTTTATTTTCTGAAATCAACGAACAGCCAGACCGAATCCGCGCACTGCTTGGGTCGCAGCGAAAAACGACCGAGAAAATAGCAGCGGCGATCCATAAGCACAAGATCGATTATGTATTTTTGGCGGCGCGCGGCACATCGGATAATGCCGGGCGCTATGCAAATTATTTACTGGGTGCAAAGAATAGCTTGCCCCTGGCGCTGGCGACTCCATCATTGTTTACGTATTACAAGAAACCGCCTGTGTTAAAAAATGCATTGGTGGTTGGTATTTCGCAGTCTGGCAAATCGCCAGATATTGTCAGCGTGTTGGAAGAGGGGAGACGCCAGGGTTGTTTGACTCTTTCGATGACGAATGAACCGGCTTCGCCGCTTGCTCAGGCTTCTGACTTTGTGCTTGAACTTCAAGCCGGTGCTGAGAAGGCTGTGGCTGCCACAAAAACATACACCACTGAGTTGATGTGCGTGGCAATGCTTTCAGCTGCATTGGCGGATGATAAAAAAATGTGGGAAGAACTTGCAAAGGTGCCAGCTTGGATGAAGCAAGCCCTGAAGCAAAGCGACTTTATTTCTGAAGCCGTGCAACGCTATCGTTATATCGATCAGACGGTGGTGTTGGGACGCGGCTTCAATTATGCGACGGCTTTTGAGTGGGCATTAAAATTAAAAGAACTGACCTATATCATTGCCGAGCCTTACTCCTCTGCCGACTTTGCCCACGGACCGATTGCCATGGTCGAGAGCGGCTACCCTGTTTTGGCAGTGGCAGCCAAAGGCAAAGTTTTTGATTCGATGTTGGAAATGCTCAAGCGTTTACGTTCTGACATTGCAGCAGAGTTGGTTGTCATCTCTAATGACAAAAGAGCCTTGTCGCTGGCACAGGTGCCATTGACCATTCCAACCGAAACGCCTGAATGGCTCTCTCCGTTGGTGAGCATCCTTCCGGCGCAATTGTTTGCCTATCATCTCACGCGTGCCAAAGGCTACAATACCGAACAGCCGCGCAGCATTCGAAAAGTGACCGAAACCAAATAGCCTTCTATTGGATTTTCCCAAATGGGAATTGAAATAGGAAAAAATAATCAGGAGAATCCCATGCGTGTTTGCGTGTTATCTGACGAGTACATTGAGTATTTCAACCCTGCCCCGTATATGAAAGAGTACGAATGGAAGCTGGTCACACTGACAGCACCTGTCTTTGAGAAGATACGGGCATTGGCGGAATCCAATGAATTTGATGTCTTTCTGAACATTTGCGAAGGCTACGAATTTGAAGATGAAGAAGATGATGAGATTGGGTATCAGGCAGATGAAGTTGTGCAGGCATTGGAACGCCTCAACCTACCCTTTACCGGCGCAGACTCACGTTGCTTTGACCCTACCCGCGAAGAAATGCAGGCAATTGCAGATGCGAACAACATCGGCTTTGCGAAAGGCTATCGCGTACATAGTGTTGAAGAAGCGGAGACGCTTGTAAAGAATTTGCGTTTTCCGATCATGGTCAAGCACCCGAAGAGCTATGGCAGCATGGGCATGACCAAAGAATCGCGTGCAAACACCGTGGAAGAAGTACTAGCGCAAGTGAAGCGCCTTTGCAATGAATTTGGTGCCGCCCGCATGGAGGAATTCATCGTTGGACCGGAATTCAATGTGCTGATCGTGGATAACCCCAACGACCTCAATAATCCTTTTATGTACCCGCCCGCGCAATTGATCTTCCCACAAGGGGAAGAGTTCTGGCATACGGATATTAAATGGGATTACAACATTCCGTTTGACTTCAACGAAGTGACCGAACCGGACTTGCGCGCCCGCCTTCAAGATATTGGCAGGCGCATGTTTTTAGCCATGGGCATCTCAGGCTATGGTCGCTGTGACGTGCGCATGAACGAACAAGGCGAGTTGTTTATTTTGGAGATCAACCCCAACCCTGCCATTATGCTTGCCCCCGAAGAGTATGGTCCGGCAGATTACATGATCTTGTACGATAAAGACGGGTACAAGGGATTTTTTGACCGGATATTTGAATCCGCGCATGTGCGGCGCGCGTTACGGAAATCAAAATAAAGTAGAGGACATGCCCAAGGCATGTCCTCTTTCTTAATCTTCCAGTGAGTTGATATAGTCTAAAACTGCTTTTGCATCTGCGCCGCCTGCTTCGGCATGCGTGATCAGCGGAATGCCATGCGCACCCGGCGTATTGACCGATTCAGGATACGCCTCCAACGCGGCTTTGACCACAGCCAGATTGCCGAGCATTGCTGCAGCGAAGATATCCAAGCGGGCACCATGGTCAAGCAGGTAATGGGCGATCTGTTTGTTGCCCATGTGAGCTGCTGCCCCGAGTGCGGTTTCAAAATCGCCGCCGCCCCAGTCCCAAGTCGCATTGACGAGGGCGGGCTCTGCTTCCAGCATTTCCTTCACCCGTGCAAAATTCCCATGGGCAACCCCGACAAATTCTTCAACAAGTTTTAAATCTAAAGCGGGCTTCGTTTCCATTGGATGCTCCTGTTATTGTCCTAACATTCTGCTCAATTCCATCACATCCCCTGTGCGGGCGCGCAGGTTGCGCGTGAGCAGTTGGATCGTGCCCATTGCCACTTCAACATAATCGCTCATGATCTCATAGAACGAGACTTGGTCCAGCCGTAGCAATGAAGTCTCTTCCAAAGCGCGCACCGTGGCGGTACGTGGCGACGAATCGAGCATCGAAAGTTCGCCGAAGACCGCGCGCGCTTCCAACTGATTCAGAATGCGATTATCGTCCACCACTTCCACTTTGCCATCCACGATAATGTAAAGACTATCACCCGTCTCGCCTTCACGGACGATCACATCACCGGGCTGCACGACTATTTCTTGCAGCAAGTCCGCCAGTTCCGCTAGCGCTTCATCCGGCGTCTCGGCGAACATGCTCAATGATTTAAGGACGATCACTCGTTCCACAGTGCTCAGCATTTTTGTTTCCTTTCTTTTTCGTGTCACCATACGAGTCAGCAGCGATTCGTTCGAGGTTGCCAGCTTTTCAAGAACATTCGTTTCGAGCGAAATTCCCAACCCCTCTGCAAACTCAATCGCAGTCGCCACCAACCACGGATTTTCTTTTGCAAGCGGGTTTTCCAAAATGTCCAACACGCGCCTGGCAGGCGGCAGCGAAATCTGCTTGTACTCTGCGCCCATTTTTTCAAGCTTTTCCTTGGGTGAAAAATTTTCCAGCAACGGGATGAACACCAACTTATGCGCCTTGTCCAAAGTGGTATCGAGGACTTCGATGGCGTACGATCTGCGGTTCGCATCACGCCGCCGAATGGCGTTGTGCGCCCGCTGAATTGCGTGCGGTTCATAGAGAAACCCAAAGAGATGGAACAGCCGATTGATCGTTTCTTCAATATCATGACTCGCCGCCCGTTCCATGACATTTGCCTGCGTGGATTTCCCCAAGTCATGGATCGTTCCCAGCAGCCAAGCCGCGCGTCGAAACTCCGCCGTTACCTGTTCATTGACAAGTGAAATGGATTCACGCTCGGGCTTGTATCTGCAATCGTGCAAAGCCATCAGCGTGCGCGAACGGATACTCGCATTGGGGTGACGGATCAACCCTTCCAAGACGTGGACCGCCTCCTGACTCTTGATATTCGAGCAGGCACGGATCAATCGCAAATGGATGCGACGATGCAAGTTCTCATCTTTAAGCGATGCAATAATGGCTGGCAGGGCATCGTTCCCGCCAACGGTTAGAGCGTTGAAAGCCAGGCTGCGTGTTTGTGGAGACCCCAACGCAGGGATGATGGATGGATATAGTTCAGCCCGGCATATTTTCGTAGCTGATCGCAATGCGGATTTTCTGACGTTCAAGTCTTCGTCGTTTAGTAGCGGCAAAAGAACTTCCCATAAGGCAGGGTTCGTTGATTCGGCGATCAATTCAGAAGCTTCGACTCGTTCTTTGTTGCTATCGGATCTTGCCAGCAATTCAAGCCGCTCATACGCCTTTGTCTTTTTATTTTCTGCGGAAGAACGCAGCGAGCCGATCATAGCTCCGCGTTTTGTGGCGACGTCTTCTTGGGCGAGTAAATTTAATGCCGTGTTCGAGTCTGCGCCAAGTACGATCAAAGCGCAGGATGCGGTCTCACGCACCTTTGGGTCATCTTCCGATTTCAGTTGCGTCTGTATGACAGGCAGAAGCACGGAGAGTTTCAGTCGTTCTGCTCGTTTGATAGCATCCTGCCGCACTTCGGGAATCTGGGAACATATCGAAGCGGCAATGTCCATGGATAAGGTGTCGCTTTCGCCTTTTTCCAACAGGTCGAGCGCGTAGATAACTTCGGAGGCGTGGTTGCTCTTCAAAGCATTGCGGACGATCTGAATGCTGGCGGAATCGGTCAACAAAATACCTTTGTCGCCGAAGCGGCGTTTGTGCAGAGCTTCGGTCAACGCAACGGGGTAAGCACGGATGAGCGCAATGCAAACGACGATCCATATTGCCGCAGCAATTAGATACATGTAGGTGAGTTGGGTGGCGTTGAACT
The DNA here is from genome assembly GCA_017303655.1 of Anaerolineae bacterium. Taxonomy (GTDB): domain Bacteria; phylum Chloroflexota; class Anaerolineae; order Anaerolineales; family Villigracilaceae; genus Villigracilis. The sequence continues at coordinate 70,863 of JAFLCE010000008.1, forward strand.
TTAAGATGGTATTGAATAAGAGAAGCAGTCCGCCAGCCAAGCCGATGGCGAGCGGTTGGATGATGCCTTCGGTGATGGTTTGTGCTCGTGCGCGAATCTGTTCGTGGATGGGTTGGTAGAGTAGGTTTTGGGCAGTTTGATCAAGCGAGAAGCCCAAACCCTCGTTGATGAACTTCCCAGAGACTGCTAGCCAGAAAAGCAGGGTCAATGCTTGCGGGTCTATTGTGCCTGTGGCTGCCAGTGCTGCCATGCAGAGAACTGTCAGTGTAGGTGTGGCTAAGAGCCCAGCACGCAAGCCAAAACGAGAAATGATGCGCCCGGTCAGGAACATATCTGTGATGAAGCCAAGTATTCCGACGAGTCCAAAAAATCCACCGATAAAACCTGCCATTCCATCTGCGGTGGGATATTGCAACGCGGCGCGGTCGTAGAAGACGTTGTCGAGGATGAAATAGGAAATACGCCAGAGTGTGATGAGCGCGAAGATGAGCACTATGTAGCGGATGCGAAAGAGTTGCAAAATCGAAGTCTGTTGCGGTTGACCTTCGATCACTTCAGGTTCGGCTTGTGTGCTCGGGTTGGCGCGGATAACATTTTGCTGTAATAGAAATGCAATTAGTAAACATGCCGCGATGACGAAGTAAAGATTTTCGGTGCCGATGGCATTCACCAACGGCGTGGTGAAGGGTCCCATCACAACATATGCCAACCACGAACCAGCATTCATCAAACCGAAAATGCGTTTGCCTTGGCGGATGTCGAAGATGTTGCCAGCGAGAGTCCAAAAGGCGGTGACGGTAAGGTTGACCAGCGTTTGTGACCAGATCGGCAAAGCCAGCAACAGCCATTTGGAATTGGTGAAGGCGAGACCCATGCGCAAAGCGATGCTGCCGATCAAAACAAAGAGCACACTAAGAATTAAAAAGCGCGCCAGAGAGGTGCGCTCGGAGATCTTTAGAAAGATTGCAGTGATGGATGAAACGATGACCGCGATGCCGAGATAGATATAAGGCATCGCGGTCGAGTCCCATACGGTGAAGAACAACGCCAGCGAAGCCGACTGAACGAAGAGCATGGCGGCGCCCATGAAAAAATATTGGGCGAGCATGAGGAATACATTACGTTCTTCGCCAGCGCGAATGTTGAGGATCGCCAGGATGCGGGATTTCATGGAGCATCTATTTTACCTGTGATTATCAGGCGATATGGGTCAAATCTGCTTATCTCGAAGGACAAAACGGTGCGGGTAACTTATTTTCGCCTTGGTCTCAACCAGCGCCCGCCGAGAATGAGGGATAACACTACGAATACCACGGAAATTGTAGAAAAGATGGTATTGTCGGTTACGAGACCGATTCCCAAAAATGCCAATCCGAGAATTAAGAAGATTGTCGAAAAGTTGCGTTTGTTGAACTTCATGGTTTCCATACCTGTACTTCTGAATAATCGTCGAAGCTTCCAGCGAATATGGGAGAGGGCTTTCCGTTCAAAGTCTGCTCAAAGAAGCCGATCAAATAGGCGTTGACGATCTCTGTCACGCGCGCACCGTTGAGCGGACCTTTCAGCCCCAACTGTGGCGCAATGGGCGAGAAGAGCGGCAAGTCGCTGAAATCAAAATGTTTGGTGCCGTCAATGCTAACCACGCCGAAGCTATCTTTTACGTTTGGATAAAACTCCCAGAAGAAACGGTTGCTGATACTTTCAGTATCGTCGCGCCAGCCTTGTGAGAACATATAGAACGATGGTTGCGAAACTCCATTTGCAATGACTTCTGCTGAAACCGGGCGCATGAAGGGATCCATGCCGAGCACGGCTTTGCAACGCGGGTCTGTGCCGCAGAATTGGATTACACCGCCGCCGCCCGTGGAATGTCCGTATGCGCCGACGCGTTCCAGGTCTAATTTTCCGGCAAAGGGACTGGTCGCGTCGCTGTTGGCTTCGGTAAGAAAATCCAGTGTGTCCTTCATGTCGCCAGCCCATTGGTCCACAAGGATGCGGGCAATGTCTTCATAATTTGGGTCGAGGCGGTCTGCGGGTAACGCCTTGGGGTTATTCGGCGCAATCGTGCCATCCGGGAAGACCGTGGTGACAGCGCCATAGGTATGCTGCATGCCAACGACGACATATCCGCGGCTTGCCAGCTCAAGCGCCTGACCTGCATTTTGTGAGTTGAATCCGTTCCAGCCGTGTGAAAAGAAAATGATCGGGAAGAGCTTTTCAGAAACAGCAACATCTGCATTGGCATATGCGGGAATGTCTGTGAGAGTGAGATGGTCAAGGAAGAAAGAAGGCAGG
>JAFLCE010000080.1 GCA_017303655.1 Anaerolineae bacterium
GAAGGTTTCAGGAGAGGCGAGTCCGCGCAGGGCTTCGACGACTTTGTTCTCGAAAGTTGCATCCACGGCATAGCCAGCGAGATGACCACTTCCAAGCATGGTGTCAAAGTCGTAGAGCTTCTGGAATTTTGCTTTGGCTTCGGTCAACGGTTCGATGACGGTCTTGTTCGGGTCGTCGATCAACACCAAAATATGCGGGAATTCAAGCTGTGCACCTTCGCGAATTTTGATACGCGGAGGCAGGCGATCCACGATCGTCCCTTCGGTGGCGCGGATCAGGCTGAAGGAGCCTTTGTTGTAATCATAGCGTTCAAGGTCGAGGCACAGCATCACGCCTTTGCGGGTCTTGCCGTGCAGGGTTTGGCGTTCCACATATACAAAACCATCATGCGGCTGGAGGATGCCTTCATCCATATACTTCTTCATCGCCGCTTGAATATTCTTGATGCGTTCGTCACCACCTTCGCCTTCGAGATACACCTCAGGGAAGGTCAGGCGCAAGGTCGATGGCGCATCGCCGACGATCTTCTCCACGTCGTTCCAATATTCCGGCTCCGATGTGAACTGGTCACACGCGATCACCGCCCACTTCTGCGGGTCAACGCCGGGCTTGGGAAGATACACTTGCGGGATCTGAATGCCAATGTCGCTGATGATTTTCATATGATGTCTCCATTAAATTGTAGGGGCGAGGTCTCCTCGCCCGGTCTTCTCAGGGCGGGGTGACCCCGCCCCTACGGGGATGCGAATTATTTCTTCGCGAACGCGATCAACTTCTCAGCCACTTCCGCGCCGACGCGAGCTTGGGCTTCTTTAGTCGCTGCACCAATATGCGGGGATGCGATGACGTTGTCGAGCTTGGCGAGTTTCCAGTCAACGGGGGGCTCTTCGTTGAAGACGTCCAACGCGGCTCCTGCGACCTTTCCACTGGTCAGCGCTTCGTAGAGTGCTTCTTCGTTGACGATTCCACCGCGCGCGCAGTTGACGATGCGCACGCCATTCTTCATCTTGGCAAACTGCTCTTTGCCGATCATATTGCTGGATTCTTTGGTCTTCGGCAAATGCAAGCTGATGTAATCAGACTGGGCGAGCAATTCATCCAGTGTAACTAATTTGACGCCAGCCATTTCTTTCACATACGGGTCGTAGGCGACCACGGTCATTTCCATGGCGAGGGCGCGTTTGGTCACTTCCTTGCCGATGTTGCCAATGCCGATCAAGCCGAGAGTCTTGCCGCCGATCTCGTCGCCGTTGAAACTTTTCTTGTCCCAGGTTTCGGCTTTCATGGTGGCGCTGGCTTTGTAGAGCGAACGAGCCATCATCAGCATATAACCAATCGCAAGCTCCGCCACCGATTTGGAGTTGGCGAGGGGAGTGTTCATGACCGTGATGCCTTTTTCCTTGGCATATTCATGGTCAATGGTATCGAGCCCGGCACCGCCGCGCAGGATGACCTTGAGGTTGGGGCACACGTCAATCAGGTCTTTGCGGACTTTGGTGCGCGAACGCACGACCATGCCCTCGTAGTTGGGCAGTTCCACCAGCAGTTGTTCGGGGGTGATGTCGTCACGGACGTCGACGGTCAGCCCGGCGGCGCGCATCTGTTCGATGTATTCTTTTTCGGTCTTGTCGCAGATAATGATCTTCATTGGGATTCTCCTGTTAATTTGCAGTCTGAGAGGTTTCTCGCGCTGCATTGGTGGAAATTATTTTCGTAGGGGCGACCCTTCCGGTGGGGGAAGATTATCTGTTAAACCCGGGCGGGTCGCCCCTACGTGTACGGTAAATTAATAACAGGAACCAAACCGCCGAAGCGGCTGTGTTCCTGTTTGTGAATTCATGCGCAACACGTCTGTCATTCTAACAATGCGATATGCCTTTGTCAACGATGGAAATCAGCCCATATGGGTGCTTATTGTTCTTGTAGATTTGTCTGACAAACTATATAATGATTTGAATGCGATTGTCTGATTTTGCACTAAAATCATCGGTGTAGACAACTGCTCTTCGAAACTGAATCAAGCCCAAGTCTTACGCGAAGCGTGAGGCGTTTGTTGTCCAATATCAAAAACAGGAGTATGAATCCATGTCTGAGTTAAAGCGAGTCCATAATTTCAATCCCGGTCCGGGTGTGTTGCCGTTGGAAGTGTTGCAAGAAGCGCAAGCCGAATTGCTGAACTTCAAAGGCACCGGCATGTCGGTGATGGAGATCAGCCATCGTTCGAAGGAGTTCGAAGCGGTCATCCAAACTGCCGAAGCCGACTTGCGCGAACTGTTGGGCATCCCTTCAAATTACAAGGTGATGTTCCTGCAAGGCGGTGCGACTTTGCAATTTGCGATGCTGCCGATGAACCTGCGCGCGGCGGGTGCATCTGCCGATTATGTGGTGACCGGTTCGTGGAGCAAGATCGCGTTGAAGGAAGCCAAGAAGCTCGGCACGGCGCGCGCGGCTGCCAACACCGAAGCAACAAATTTCAATAGCCTGCCCGATAAATATGACTTTGATCCCAAGGCTGCCTATGCTCACTTCACGATGAATGAAACCATTCACGGCGTCGAGTTCTTCAATGAGCCGGTGGTTCCTGATGGTGTGCCGTTGGTGTGTGATACTTCATCCAACTTTATCAGCCGCCCGATTGACGTTTCCAAATATGCATTCCTGTATGCGGGTGCGCAGAAGAATGCCGGACCTTCTGGTGTGACGGTAGTGATCGCTCGGGATGACATGATCGCTCGGACTCCCGAGAACCTGCCCGTGATGCTCGATTACAAGACCCTCGCTGAGAGCGGTTCGTTGCACAACACACCACCTTCGTTTGCGATTTACATGGTGGGTTTGGTCTTCAAGTGGGCGAAGAAGATGGGTGGTTTGGCTGCCATTGAAAAGACGAACCGCGAGAAGGCTGGCATTGTATACAACGCCATTGATTCCAGCGGCGGTTTCTATCGCGGACACACCGTGCCCGAAGCCCGCTCCTTGATGAACATTCCGTTCCGCTTGCCCAGTGAAGAATTGGAAGAGACATTTGCAAAGGAAGCCAAGAAAAATGACCTGATCGGCTTGAAGGGACATCGCTCTGTGGGCGGTATGCGCGCTTCGGTTTACAATGCGATGAGCATTGAAGGCGCGCAGGAACTGAGCAAGTTCATGGCGGATTTCCAAAGGAAGAACGGGTAGTTCAGTTAGTAGCAGACAGTAAGCAGTAAACGACCTCCGAAAATTTCGGAGGTCGTTTTTATTAGGGATTTTGGACTTCGGTGAGGATGTTGTTTTCTATCTTGAAATACTTGGAAACTCCCAATGATGGTTGTGTGGTGAAGGGTTCGCCGGGATTTCTATCGGCATAGTTGACGGTAATCATTCCATTCTCAATGGTTGTATTTTGCGGGGCAATTCGGTCACCAAGGAAGATGGCGTTGGTGCCTTCAGTTCCAGATGTAGTTTGCAAGGCTACAACCAGGTAGAAGAAAGTTCCACTTCCGCCGGTAGTTTGGGTGAGAAGAAAAGCAATATCATTCTTGCTATCCTTATTGAGGTCGCCGATCGCTTCGTTACCAAAGTAGCGGGTGGTGATCTTGCTCGCCGATCCCGGCGCGGCTTCCAGTTCAGAGAAGCCATCGGTCAGTGTTATGAACGAACCTTCGATCAAGTACGTGGCATTTTTATAATCAGGAAATGTGACAGGGTTTTCAAGGGTCTGGAATTCAGACACTGCCGCAGGGGATATGGTCGGCGTGCCACAAGAAAACAGCACAACGGATAAGCATATGGTTGCAAAGATTTTCTTCACAATACTTCCTTTTAGGTTGACGGCGCGTAGCCGCAAACATAATCCACGATGAATTGCATGGGACGGTCATGTTTTGGTGACTCAGACAGGTCGTAGATATTGAGCATGAACTGCATGGGGTATTCCGGCGATTGTTGAATGGTACGAATCTTCTGATCGTTGATGTAAAAATGGACTTCGCGTAATTGAAGTCATCGAGAAAATCCAAATGATAGATATGGTCTTTGGTTTTCTTTTGAGAGATCGGTGATATTTATGGTTGCGGTGCTGGGCGAGCGATGGATGCCATGATCTGTTGGGTCACATCTTTCCCGCCGGTGAAATTCGTGTACACAGAGCCAATGGTATAGATCGGTCCCCATGGGATACCCCACCAGCCGAGCACCAACGAAAGGAGGGTAAACCCCAATCCTGGGGTGACCGCACTTTCATCAGCTTTAATGAAATAAATTCCAGAGTTTCTGCGGAAGGTCATGATCAGTATTGAGATGCAGTATTGATACATGACGAATTTTCCGCCTCGTGCTACTTCCGACTGAACGTGTGAAATTGTCATACCTTCGATGCCATTGATTTTCATGGGATTTGTCCGCTCCCTTGATGATTGGTGGTGAATAGGGTTGATAACACAATGGTTAGAAACACCAAAATGAATAGCATGGTGCGCGGTGCACCTCCCTGTGCCGGATTGGTAAAACCGGATTGAAAAAGAAAAATCAAGTTGAGCAGGAGGTACAAACTTATTGCGCCCGCCGAGGCTGCTTTTGAAACCTGCCTCAGCCTACCAAATAATAAGATCGCCAGCCAAACGAGAATGACAATATTGGCTGTAACACGTAAAAACTCCAATTGGTCGGTGGCTGCGTGAATGAGAATGTCAAAGGCTTGCACAATGGCGATCACGATCCCTGTAATTTTTGAAGCAGTCGAATTCATTTTTTCATCCCTTAACATAAGATAATTTTTCGGTGATCAAGCCATCACGCACCTTGAAAACATCCACGCCGCGGACGTGCCCGCTGCCCCAGCTGTATTTCCAGCGCATCACACAGCGTTCGCCGAAGCCGAAGATCTCTTCAATTTCGATATGCGCTTGGAGCGATTCTTGAAAGAAGCTTTCCCAAAATTGACGAACGTCCGCTTGCCCTTTGTATACGGTCCCATCGGGCGCGGGGGCAGTGTTCTCAAAGAGACAGTCTTCACTCATCAATGCCATCATGGCTGGGACGTCGTGTTGGTTGAAGGCATCATTGAATTGCATGACGACGCGCATGGCTTCTTCGATTTTGGACATACGGGCAGGGCTCATTGGATACCTCTCTTTTGGTCTTATTTCACATTGTAGGGGCAACCCAGCCGAGTTTTTTAAATATTTTTGGCAAGGGACGACCCTTTCTTATGGATCGACCCTAGGTTAAACCCTGACGGGTCGCCCCTACAATTAAATTGCGTCGGTTAATCGATCTCATAGAGAAAGTTTGCCACATGTTCGCGCTGCCCGCCAGTGGAGTGGTAAAACTCAAGGGCGTGTGTATCTTCTTCATGGGCAAGGACGAAGAGAGTGTTGATCTTGTTCTGTGCACAATAATCTTTTAGAAACTCAATCAGTTGTTTGCCGATGCCTTGGCGTTGATGAGTTGGGTGGACTGCCATATCGTAAAGGAAGATCTCGGTTTCATTGCCGTAATACAAAGGCAGTTCATACGCCGTCAGCCCGCCGAGGATTTCTTCCCCGGAAAATGCCGCTATGACGATAAAGCGCGGATTCTTAAGCAGGGCAGAGAGATGAGCCGCATCGCTTAGTGTTCGTTCTTCTTCAAAGGTATGGTTAAAGAGATGCAATAATCCTTCAAAGGCAGAGACATCTTTTTCTGTGAGCTTGCGGATTTTAATGTCACTCATAATTTATTCCATCCAATATCTTAAGTTCTTCGTCTAGTTTGTTGCGTGCCCAGTTCTCTTGATCTTTTGTCTCGAATTGACGGTAGGTGCATTCGATGGTCATGATCAGCCAAAGATAAAGATTGTAGAGCGAGCGGCGGGTTCGGGCGGAGAGAGAGGCGAGCAGATCTACGCCGTAGCCTGTCAGCACGGCGGGATTCGATCCGAATGCACCGAAGTTCGCTTCCATCAATGGGTCGCCCCATAAGGCACGTTCGCAATCGAGGATTCCGGTGATCTGTTTAGTCTGTGGGTCGACAAATATATTGCCATCCCACAAATCCCAGTGGACGAGGCGCGGCTGTGTAACCGCATCCAGCACATACAGGTAACGCTCAAGTCGCGGCAGGAATTCATCATATGCGATGGGTAATGGGATGTTAGCATCTTTGCCGTCAGCGAGAATCCCTTCAAGCATGGAGATAAATGCGGCGCGCCACGTACTCGTGTGTGTGTTCGGTTGCGCGAAGTACCCAAAGTTGGAATGGGCGATGGCATGGATCTGACGCAGGTATTCGCCCGTGCGAATGTCGATGGGACGACGCTCTTCTGCGCTGAGATGCTCTCGCAGTTTATTGAACGCCGTACCGGGCACGAAACTCATGATGAAATAGTCGTTATCAAGCCATCGCCGTGATGCATCATACGCAAACACATCTGGCACAGGGATTTCTGTACGGGCGCGTAACAAACGCAAGACTTCCACTTCGGCAGCCATGATATTTTTTTCATAGCGCATCACTTTGAAATCATCTGGCGGAGCAACCTTGAGCACGAAGCGCCGCGTATCCGTCAACTCGATCAGATAGGCGGCGTTGTACATGCCATCAGTCAGTTCGGAGTAATCATGAATGAGTGCGTTCGCCCCAAAATGCGCTGTAATAAGCGTTTGGGCAGTGGATTGTGAAACTGGAGTTTTGGAGAGAGCATACATATTGATAGGGGTTGAAAATTAAACGGACTTGCCCGTCCACGGACCGACGCCTTCGATGCGGGTCACTCGAACGCGAGTGATGTAGCCAGGTGGGGGATTCTCCATTGGCGGGAATTTCACACCAGGACCCATATACACATACGCCAGCTTTTGTAACAACTCGGCTGCACCACCTTCTGTGATACGCGCCTCCCCATGGATGACGGCATATTCGGTCAGCCCGAAGCTGCTCTTGGTAGTCGCTTCGAGCGAAATGATCACGCGTGGGTCGCGTTCGATATTGCGCACTTTTTGGTTGCGCGGCAAATGTGCCGAGACGATCTCACCATTTTCGATGCCGATCCACACGATGGTGACATGCGGACTGCCATCCTTGTTCATCGTGACGAGATGGGCGTGCGAACCTGAGGCGATGAGGTCTTTGAGTTCCTGTGGGATGTTCATGCAGTCTCCTATTTTTGTTGTTGTGCCAGCCACGAGAGAGCAGCCTCGAAGATGATCTGATGCCCGCCATCGAAAATTGTGAGGCGTGTATTCTGGGACTGCCTCCTAAAGAGCGGCTCTTCCTCGCCGTAGGCTGGGTCAGACAATAATGGGTCGATCAAGTCCGCTGGAACTTTTTCCTGCTCTACAAAATATGTGATCTCTTGTTCAGATAGACGATCTTGTGAGTCTACCAGAGCATTGAACGCCCATAGTGATTGGTTAATAGGGACGCTGCCATTGTGCCCGTCGTGAATGCCTGCATTGATATCGAGCGGAGTTGTGATGTCTGTAGATAAATAGGTGAGTGGGGAGCGCTTTATATATTCGAGGTCTACTTCGGGGGATGTGCCAGGTGCGCCTCCCAATGCGGTTTCCAGATTCATGGTCAAGTCTGGGTCCAAATATTTGGTTTGCTCATGCCAGATGCTTAGGTCAGAGATGGGAACCCAAACTGAAACCCCAGCCCAAATATCGGGGTGTTGAGCCGTAACCAAAAGGGCAGTATACCCGCCGCCTGACGCTCCAACTAAATAGATGCGGTTGCGGTCAATATTCAAATGGGTGGTGGCAAAATCTACGGCACTGAGAATATCTTCAATGACGAATTCTGAACCGGTGGCTTCGGGTCTTTTATTCGGTCCGCGAAAATTGGGGTGTAGGAAAGCCCAGCCATGTTCAATGCACCATTCGGCTGCCGGAGCATTTAATCCCTGAATATAATCGCCAGACCAGCTATGCAAGGCGATCAGCAATGGGACCGGTTCATTGCCTTCGGGCGCGTAAAAAAGAGCCGGTTGGAGGGTATCGTCGGCAGAGCTGGGATATTCAATTTTTACGACTTCGGGGGGCCAGGCAGGGTCTGTAGAAGGATTTGGAGTGGTGTCGAACTGGGTGCGTTTTGCGAAAGTTAAGATAAAAAGTGGGATCAGAATCGCGCTAAGAAAAATCGAGAAGAAGAGTGGTCTGCGTTTGGAGATGATTGGCTGCATCTTGCGATATTACCATTTCACATCCTTTTTTGTATATGGAAAAGTGGGCGCGCTAAAAGCTTGTAAGTTTTTGAAACGAAATTGTCAAATTGAACCAGATGTCAGACTCAATTATCGGCAATCTTGATCGACAACTCTACGTCCCAAAGCAGCTTTCTCGATTCGATACGATAGTCTGTTAAGTATGCTTCGTATCTGCATGTGTACGGTTCCACAGCATCGGGGACAAGTGGATCGAAGGTTACGCCTTGGTCGGTTGCCCATTTCATAAGAGCCTGATTCCCTCGGAGTCCGTTTCCTTTGTAAACCAAAGTAGCATATCTTCCTCTTGGAAGAGTACCCGGTTTAATGCGTCCATTGCCAACATGACTGGAATTTGTCATCAACCCAACCTCAACATCCATAATATCTTTCATATCACAATGGTAATACCTTACAAAATACGGGCCTTCCTCAGGCAGAGAATTCTCTTTGCTCCACTTCCGCATTTCTTTCAATGCCTTCGTGATCAAAGCAAACATTCCACCGAAAGGCGTCTTGAAACGAATTCCGAGATATGACCTTTCCGGTTTTTCAACGATCGAGGCGGGTCCTATTATGTTTTCTGCCTTCATACCGATTCCTTATATACCTTGCCACTTTTGAATCCCATGCCGACACGGCGTGATTCTTTAATCAACTTCCGGTTGAGATTGAGCCTGCACGCTCGTAATTCACGACAATGACGCCACTCGAGCCGACTATGCTTTCCGTCACCTTGAATGCCGCCGGGATGGTGCCATCAGCAAATAAACGTTTTCCACTGCCCAAGGTGATCGGATAGATCATCAACCAGAACGTATCGACCAGATCATGCTTGATCAACGTCTGAAGAAGGTTAGCACTTCCCCAAACATGCAGATCGGGTCCCTGTTGTTGCTTAATGTCGGCAACTTTCTTTGCAATGTCTCCGCTTAAGAACACCGATGGCTGCCATTCGCTAGCCGTTATGGTGTTCGAGGCGATGTACTTGGTCGCCTTGTTGACGTTGGGCCATATATCGGCATGGTGAGGCCAGTACGGAGCCCAAATGTCAAAGGTTTTGCGACCTATCAATAGGTCGAACGGCGAGTTCATCTGCTTTCTCAGGGCGGTTCCAATAACCTCGTCGGAGTAGGGTGCGATCCACCCGCCATGCGCGAAGCTTTCGCTGGGATCTTCTTCTGGACCGCCTGGGGCTTGTATGACACCATCTAGGGAGATATGTTCAAGCACAATAATCTTTCTCATGACTGGTTCCTCCATATCTGGATTAATATCTAATTGCTATGTTCAAAGTAGATAAACAAATTCTTACAATTTGGGGATGTGCAAGGTCTTGAGTGGTCTTATTTCTGTCCTTTCTTGACATGATAAAGACTTGTATTGATTTTTATTTAGGATGCGGGATTTTAGAACATATATTCTGTTTAGTCAAGATGGAAATACACTAGTCCCCAAGTTTTCTGGAAACGCTCAACGGTTTTATGCCAATGATTTTCTCATTCGCAAGAGTGGCACTCCAGCACCGCCACGATCATCAACGATTTCTTCGTAAGACTCAAATCCGCATGAGCGGTAAAGCGGTTCTCCCGATAATGTTGCTACTAATTCCATCTTCGTGAATCCTTCGGCGTTTGCAGCCTCTTCACACAGCGAGATGATTAACCGTCCTATGCCTTTGCGAATGTGATCAGGATGAGTATACATGGCGCGAATTCTGGCTGCATCTTTCGTCGGGTCAAGAAGAGCCGCACTGCGCCCAGGCGTTTGGTCTCCACCATACATCGTTACACGACGACTCCATCCGCCACAGCCAGTCAATTGACTATCGGATTCAACAATAAAATAGGTTCCATCGTCGATCAACTGAGTATCCAACCCCATAATCGCCCTGCTTGACGTAATCTGGCTTTCATCAAGAAAGGCTTTCTGATTTTCAGATATGGCTTGGTCCATCAATAGTTTCAGTGCTTCGAGGTCGTCACGTCGGGCGAGTCTATGGGTCAACATCGAATTTGTCATGATTACTCCGCGGAGTGGGGGATACATCCATTCAGGGATACAGGCTCTACTTCGTCGCGCGATGTTTGTTATTCGATAGTTCCAAACATCTTATCTTCGCGTGTTTTCTTTAGGAAGTTATTGAGCCTTTTTTGAAATTCAGTGGATTGTTTTCGCACTTCTTCAATATACCCAATGCGAATTCTTTTGTAAACATCCGGAAATCGCTGAAAATTATTCCATGTTTGCATATCAGCTTGCAGGGCTTCAAGTATGTCTTTGGGAATTTGGAAAGCATCAGGCGAAAGGTCGGGGAGGATTTTCAGACCTGCTTCGGTCATTTTTCCGTTTTTTATCAATCGTTTCACTCGTTCTTTATTCAGCTCTGTCCAATTACTTTTGGGTCGGCGTGGTGTGAAGCGCTGCGCCGACCGTTCTGAGTCAATTTTCTTTGCGATTCCATCAATCCAACCAAAACATAACGCTTCTTCAACGGCATGCAGGTAAAGAACAGAAGGTTTGTTGGAATTCTTGGAGTAGGTAATAAGCCAGATTTCTTTTTTGGTTGCATGGTTTTCTGCAAGCCATGTGCGCCATTCATCTCGGTTTGTTACATATAAAGTCTCGGTTATTTGCATGGGATGTTTAGCTCTTTACGAATTCGCTCATTCGCTCCATACAGCAAATTCGTTTCCACTTGGCTCAGTAAAATGAAACCGGCGACCACCAGGGAACGAAAATATGGGTCTGATAATAGAACCGCCTGCTTTTTCAACTTTTGCAAGCGTAGCCTCCAATTGAGTACTGTAGAAAATAATCAGAGCAGCACCGTTCTGTGGAGATGAGGCAAGCTCAGACTTGAAGAAGCCGCCATCGATCCCTTGATCCGAAAATGCTGTGTATTCGGGTCCGTAGTCTACGAAAGACCAACCAAAAACGGATTGAAAGAACACTTTTGTGGCTGCCAGATCTTTAGCAGGGAGTTCAACGTAATTGATTTTTTCGTGCAGATTCATGTGTTCTCCTTGTCGGGCGTTTTGGCGTTGCGCAAGATTTGTTGACTTAAAAAGTGGTGCTATGAAGCAGATTTCTTACTAACTTTGTTTTTAGCGGCTTTCTTTCCATCGAGGTTAAGGGTTCCTGATGCATCACGATGAGTTCCAGTGGTTTGCTTCACTGTAAATTCTGCACCATGCAAAATTACATGTGCAATGGCTCTGGCATGCCCGGTTCCTAAGCCATAATCTGCCTTAAGCCATTCGAGGATTTCTTTATGCTTGGTTAAGTTCTTTTTCTTTGCTTCGGCGACGAATACTTTTGGCGCCTTCCCCGTGATTTCTTCAACTTTATCTAAATAGGCTTGAAATGACATTTGCTTTACCTACCTTCCTTTCTTTATGGTAATTTGGTGTAACTAAGATAAGGCGAAAACCTTAATTGAAATACCTGATTTTGCCCCTTACTCTAAGGCGCGGTGCATATGCCCGTCTTGAGACTTTACATATTTATAAGACTCTTGCAAGATTTTTTCAAGGATGGGTAGCTCTATATCACTGAGCCGCTTGATGTACACACAAACTCTGCTAGTCGTATGTTTGCCTAAACGTGACAGTAATTCAGCGTAGCGGACCGTGCCATCCATAAGATATACAGTGAGTTTGCCTTTTCTTGGATAAAAGCCAATAATTTGACAGTCGCCCTCACGTCCGCTGTCGTATTTGAAGTGGTAGCTATCAAACCCAATCGTGCCCACATTCCACATCTTTGGCTCATGCCCACTGATTCGCTGCATCAGCTCTATCAGCATGCGGCTATCTGCTATAGATTGTTCATCGTCTAATGAAGCCATAAACGTTTTAACTGTACTATTGTTTTGAGTGGTCTTGCTTTTCGGTGAAGTGCTTATTTTTTTCATAGAGATAATGCTCGCCTTTGCTAAAAAGTATTAAGCCGCATGACCAGGTCGCCACGGCTCGTCTGTGTGTGCGAGCCAGACTAGCTCGGGGTCGAGCGAGAGCGCCCGCATCTGACCTTCGGTGTGCGGTTCATCGAGTTCGCCGAACCAAACTGCCACGTCGCCGCCGACGATGATCGGACGCCCGCCAGTCTCAACGACGACCATTTGCATCCCGTCTGTGTGACCCGGCGCCGGGACGAGCCGTAGCCCGGGAAGCAGTTCGAACTCGCCGTCGACCGGCAGGTATTGCACACCGGGCGCATCGACCCACTCGCGAATCGTGTAGTCGTCCTTGCTGCGTGCGTCGTCGAGCTCCAGGCGTTGGACATAGATCGGTTTGCCAGCGAAGAGGTGGTTGCCGCCACAGTGATCGAAGTGTAGGTGTGTGTTGACGATGATGTCAATGCCTGTAAGGTCGAAGTCCTGCTTGTTTAATGGAAGGAGGCGAGGATCCATATCCGCCACCGCCGGGTGCAGTTCCGTCATGCCAGTGTCTACCAGCACACGCCCATCGGGGTGATCGATGACATGCACATAGACCGGCATCCGCTCGTTCTCGGCAACAAGCAGGTCGGCAACGCGGATTGGTGTGATGGTGATTTTCTTTTGCATGGGTATTCTCCTTTATTGAATAATAGAACGCATATTCTATTTTGTCAATATGTGGATAAGCCATTTATTGAACTTGCCACAACAGCCCAGCGACTTGCGTTCGCAGATGTAAAGCGACTCGAAGCAAGAATACCCCAACAAGGTGTATGCTCTTTTGGAGGAAGATGTCTGCTACAAGGAATCTTGTGTCGCCCTGCTCGTTTGGCATACAAAATGAATAAGTTCCTATACCCAATTAGGATGTAAACTGCTTCCAATTGCCTTCGGAGATAACTTCGACGGTTCCATTAACGACCTTGATGGCTGTCTGTTCGTCGATGGCATAAGCTGCGATGCCAATGTCGGCTGCCCACCGCTCTGCGTCAGCTAGGGTGTTCGTTGGGAAAGCGCCCAGGTGTGGGAAGATTGAGAAGTTAACGACTCCCAGCGTACGGTCGTCTGGGGCGGACGACCACTCTACGAAGTATGCTCCGATCCGGGGCGTCATCACCATGCTTCCGGCGCTTACTCCCACCCAGACCATGTCAGGCAGCGAAGGCAGCAGATCAGCCAGCCCGGACTCTCGCATCCAGTGGCACAGATATGTTGCGTCGCCACCGTCAACGAGGAGAACATCTGCCTCTTGGAGCCAGGGCACCCAGCGCTCCGCGCCGATGGTGGGGAGTGCGGTGAGCTCAAGGACACCGAGCGACGCCCAGCCCAAACCAGACAGGTATCGGAAATCGGTCTCGGCGGCTATGAAGCCTCGCACGGATGCTGGACCGCACATTGGGTGACCCCATTGTGCGGTTGGGATGCAGAGGGCATGACACTCGGCGATCGGCTTGCCCAGTAGATCGACCAACGCATTGTGGATGCTAGGGTTTGTGACACCCCCAGAAGTGAGAAGAAGTTTCATGCTGTCGCTCCTTGCTAATGAAATGAGGATCGAAAAGCCCATCTAGGTTGAATTGTACGGCAATCAACATTTCCAATAAAAAAAGAGAAGATCCTATTCTTCTCAGAAATTCTTTCCTTGCTTTGACTGCCGCCCAACGGACTTTCACCATCGTCCCCATCACGCGGACCTGGCGAAGCCATCCCGCTAGAAAAAGCTCAACGCAGATCCCTCTCCAAATACGACCTGTTGACTTTGAATCCCTTCCCAGATTTAAATGTCGTATTTGGGGAGTGTGCCCGAAGGGCGGGTGGGGCAGGTGCACGCTTTGTTGGCTGGCGGTTCATTTGAGGTTAGCCCTGTTCATGATTTTATCTTTGAGGCGTGTAAAGATTGTTCCGAATCGAGTTTTACCTAAGCGTTTTTTCGGAGGAATTGAATACCAAAATCCATTTTCTCCAAGATCTAATAATGTCCAGTTCTTATCACTGATTTTCGCTTTTTCATCTGGGACTAAATGATAACCATACTGTTCCAATAAGGCACGTCGTTCATGAAACAACATTTTTTTGCTCTGCGGTAAATCTTTTATTCGATAAACAGCCAACAATTCCTCACAGGCTAATAAAATGGCGCGGTTTGCATATTCCGAAGATATAAATTCACGAAAATATGTTAACCATTTATACAAAAGCCATAGCACTAAAATAATAACAAATGTAACTGCAATTAATCTTTCAGTGAATGATTGTTGTGGAAGATACCTGCTCAATTCCGCAGGCAAGCTGTCTGTTTGGTAAAGCGTGTTATACAAAGGAAATATAAAAAAATTCCATATTAGTTGAGGATTGGCTATTAATGCGGCTACTATCGTAACTATGCCAAAGTTAACATAACTGCTACGCCAATCTGCAGAATTTTGCTGTATTTCCGCTATTCGTTTCAATTGTTGAATATCATCGTAATCTAATCCTAGACCATCTTGATATGGTCTAGGATAGAAAATCAGCATATCGGCGATGATTCCAGGTACTGAATTGCTTGGATTTTGAGTGGCTGAATAAGCCAAGAAAAAGATGAGCATTACTAAAACTAAAGAGGAAAGACTGCCAACAATGCCGATAATAGTTGGAAAGGTAAAAGATTCAGGAAGTATCACAAGATAGTAAATCTCATATCCAGCAGTGTATATAAAGAGTAGTGTCGCTATAAACCATAACCAATCTTGGCGTACCAACAATACTATCTCTGTGTAAAGATCAGAGTAGCTTTTTATCGTGGTGATTGTTCGACGAGTGAGATACTTTCGCCTGAATTTCGTCATTGTATATTGCTCAATTCGATAGCCAGCCAACGGTTTGCGTTACCTGCGCTGGGGCGGGGACGGCGAAGCCGTCCAGCCAGAAAAATGATAAGGCGTGTGAAACTGCTTGGGATTTGCGCAGAATCCCCAGCGTCAGGTGCACGCTTTGTTAGGCGTTTTGTATTGTGCAAGACAAACTAAATAGTCGAACTGGATTTTAAACCTTATTAAGACTTTAGTAAAACAAAATATATATTTACCACTGAGTCAAGAATTACAAATATTCCAAATCGTCAATTTTGATTGTCCAATAATCTTGCGTATTTTTAGAGTTGTCAATGGTGTATACATGATCAAGTTGCTTATATTTTGCTATAAAATCTCCTTCCCAAGGTAGAACCACTGTGACATCTTTAGGACCATACCCTTGCGTAACAATTGTCCGCGCTGCTCTTTTTGTGAATCGTATCTTAATCTTCCAGTGATTTTTTGATTTTGGTTGCAAAATAAATGTGTCGCCTGTAATTGGTTGTAGTGTTTTCTCATCAATAAACTTGATGTTTTCATCTATTAAATCTCTTTCATTGTGTATCTTTATAAAAAACTGACTGAAATCTTCCCAGTCCTTATCTAGATATCCTACAAAACCTGATTTCATATTAGAAACTCTATAAATTTTATTATTTTTTGTCATAAATTCGCAGTATTTTTCTGAATACAAGTCTGGCGAACTCGTAAAACCAGAAACCAATTTATTAAAACGAAAATACCAGCTCATTTTGGGGCGAAATTTGTAACTAACAGAGACATTATCAAGCTTAATGGGTACATCACTTATATTAGAAACAAAGAATGACAATTCTAGGTAGACTTCTTTCATTGTTACAACATGGTTTTCGTCGCTGAAACTTATTTTTTCTTCTGATCCGAAAAGAGACTTGCGATGGTAACCTTTAAGTTTGCCACGTAATATGTCAGATACCTCTCTCTTGCTTGATGTTTCCAAGCTGTAAACTACAATGCCTTTAGCAATTTGTAAAAGAGGACCTTGTCTAGCTATTTCAGCGAGGAACTTACTTTTATCCAATTCGAGTTGTTGGCGAGTGATCTCATTTAAGTTCCTGTTGTACAAGACACCTAAAATGCTAACTATTATTCCCGCAAAAGAAATAATGATAGCTGTTATTGGATTTATCAGCAGATTATAGATTTCAATTAACATATTGTAGTGAGAGATAAAAAACGCCTAACGGTTTGCGTTACCCGCGCTGGGTCGGGCGGCGGGACGCCGTCCGACTGGGAAAATGCTGAGGCGTAGAAAAATGCTTGAAAATGCCGCCGAATCCCCAGCGTCGGGTGCACGCTTTGTTAGGCGCATTTTATGAACGCAAGATTCGCCAACTGAAATAAGATACTTTCATATTATATATCCAACACATAAATATATCCCATGTTGCCAGGACGGTCTTCAAATTTTACGCCGAAATTGGTCAAGTAATTGGACATAAGACCTATGCCATCATGTAAGTCTGTTTCCTTATTCTCATATTTTTCTTTTAAGTAGTCCATTAATACCAGCGTTTTCTCGTTTATAAATTCGGTGTTAGGTATCTTAAGGCTTACGTACTTATCATTATGTTGGTGGTATGAGGCAAACCCATGAACTATTGATACTGACACTACATGCATAGTTTCAAAAATGCTTTTCCAATAAAGGTCTACGTTCCCGTGTTCTCTAAAATTCTCAATTTCCGTCTTGATTTGTTCATAATACGTAGGGTGACTTGAAGGATTTAGGTACTCAATAACCCAATTGTTAGTATATTGTTCCCATGCTTCAGTTGGTGATGTAAAAAGCCTTTCAGTTATGAGAAAAGAAAGTCTGTCGGCAGTGTATTCATCAAATAAAATGTAAAGATTTCCCAAGTAATTCTCTGAAGTGAAAGAATCTTTGGGGATTTTGGGAAACCTACCTTTGTTCATGATATGAGCAAATTCATGAGCCAAAATAAAGCACCGTATCATCGTATCGAAAACTGGGAGATAAAGCCAAGGGGAAACAACAATAATTGTGCCGTCTTTACCTTCTATTATCTTGGCGGCTACAGTGACTTTTGCATTGTCTACCCCACGTTGAAATTTATAGTCATCTTCCCCTGTAAGTTCCCTTATTTTGGCTTGAAAATCTTCGGGCACTAACACTTGGCTAATATTTAAGGGCGGTTTCATAGCTTCGGCAATAATAAGAAGATAGTCAAGTTCTTCTTTTATTTGCTTTTGAATATCTTCATCGCCTATTTCAATGGTTATTTCCATTTATTTGATAGACCCAACTCGAAGGTAGAATGATTTGAGGATATGCGCCTAACGGTTTGCGTTACCTGACCAGCGGGTGGGGGTAGAAAAAACTCGAAGACCAAGATTCTGTTCGGGTGTAGAAAATGCTTGAAAATGCCGCAGAATCCCGCTGGTCAGGTGCACGCTTTGTTAGGCGCGGTTTCATTTAACGATTTTGCCTGTATCTAAATCGAGCATCACTGTTTGACTAGACTGACTAAAAGCAAATAAATTCTGCCCTTCCCATTCTAGGTTTGTATAAACATCATTTTTAATAGGAAGTTCAGATTGCCAAATAATATCACCATCTGACGAACATCGAACAATGTTAGGGAACTGTTTAGAATAATTAAGGATAATTATTTTGTCGGTATGGTTTGGAATATCAAAATATTTATTAATACGGTAGTCTGGAAGCGTGTCGTTTGTCTTAATACGAAGTTTGTCTTGTAAACTCACAAGATATTCTTGAATAAATTTGACAGTATCGATTTTTTTCAATTTCTTCAAGTCGTTTTTATAAACAAGCCACAATACTCCTACAGCGAAGGCAAGACTTACTAGTAAAATAATTTCATCATATGTTTCCCAGAATTGCTCATTGTAGCGAATCAAAAAAGGTAAACCAATGGCGATTGCCATAGCAAAAAGCCAAGATAATAAATTAAGCCAGAATGTTTTTAAGTAAAGACGTTTTTCGGTGGATACATCATTGATTATGTAGCCTTTAGACCAGGGAAACTCTGGATGAAAAACACGCTCCCCGGTGGGAAGAGTTGAAAAAAGTCTATTAGGAACGATAAAAGATCGTATTTTTGAAAACATATAAACTCCCTTGCTAGCGCCTAACGGTTTGCGTTACCTGCGTGTGGGCGGGCATGGATTCTGTTTGGGAGCAGGGAAAACTCGAAGCCAGAAAAATGCTTGAAAATGCCGCAGAATCCCACACGTCAGGTGCACGCTTTGTTAGGCACATTTTTATTGTGATTTTTTATTTAGCATTTCAAGTAACTCTTTTTCTGAGAAATCAGGAAAATAAATATGTCGTAGTCGAGACTTTATTCCTGGATTTTTACTAAGAAATTTTGACATTTCATCGGGGTATCCTGAAATAATTAAGACTAAGTCATCGCTTTCTTTTCTTGATATGGACTCTAATACAATACTCAGTGCTTCACCCCCAAAAGAACTATCATATTGATTAATCCCATCAATAAGTAAAACGCCTCCCCGAGAACTATCAATAACTAATTTCGTTTTTGACGCTGTTTGCCCAACGTATTCTCCAATCAGTTCGGGTAAGGTTACTTCAACTAGATGACCCCGAGAGAGTACTCCAAGTTCACGAAATATTCCGCCTAAAATATGTGCAACCGTCGTTTTACCAGTACCAGGATTGCCTATAAATAAGAAATTATATGGAAATTGAGGTGAAATAATTGAAAATTTCGCCAATTTTTTGCGAGATTCAATAGCGGTAACAATATGTTTGACTTCACTCTTTACTTGTTCTAAACCAATTAGTTGATCTAACCTTCTTAATAGGCTGGATATATCTTGTTTGTCTTGGTTTGTCACATCAAAATTGATTTCCCCTAATTGTTCATTATCTATTTTTGCGCTCGTATAGACTGCGGTATTTCTTTCATTTACTTCAATTGCTTGTAGCACTTTCTTGAATCCTTGTTCCCATGAGGGAAACATATCTACATAGTGAATGCGCTCAAGTTTGTGATGTGGTACTTCGCAATTTTCAATACGTATGGGGATAATAAAAATTTCTGTCTCAGGAAACTCATCTAAATAATCTAATGCAATTCTCAATTCCTTCTGAATAAATCCCTTTTTGCTTACTGTTCTTGTTGACAATACTACAATAAAAAACTGGCTACTCCTAATACTATCCTCAATTACAACATCCCACCTTTGCCCAGGAAGAAGGTTTTCCTTATCTAACCAAGGTTCTGCCCCAGCATGAAGCAGGTCATCAAACAACCTTTTGGCTGCCTCAAGGTCTTCTTTAGCATAACTGATAAATATTTTTGGGGATATATTCATAAGTTTCTTATGTGCCTAACTACTGCTTATACAGCGCGCTGTATAAGCACCCAAATTGGGGTACTTAACTGCCATTTGGCTGTCTAACACCCTTATAGATTCCATAACAGCATTATACAAGCACCACAAGAAAGGGGCAAGAAAATGAACCTCTCCAATTACCAATTACCAATTACCAATTACCAATTACCAATTACCAATTACCAATTACCAATTACAACTCCCTCTATTCCTAATGAAACTGTAATCTTATCCATAACCTTACCTTTCAACAATCATCATTTCAAACGGTTATAATCGCCCGCATGGACTTTTTCCTTCCCGAAGACAACCTCAACCGCGCCGTGCCCGAAGAAACCCACATCACCACCCTCAGCGCCGAACCCTGGCCCGACGGATACCGCCTGCGCGTCAACATTGAGATCACTCCTTTTCAAAAACGACCTTACATTGAAGTGACCCTCAACGACGCCGACGGCGAAGAAGTCGCCTCCACCAACATCGTCGAACCGCTCAGTTGGAAGCTCGAATTCACCATGCACATCCGCGGCGACTTGAACAATCCCTACACCCTCAACGCCCGCCTGTACTATCCCGAAGGCGGACCCTCCGACCAACCCCGTCAATTCACCTTCGACGTAACCCCGCCTCAAGACTCCCCCGAGCCTGACTCCAATTAACATGCCTTGGCATACCCGAACACTTCGCGCCAATTCGCGGCAAACGCTTT
>JAFLCE010000081.1 GCA_017303655.1 Anaerolineae bacterium
CCACACTTTCAACAGGGATATTCTTGCACACTCGTAATTTTAGTTTGTTTGCCGCCCGCAAGGATTGCAAAGCCATAAAAGAATTACGGCGATCAAAGTCATGGATACCGGTAATGCCCATCTTCCATAATACAGATTGGGCTTGAAGCATCGCCGCCTCTAGCTCGCCGAGGGTTGGTTCTGGCACCGCGGCATTGACCAACGCCATAGCCGTTTCGAGCAAAATGCCGGTGGCTTTGCCATTTGAGTCACGTTGAACCGCTCCATCTTTCGGGTCGGGCGTATCGTCATTGACCTGCGCCAATTTCAACGCAGCTGTGTTTGCCCAGGCTGCATGATATGATTTTGCTGTGAGATAAACCGGATTATTTGGCGCAACTACATCAAGTTCTGCAGCAGTTGGGAAATTTCCATCCCAATCATTTTGTTGCCAGCCATGCCCTAACACCCACTCACCCGGCTTGAGAGTCGATGCGCGCGCTGACACTCTCTGCAAACATTCCTCTTTTGTTTTCGTCTCACAAATAACCCTGGAAAGGCTAAGCGAATACCAATCCATATGAATATGCGCATCAGTGAGCCCAGGCAGGATGGTCGCCCCTTTCATATCCTGTTTTTCCACTTTGCCGTGGGCAATAGCTTCCAGTTTGTCCTTATCCCCAATAGCAATAATCCGCCCGCCTGCGATGAGAATCGCTGAGGCACGCGGATTGGATGAATCAACTGTATGAATGTTGGCGTTGTATAGGAGTCTCATATTTTTGCTTCTACGTCATCTTCTTCAGCAGAGCGTCTAACTCCTCATCGGAATAATAATAAATGGTCACCGTGCCGCCGTTCTTGCCGTGCTTGAGCGCCACTTTTGTACCCAAACTATGTTGCAGACGCTTTTCCACATCTGTGACATCGGCATTCTTTTTCGGCTTGAGTGCTTTGATCGGTTTGATGCCCGAACGGTTGCGCACCAGTTCTTCAGTCTGACGCACATTGAGAGACAAGTTCACGACGGTCTGAAATGCGGCTTCCCTTGCCTGCCGTGTAGATAGACCCAACAAAGCACGCCCGTGTCCTTCCGAGATATTTCCATCAGCAATGGCGTGTTTGATAATATCCGGCAGTTCGAGCAGACGGATCGTATTGGTCACTGCCACGCGGCTCTTGCCCACACGCTCGGCTACTTTTTCCTTGGTCAACCCAAAATCTTCAGCGAGTTGACGATACGCCTCCGCCTCTTCCATCGGATTCAAGTCTGCGCGTTGAACGTTTTCGATCAGCGCCAACTCGAGCAGTTCCTGATTATTGGCTTGACGCGTCACCACCGGGACGGTTTTCAAGCCCGCCCGTTGGGATGCCTGTAAACGCCGTTCTCCGGCGATCAAAATGAATGAACCGTCATTCTTTGGCGAAACGATCAACGGCTGGATAACGCCATGCTCGCGAATAGACGCCGCTAATTCGTTCAATTCATCTTCTTTGAAGTGCAAGCGCGGCTGGCGCGGATTACGCTTAATCGATTCCACTGCCACTTGCTGCACACCGCCCCCTTTCCCCGCGCCTGTGCTTGTTGGCGGCACAGAAGACTTCCCACCGGGAATGAGTGCATCCAAACCTTTGCCAAGACCTTTTCGTTGAGCCATGATAAATCCTTTTTTAACCACAGAGTTCACAGAGGTCACGGAGAAAAGAGATAAGACTCTGTGTGCTCCGTGTTCTCTGTGGTGAATTCTCTTAAGCCTTATCGCCTTTCAACAATTCCTTCGCCAAAGCTTCATACGCCTCTGCGCCCGGTGAATGCGGCGCATACTCAGAAATCGGAAGTCCATACGAAGGTGCTTCAGCCAAACGAATACTGCGCGGAATAATACTCTTGAACACCTGGCTGGGGAAATGCTTATTCACTTCCTTCACCACATCCATTGATAAGTTCGTACGGTTATCGAACATCGTCAGGATCACACCACGCACCTTCAGTTCAGGGAACAGAGCTGCGCGCACACGCCCAATGGTTTCGGTTAGTTGCCCCAAACCTTCCAATGCAAGATATTCACATTGCACCGGCACTACCACGCCATCCACCGCTGCCATCAAACCGTTCACGGTCAATAATCCCAGCGAAGGCGGACAATCGATCAAGACATAATCATAGCGGCTGGCTACTTTTAATATCGCTTTACGCAAACGCGACTCACGCGCAAGTTCATCTACCAACTCCACTTCGGCACCTGCCAACGAAGGCGATGATGGAAGAAGCGACAACTGCAAACGCTCGTTCAACAAAATAAAGGGAAAGATATCCTCTTCGCCAAGAAGGGCATCATAGGTGCTGCCTTCCACCAGCAATTTATCCACACCCAAACAAGATGTGGCATTCGCCTGCGGATCGAGATCCACCACCAACACGCGCTGACCCAGCTTTGCCAGGTACGCCGCCAGATTTATGGTCGAGGTTGTCTTCCCCACCCCGCCTTTTTGATTCACCAAAGTATAGATCTTCGTCAAGACAAAACCTCCATCTTGCAATGTTCGATTTCTTTATGGGTCGGAATACCATGCAGTCCCACACGCGTTACAGAATATGCCGCGAGATGCGTTGCAAAGCGAGCCGCCTCCCACGGGTCACGCGTGCTGTACAAACGTGTAAAAAATGCCGCCGCAAAAATATCACCCGCACCCGTCGCATCCACTTCCTCTACAGAAGGCGGACGAAAACGTCTACGATCTCCATGCCAGTGCAGCACCGCACCCAACTCCCCTTCTGTAAGGCAAAGCAGACGGGCATGATGCGCCATCCATTCGACCAGTTCCAGATCGCGGTTGATGTCTTCAAGACTCATCACCACGCCTCCCACCTGACCGAGAACCTGTTCGCTGTTTTCCCAAGCCTGAGCGAACACCGAACCGTTTTCATCCCAGGCGCGCATCCAACCTTGTGGCGTCACGCCCACCCACGAAGAAGTGAACTGCTTCGTC
Organism: Anaerolineae bacterium; assembly: GCA_017303655.1. Taxonomy (GTDB): domain Bacteria; phylum Chloroflexota; class Anaerolineae; order Anaerolineales; family Villigracilaceae; genus Villigracilis. The sequence goes on from JAFLCE010000081.1 coordinate 2,971, forward strand.
ATTGCCGCATCCACTTCCTGCGCAATTGGCGCAAGATGCACAATGGGGGCATTTCGCCAAAGCGGCGGGACCTGCTCAAACGAGATGGGGGTCGCGCGATGATGCAAAGTCTGCTTGCGCCCATGCTCGGTTTTGACATTCTCAAAGATTGTGCTTTGTTCTGTAGGCAGATTGCAAATCTGAATCCCATCCAACAGATGCAAAGGAGCATCGTCACCCGCAGATGTCACAATGCCAACACGCAATCCCATTGCCTGCGCCGTCAACGCCGAGTAGGAAACTGTCCCGCCGAGTTGTTTGCCCGCAGGCGTTAAGTCCACAGCAACATGACCAATCAGCAGGTAATCTACCGGGCGAAGTTCAGGCATAGATGAATTATACCGTGACGGAGGATGATGGACGATAGACAATAAAAAGACCGCAGACAATAGGTGTCTGCGGTCTTTTGTCAAAGGCTAAATTATTCTTTCGGCAGAATGACTACCTTGCGATAAGGCTCATCGCCAGTGCTTTCGGTTTTTACGGCAGGGTGCCCACGCAGTTCAATGTGGACAACCCGGCGTTCGCTAGAAGGCATGGGTTCCATCGTTACTTTGCGCCCGGTCTTTGTGACCTGATCTGCCATACGGTTGGCAAGCTGACGGATCTGCTTTTCACGGCGGGCACGGTAGCCTTCCACATCCACAACTACTTGCACCCATTGCTGGGTCTGCTTGCCGACGATCAAGGAAGCAACATGCTGAAAGGAAGCCAGAGTTTCAGCTTTGCGTCCGATCAGGGCACTCAGGTCTTCGCCGCGCACATCCACTTGAATGGTGCGATTATCGGCTGGGTCTGATTCGTCGTAGTGAGCCGAGACTTGCGCCGTCATACCCATGTGATGAATCAATTTAGAGATGACTTCTTCAGTCGTATTCAGAACCGCATCGTTTTCAACATTGCTGGGTCTCTGCGGAGCTGGTTTGGGTTCAGGTCGTGGTTCGGGCTTGGTTTCGGCTTTAGGCGCCGCCGGTTTCTTTTCGGGGCGAGGCTTGGGCTCTTTTGCTTTCGGCTTGGATTCTGCCTTTTTTGCTGAGACAGGCTTCGGCTCAGGGGCTGAGGCGGGCAGGTCTGGCATGGGCGGAGGGGTGACGGAAAGGCGTACACGGACTTGGCGGCCGCCGAGTCCGAACAATCCTTTTGAACCTGAATCCAAAACTTCTACAGAAACAGCATCTGCAGTGAGACCGAGCTGGTCGAGTCCCTGCTGGATGGCTTCTTCGACAGTTGGAGCGATGATCTCTAAGGTAGTCCGCTCACTCATGGTGCCTCCCTATTTTTTTGCCGGGGTTGAATTTTTGTTTCCGCCGGGCAGTAGGTTGCGCCAATTGGCGCGCCCGGTTGCAGCGTATTGGACAATGCCCAACAAGTTGCTGGTGATGAAATAAACCGAGATGCCTGAAGCGAATGTGAGGGCAAACCATCCCAACATGAGCGGCATGTAAACAGCCATGCTGCTGCTCATGGCGGCAGTCTGCGAGGCAGCCTGATCGTTAGGATTGGGCGGCGTGGCTGGCATGGTCAATTTGGTCTGAATGTAGGTAGTGAGTGCAACGACAATTGCCAGGAGAGGAAAGCCATTCGGAAGAAATGAAATATCGAAGGGCAATGGGATTCCTTCAGGGCGTCCGAGGTTCATCCACAAAAAGGCACTATTAAGCGGGATGATGTTTTCGACATTTTGAAAAGGATAGACCGTGCGAGCCAGGTTGAGCATATCCAGCGGCGTGGCAGCCATGGCGCGAATGATGCTTTGATACAGACCGATGATGATGGGGAATTGAATCAGGGTTGGCAGACAGGAAGCAAAGGGGTTAATACCGCGGTCTTTGTAGATGCGCATTTGTTCCTGTGCCAATTTCTCACGGTCTTTGGCATGCTTTTTCTGAATTTCCTGCCATTCCTTGTCGTTCTGCAATTCCTGCATGGCTTGTGCGCCTTTCACCTGTGATGCATTAAGGGGCCAGGTGAGTAGCTTGATGACAATGGTAAACAAAATGATGGCAAGCCCGAACATTTGCGGACCATGACCTAAAATGTCATAGATCCACAAAAGCAGGTTAACCATGGGTTGGATGATAAATGATTCCCACATAGACTGGGTTCCTTATTTCTCGGGGGTGAACGTCCAGGCTTGTTTGCCTTCGGCGTCATAAGCAGCCAAGGCGAACTCAGCTTGATAAGGTGCGACAAGGATCAAATCGCCGGAAAGAACGGAAGGGGTATATATCTTGCCTCCGAGTTCCTTTTCCCATACGATCTTTCCATCGCGATCTAAAGCAATGAAGGTACCTTCTTCAGAGCCTGCATATATCTGGTCGCCAGCAACAAGCAAACTTGCTACAACTGGGCCATCGGGTTTTAACTCGCCCCAATTTTGTGCACCGGAGGCAAGATCAAGGGAATATAGATTCCCGCTCAGGTCACCAAAGTAGAGGGTATTGTTATCGAGAGTTGGGGTTCCCCAGATCCAATTCGACGCTGTGGCAACGACTTCATGATTCCCATTAGAGGTCACAAACTCGACCGTGGATGCAAAGGAACCAATATAAGCGCCACCCTCGCCCATGATAGGACTCCCCGGAGACGCACCGCCAAGATCAATAGGCTCGCCAGCTTCACCACTCACAGGGTTAATGATATGAAGGTGGTGATCGAGTGAGGTCACATACAATAATTCGCCATCGGTTGCCGGGGCAGACCACAATGCTCCACCCAGCTCGATGGGATCAGCTACTTGCTTTCCGTTCAGATCGAGAATGTAGAGAAAGCCATCTGTATTGGGGGCGTAAATGGTTTCATTAAGAACGAGTGGAGATGCCACCCAGGTTCCTTTAGCGCCGAGGAAGGGTTCTGACCAATTTTCCTTGCCAGTAGCAGGGTCTAAACTGATAAAGGCGTGCGTCGTGCCGACGCTACCAATCAACAATTGCCCATCTTCGGTGAAGACGGGTGTAGCGTAAAAAAGATAAGCAGCTTCAGGCTCGGCGGGGTATTTCCAGACTTCTTTGCCGGTGGATGCATCTACTGCGTAGATGAAAGAACCCGTGGAGAGGTAGGCGTATTCGGCATTGGCAGCCAAACCGGGCCAGTTATTGGTCAGCGGCTGCCCACTGCAAGCGCTTAGTGTCAGCGCCGCAAGGGCTAGCAGAAGAACGATAAATATTTTTTTCCTATTCAATTTCGTTTTACTCCTAAATTCAGCAAATAGAATGTATTTGCCGTGAAAGTTGCATCACTATGGGACGGGGTCATACCCGCCAGGGTTGAATGGATTACAACGCAAGACTCGCCAAACTGCCATAAGCGATCCTTTGAGGGCGCCATTCTTATATACGGCTTGATAGCCATAATGGGAGCAGGATGGATAGAACCGACAAGTATTGGCAGGCAACCCGGGAGAGATCAGTTTTTGGTACAAGCGGATCACCGCAAGGACAAGAATACGCGGAACATTCCCAAGCGTACGCGGCATATCTCGCAGGCGCGGTTCATGGGAATAATCATGCAGGATAAATTGCTCTTCAGGGTCTTGGTTCATCCGGTGGTTTCGTCCGCGGAGAGTAACCTGGCTCGGGTGAGGAGATTGGTCAACGCGGAGCGGGTATCGGCGAGGGTGGAGGTAACAAGCGCGGGCCTGGCGATCAGGATCAGGTCCCAACCGGAGGCGATGGAAGGAATCAGGCTGCGCATGGCTTCTCGTAAGAGTCGCTTTGCACGGTTGCGATGAACAGCGGTTCCGGTCGTCTTTCCGGCTGCTACGCCTATTCGAGTGTGGTCCTTCGTTTCACTTGCCTGTGCTACTAACACAACAAGCGGATGGGCATAGGACTTTCCTGTTCGCCGCACCCGCTTGAAATCTTCGGACCGGGACAGTCGAAATCGTTTCTGCACCCGCGCCTCTTATTGATTCTCCTCGTTGGAGATTACCAACGAGTCTTCTTGACGTGCTCGTTGGAGGTAACGGTAAGTTTGTGGCGGCCCTTTAGGCGGCGGCGCTTGAGGACATCGCGCCCACTGGAGGTTGCCATGCGCTGACGAAAACCATGCACGCGCACGCGGCGGCGGATCTTAGGTTGGTACGTTCGCTTAACCATATTCTACGTTCTTCCTTTTATTCGTTGAAAAGATAATTACACAATCCCCGATGGGATGGGTATTTTGAGTTGGACAGCGCATTATTTTACCCTAAGGGTTCTGATTCGGTCAATTTGAATTTTAAGCAAAATAGGTATCCCAAATGCGCTTTGTTTTTGAAGGGTCAATGAAAGAGGATTCAAAGGCAAAGCGATTGCAGGTCTGAATATCTGCCAGACTCATGCCAAGAACTTCATGTGCGATGCGGTATTCGTTATTGACGTTCGTTTCGAGGACTTCGGGGTCATCTGAGTTGATGGTTACGCGCACGCCAAGATCGAATAGCTTTTTGAGTGGGTGCGCCTCGATTGTCGGGACGCCGTTGGTCAAATAATTTGACCAGGGATTCACTTCAAGTGTGATCCCCTTCTCGATCAACAGTTCGACGGCTTTCATATCTTCAATGCTGTGAATGCCGTGACCGATACGGTCAGGCTGAAAGTTCTTGATGGTATCAATTACATACGAAGCGGGCGTATCTTCACCGCTATGGATAGTCACTTTTAACCCTGCATCTTTGGCTTTGAGAATCGGCTTCACAAACTCTTTTGCCGGATAGAGCTTTTCGCCATCGGCAAGGTCAACCGCTTGGATATGTTTCTTATGTTTGATCGCCCAATCCACAGTACGGACGCACGAGTCCGCGCCCATGCCACGTGAGGTGATGGCGATGATACCAATTGCCATGTCGAATTCTTTTTCGGCGCGTGCCTGCGCACGGAGCAGACCGTCGAGACAGGCATCCCAATCGAGGTTGTGACCATGGAATGCCCAATCGGGTGAGAAACGCACTTCAAAGAGTTTGATATTTTGCTTGGCACAATCTTCGAACAACTCCCATGCGATACGTTCAAAGACTTCGGGTGAGGTGATGGTGCGTTGAAAAATATCGAAAGCATCCAAGACGGCTTGCAAATCTTTCATCTGATCGAGGACTTTGACGTGTTTATCCAACTCTGCCACTTCATAAGAAGGCAGAGCAATATCATTTTCACGCGCCACATCAATGATGGTCTGGGTACGAATTGCCCCTTCAAGATGGCAGTGAATTTCGGTCTTGGGAATGGAGTTGTATTTTGGGTCGAAGTTTTTCATGGATATCCTATTTTACCCGATGTAGGGGCGCAACAATGCTGCACCCTTACAATCCCAGCCGCAGTGCTGCCTGCAAAAGCACATTTGCGCCATTGACGCAATCCTGCCATTCCGTGTATTCAAATGGCGAGTGACTTGTGCCGTTCACCGAAGGCACAAAGATCATCCCCACCGGGCAAATGTCCACTAGGGATTGCGCGTCATGGATCGCGCCAGAAGGAAGCACAACACTCGACAAGCCCAGTTCATCGCACGCAGCTTTGAATGCATCTTGAATTTCTGCGCTCATCAAATTCGGTGTGTGTTTACCCAGCGGTTCCGCCGTCACTTGCAAGCCAAATTGTTCTGCTTTTTCTCGAGCCAGCTTCATCAATGCCGCATCCAATTGGTTCAATTGTTTTTCATCGGGTGAACGAAACTCCAACAAAAAGTCTGCACGGGCAGGCACAATATTCGAAGCGCCTGGCGAGAACTCGATCTTGCCGACATTCGCAACACAATTTTGAAAATCGCGCATTACGGTCTGACGGGCTTCCAAAATGAACGCCGCCACACCCTGCCCCGCGTCCAACCGATCTTCCATCGCTGCCGACCCAGCATGATCTGCCTGCCCAATGTACGCCATGCGATACGAGCCATAGCCGACAATTGCCGAAACAATGCCGACATTAAGTCCGCGCTTTTCAAGGCGTTTGCCTTGTTCGATGTGCAGTTCCAAATAGCCAGCCACTGATTCTTTTTTGCGTTTCGCCGTGAACAAGCTTTCTTCGGTCAAACCAGCACGCGCCAAGCCCGCCGAAAAATTCTCACGTCCGCTGTATGGTTTCTTTAGATCATCTGGATTAAGATGCCCGGAGATGGCACTACTCCCAAACAGACTCAAATGCGTGCCCTCTTCATCTGTAAAATCCATCGCCTCCAACTGGACCTTGAGCTTGATCCCGTTTTCTCGAACTGTTTTCAACACCTCAAGTGCCGCCATCACACCGAGCGCGCCATCAAAGCGCCCGCCTTTGGGGACAGAGTCCAAGTGCGAGCCTAAAATCAACGTTGGCAGGTTAGCAGGTTCGAAGGTTAAACGTGCCGAGTGGTTCCCTGCGCCATCCGTGTGAAATTCCAGCCCACTGGCTTCGATATGTTCACGGAACCATTTGCGAGCAGCAAGATGTGCTTCACTAAAGGTCGTACGATTAACGCCGCCATCCCCCGTCGTGCCGATCAAGGCTAATTGGTTGAAGGCATCCAGCATCCGGTCCGGGTTGATGCGCAGAGTAGAAAAGGTTTGGGGCATGAGGTAAAGTCTCCTGTCCCGCCTATCATAACAAAAACAGGAGCCGGGTAGACTCCTGTTTTTGTCAGTTGCTATTACTTGGTCTTGATATTGATGGTCTTAGGTTTGACCTCTTCCGCTTTCGGCAGCATGATGGTCAGGATACCATTTTCAAAGTCGGCTTTGGCTTTATCCGCAACGACTTCGGTCGGCAGAACGAGCGAACGTTCGAAGGCACCCCAACGTTGTTCACGGATGTGATACGCTTTCTCGTTGCTTTCGTTCTCCTGCTTGATCTCGCCTTTGAGGGTGATCACTTCGCCAGTGACATTGATCTGGACTTCATCTGCTTTGATGCCGGGCAAAGCAGCCTTGACCACGACCTCGTTATCGGTCTGATATATATCTACAGCGGGGATCGACCAATGATTGCCAGACAGGCTGAGCGGGCGGGTGAACGCGTCGTCGAAGAGGCGATCCATGGCTTCGCGCAGGGTCATCATCTCACGAGCGGGCTCCCAACGAATTAGGTTTGACATAGCTACCTCCTTTTAGGTAAGTATATTTTGTCTTACGCCCCTTAATTTAAAACGCCTGCGTTAGAAAAACGCAAGCGTTTTGTATTCATTTTGTTAGAGACGTAGATCAGGAAGTCAAAACTGTAACAAGGGTTACTAGGCCATAGACCAAACCAATGCAGATAACACAAACTCCAATTAGTTTGGTAACTTTTACAAGATTGTTTTCGGGTTTCTGCTCAGACATTATTATTCCTTGCTACGCTTGAAATCCACAAAGCGATAGCCTACTCCACGCTCTGTAAGAATGTAGATTGGGTTTGCCGGGTCTTTCTCCAGCTTCTGACGCAGATAGTTGATATAGAGGCGGACGTAGTGCGGCTCGTCACGATACTCGTAGCCCCACACTTTTTGGAGCAATTGGTCATGTGAAACGACCCAACCTGCATTCTGCACCAAGTGATAAAGCAGGCGATATTCCGTTGGGCGGAGTTTGACGAGCTTGCCTTCCAACCATATCTCACGGCGCTCAAAGTCGATCTTGAGACGTTTATCGATCTCGATCAGTCCATGCATCGAACCGGTCGCACCTTCAGTGCGGCGCAACACAGCTTTGATACGGCTAACCAACTCACGCGGGCTAAAAGGCTTGGTGATGTAATCATCCGCACCATGCTCCAGACCGCGTACACGGTCATCTTCCTCGCCTTTGGCGGTGAGCATAATGACCGGCACATTGCTGAAATCGCGGATAGTTTCCAAGACATCGAAACCGTTCAAGTCGGGCATCATCACATCAAGCAGGATCAAATCCGGGGTGAAATCCCGTATCTTTTGGATCGCCTGTTTGCCATTGAATGCCTCCCCCACTTGAAAGCCGTCATGCTCCAAATTCATTCGGATAAAACGTACCATGCGTTCCTCATCATCCACGACAAGGATACGACGTCTGTCCAGGTCTGCCATTTAATCCCTCACGAAACCAACGATCTTTTCATCTTCCGCGTCACCTAGAACCTCGATGAAGCTTACCTTCGCCAAAGGCCAAATGACTTTGACGGCACCCGAATCAAGATAATGCAGGTCTTTGCCGTCTTTTTGCCGGGGATTCATTACGACAATGATACTGTCGGTTGCCTTGGGGAGTTCATCCACTTCGCCTGCAACTGAACTCTCATTTGGGATATGTAATATCACAGTAAATGCCATCTCGTTCGAGGCTCCTATTATCTATCGATCAGGATCTGCATGCGGAGTTTTCCCAACGCCACGACATCGCCGTGATGCAGAGACTGCTCCGTATTAGGCGAGAGGCGGTTGCCATTGACAAATGTGCCGTTGGCAGAACCCAAGTCCATGAAGATCACAGCCGGACCGCTGCGCTTAATCACAGCATGTAAGCGGGATACCCCAGCAGCATATGCCTGATAAGGAGAAAGATCAATATCCGGCATGATGGGCTGCCCTTCGCTAATGCGTCCCATCGTGAATTCATTACGAGAAGATAACGGCAGTACTTGCCCAGTATCTAACAAATGCAAGTTTGCCCAGGCATCTACACCTTCAACTGCATGCCCAATGTCGCCGGTCATACGTTTGCTAACTTTACCCAAATTCTCAGTCACGATGGTTTGGGTGGTAAGTGTATCGCGTCCCATTAGTTGAGCGCCGCATTCTGCACAGAACATGGCGCCTGTCATATTGGAATGTTTACAATTGGAACAGATTATCATGATTTTTTCTCCTTACCACTGCCCAATAAAAGTGCACGTGTTTTATATTTGATGTCCTTGCTGCCAGATGCGCTCCAGGCGCGCATATTTTCAAGGCTTTGCGCTTCAAGCATGGCTGTCTTCGCAATGGCAGTTTCTCCTTGTGATAGGAGATGAGTAGCCAGATTTTGTAAATGTCTGGCAGCGGCGTCGTAATTCCCCTGACTAGCTGCTGCCTGAGCTCGTTCTTGCATACGGTAGAGAGTTAAACGAGAAAGCGCTTTTAGAATCCTTGTCGGTGGGGTATCAGCCGTGGGATCTTGTTGAACAGGTCGGGTCAGCCGGAGGCGGATAGGCGTCACAGGCATGGATTGAGAGGCGATGGACGGCTTCAAAAATCCATTCAAGAGGAGTACGTCATCTCCGGTGAGTGCCGGCGGACTGATGATAAATTCAAGCATGACATGTAAAGGGGTATCACGCAGGATCGGACCCAGCCTGAGCGGCATACCCGATTCGATCTGCCCGCCTTCAGGCTGCAGGCGAAATGCAAAATTAACGCGGACATTCTCTTGTGGGGTAAATTCAAGGACTACTTCATCAGCATAGGTGCTGGTCAATGATTTGAATTTATCAACGAGGAACTTTTCAATATCCTTGGGTTTTGAAATATAAGCAGACGAACCGCCGGTCTTTGCGGCAATTGCATCCAGAAAAATATCATTCCATTCGTGTCCGATGCCCATGCCAGTGATGCCGACATTACCTGCAGCAGCTTCATCCGCAAGTCGCAGACATTCCTGTTCATCTCCGTACGTATTTCCATCGGTCAGTAAAATGATGTGGTTGACACGGGTTGGGTCGAGTGTACGCCTCACTTCGCGCAAGCCTGCCTCAAGCCCATGATAGATCTCGGTTCCGCCGGAAGCATGCATCATTTGGACGCTGCTCTCCTGCCTCTTTTTATCCAAACTAATGGAGGCTGGCACGATCACTTCGGCTCGGTCACTGAAGGCAACGATACTCAACACGTCCTGTGGACGGAGACTGCGCATCAATTGAATGGACGTGGCTTTCATAATGTCCATTTTCTCGCCCTGCATCGAGGTGGAGCGGTCAAGCACCAGACAGATATTTAGTGGAGGTGCTGGGATTGCTTCTAATTGTTTTTCTGCAGGTTCGATTTCGAGCAATGCATATAACAATTGATCTTCGCGAACCTGAACAAGGCTGGGACGGCTATACAAAATCTCATGCCGAATGAATTTATGCGGTTCGATGATCTCGGGCGGCAGGGTCGCATCATACTGACTGCGCCGCTTCGGGTTGGAAAGAATCTCATATGCCTGCTGGATCCCCAGAAACAGCTCGGTCTCTCCAGCCGCTGTATTCTTATCCGGGTGCAAACGCTGAGCCGCCTCAATATAGGCGTGCTTTATCTCTTCCTGCGTGGCATCACGAAAGACCCCAAGAGTGGCGTAATGGTCAGGTCGGTTGGCGGACATGGTTAGGCTTATCCAACAAGTTGAGCGAGAATCACCGTAATATTATCAGGACCACCCGCCGCATTGGCAGCTTCTACCATGCTTTGGCAGGCGCGATGCAGGTTAGGCGCTTCATTGATAATACGGACAATATCCTTTTCATTGATGACACCCCACAAACCGTCACTGCAGATCATGAGGTAACCGGGCTGCGGGAAGGGAACCGTGAAAATATCGGCTTCCAAAGCATCACCCTGCCCGACTGCCTTAATGAGCACATTGCGATGCGGGAAGTTATCAACTTCATCGCCGCTGAGATGACCCAATTCTTCCAGCCGCTTAACAAGAGAGTGATCGCGCGTTAGTGGTTCGATGCGTCCATCTGGATAGACGGCATATGCACGACTGTCGCCTACATGCCCTAGCGTCATTTGTTGACCTAGAACTAATGCGGCAGTTACCGTGGTACCACTGCCCGGCGCTTCACGCTGGATGTATTGATGCGCCTCCATGATCGACTCTTCCATCACTTCCTGAAGAGACTCTTGAAGTGACTGAGTGGGCAGTTTGTAAAGATATGGATGGAATTTTTTGGTGATATTGCCACCGATCATGCGGGCAGCGGCATTACTTGCTACTTCGCCAAACTGATGCCCACCCATTCCATCTGCAACGATATACAGACCAAAGGGAACATTTTCGCTGCTACCCGAAATCGTGGATGTAAGCGCAAGAACACTATCTTCATTATGATCGCGCTGTTTACCAACGGACTGCCCAACACTGGCAATAAGTTGTTTCATCTCATACTTTGGGGTCTGACTCGCAATAATAGAGTGGATTTGCTGATCAGTAAGCGGAGCTGTTGTGGCAGCATCCATTTGCCTTGGTTTTTCCACAGTTTCCTTAGCCTTATTGGAACCAAATAATTTTCGAAAGAAATCAGCCACAAGTACTCCTTTTAATTAAGCGAACAACGCATAAACGTGATGGTCGGTCGAACCAAAATAAACAATATCATCAAAAACAACGGGAGAGCCCGTGATCGCACTTTTGGTTTCAAATCTCCAGCGCAAGCGCCCTGTGCGATATTCAAGGCAATACATACTTCCATCTACAGAACCAATATAGACGGAGTCTTTATAAATAGTCGGCGAACTACTGATTTGGTTATCTGTTTTATAGCGCCAAACTTCTTTGGAAGTACGCCCATCCACACAATAAATGATACCGTCTGCCGCGCCGAGGAAGATCAGATCTTCAGCGAGGGCTGGCGAAGAAATAGAACCTTTTCCCAACCGGAACTTCCAGATCGCCCAGCCGCTCTTTGCATCAAGGGCGTAGAGAGTTCCATCCAATGAAGCTGCATAGATCGCCCCCCCGCGATTGATCGGAGAGGACGTCATCGCGCGCTTTGCCTGGAAGCGCCATTTCAAGCCACCACGAAAATCGAGCCCATAGAATGAGCCATTCTCGGTGCCAAAATAGATCATTTCATTTGCCACTAACGGCGTGGAGTGTACTGGACCATCCGTGGAAAACTTCCAAACCGCACGCCCGCTGTTGACGTTTACTGCGTGCAGGTCTTGGTCTTCCGAACCGAAGAAAATATGCCCGTCCGAAATCCGCGGAGAGGAATAGATCTTCCCCTCAGTGTAATAGGTCCATAACAACTTTCCGTTGCGAGCACCAATGACATGCAAACGTTGATCTTCGGAACAGAAGAATACATTATTCTCATACACCAACGGGCGCGAGACAATCCCGCCATCGGTAGGATATTTCCATTGGAACTTGCCATCCGCTGCATTCAGTGAATAAATATTGTTATCATAACAACCGATGAACAGCGAACCCTGACTTAACGTAGGTGTACCGCGGATTTCATCTTCACATTTAAAGTCCCACAGCGGTTTGACACCACTGGCGACGATCGCAGCAGGCAAAGCAGACGTTAGCTTGGCTAGCGTACCTGTCTTGCGCGCAACGCCCAACAACGACTCTTTCATCACAGCCGCACTAGGAAAGCGCTCTGTAGGATTGTATTGCAACGCCGTATTGACTACGGTCTCAAATTCCACCGAAACATTCGGGTTGATGCGCCGTATCGGGCGTTCAGCAAACGTGAACGGCGGTTCGAGTCGTGGGTCTCTGCGTGTGATGGCGTGATGCAATGCTGCACCGAGAGAATACACATCCGCAAGAGGCGTGGCATCACCACGATATTGCTCTGGCGGAGAATACCCTTCGGTTCCTATCATGGTGCCCTTGATGCCGGTTTGAAAAGTCTTCGCGATACCAAAATCGACCAAAATAACATCCCCATTGTTATTGATCATGACATTTGAAGGCTTCATATCACGAAAGATGATCGGATCGGGTTTGTGACCATGCAAATACTCAAGCACATCACACAACTGGATCCCCCAGTTGATCACCTGATCTTCGGTTAAAAAGCCGTTTGAATCATTGATCACCGTTTCAAGGTCCTTGCCGTGAATGAATTCAAGCACAAGGTAAGAACGGTCGTCATGCGAAAAATAATCGTAAATACGAGGAATGGAAGGATGATTGAGCGTTGCCAGCAAATTTGCTTCACGCTCAAAGTTCTGCACAATCGTCTGGCGCACCAATGGGTCTGGCGCCATATTGATCATTTCCTTCACGGCAACCAATTTAACCACGTTCGGGAAGTGCATATCCCGCGCGCGGTAGACCGAGCCCATTCCACCAATACCAATTACATCCTGAACATTGTAACGATTCACCAGGGTGACGCCAGTCATTAACTGTTGGCGCCCCGGCTGATCGCCAGATCCAGAACTTGAATTATATGGACCGATTGGAGAAGTGATGTTCCTAGTATCCATTAAGAGTTAATTCCAATTTAACGAATTATAAGGGTATTTACGATTGCTGGGTATTGCAATTTTGTCGGCTTTCGGGCTTGCGTAGATAGCCGTTCTACGGCAAAATTCGCGCTGTGAAAATTCTTGCCGTCAGCGACCAGGTTGTTGAACGTGTTTACACGTTGGCAAACAATGGTCATTTTAAAGGAATAGACCTGATCCTTGGGTGCGGCGACCTGCCTTATACCTATCTGGAATATCTACTGACCGTATTGAACAGACCTTTATTCTACGTGCCTGGAAATCACGACCCGGACTTTAACCCGCGTGATGAACGCTCAAAAGCCGATGGCGGCTCAAATCTGGACCTGGAAACTGCTGTGTACAACCAGACTTTGATCGGCGGCTTTGGCGGTTCCGTCCGCTACCGCCCCGACGGGACGAATCAGTATACCCAATCTGAAGCATTTCAGCGAGCCTATCAGATGATTCCAAAGTTACTGGTCAACCGCATTAAATATCGCCGCGCGCTGGATATCCTCATCAGCCACTCCCCGCCCATGGGCATTCACGACGATAACGATCAAGCCCATCATGGATTAAAAGCCCTCAATTGGCTGCTAGGATTCGCCAAACCACGTTACCTTTTCCATGGGCATACTCATTTTTACAGGAACAACATCGCAGAATTTGATACCATCATCGAAGAAACCCGCATCATTAATGTCTATCCTTACAAAGTAATCGATACTTAATAAGTTTATTCTCATTATTTCGAGATACAACTTTAACCACAAGATAACAATTCATTATCGAAAACAAAGCAGACAACTGGAATAATTACCCAAATGGACCTTGTGGTTTTTCCAAAAGGCGTTACAGTAGTCTGAATGAACAAAAGCGAGTAATACATGTCTGACCATTTTCATTCCATGACACGTGCCGATTTTAACCGGGCACGCTTCAAATCTTTTATCAACCAAGTGTTTTCTGTCCTTTCTGGCAAGCGGAACAATCTGCTTTCTTATGATGAAGTCAAGGAAAAGCTGCGTATTGGTGGTCCCATTTATCGGGGAGTTAAAACCGTACACGTGGAGCAGATCATCGGGAGTCTGAACCGCTATCACGAATTCGACAGCGCTTTCCTTCCCAAGGAAGATCAGTTGGCGGCGCGCTGGCAAAAAGTCGACCGTGCCTTTTACGAAGACATCCACCTGCCACCCGTCGTGCTTTATAAAGTAGGCGAGATCTATTTTGTTGTGGACGGTCATCACCGCGTATCGGTAGCCCGGGAACAAGGACAGATTTTCATCGAAGCCGAAGTGCGCGAATGTGCCACACGCATTAACATCACACCTGCTATTCGACCTGAAGATCTGGAAATGCTTGGCTCAAAAGTGGACTTTCTGGAACGCAGCGCGCTCGACAAAACTCGTCCTGATGCGGATATTCACCTTACCATCCCTGATGGCTACACCCGCATGTTGGAACATATCGCCGTCCATAAATATTTCATGGGGCTGGACTTCAAACGCGACATCAGCGAACAAGAAGCCGTGGAGCATTGGTACGATACGGTGTACATGCCGATCGTCAATGTGGTGCGTGGAAGCGCCATTCTGGAAGAATTCCCAGATAAGACCGAAGCCGACCTATATCTTTGGACGCTTGACCATCAGCATTATCTGTCACGAGAAGAAGGTCTTCCGCTCCAGCCGCCAGAGACTGCCGCAAAATTATTTATTGAAGAAAATGAATAGAAAGGTTTTCAAACTCCGCAGTGTCCAAAACACTGCGGAGTTTTTATGTATAATTCGTCGTTCAAAGGAAACCATATGACCAACCTTCACCCGCTTGCTGGCGTGTATGCCGCCGCCGTTACCCCCTACCTCGGCAAACCTCGCACCGAGGGAAAGCCCGATACAGCTTTTGATTTTGAATCGTTGGCAGTGTTTCTGCATTTCCTCGGCTCACGTGGATGCCACGGCACTTTACTGTTTGGAACAACCGGCGAAGGACCTTCTTTTTCGCCCAGAGAACGCGAGGCGCTGTTACGTTCCATTCGTGTAATTCGACATCAGGTGCGCGACTTTAAAATGCTGGTTGGCACCGGCACCCCCAGCCTGACTGAAACCATTGAGTTGACCCGGCTTGCTTACGAACTTGGCTACGATGGGACAGTCGTCCTCCCGCCATACTACTTCCGCAAAGCGAACGATGACGGATTGTTCCAGTGGTTCAGCGAGCTGATCACTCAAGCCGTACCACAGGGAAAGCATCTGCTTGGTTATCATATCCCGGCGATGACGGGAGTTGGCTTTTCATTGGATCTGATCGAAAGGCTCAAAACAAAATTTCCAAATCAATTTGCGGGCATCAAAGATTCATCTCATGATGAAATCTTTGCCACGGAAGTGGGTCAACGTTTTGGGAATGACTTACTCGTTTTGAATGGAACCGATTCTTATTTTCAGCATGCGCTGAAAAACAATGCCCAAGGCGCTATCACCGCTCCGGCAAATCTTATCTCTGATAATTTGCGCGAGATCTGGGACTTGTATCAGGCAGGCAAAGACCCGTCTGAAGTGCAAGCCAAGGTCACGGAGCAGAGACATTTTCTCGAACACTATTCTCCCATCGCCCCAGTGATCAAAGGCTTGCTTCATAAAATACACGGATTGCCCCATTGGGCTGTCCGCCCGCCGTTGGAAAGTGTCGATGAAAAGACACTCGAAGATGCGGCAGAGAAATTTTCCAAAATTTAATTCACAGGAGCGAGAGTACCTCGCCCCTACTTCAATAAAATTATGAAAACTTGGCGACTTCTCTACACTCCCCCATCCACCGGCGCATGGAACATGGCTGTGGATGAAGCCATTCTCGAACATACTCAGCGCGGCGAGGCACAACCCACCCTGCGATTGTATTCGTGGAATCCGCCCTGCCTTTCATTGGGGCATGCGCAATCGTTCAAAGATGTGGATGTGGAACGACTCCACGCTCAAGGCTGGGATGTGGTGCGCCGCCTCACAGGGGGACGAGCGATTCTACATACTGATGAATTGACCTACTCTGTGGCCGGTTCTGCAGACGAACCTGTGTTGTCAGGCGGCATCCTTGAATCCTATAATCGACTCGCGCAAGCATTACTTCATGCAGTTGAATCATTGAGTGTGCCAGTGGAAATGAAAGAACATGAAGATGGACACACCCAACAAAATCTAAATCCTGTTTGCTTTGAAGTCCCGTCTACATATGAAATTACGGTAAATGGGAAAAAGTTGATCGGCTCGGCGCAGGCACGTAAGAAAGAAGGCGTGCTGCAACATGGTTCTCTTCCTTTAACGGGTGACCTAACTCGCATTTGTGATGCACTTATTTTTGAAAACGAGTCTGTCCGTGAGGCTGCCAAAGAAAGACTCCTTGCGCGGGCAACTACGGTCGAATCCGTTCTCGGTGTGGCAGTGGCTTGGGAAACAGCAGCCCAGGCTTTCGTCCGCGGGTTTGAGGCGCGGTTGGGAATCCAGTTTGAGCGTGGAGAATTATCCTCATCCGAAATCCAACGAACTGACGAATTGGTCAAAGAAAAATATGCGCATCCCGCATGGACGGAGCGATCATGAAAA
>JAFLCE010000082.1 GCA_017303655.1 Anaerolineae bacterium
AAAATGGGATACGGCATCTGCGGCGACATCATCGTCACGTCGAGGTTGTTCCACACCCAAAGCGGACTCCCGTCCGCAGGCAGCGCATCTGCCACGCCGCCGAAACTTGGTTTGCCCTGCCCAAGCCGTATCTGCCCTGTGAGCGTGACAGTCCCTGGCTCATCATACATACGCCAATCGCCCGGCAGGGAATCGCTTACAGCGGGGATCCAGCCACGGTTCACCAGAACAACTCCCCCGTCGAATTGAAGCGGGGTGATCAAATGAAATCCGTAAATACCTTCGCTGTATTGATTCCGTAATGCCATCTGATTCGCAAAATCATATTCACCTGTGACGGTAACTGCCCGCCACTCCATCGAAGCGATATCTTCGGGCAGGCTGGCATTGAGATCAAAAAGCTCGCTGGCACGCATACTTATGACCTGTGCATTGAAAGCGCGACGCTGCTCCAGCCTGTCTAACTGCCAAATGCCGAGACGCACGCAAACACCTGTTCCTGCAACGACCAACAAAGTGGTAAATAACCACTTGAAGGAAAACATCTTAAGTAGCAGTTTCATCGTTTTCCTTTTTCTTTTGCGGACCCACCAAACCACTATACACGGCGAAAATCGCGCCCAATGGGAAGCCTGCAAAGAAAATGCCAGAGATGCGCGTGCTCAAGGTGACCGGCTCTTGCACGGTGATGCCAAGATAATTACCCGTCTGAAACGAACATTCGAAGATCATGTTTTCTTCTGACTCGAGCTTCAAGCTTGCAGACGTTTCTGCTGGAATCCACAGCGGACCCAATTGGTGATTCTCATCGTCTTGATTGATCACGCGCAAGGTATCACCCACCACAAAACGCATATCACGTGGAACATCAGGCGATGCCTGCCCGGCACGGACAAGCTCACCAGTGCCTGCTGGAATGATCAGCTCAATGATGCCCGGCTCACGATTTTCTTTCTTAAGAAGAAAATACGCTAACTCAGTGGTGATACCTGCTACAACCAACCCCAATACGATAGAGATAATAATTCGTTTAATTGAGAAGTTCATGGCTGAGCCTGCTTTAGCAAAAGTTCAATATCGTGCGCAATGTCTTCTACAGGAGTTTGATACGCGTACGACAGACGCATATTGCCTTGTGTGTCCACGAGAAAGAGGCGGGCGGTATGGTTGATAATAACTCCAAAAGCAGAGTCGCTTTCGACGGTTTCGCGCACGATCGAATAGTCCGTCCAGATCGGTTGGAGTTCTTCTAAGGAGCCGCTCAAGCCGAGGAAGGTTGGGTAAAAATTACCAGCATAGGCTTGAATGCGTTGCGGTGTATCGCGGTCTGGGTCGACAGAAACAAAGACCACTTGCACATTTTCAGAGGTGTTTCCCAGTTCATTCATCAACAATTTCATTTCTGCCAATGTGGTTGGGCAAACATCCGGGCAAGAGGTGTACCCGAAGAACAAAAGCACGATCTTGCCGCGCTGGTCACTCAAGCGAAAGGTCTCGCCATCTGCTTTGGTCAATGCGATCTCAGCGGCAGGCGGAAACGGCTCCCCGTACAAGGTGCCGCGAAAAGACGGCGGCGCTGCGAAAATGATAGACAAGGCAGCAGCTATACCAATAAGCAGAAAAATGCCGCCACCGATCCAGATCAATTTTTTATCCATAAACATCTCACAATCTTGAAAAAAAATCCGCCGCCTCATCGGCGGCGGATTTTCATTTTATTTTAGAGCTACTGCCGTGCCGATCAGATACAACGCCGGGTAGAAGAAAATCCACACCAAGTCTACAAAGTGCCAGTAGACGGCGGCAGCTTCCACCGGGTAATGCTTCTCAGCCGTATACAAGCCTTTGCGGGCATTGTTCCAAACCACGGCAAGGAAAATCAAACCAGTGAAAACGTGGAACGCATGCATACCCGTCATGAAGTAGAACACGCCTCCCATCGGACCTGTAGCAGGAGTGCCCGACCCAACTGTTAACCCATGGAGAGCTGCTTCGGGCCATTCCACGAACACCACGCCAAGGAAGAAGCCAAATCCCAACACAAAGGTCACGAGTGTGTTATTCATGAAGGCTTTCACATCGCCATGCGCCATGGCAGTCTCACCGCGGTTCATGAAGAAGGAGGAAACCAACAAGACTGAAGTCACCAACAAACCGAGCGTCTGATTCAACGCTTCGGGGCGGGTGTATCCAAGCAGGTTGACGCGCATCACTAACAGACCACCAAAGACGAAAGCGTCTGAAAGCAGGAAGAACCACAAGCCGAGGCGATTGCTACCGGTCTTGTATGCGTAGGAGTGCTCGTCCTCACTACCTGCATTCTGGTTGAGCTTATACACGTGCATGTAGTAGTACATGACCAGACCGGCTTTAATGATCGCCACCACAATCAGAAGTGGCACCGCTTCGAACGCGACTGCGACGAAAAACTCCAGCAGGGTCAATACAGTCAGATAAACAAAGATCACAACACCCTGACCAAGGGCGGAGGATTTATCTTGAGAATGGGACATTAATTTTCTCCTCGCCTTTTATTTATGCGCGCCTTTGGCGGGCTCAATGAATTTTACATATCCGGCATCGTCTTTCAAGCCGTAGTCATACGGTTCGCCGATCACTTCGAAGGGCTTCTCGTAATTGTGAGCAGGCATCGGGGAAGGTACCTGCCATTCGGGAGAACGGGAATTCCACAAGTTGCCTTCGGCTTTTTCACCATTCTTGATGCTGTTGAAGAAGTTGTAGAAGAAGATCAAGACCGAAAGAGCGATGGCAAAACCTGCAATGGTCAACACCAAATGCGCACCGTCAATGCCGAGGGCGGGATCGTAATCGACAATGCGGCGGCGCATACCGATCAAACCGATATACATCATGCCGAAGGTCAACACGAAGAAGGAAGGGGTCATCAGCCAAAAGTGCAGTTTGCCGAGGAACTCGTTCATTCTGCGTCCAGTCGCCTTGGGGAACCAGTAGTAGATGGCAGCAAAGAACGGGAACACGAAACCGCCGAAAATGGTGTCGTGGAAGTGTCCAACGATGAAGTAGGTGTCATGCAAGTGCAAGTCGGTGGAGACGGTCGCATTTGGAGGACCGGAGAGACCGCCCAATAAGAACACGATAATGCCGCCCAACACGAAGAGCATGGGAGTCGGCGTGGAGATCTTGCCCTTCCAAAGCGTAGCCACCCACGAGAAGAACTTGACGCCCGTCGGCACAGCCACCAACAAGGTGCTGTACATGAACGGCACACGCAAGTATTCGTTCATACCAGAGGTGAACATGTGATGCGCCCAAACCACGAAACCGACCAGGGCAATACCAAGGGAAGACATGGCGATCCAGCGATAGCCGAAAAGCGGCTTGCGCACAAAGACCGGCAACAGCTCAGAGATCACACCCAGACCCGGCAGAATGAACACATACACGGCGGGGTGAGAGTAGAACCAGAACAGATGTTGAAAGAGAACCGGGTTGCCGCCTTTGGCTGGGTCATAGAAGCCCATGCCAAACAAACGCTGGAACATGACCGACTGGAAAGAAAGACCGATCAACTGGGTGGCGGTCATGGCAATGAGTGAAGTGGCAATGGCAGCCCATACGAAGATCGGCATCTTCATGGCTGTCATGCCTTTAGCACGCAAGCGGATGACGGTCACAAGCACATTCAGGGAGCCAAGGATCGAAGACCAACCAGCTACAAATACGCCAAGGAAGAACATCTGCATACCGACAGGCGCACGGGTGGAGAGAGGCGGGTAGCCCGTCCAGCCGGTATCGAAACCACCGAGGAAAAGGCTGGAGAGCAAAAGCACAGCCGCAGGGACGGCAATCCAATAGGAGAATGCATTCAAACGAGGGAATGCCATATCCTGTGCGCCGAGCAGCAGAGGCACGGCATAGTTGATAATGCCGGAGATGCCCAGCAAAATGGACACGATCATAATCATGCCGTGCAAAGACATCAGCGTGTTGTAAAGCTGCGGTCCGTTCTGACCAAAGAGTTTCATATCCGTGGTTAGAAATTGCAATTCAGAAGCCGCCAGTTCAGTACGGAAGATCAGAGCGAACAAACCACCGATACTGATCAGCAGCAAAGCAACGATGGTGTATTGAATACCGATCACCTTGTGGTCGAGAGAAACATTGATGTATTTCTCTGCCCCAGTGAAATGATCTTCATGGTGTTCGGGTGTATCAATGCCACGCGCCCACTTGATCCAGTCGCTGGTAACACCGGAGCCGACCAGGAAAAAGAGGGTGCCGATAAACCCGCCCAAGACCCAGGCAGGTTCGGTGAAAAAGAATGTATCTGTGATACTTAAGCCCATAAGAGCGCGAATGCCTGTCACCAGCCCGGCACTCACGAGAGTGCCGACCAACTGCCAGAACAAGCCGCGCGCAAGAGCGCTAGAGAAAAATCCCTTCATGATAATTATCCTTCTTATTTCAGGGTCTGGATGTAGGCGATGAGATTCGTAATTTCTTCATCCGTCAATGCGTAAGGCGGCATGACCGAAGGAGACGGGAAGCCTTCTACGATGGTCGCGTTCGGTTCAAGAATAGACTGGGTGATGAAGGCTTCATCGGCAGTGATGGTGCTTCCATCAGCAAGCGTCACAGTCGAGCCGAACAACCCAAACCAGGTGGGACCGGTCAAGGCGGTGCCGTCTGCTGAGTGACAACCAATACATCCGTATTTCGTGGCAAGGATCTTACCTTGTCCTTCGGGAGTCTTTGAGGCTTCGGCAATCGCCGCTTGCTCAACGATCCAGGCATCGTAATCTGCAACACTCGCAACAACCACAGGGTTTTCCATATAGGCATGCGAGCTTCCGCATAATTCCGCACAACGGACTTTGTAATCGCCTTCAAGCGTCGGCGTAATGCGATATTCAGTAATACGACCCGGCACAACGTCTTGTTTGACGCGGAATTCAGGCACCCAGAATGAATGGATGACGTCTGCCGATTCCATCTTCAAGATCACCTGCTTCCCCACCGGCAGGTAGAGCTCAGTGCTAATGATCCCATATTCCGGATATTCGAAGCTCCAAGTGAATTGCTGGGCTCTTACATTGATCACGAGCGCTTCCGGATCCACCCTCCGAACTTCGCCCAATGAATAGGCACCCAGGTAAGCGAACACCACTACGATCATCAACGGGACAACCGTCCACGCGATCTCAAGATTGGTATTGCCTTCCATATGTTCGCCATCCAATAGTTCTCCCTTTTTCTGGCGAAAGACCACCAAGCTGTAAAGCATGGGAGCCATAATCACAGAAAACAGGAAGGCGATCACGATCACTTCCCAATGCCATAACTGGTCAATGGGAATAGCTTGGGCGCTGGCTGCCACAGGGTGCATTTGCTTTGCCAACCCGGCGGCATCGAGACCAATATACGTGAGAACGGTCATAACAATGACCAAGATTCCCACAATTACAAAATGGGTCATAGACTCTCTCTCCTGAAAAGTTTAAGGGCACAGCGCCCTAATTCATTCGCAATCGGACATTTATAGTACTATTTGTCTCAATTTTCACAAGCACAGATTATAACAAACACTTTTTTAGTTGTCACTATTTTTGGGCGTTTTGCACATGTATTCTTATTCCTGACTTATTGCCCAAAAAACCTACATCTACAAAATTCATGCCGATAATCTTTACAAGACCATCGGCATTTGAATGGGATAACACATCACCCATCATCTTGATACGCGAGCAGTTACGAAACCCCAAGATCATCGAGTAATTTGCGGCTATGTTCTGCCGGGCGAACATCTTCGTACACTTTTTTGATGTTGCCATCCGTATCGATTAGGAAGGTCGTACGAAGAACACCCTCGTATTCCTTGCCCATGAACTTCTTCGGTCCCCATACGCCATAAAGATCGCAAACTTTATGTCCTTCATCAGCAAGTAATGGGAACTGCAATTGGAACTTCTTTTTAAATTTGACGTGCGACTCAACTGAATCTGGGCTAACACCAAGAATCACGATACCTGCCTCATCAAAGGCAGAATAATCATCACGAAAATTACAGGCTTCTTTGGTGCAGCCGGGAGTATCATCTTTCGGGTAAAAATATAAAACAATGTTCTTGCCGCGATAGTCGGCTAAAGAACGCGGGGAATTGGTATCATCCAGAAGTTTAAAATCAGGGGCGGGGATGCCGGAAGTAATAGGCATTTATGGCTCTCTCTATATTGGAATGGGCGCTATTATACCTGTAATCATCGTTGCAGAAAGCCTGAAATACCCGCGGCAAAACTCCATTTCGAGGCGGCTTAAAACACCCTGATAATCGGTTCACTACGGTATAATTGCGCCCGCTTGCAGCGTGTAAACCCGGGGATGTGCTGGAACTGGCAGACAGGCATGACTTAGGATCATGTGTCGCAAGGCGTGAGGGTTCGACCCCCTCCATCCCCACAAAACTATAAAACCTGGCAGGTCTTTACGACCTGTCAGGTTTGACAAATAAGAGAGGTAACTTTGAAAATCGAAAAGCAGTATCAAGAAGATCACTCGGTGAAGCTGGTCGTGGAAGTAGATGCCGAACAGATGACGAGCTACAAAAAACGCGCGGCGTCCAAGATCTCGCAACGCGGAAATATCGCCGGCTTTCGCCCGGGCAAAGCGCCGTATGACTTGGTCGTTCGCACATACGGAGAAGCAGCCGTCACTGAGCAAGCCATCGACATGTTTATTGATAGCGAATACTCGAACATCCTAAAAGAAGCGGATGTGAACCCCGGAGCTTCAGGCAATTTGGAAAACATCGAAAGCATGGACCCGCCTAAGTTCCTTTTCAGCGTGCCGCTCGCGCCTGAGATCGACCTGGGTGACTATACTTCGGTGCGTATGGACTACGAGTGGGTTAAGCCCGAACAAAAGGATGTGGATACTGCGCTCGAAGAACTGCGCCAGATGTACGCCTCCACCGAGACTGTGGAACGGGTGATCGAATCTGGAGACTATGTGCTCCTTGATGTTTCTTCCGAAACCCCGGAACTCAACCGCACCGGTTTTGCCACCTTCGTCCGCAAGGAAGAACGTGATACCGAGTGGCCCTACAATGGCTTCGCCAAAGAACTTATTGGTTTAGCGGCTGGCGAAAGCAAGACCATTGCATACACCTTCCCCAAGGATTGGGATGTGGAAGAACTGCGCGAGAAAGCTGTGGAGATCACTGCCAACATCAAGACCGTGCGCGGCGTGACTCTGCCCGAAATCAACGATGAGTTCGCCAAGACGACCGGCGCAGGCGAGACCGTGGATGCATTGATGGAAGCCGTGAAGCGTGACGTTGAAACCCGCTCACAGAACGAATATGACGATAAATACTTTGTGGACTTGATCGAAAAGGTCAAAGAAAGCGCGACCATTAAGTACAACGAACACACCTTGGAACATGAAGGCGAGCACGTTTTGCAAGACCTCTCTCAGCGTCTCGCTCAGCAAGGCATGGACTTGGATACGTATTTCAAAGTCCGCAGCACCACTCGCGAACAATTCATGGAAACGGATGTGAAGCCCGTTGCCAAGAAACGCCTCGAACGCGGTTTGATCTTGGATGAAATCGTGCGCAAGGAACAATTGCAGATCGACGATGAGTCACTCAATGCTGAATACATGAATGCGCTTAATAACCTCGCCATGCAAGGCGTGGACTTGAGCAAACTCGGTGGCGGCAAGAAAGGTCAGAAAGAGTTGAGCCAGTCCATTGCGATGGATGCAGCCAGCCGTGTGATGACCCGCAAGGCATTGGACATGTTGAAGAGCATTGCGACGGGTAATTACAAGACCTTTGAAGAACGTGAAGCCGAAGCCAAGCAAGCCGCTGAAGTTGTCGAAGCTGTCGCAGAAGAATCCGCACCGGCTGAGGCTGGCGAAGAAAAAGCCGCAGAGTAAGAAAAGGCTTTTAGACAGCTAACAGGTTCGAGCGGTGTATGAAGCGTTTGTATTGGAATCGTCTATCAAACTCTAATGAAAATCCAATAGATGCTCGGTAACATTGGTCGAATAAAGGAGACGAATATGATCCCAGATTTTAAGAACATTGTTCCGATGGTAGTTGAAAATACAGGACGCGGCGAACGCGCTTATGACATTTACTCGCTGCTCCTGCGCAATAACATCATCTTCCTGGGTACGGGAATCGACGACCAGGTTGCGAATGTGATCGTTGCTCAGTTGTTGTTCTTGAACCACGAAGACCCTGAAAAAGAAATCCGCATGTACATCAACTCGCCCGGCGGCGTGATCTATGCAGGGCTCGCGATCTATGACACGATGCAGATCATCTCGAACCCGATCAGCACCGTTGCTGTGGGCGTAACCGCCTCTTTCGGGACCGTGTTGCTGGCTGCTGGAACCAAGGGTCGTCGCTACGCCTTGCCGCATGCCACCGTCCACATGCACCAGCCTCTCGGCGGCGCCCAGGGACAGGCAACGGACATCGAAATTCAGGCGAAGCAAATCATGCGCCTCAAGAGCCTGCTCAATGGCATCATGGCGAAGAACACCGGTCAGCCGCTTGAAGTGATCGAACGCGACCTCGACCGCGATTACTATCTCGATGCCCAACAGGCTGTGGATTACGGCTTGGTGGATCAGATCATTGAGACACCGGAGAAGGCTTTCAAGTAATTAGTAAGTGGTAATTGAAGACCCTGAGGAGAAATCTTCGGGGTCTTTTTATTTATAGGTATAATGCCCGCTGCGTTGTTCGTGATACGTGAAGCGTAAAACGTGATACGTAAATTCGTAGATTGGAAATTGTATGATTCCTTCAAATATAAAAGCACTTATCCTCGACATGGACGGCGTGATCTGGAAAGGTGACGCGCCCATCGGTGACCTGCCCGCAACGTTCAAACGAATCCGCGAGCGCGGGTTGAAATTTGTGTTCGCTACAAATAATGGCACGAAAACGCCTGAAGACTATCAAGAGAAACTCGCCGAACTCGGCGTGGACGTGGAGCCTTCACAGGTCATCACGTCGGCGCTGGGAGTCGCATTCATGCTGGCGCAGAAACATCCGCGTGGGACGAAGATCTTCATGATCGGCGAGAATGGTATTCGTGTGGCGTTGGAAGAACAGGGATTTGAAGTTCTCGGTGTGGATGATGCGCCCAAGGCGGATGCCGTCGTGATGGGCATTGACCGCGGAATCAGTTTTCAAAAAATTGCAGAAGCGACTTTGCTGGTGCGAGCGGGACGTCCGTTTTACACGACGAATACCGACCGCACCTTCCCCACTCCGCGCGGAGAGATCCCTGGGTCTGGGTCGTGGCTTTCGGTGGTAACTACGGCAACCGGGATTGAACCGCTTGTGGCAGGTAAACCCTTCCCCTACTTGATGGAGCTTTCGCTGGAAAGACTGGGAACTACAAAGGAAGAGACTCTAGTGGTCGGTGACCGACTCGAAACGGATATTGCGTCAGGCAAAGCTGTGGGATGCCCAACAGCTTTTGTTTTGAGCGGCGTCTCGAAACTGGAAGAGGCGAAGGATTGGAATCCAGATATTATTGCTGATAGTTTGGCAGCATTGGTAGCATAACAAAAAA
Source organism: Anaerolineae bacterium (assembly GCA_017303655.1). GTDB lineage: Bacteria > Chloroflexota > Anaerolineae > Anaerolineales > Villigracilaceae > Villigracilis. Next base: position 9,579 of record JAFLCE010000082.1, read on the forward strand.
GAGACCTGCAAAAATGCAGGTCTCTTTTTTGAATTTAACTCAAGTTATTAATTAAATTGAGTAATGTTATGGAGGGCAAATTCCTGATACTAATGCTTGAGTAGCTTTTAAAGTGCCATTTACAGCTTCAACTGCAAAGGATGGAGTGTTCGAGTCAAAGAACACTCCTGTTGGCAAAGTATATGTAGTGCTGTTTGCTGACACAGTCGTGACCAACGTGCTGTTTATATAAATATTGAATCCAGTTTCATTATTGGATTTATCTTCCCAATTAAGACTGCCAGAATATTGAAACTTAGGACCAACACCATTTTCCAATGCACAAGCTATGAGGTTGACCGTTGGATTGTTTGCCGCAGCAGGAGCAGCAGCCACACCAGTTGCTGTGACCGTGACTGTCCCAGTAGTGCCTGTTGTTGTTCCACCCACCTTGATCTTGACGTAGAACGACGTGCCGAAGTTCTGTCCGCTATCGCTGGTGAGAATCCAATAACCAGTTGCATCGCCAGCCGTTGCTGGAGCAGTCAGTGCTACCGAAATATCGCCAGAGGCACCGGGAGCAACCGTAACCGTCAGAGGCGTAGCAACCCCGCCCATTCCATTGCCTGAGACAAAGCTGACTTTATAAGCCGTTGTCCACGGGCATGTGCCGGTGTTTGATAGTTTCCAAGTCTTGGTGAAGGTTTGCCCAGCAGTCATCGCCGTATCATCGGGGATGGTCACATCCGAGACAAATGCCGAGTTATTACATCCGACCGCCGTCGAGCCGCCTCCACCTCCGGCAGCGAGTGTATTCGTAGGTCCAAGTGGCAGGGCTAGGAATGTCGGCGTGATCGTGGGCGTCAAAGATGGAGTGGCAGTGGAGAATAAGGTTGGGGTAGCTGTGGCAGGCCCGAGCGTTAGTTGTTGAGCCGCGAGGGTGGCTGCGGCATTGGTGTACACTGCGTCCACCGAATCCTGCCCAGTATTGCCCGAAGAATTGAAAGCCAGAGTGAGGACGATGATGCCAGCAATTACAAGGATGGCTACGCCGCCCCAGAGAATATAGTTACGAGGGATTTGCTTACGAGAATTTAACATAGTTGATACTCCTTTATTGTATACAAGTCAGCGATTATAGTAGCAAGTGAATGAGGGTACTTAACGCTTGCCCTACGAACAGCCTACTTTTGAAATGTTTATCCGAAATTAAGCTTAAATATTGCTATTCGGCGAAGAGGCAAGTTTCTGCAAGGGTCTGTTAAAATAGAAGAATATGCTCATCTACGATCTTGACCTCCCCTCGCTTGAAAACTACCTAAAAGAATGGAACGAACCTGCCTATCGCGCCAAACAGATCTGGTTAGGACTATACCAGCATCTGTACTCAGCGCCGGAGCAGTTTAGCAACCTACCTGCTGCGCTGCGCGCCAGGCTCGCAGAAGAATTCACCTTTATGCCATTCTCGGTGAAAACCTATTTGGATTCTGCAGATCAATCTACGCGTAAGACCTTGTTTCAATTGCCCGATTCGAATTTAATCGAAGCTGTGTTGATGCGCTATGGCGACCCGGCAGATGATCCGCAAATGGCGACATCGGATACAAACCGTCGCGGCGCAAAACAACGCCGAACGTTGTGCATCTCCACTCAGGCGGGCTGCGCCATGGGTTGTGTTTTCTGTGCCACCGGTCAGCTGGGATTCAAACGTAATCTTTCCAGCGGCGAGATCGTGGCACAAGTGATGTATTATGCCCAGATGTTGAAGGAACAAAATGAAGTAGTCAGCAATGTCGTGTTTATGGGCATGGGCGAACCGTTTCATAATTACGAAAATGTCATGTCTGCCATTGATCGACTCAACGACCCAACGGGATTCAAATTCGGCGCACGGCGCTTGACCATTTCTACGGTGGGATTGGCTCCACAGATCCGGCGCTTTGCCGATGAACAACGCCAGGTGAACCTTGCCATCTCTCTGCACGCCGCGGATGATAAGGAACGTCTCGCCATTATGCCGGTCAACAAACGCTACAAGATCGACGATGTGATCGACGCCTGCAAGTATTACATCGAAAAAACGCATCGCCGCGTGACCTTTGAATGGGCACTGATCAACGGAGTGAATGACTCGCCGGAAGTGGCTCAAAAGCTCGCCAGACGGCTCAAGGGTTTGCTTTGTCATGTCAATGCAATTCCATTGAATCCCACTCAAGGCTATGATGGCGAAGCAACTGACCGTCAGCGGGCGCAAGTCTTCAAGGAAACCCTGGAACAAGCCGGAATTCCATGCACGATCCGCATGCGGCGCGGCATCGACATCAACGCAGGCTGTGGTCAACTGGCGGGAGCGAACAGCCCGGCGGAATGAAGCCTGTCACCCTCCTGTTATAATCTTTCTCACTTCTTATTAAACTTTACCCTCTATGATTGAAAAAATCACACATCTGAAGGTGTATTAAATGGATTCAAAACGTAACTGGCTCGACCGTCCCATTCACCCAGCCCTGCCTGCCGTCACGAACGAGATCGCAGTTTTCGCGGTCATCATGATCCTTGCCATTGCCACGCGCTTCTACAACCTTGGCGCGCGCGTCATGAGTCACGACGAAAGCCTGCACACCTATTTCTCCTGGCTTTTGTATCGTGGTCAGGGGTATGAACATACCCCCATGATGCACGGACCGCTGCAATTCCATTTGATCGCGCTCTCGTACTTCATGTTCGGCGCGAGCGACTTTACAGCCCGCATCCCAGCTGTGATCTTCAGCCTGCTGACGATCTCGATGGCTTGGTACTGGCGGCGCTTCATCGGTCGCAGTGCCGGGTTGATCGCCGGAGTTTTGATGGTGATCTCGCCATTCATGCTCTATTACGGGCGCTATGTGCGTGAAGATATCTACGCCGTCTTCTCGGGCGTGTTGATGTTATATTTGATTCTGCGCTACCTCGAAGCTGGAAAGATCAAATATCTCTTCATGCTCGCTGGCGCAATTGCCATTCACTTTTTGGATAAAGAAACCTCGTTCATGTACACCGCCATGATGCTGATCTATCTAGCGGTCTACTTCATCATTCGAGTCACCCGCAAGCCATGGGAAAATGACAGCAACGCCTATCGCATTTTTGTGATTGCACTCGCCGTAGCCATTCTGTTTGGCGGCATCGCTGGAGGCATTTATTTAGTCAATCGTGAAGAAGCCAAACTCGCCGCAGATACTACCGGCATCCCTGCCAACCCAGACGAAGTCTCGCCGCTTGCCCCTGACGCATCCGCTTCAGCCTTGCCCGAACTGATCCTCGGCTCAATTGCCCTTGGTGCATTAATCGTGGCAGCCATTTTCCTCATCCGTGGCTACACTTGGGAACGAGTCCGCAACGAAAAATCATTCGACCTCTTAATGGTCTTTGGCACTATCGTTCTGCCGCAATTATCTCCATTGCCAATCAGCCTACTAAGCAAGACGTTAAACGTCTCGATCCCCACCACCGCACCGGAAATGGTGGCACTCGCCAGCGACATGCGCGGCATCCTCATCATTGGCGGGTTCCTCGTTCTCATGTTCATCCTCGCCATCCTTGCGGGCATGTTGTGGAATATCGAAAAATGGTGGAAGACCTCCCTTATTTTCTGGGTGCCCTTCATCCTTTTATACACATCCATCTTCAGCAACCCCAACGGCTTCTTTACCGGAGCCATCGGCTCGCTCGGGTATTGGATCGTCCAGCACGATGTGCAACGTGGCAGCCAGCCGTTCTACTACTATCTATTGATTCAAATTCCCATTTATGAATTTTTACCTGCCCTGGGATTTTTCCTCGCTCTCTATCTGGGATTCACGCGTAAGCGTACGCCTCAACCCGACCTCGTAGCAGAATCCACAACCCCAGCCGAAGCAACCCTCGTAGTTAATTCTGACTCCGCTCCGGCAGCAATCACCCAGCCTGAGCCAAGCCTTGTCGCAAATGCAGAAACGGAAGAACTGAACTTCGTCAACACCTTCAGTTTGCTCTTGTATTGGGTTGTTGCGAGTGTTGCTATTTTCTCGATAGCAGGCGAACGCATGCCCTGGCTCACCATTCACATTTCCTGGCCCCTCATTCTGATGACAAGTTGGGCACTCGGGCGCATCATTGACACGACCAATTGGGAAGCTCTAAAAGAAAAGAAAATTCCGCTCGGGCTTGCGGCGCTCACCGTCTTTGTTGCCAGCCTCGGCAGCGTTCTTTTTACCTGGAATTCACCGATCCGCCCCTTCCAAGGGACCGCTATCGAACAATTGCAAGCCACCAATGCATTCCTGCTGCCTTTCATGGTCATGATCGTAAGTGCCGTTGCAATGGTCTATCTCTTGCGCACTTGGACTTTCCGTGAAGTCCGGCACATCTTCACCCTTGTATTCTTTGGGTTCCTCACCATCCTCACGGTGCGAGCTTCCTTCCGCGCTTCCTACATCACCTACGACCAGGCGACGGAATTTCTCGTCTATGCTCACGGTGCCAGAGGCATTAAAGATGTGATCGAACAAGCCCAAGAAATTTCCTATCGCACCACGGGCGGCATGAACGTGGCAATCGCTTATGATGCTTCTGCGCCAGATACAGGCGTCTCCTGGCCCTTCGTGTGGTACTTGCGCGATTTCACCAATCAACGTTCCTTCGACCAACCCACCCGCTCGTTGCGTGAATCGGTCGTCATCATCGTCGATGAGAAGAATTTCGACAAGATCGAACCCGCCATTGGTCCCGGTTATTACCGCATGGATTACATCCGCATGTGGTGGCCGATGCAAGATTACTTCAATCTCGTTAGTGACCGCGACCCGAACTTCCCCTTTGATGATAATTATGCCTGTAAAGGCGCGTTGGGCTTTCTCAAATTGATTAAATCAAAAGATTATTCGCGCTTCTGCGAGGGATTCACCGACCCAGCCATTCGTGCGGGTATCTTCCAGATCTGGTTGAACCGCGATTACACCCAGTACGCCCAAGCCAAGGGACGCAGCGACCTGGATATTGCCAACTGGCAACCCGCCGACCAAATGCGGCTCTACATCCGACAGGATGTTGCCTCGCAAATGTGGAATTATGGTGTCGCTCCCACTGGCGGCGAAATAGCCACCGACCCGACTGAAGGCAAGTATGTTCAGTTGCCTTCTGATCTGGTTCTGGGTGCCAATCAGGCGACTCCGCTATTCTTGAATGCGCCGCGCTCGCTCGCTTTTGCTTCAGATGGCACGATGTATGTAGCTGATTCACGCAATCATCGCATCGTCCATTTGGATGTGCAGGGAAATGTCTTAAATGAATGGGGCACTTTTGCAGATGGCATCAACACGCCTGTTGGTGATGGCACCTTCAACGAACCGTGGGGTATTGCCGTGGGACCCGATGGCTCGGTCTATGTTGCGGATACCTGGAATCATCGGATAGAAAAGTTCACGTCCACCGGGCGATTTGTCAAAGCTTGGGGCACCTTTGGTCAGGGAGAAGCACCCGACTCGTTCTATGGTCCGCGCGGACTGGCAGTCGATGCCGAAGGGCGTGTCTATGTTACAGATACAGGCAACAAACGCATCGTTGTCTTTGATGCGGACGGGAACTACGTCACCGAGTTTGGCGGCGCGGGGTTTGATCCCGGTCTCTTCGACGAACCGACCAGCGTTGCCATCGATCGCAATGGAACCGTCTATGTGACCGATACCTGGAATCAACGCATTCAGACCTTCACCCCCATCGAAAGCGATAGCGGGTTAACCTTCGAGCCAGAAAAACAATGGGATGTCTTCGGCTGGTTTGGGCAATCGCTCGATAACAAGCCCTTCATTGCCGTCAATGATGACTTGCATGTATTTGTCACTGACCCTGAAGGATATCGCGTCATGGAATTCGACCCGAATGGCGAGATCGTCCGTGTTTGGGGAGATTACAGCGAAACCGAGCTGGGCTTTAGTCTGGCATCCGGCATCGCCGTCGACCCGGAGGGCAACGTCTGGGTCACAGACGGAGTGTCTAATCGGGTCATGAGATTTACTCTGCCGTAAAAAATCATCAACACACTCTGAAGTACATTTTCAGAGTGTGTTTTCTTATAAGCGCATGCATTTGTAACTGCCACGTATGTCTAAGGTGGTATAATGCCGATGCTTTCAAGCAAAAAATACACCCTCCGAGGGAGAATAATGAAACTCCACGAATACCAATCCAAAAATATTTTTTCAAAGTTCGGCATCCCCATCCCCAAGGGACGCGTAGCGACCACCGCTCAAGAGGCAAAGCAAATTGCAGAAGAGTTGGGTGGTCGTGTTGTTGTTAAGTCTCAGGTGCTGGTGGGCGGGCGTGGTAAAGCTGGCGGCGTAAAGCTCGCCAAAGACCCCGCTGAAGCCGAACAGCTCGCCACACAGATCCTCGGCATGGAGATCAAAGGTCTCCCCGTCCGCAAGGTGCTGGTGGATGAAGCCTCTGCCATTGACCAGGAGATCTACTTCGCCATCACAGATGACCGCGCCGCCAAAAAGCCGGTGCTGATCGTCTCTGCTGCAGGCGGTATCGACATTGAAGATGTCGCTGCCAAGACTCCTGAGAAGATCATCAAAGTCAATATCGATCCGTTGTTGGGACTGCGTGAATATCAGGCGCGCGATGTAGCAGTTGCCATTGACCTGCCCCGCGATTATTGGAAAGATTTCACCAAGATCGCCATGGGTTTATGGCAGGTGTATCAAAGCACCGACGCCTCCCTGGCTGAGATCAATCCGCTGGTCATCACCAAAGACAAGAAGATGATTGCCCTCGACGGCAAGATGATGATCGACGACAACGCGCTCTTCCGTCAGCCTGAATTGGCTGAAATGCGCGATACCGACGAAGACGCCCCTGCCGAGATCGAAGCCCGCAAGTATGGTCTGTCCTTCATCAAATTAGATGGCGACATTGGCTGTATGGTCAACGGTGCCGGTCTGGCAATGACCAGCATGGACGTGATCAAACTCTTCGGTGGCGAACCCGCCAACTTCTTAGATGTTGGAGGCGGTGCAGGCGCAGAAAAAGTTGCTGCTGCCATGCGCATCATCCTGACCGACCCGAACGTTAAAGCGGTGCTCTTCAATATCTTCGGCGGCATCACCCGCTGTGACGAAGTTGCCAAAGGCATTCTCGTTGCGATGGATGAAGTCAAGCCGAAAGTGCCGATGGTCGTCCGCCTGGTTGGAACGAACGCAGAAGAAGGTCGTCGTTTGCTCGAGAATGCGAACATGATCACCGCCGAAACTCTCGCCGACGCTGCAAAGAAAGCCGTTGCTGCGGCAAAGGGATATAACAAATGAGCATTTTAGTAGATAAAAACACACGCCTTCTTGTTCAAGGTATCACCGGTAACGAAGGTCTATTCCACACCACCCAGATGGCTGCCTATGGCACGAACATCGTCGGTGGTATCACCCCCGGCAAGGGCGGTGAATGGGTTCTGGATGGCAAAGTCCCTGTTTTCGACTCGGTTAAATCCGCCAAGGACGCCACCGACGCTAATGCGACCATCATCTTCGTCCCTGCCCGTTTCGCACCCGATGCCATGTTCGAAGCCGCCGACGCAGGCATTCCCCTCGTCATCTGCATTACCGAAGGCGTCGTCATTCACGACATGATGCGCGTGCGTAACTACCTCGACCAGAAAAAGATCCGTCTCATCGGACCGAACTGCCCTGGTCTGTTGACTCCAGGTGAAGCCAAAGTCGGCATCATCCCCGGCAACATCGCCATCCCTGGCAACGTCGGCGTGGTCTCCCGCTCTGGCACATTGACCTATGAAGTGCTCTACGCCATGAAGAACCTCGGCATGGGCGCATCCACTTGTGTGGGCATCGGTGGTGACCCGGTCAACGGCACCAACTTCACCGACGTGCTCGAAATGTTCGAACATGATCCCAAGACCGAAAAAGTCATCATGATTGGTGAGATCGGTGGTAACGAAGAAGAAAAAGCCGCTGAATTCATCCGCACCAAAATGACCAAACCCGTCGCCTCATTCATTGCTGGTCAAACTGCCCCTCCCGGAAAACGAATGGGACACGCTGGCGCCATCATCGAAGGTGGAGCCGGAACCGCAGCCGACAAGGTCAAAGCCCTCGAAGCCGCTGGCGTCAAAGTCGCGAAACACCCCGAAGAAATTCCGACCCTCTTGCAATAAACCTATCCTCCCCCAAATACGATGGTACTTCTATCGTATTTGGGGGAGGTGTCACGAAGTGACGGAGGGGGCGCAATCAAATCCTATCAAGAATCACATAGAGCCGCCTGTATCAGGCGGCTCTACGGTTATAATCTCAAACGATCAATTACTTCTTGTTGGCTTCGATGTACTTGACGGCTTCGCCGACAGTGGTGATCTTCTGAGCATCTTCATCGGAGATCTCAGCGCCAAACTTGTCTTCAAACGCCATGATCAACTCCACGAGATCCAGCGAGTCCGCCTCAAGGTCCTCACGAAAGCGGGCTTCCATCGTGATCTTTTCCTCATCGGCACCAAGCAGGTCCTTAATGATTACCTTCAATTCAGCATATGTGTCTGACATAACATCCTCCAGTTGGAATTTATAGTAAATTGTAATCGCATGGCTTGCACTGTCAAGCCAGCACATCAAACACAGGAACACCCCCTCATGACAAAAGTTGCGCCAATCGACCAGCGGAAAGCCGACCACATTAAAATCAACTTAGAGCAGGATGTCCGCTCCGCGCTCACGACCGGGCTCGAAAACTACCATTTCATCCACGAAGCCCTGCCTGAGCTAGACTTAAACCGGCTCGACACAAGCCTGAACCTGTTCGGCAAAACCCTGGCATCTCCTACGCTGGTAAGTTCCATGACCGGCGGGACAGACCATGCCGAAACCATCAACCTGCGCCTCGCCGAAGCCGCACAGGAATGCGGAGTTGCCATGGGTGTCGGAAGTCAGCGCGCCGCCATCGAACACCCCGAACAATCAAAGACATTCCAAGTAAGGCGTGTTGCGCCCGACATTTTATTATTCGCCAACCTCGGAGCCGTGCAATTCAATTATGGCTACGGCGTCGACCAATGCCGCCGCGCAGTCGAAATGATCGAAGCAGACGCGCTGTATCTTCACCTCAACCCGTTGCAGGAAGCCGTACAAGATGCAGGTGACACGAACTGGGTCGGCATTGCCAAGAAGATCGAAGAAGTCTGCAAGAAACTCGAAGTACCCGTCATCGCCAAAGAAGTAGGCTGGGGCTTCTCTGAAAAAACCGCCAAAGTTTTAGCCAACTGTGGCGTACAAGCCATAGACGTGGCAGGCGCGGGCGGCACAAGCTGGTCGCAAGTTGAAATGCATCGCGCGCCAGATGAATTCACCCGCCGCCTTGCCGCAACCTTCGTCGGCTGGGGCATCCCGACTTCTGAGGCAATATTGAATGTAAAACGTACAGCCCCAGAAATGACGGTCTTCGCCAGTGGCGGCATCAAAGACGGACTTGACATCGCCAAATGTGTCGCATTGGGCGCAGCTCTCGGCGGCATGGCTGGACCCTTCCTCAAAGCA
>JAFLCE010000083.1 GCA_017303655.1 Anaerolineae bacterium
TTTCGCTCAATTGATAATCATGCGCGAGGCGATCAATCGACAATTTCGCCGTTTGCTCTGTTGCGACACGCGGAATCCGACCGCGTTGTGCGCCAACTCACCACGTCAATCAATCCCTACAACGACTCGCACGAGACTGAACTCGTAACGCTTTTAAAAAATTGATGGGCATGATGAACATGAACCAACTTTTCCCGGATCTGCTCTCAATTGGCGAACTGTTTGCCGACCCCGATGTAGCCTACATAGTGCCTATCTACCAGCGGAATTATGCTTGGCGATCGGAACAGATCGAGCAACTTCTAGGTGACATCCGAGACGCTATCCGCGACGATAAGGCCAGCTATTTTCTCGGAAACCTGATGGTCACTCAAAAGCCATCAGCCTACTTTGAGGTGATTGACGGTCAGCAGCGGCTCACCACCCTCTACTTGCTCCTGACCTTTTTGGCTGAGCGCGGCGTGGTGAACAATAGTCACCAAAACCGGCTGCGCTATGAATCTCGTCCCCGCGCGACTGAGGCATTACGGCGAGTTTCACTTGAGCTTTCGTCCCATTCAGGTTCCTCCGCACATTCATCGACGTCGGAGGATACCGGGATTCATCAGGGTTACAACGTCATCCGCCAATACATGGATCAGCATGTGATTGGAGGAGACGAGCAGAAGAAATTTGCTGAGTATCTACTCGAAAACGTCAGCGTCGTTCGGGCCTCCCTTCCGCGCAAAACAGATTTCAACCGGTACTTCGAGATCATGAACACCCGTGGTCAGCAGCTCAAGCAGACCGATATCGTTAAGGCACGGCTGATGCAACACCTTGACGATGATGAGCAGCGTGCTTGTTTTGCATGGATCTGGGAAGCCTGCTCGGACATGGATTCATACGTTCAGATGTCGCTGACACGCGATGCTCCCAAGCTGCGTACGGCAATCTTTGGCGATGACTGGTCTAGGTTGGTACTCAAGAAATTTGACGACTTGGTCAAAATCCGCGGTGAGACGGATGCTTCAATGACAGTCGGCCCCCTTCCCTGCCAGCCACTGACGATTGACGAAGCCTTGGTCAAAGGTGACCGTGACCGTTTGAAGCAGGTCATCTTGAATTTGGTGGCGAATGCGATTCAATACACACCTCACGGTGGCGAAGTTTTCTTGAGCCTAAAGCGGATTGGTGAACAAGCGCGGCTGATCGTCCGCGACACGGGACCGGGCATCCCTGCCGAAGATATGCCTTATATTTTTGAGCGTTTCTACCGTGCAGAGAAATCCCGCACTCGCTCGCAGACGAGTGGATTTGGTTTGGGATTATCTATTACGAAATGGATCGTGGAACAACATGGCGGTCAGATCAAGGTTGAGTCGAAGGAAGGTGAGGGGACGACGTTTGTGATCTGGTTGAATGTCGTTAAGTAGTACGACGGTTTTGTGATTTTAATTATGCATAGTAAAGTTTGATATAGATGAATCGAATTTTGATTATTGGTACTTCAGGGTGTGGAAAATCAACTCTTGCCAAGCGGGTATCAGAGCGTTTGCAAATTCCCTTTTTTCCATCAGATGAATTTTATTGGGAGCCACGTTGGAAAATCGCAACTCAAGATAAAGTCCATAGACTAGTTTGGAATATTGTATATCAAGATACATGGATACTTGATGGAAATTTTGATGAAATACACGATCTGGTTTGGAGGCGGGCTGACTGTATAATATGGCTTGACTATCCTTTGTTGACGATTTTTGGGCAAATTTTGACTCGTAACTTTCGCTGGGTATTAACTCGCCAAAAGATATGGTCGGGCAATACGATGACATTGCAAAGGGCAATCTCAGGAATACATCATATGGTCAATTCGTATTCTCAGAAAAAGAAAAATTACCCATTCTGGTTATCTGAGATTCCTAATATTGTTTGTCACCGATTTCGTGCAAGAGACGAAACTGAAATGTGGTTTGAGAATATAACTAAAAAAGAGGGAAATTAAGGCAAGCCGAGGCGTTGACTGGCTTGGTTGCATAAACTGACACCATAATTTGAATACCAATCATTTAATGCTGTGCTGGATGGGTTGCCGCTGACGGCATCGTAGTAGATCGGCGCACCATACTGGACGTAGCGTTTTGTTTGCGCGTGCCAGTTCCATTCTGATCGATGGATGACGCCGATGCCGCCATTGTAGCCTGCCATGGCAAGGCGGGCATCTCCGTTTGCTGTGGCGAGTGAACGGACGAGGTACGCAAGTCCGCGGGCGGCGTTGGTTTCGGGGTCGTAGGGATTATCTCCGCTGAGGAAGTGGAATGGCATTACTTGAAAAAGTCCCATGGCACCGGCGCTGGATGTGGCGCGTGGATCTCCACAGGATTCGATTTGCATAATGGTGGCGACCAGGTTCGGGTCGAGGTTTGAGGCGGATGCCCACTTTGAGATGTTATCCGCCCAGTAGAGCACTTCTCGCCTGAAGATGGGGGAAAGGTTTGAGGGGATGGAATCGGGCATTGAATCCACCGAAGTACTTAGGAGGGGATTGGCTTTTTTGATGGCAAGCAACCCAAGCAGGGCGCTGATAAAAATCACGGTAAGCGGAACAAACATAAAACCAGAAAAACAGCCGCTCCCTGAGTCTTGTGGGATAGCGGCTGATTCCGGATAGGTTTTTGTGGAGCGAGCGCGGGGCATGAATAGGGTCTCTTTTCTGGGTCTTAGGGACCCGGGCTCGAAAAGGTTATATGAAATTGTGGAAAACGAATGGCTAGGCTAGTTTAGGCGTCGTAGCGTCGATCATTACTTTCGGAACTGCGGGCTTCATAAGAAACGGGGTGATAGGTCGGCTCGGGCGGGGTGAAGGAGGTTTGTTGTGAAGCGACGGGTTTGGGTGCCGGACGGAAACTAGACTGTGAAGCTGGCGCGGCGTTGACCGGGCGATTGATCTGTGAAGCCGGGCGCAGAACAGGTTGGTTGGTTGGTTGATTATATTGAGGACGCGGATTTTGATTTTGATACGCTGGGCGAGGTTGAGGCTGTTGTTGCGGTTGAGGGCGCGGCTGGTTGTAGTTGTTCTGATATTGATTCGCCTGGGCAGTTGCAGTTGTGAAAAGACGTTCGCCAGCGAGCGAGAAGGTACCAATGATAAGCAAGCGCACCAACCAAACCATGGCTGCCACAAAGATGGGGACGATCTTGGTAATGGTTTCGGAACTCATGGCTGCAGTGCCTTGAATATTGCCATTTTGTGCGATCGCAACCGACACGCCCCACCAAGTAAGAGTAGCGTTGAAGCCTGCGGCAAGAACCCATGCACCGAACAGATAATACACTTCGGCGGGTTCATCGCGTCCTTGTTCGGGGGTGAAGATGCGCGCAATACCGGCAAAGTCGATACCGCAGAAGGCGATGGCAAGAATAGTAGACCACTTCATGCCTGCGAAGGTCAGGTCACCAAGCATGTCGTGCAAAGCAAACTGGGTGGTGCTGAAGTTGAAGACTTCGAACGCTAGCAGAGCACCGAGGATCATCATGCCCCAGGCTGCGCCGCGGTTAAATTGGCGGTTATGGATGAGGTTGTTCCAAAAACGTTTCAAGCCATCCCCAAGTGGGTTATTACGGTAATTAGCCATTTCGACCTCCTTGTCGAGTGAATTAGAACGAGTGTTCTAAAGTTAGGCGGATTTTAGAACAAATTTTCTTTCCTGTCAAGAGGGCAATTCCCTTCTAGAGGAGGAGTATGAAAACTGAAACTTCTTCTATAATTTGTGAAGTCGATTCAAAGGAGAAGCCATGTTCACTAAAATGCAGGAGTACCCCAAACTTAGCCCATCCGATGTGCGAGTGTTGGGTGCGAAAAAAGAAGATGGATATACAAAGCAATTGCTTGTCTTCCAAACTCCTTTTGGCTATCGTCGCATGGCAGAGATGTTTACACCCGATGGGGAAGGACCCCATGCGTTGATTCTATTCATCCATTGGTATGAGCCAGGGTCGCCAACTTCGAATCACAGTCAATTCGTAGAAGAAGCCATCGAGCTGGCAAAGGCTGGCGCGATCTGCCTCACCGTAGAAACGCTTTGGTCCGACCCAGACTTTTTCCTCAAACGCACCCAAGCCGACGATATGCAAAATTCCATGGAAGAAGTGGTCAACGAACGCCGTTTTATGGATTTTCTCACTTCACAGCCGAATGCCGATCTTTCTCGCTTCGTACTTGTCGGTCACGACTTCGGCGGTATGTACGGAATCCTCGCTGGCAGTTTGGATCAACGCCCCACACATTATGTGATCATGGCAGCCACGCCTCGCTTCCCTGACTGGTACCTGTATTCGCCCAAAATAGAGGGTGCGGCACGAGAAGCCTTCCTCTCTGAAATGAAACCCATCGACCCGATCACGCATATCCCAAGCCTTGCGCCTGCCCCCGTGTTGTTCCAATTCGGTAACGACGATTTCCACGTCCCGTTTGAACGTGCTGATGAATTCTTTAACGCTGCAGGTGAACCGAAGGAAAAGAAAATTTACGAATCAGGTCATGGGCTGAATGACGAGTCCACGAAGGATAGAATCTCCTGGATAAAAAGCCAATTAAGACTCGACTGAGATCAAGGTCAACTGCTTGATGTATCTCTGCGAATCACAGATACGATTTCCTGCGAAGCCGCCCGATAAAAGAACGCCAGCCAGAAAACAATGCCAAAATATTTCAGCATGTCGCCCGGTGTTTTGTATTCCCGTAGAAAAGGCAGGAGGAAGGGGTAGCCGCGCGAATAGAACAAAAGCAGGAAAGAGATCCAAAAAAGAATGTACTCTTTTTGGTGAATATCCCTCAGAAAGACCAGAACATAAAGGATGATTGTGACAAGATATATGAGATAGAAAAACGACTCGCGAATCCCGAGCGTATTCGGTAAAATGACATCATGGAATAAGAAAAGGTCATCCAGGGCAATTGTCAGGCTAAGGATGCCAGAGGCGAGAAAGAAAAGCCGGGGTCTTGGTGCTGCCCCGCTTTTTCGCAGGACGATCTCTGTAAACAAACAAATGACTGCGGATGCGAACCAGAGAAGCACAGCCCAATTTGAAAGCATTCCAATATACGGTTCGTACCCGACAACCTGAGCCGGGTCTTTTGCCAGCCGCCAAATGGGATTCCCCGTCAGGTTGGCAGTCAGCACGGTTACAGAAGCACCACCTATTGCAATAGCTCCGCTTATTAAGAGTGTAGGGAAAATGTTTTTTATTTGCTCGAAGAATGGAGATAATTTTCTTCCGATTTTTGGTAAGTCAGTCATGGTTGGTCCTTTTGAATTTAGTGGGCGGATTATACGCCACTCGAAAGTGGAGTTTGACGAATTTGATATTCTCCCGGTACACTATCTCCACACTATGACTTCACCCTCTGAAACGGGTGAACCGCGAAAACGGAGACCTAATGTTTTTCTCGACCACACCGCGCCCAGAAAGTCTGCGGGCGATTGCGGATGTGAAGCACGTGCCTTATTGGTTGGATGATCCTTCCAAACCAGAACCAACCCCACCTCTTACAACCCAGATCCAAACCGACCTCGCCATTATCGGCGGAGGCTTTACCGGTTTGTGGACGGCGCTGCAAGCCAAACAAGCCGACCCGAATCGTGATGTCGTTTTGCTTGAAGCGGGTGAGGTTGCCATCGGCGCGAGCGGACGTAACGGCGGCTTTTGCGCCGCATCGCTCACGCATGGTATTGATAATGGCAGGAGTCGCTGGGCAAAGGAACTTCCCAAACTCATTCAACTTGGCAATGAGAATCTCGATGGTATCGAAGCCACAATCAAGCAATTCAATATTGACTGTGATTTCATCCGCTCGGGTGAAGTTGGTATTGCCAACGAAGAGCATCAAATCGCAGAGCTGCGCGAGGAGGTTGAACTCGCAGCGCAGTATGGCATCCCTGCGAAATTCTTCGATCAAAAAGAAATGCAAGCCCGTATCAACTCACCAGCATTTTTGGCAGGCGCAATTGAAATGTCGAATGCCATGCTTAACCCGGCGCGCTTGGCATGGGGTTTAAAGCAGGCATGTCTCCAGCTTGGTGTCCGCTTTTTTGAGGGCACCCCGGTCACGGCGTTGGAAGAGAGGCGCGAGCACTTGATCCTCAAGACTCCGCAAGGTCAAGTGGAAGCGCGTAAAGTAGCGCTGGCAACCAATGCCTTTCCGCCTTTGCTCAAACATCTTTCGCTGTATGTGGTGCCGGTCTATGATTATGTTTTGATGACCGAGCCGCTTTCCAAAGCCCAGCACGATGCCATCGGCTGGTATGGGCGCGAAGGCTTGAGCGACATCAACAATCAATTTCATTATTCGCAAATGACATCAGACGGGCGGATTCTGTGGGGCGGATACGATGCGATCTATCACCGCAATAATCAAGTCGCGCCGCATTTGGAAAACCGCCCCGCCTCTTTCGGTCTTTTGGCTGAGCACTTCTTCCAAACCTTTCCCCAGCTGGAAGGACTGCGCTTCACGCACGCCTGGGGCGGCGTGATCGATACCTGTTCGCGTTATGCTGTCTTTTGGGGCAAAGCATATGGCGGCAAATTAGCATATGCCATGGGCTACACCGGTTTGGGAGTTGGTACATCGCGCTTTGGCGCGCGTGTGATGTTGAATCTGTTGAGCGGCGAGAAGACCGAACTGACCGAATTGCAAATGGTGAAATCAAAACCATTCCCATTTCCGCCCGAGCCGTTCCGCTCACCGATCATCAACTTCACAAGATGGTCAATGGAGCAGGCAGATAAGAATCAAGGGAAGAGAAATCTTTGGTTGAAGACTCTAGATGCACTGGGGTTGGGGTTTGATTCTTAAATAAAAACTTCCGAAGTCTTTAAGACTTCGGAAGTTTTTTTCTACTTCTTCGCTGGCTTGGACATTTCGTCCACGACCGCGTTGTATAGCACTTCTGCTTTCAATTCACTTAATGAATAACACGGCGCTTCGAGGTGGTCTGCCAATTGCTGGGCGAGACCCTGGTCAAAGGCGGCGTGCTCCATGTTGATGACCACCGAGCGGATTTTCTCATGTGCGATCATTTCCGCAAATTTAAAACCTTCTTCCTGCGGTGGCAGTGTCCCGATCGAAACGTTACCTGCACCATCAGTCATGACAATCAGCAAAGGCTCCACATCCGGGTGGATGTGCTTCTCATGTGTGATGACATCATGTGCCATGAAGAGTCCAGCCGAAAGCGGAGTCTTGCCGCCGACGGGAATATCCATCAGTGCGCGTTGAGCAAGTTGAACAGAATTGGTGGGGGAGAGTACCAGCGTGGCGCGATCTTTCTGGAAGACGATCAAACCGACGCGGTCACGCCGCTGATACGCATCTGTGAGCAAAGAAAGAATCGCGCCTTTCGTGGCGTTCATGCGTTCGGCAACTGCCATTGACCAGGAAGCATCCACGAGAAAGAGCACAAGATTCGCGACACGCTTGACGCGGATCTTGCGCTGGAGGTCGCTCTTCTTGATCGAGAATGCGAGCAGTTTGCGTTCTTCTGTACGTTGTTTTTGAAATGGGGCTGCGGCGCGAATGGTCGCATCGAAGGCGATATCGGTCAGGTTATCGCCAGCAGGGCGGGACTTGATGTAACGTCCATGTTTGCGCTCGGTCTTGGTGAGCGAGCGCCGTCCCGCCTGCTTGCGAGTTAGTTTATCCAATGGAGTGTTGAGCTTGCGCGGTTGGAAGGTCTCGCCGGCTTTAACTTTTTGTCCGCCTTCCCACCAGTTCGCATTACTGCTTGCGAACACTTCCCGATTTTCCATCGGTTCGGGGTTGCCTTCTTGCGGACCTTCCTCGGTCTGCTCATCTTCCAGTTTTAAGTTTTTTTTTCCTCTTTATCGCCGTCCGCCTGCTGGCTTTCGGATTCTTCATCCTCTTCGCTCGGCATGGACTGACCCGCCAACTGCTCGATGCGTTCTTGCAGTTGTTCGGTGGTCATTTCGGCTTGCTGGAAAGGCGTGCGCTTGATGCGGTGCGGCAGAGCCAATTCCGCGGCGAGGGCAATATCGTGGTCGTTGATCTTGGTGCGACCTTCGAAGGCGGCTTCGGCGCGCGCAGCTTTAAGGATGACCATATCTGCGCGGTGACCGTCCACATTGAGGGAGGCAGTTAGAGCGGCGATGGAGAGCAAGTCACGCGTCGTGTACTTGACCTGGTCCACGAGTTCGCGGGCATTGGCAATTTGCTTGGAGAGTTCGTCTTCCTTGGGCTGCCACTGACTGCGGAAGGCTTCAGGATCTTTTTCGTAGGCGATGTTGCGTTCCATGATCATCATGCGTTCGCGCGCTTCACGGATGCCGACGATCTCAACCGAGAGGGCGAAACGATCTAACAGCTGAGGACGCAGGTCACCTTCTTCAGGATTCATCGTCCCGACGAGAATGAAGCGTGCGGGGTGGGCAAAGGAAATGCCTTCGCGTTCCACCGTGTTCACGCCCATGGCAGCCGAGTCCAAAAGAATATCCACCACGTGGTCGTCGAGCAGGTTCACTTCGTCGATGTAAAGCAATCCGCGATTCGCGCCCGCCAACACACCGGGTTCGAAATGACGTTCACCTTTTTGAATGGCTTTTTCGATGTCGAGCGTTCCGACCACGCGATCTTCGGTGGCGGAAACAGGCAGGTTGACGAATGGGGTAGCGCGTTCGGCAGTCGGCAATTTTTTTGCAACTGCATAGCGTTCTTTACATTCTGTACACCATGTGCCGGATTTATCTGGGTCGCAGCCAAAGCGGCAATCTTGCACCACTTTGACGTGGGGAAGTAACGCAGCGAGTGAACGCGCCGCCGTAGACTTGGCAGTACCGCGTTCGCCGCGGATCAACACGCCGCCGATGCGGGTGTCTACTGCATTGAGAATGAGCGCGCGCCTCATACGCTCCTGACCAACAATAGCTGTAAAGGGGAAAATAGCAGGCATTTTGTATACTCCAGCCCGTGATTATAACGCCAGTTTTGGAAACTCGCGTGTAAATTGGGGGTTCCTTCTTCTTATTAGGGTTGCCAACTTGTCGTTTCACTTGTATAATCTCTTTCATATTTCTTTTAACTGGAGTCACGAGTGATGGATCAAAATGAAACCCTGAGCGGGACAAATAATGCGCAGGGAGATCAGAACAATCAATCGATGGAGTCGCTATTAGCATCTGAGTCGTTTGGCATTGATCTTCCTAAAGCAGGTGAAATTCGCAAAGGGACAATTGCAAGCATTTCACAAAACCAGATCCTGATCAGCATCGGAGCGAAGTCCGAAGGCGTCGTTGCGGGCAAGGAACTGGAGCAACTGACCGAAGAAGAGCGCAGCGCTCTTCAGGTAGGTCAGGAACTTGACGTATTCGTTATCATCCCTGAAGATAACAATGGCAATGTTGTGCTCTCCCTCAAACGCGCTTTCGAACAGATCGCCTGGGAGAACGTCGAAAAGATGATCACCGATGAAACCGTGTTCGACACGAAGATCATCGGTTTTAACAAGGGCGGCATCATTGCTGCCATCGGAGCCCTGCGCGGATTTATTCCTTCTTCGCAGATCAGCGCCGCACGCCGCGCGCAATCCACCGGCGACAAGCCCGAACAACGCTATCAGAAAATGGTCGGTCAGCCGATCTCCGTCCGCATTGTGGAAGTAGATCGCGAACGCCGCCGCCTCATCCTCTCTGAACGCGCCGCTAGCACTGAATCTCGTTCCGAACTGAAAGAACGCGTGATCAGCGAGCTCGAAGAAGGCAAGACCTACACCGGTCGTGTGACCAGCCTCGCAGACTTCGGCGCCTTCGTCAACATCAACGGAGCCGATGGTCTCGTTCACCTTTCCGAAATTTCATGGGACCATGTTACTCATCCCAAAGAAGTTCTTGAAGTGGGACAGGAAGTCAACGTCAAGGTCATCAACATCGACCGCGAGAAGCGCCGCATTGGTTTGTCCATCCGCGCGCTGCAAGACGATCCCTGGCGAGACCGCATGGAGAAGTTCAGCGTCGGTCAATTGGTGGAAGGTGCCATTACCCGCCTGACCAAGTTCGGTGCCTTTGCCCGTCTCGAAGGCGATATCGAAGGTCTCATCCACATCTCCGAGTTAAGTGAGAACCGGGTTGAACATCCCAAAGAAGTTCTGCATGAAGGTGATGTCAAGACCTTGCGCATCATTCGCATCGATCCGGATCAGCATCGCATTGGCTTGAGCCTGCGCAAAGTGGACTCTGCCGCCTTCGCCGACAAAGACTTCAAAATGTTGACGCAAGGGTTCGACCAGCCGGACGAAGAAAGCTAAATCACCAACATAGAGCGCACCGTGAGGTGCGCTTTTCAAATCTATGCCTATCCTTGTGGACGCTCACGCAGACATTGCTTACAACATGCTCAAATACGAGCGTGATTACACCCGCACGATCACTGAAACCCGCGCGTTAGAAGCCGGTGGGCACACCGTGAAAGAAAATGGCGACACGCTCATCAGTTGGCACGAATACCAACGGGGTCAGGTCGCCGTTATTTTTTCGACACTCTTCGCCGCCCCAAAACGCTTTAGCACCTATGCTACCGAAACGCAGGTGTATAAAACTTTCGATGAAGCGCATAAACTCTATAGCGCTCAATTGGATGTCTATCATCGGATGCAAGATTCCATGCCGGATAAATTTCGGATTCTCGCCTCTAAACGGGACCTGAACCTGCATCTTGACCAGTGGGCAGTTTCCACGCCTGATGCTGTGAAACCACTTGGCATGGTCATCCTCATGGAAGGCGGCGAAGGGATCCGCGCGCTCTCCGAATTGGAGATGTGGCACAACCGCGGCGTTCGCCTGATCGGACCCGCCTGGGTGGGCACACGTTATTGCGGCGGCTGGAAGGAACCCGGTCCGCTGACAGAGGACGGGCGCAAGCTTTTATCTGCCATGGCAGACTACAACTTTACCCTCGACCTCAGTCACATGGACGAACGCGCCGCGATCGAAGCGTTGGACATGTATGAAGGTCCCATTGTGGGCACACATGCCAACTGTGCCGCACTCATGCCCAACGCCAATACGAACCGACATTTCACAGACCGCATCCTCGAAGGCATCATCGAACGGGATGGGGTAGTGGGGGTGGTGCCATTCAATACCTATTTGAAAGTTGGTTGGTCAGTTGATAAGGGACATTCTCGTGATGAAGTTCCGCTGGATGTTCTCGCCAGTCATATTGACCATATCTGCCAGATCGCCGGGGACTCGCTCCACGCGGGCATCGGCTCCGATTTCGACGGCGGCTTTGGCTTGCAATCCGTCCCGCCCGAAATTGACACCGTCGCAGATTTGCAAAAACTGGTATCCTTATTACAGGCACGCGGATATTCCGAAGCCGATACAACCAACATCCTCGGCGGCAACTGGCTTGCTCGCTTAAAAAGAGATTTGCCATAACAGATATATACCGGTGGTCGAGACTTCGTCGAGACCACCAATTACAAGAATACTTTCTATAACTGGTGGTCTCGATATGGTCTCGGCTGTCGCCTCGACCTACTCGACCACCGGCGTATGAATAAAAACCTATGACCAACCTCCCTCCCTCACCATCCACCCCAATTCAACCCAACCCTCAACTTGAAGACCAGATCACCCCGCGCATCCGTTTGGGACTCGTCATCACGTTTATCGGGCTATTCGTTTTCACCGTGGGTGCCAAGCCCGATTTCTACGGCTGGGACCGTAGCCCGGTAGTCGGCTTTGTTCAGATCATCATGTTCCTGATTGGGCTGGCGTTGATTTGCCTGGGCGGCTATCTCGCTTTATACGCCCTCTGGTGGGGACATGAACGCACCATCGTCAGTGACATTGGCAGCCGACTGGTTTCCACCGGGTTTGTCTTCTCCGTTTTCGCCGGGCTGGCAGATATCATCGGCATGGGCTCGCATTCGTTTACACAGATTCCCTACTTTGGTCCCTGGCAAGCGACCGGCGTCTTGATCGGACAGGGCATCATCGCGCTGGGATTTTTGATGATGATTCCATTTCGGCAGAAGTAGTTCTTCTTTATCCTCCTAACAAAAGCTGTAAATAATAGACATTTTATCGAAAACAAGGGTTTAAAATTTGATGTATATAGGTGTTATCCCACAAGGGGACTTTACGGAAAAATCGCTGTATAAAAACATAGTTGGCACGCCCCTTGCACAATT
Organism: Anaerolineae bacterium; assembly: GCA_017303655.1. Taxonomy (GTDB): domain Bacteria; phylum Chloroflexota; class Anaerolineae; order Anaerolineales; family Villigracilaceae; genus Villigracilis. The sequence goes on from JAFLCE010000083.1 coordinate 12,189, forward strand.
AGCGAAGAAGAATAATCGAAGGTAGACGAACATATGGAGGAGGGGAAAACTTGGAGGGATTAAATACTTTTTTAGAAGGTATTTTTCTTTTACAATGTAGACTTTAAGCATTTGAAATATTTATTAGCAGTAAAATACTTACACATTTGACAAAAGAGGAAATGCAATATGCAAGCTAAAAGAAGACCTAAGCAATCTCGAGTTGCAATCATATTTAGAAGTATTTTCTCAATTTTGTTACTTTTCGTTATAAGTTTAGCATTATCCTTATTAGCATATAAATTGTTTTCTGGGGATATGCAGAAGATTTATATTACGCTGAGCGTAATTACTCTTTTGTTTATATATTTTTCACGATTGTTATGGAAAAGAAAGTTATATCAATCAAAAATCAAACCTCAGACTTTTGATGAACAAACCGATAAATTAATTTATGATTTATTCACAAATCAAGAACTAGCAATAAACACTTTTGATGATATATTATCCAAGGGTTTTACAAATTTTCGACTCTTGTCAATTTATGGGATTGGGGGAACAGGAAAATCTTGGTTAATGCGAGTTTACAGGTATAAAGCCCAATCAAAAGGTTGGACAGTTTCTTTAGTTGATGGCTCTTCGGCTAAAACCGCATTAGAGATATTAATAACAATAGGACATGATTTAGACAAGCAAGGAATTGAGCTTCTTTTTTTCAATGAAATGTTAGCCCAGTATAACAATGTCTTAAAAAAGGTCTCAAGTGAAACCCAAACAAGAAAAGGTGCAATAAAACTTGCCACAGAAATTGGTAAACAAATTCCTGTACTTTCCGCTGCGGCATCAATAATTGATTTAGCTTCACAGGATGAATTTCAAGTAGTCTTAAAGTCGTTTTTGAGCAAAGAAGATATAAATCTTTTTATCAATCCGGAAAAAGCTTTAACAGAAGCTATAACTAGAGATATAAATTCACTAATCGCATCTTATTCAATCGTAATCCTTTTCGATGCTTACGAGCAAATGTCAGGTCTCGACAAATGGCTGAAATCATTCACTTCTCAGTTAAGCAAAGACGTGTTTATAGTGATTGCAGGACAAACACCATTAAGTGAATATTGGCATGATTTGCGAACCACAACAAAAATAATTCCGTTAGAAATGTTGAGGGGCAAAGATGCAGAAAAATGTTTGGATAACTTTTCGAAATTGTATTATCAAAAATCTATCCCAGAATCGGAGAAATCCATGATATTGGAGTTTTCTGGGGGATTACCTTTGGCTATAAGCTGGGCAGTAGATTTAATGTCAAGATATCAAGTCGAAAAATTTAGCGATGTACGTAACGAGACCATTGAGAATTTAGTTGAAACTATGACAAAAGTAGCCAATGCCGACATGAAAGAGGTCATTGAAGCAGGCTCAGTTCCAAGATGGTTTAATGAAGATATGTTGAAATATATTCTTGATAAGAATCAAATAGAAAATTACTCATTGTTACGTTCGCTCCCATTCGTAAGATCAAGACCTGAAGGTTTTGCGCTTCACGATAGAGCACGAGAATACATTCGTGAAAAATTAAGGATTCAAACATCGGACACATATATCCATCTAAATCAAAGGTGTGCAGATTTTTTTAAAAAACAATCTGATCGGATATATGCCTATCAAGGAAAAAGTAGCATTGAATTTCAAAAATTTACCATCGAGCTAATTTACCATAGTATTATCATAAATGAATCCACTGGATTTGCATTATTGCAACAAGAAGTACATGATGCATTAGAGATGTCAAAACTAAATTACTCTAGCTTACTTATAGAAGAAGCTGAAGCACAAATTTCAATTCCTGAGCATCGGGCTTGGTTGCTTTATTGGAGAGGTGAATTAGCTTACTTGAAGGGGGATTGGGATTTTAGCCTTACCTTTCTTAATGAGTTTCAGAAGGAAGTTAAACACGGTCACCCTGCATATGTAAATGTTTATATAACATTAGGGAAAATATATTACCAACAGGGTAAACTTGAAAAATCAAGAAAAATGTATTTAAATAGTCTGCAATATATGAAAGAAAGTAATAATCCACTCTTGGAAGGTTATGTTACAGAACAACTTGCAAAAGTTTTTAGGATGGAAGGTAATATTGAGGAAGCATTAAAGACGCACGAAATGGCTTTATCTATTACAGAAAAATCAGGGGATAAATATCAAATTTGCTCTGCATCTGGCTCCTATGGAACAACATTCTTAATTTCAGGGAATCTTCATGAAGGGTTGAGATATTTGTCCATTTCTATTGAAAATAGCAGGCAAGATGGCTATTTACATTTTGCTTGTACAGGTCTTAGAAGTAGAGCAATATGCTTAATGTATTTAGGGAAATTAAGAGAAGCAGAGGAGAGTGGATCCGAAAGTCTTCAAATTGCAGAAAGCGTGGGAGATACATACAATAAAGGCTTTGCACGATTAGCACTTGGGCAGATTTTTACGGCAAAAGGACACAATGCTCACTTAGCAAAACCATTATTGGAATCTTCAATTGAAGAACTTACAATAGTCGGAGCTAAATTTGATTTAGGAAATGCTTGGGTTGCTCTTGGAAATTATTATAGGACACAGAGAGATTGGCACAATTCACAACAAGCACTGGAAAGAGCTAGCGAGCTTTTATCATCACTTGACTATAAATACGGAATTGGATGGTTAAATTATTATCGAGCAAAATATCTACTTGACTTTGGTAGTGAACTAGAAGCAATGGATTTATTCTTAAAAAGTGAAGAAATTTCAAGAAGTATCAACAGCTTATACTTAATGTCATTGTCTTTATTGGGTTTAGCTGAGGTTGCTATAACACAAAATTCAACCCAAGAAGCGATTAATTTGCTTAAAAAAGCAGAATCTGTTGCCAGTCAAATGGAATACTATGATGTTTTGGCATACACACACTTCTATATGGGAAAATTACAAGTAGCAATGCCTGGTTCTGATATTTTTTATCCTTTCTGGAATGCCCTTACAAATGCCATAAAGTATAATTGTTATTTATATGATTCAATTTTTAATGAGATAACGTCATTTCTTGAAGTACACAACAAAGACAACACAGAGTTTTCTAGGTTATTAATAAAGTTGCAAGACAAATGGACTGTTAAACAGTCTGATGGTACAGTCTGGAAAAATATTGAGACAGCGGCTCGTATTAATGAAAAAGTTGGATATTGAACTACGAATTAGCCTTAGTGAATTGTGAAAAATGAAATTCGTGTTATTAACAGAAATTATTTCTCTGGAGAATAAAAATGATTACAAAAAAAAAATTACTTACACAAATTTCTGACGAAGATGGCGGATACAATATTCAAGTATTACCAGATATACCTGGTTTACGATTGATCTACGAATATCAGATAGAGCTTTTTGCAAATCAAGAGTTTTCAGCAGAATTAGAAAATGTGGAGCAAGAAGTTCTTTATTGTTTAAGCGGAGAAGGTTCGGTAAAAACGCCATCTTCTGAGGAAGAAACTATTGTACGAGGTGATCAAATAATATTAGACACAGAATATAGAATTTGCAATCGAACAAACTCTTTACTGATTGTATTAAGAAAGGGTATCAATATTTCACACTCTGATAAGGTTAAAAAATAGCATGAAGGCTTCAGACGTTACAATTGATTGGCTTCAAAATCTAAAGTTAAACATAACAAGTATTAACACCTCAACAGTGGAAGGTGTAATTATTAAAAATTTAGATGTGTTACTAGATGGTAGAGGAGAAGTGACGGAATTGTGGAGCGCTTCTTGGAAATCAGATGGATTTATATCCTCTGAGCATGTTTACCAAAGCGCAACCGATTATGGAGTTATAAAATGTTGGCATCTACATGACAACCACACTGACCAATTTACCGTCACTAGAGGGAAATTACAAGTGACACTAATTGACCTAAGACAAGATAGTCCATCATTTGGTCATGTTAATCGCATTTTTTTAGGGGCTCTTAAACCAAGAATTATCAAAATTCCGCCGATGGTTTTACATGGCTGGAAAGCTTTATCAATGCCAGAAGTAATTGTTGTTAATTTGCAATCTCATGTTTACACGCCTGATGATGAATATAAATTCCCTTGGGATTGCATTATTCCCGAGATATGGGAACCTGTTAATGGCTAGATGCTTGAAGGAGAAGATGTGATTGCAAATCGAAAAGTCTTCGTAAGAAAATTAGAAGTGATGGAGCCCCCGCTTCCTAAATCAGGAGGAAGAGTCCATAATTCGTCAGGCGAAATAGCCCAGATCATTAATGATTTTGAGATTAAATACATAGCTTATATAGATTTTATTGAAGACTCTAAAACCCCGAGAGGAAACCATTATCACCAAGAAAAAGATGAATATCTCTACATTATCAAGGGTAAACTAAAAGCGATATATGTGGATATCGAGACAGAGGAAAGAGAAGAATTCTTATTCGAAACTGGCGACATAATTAACACCAAACCTAAATGCGCACATGTATATTTTCCATTAGAGTACACACAGCTATTGGAATTCTCCCCTAATGTTTACGACCCAAGCGATACACGAAAGTATATAGTTGTATAACCTTTGAGATGGTTTATCTCTTGTCCTAAAGGTAAAAATATGAGGATAGATTCATTTTAGCAAAAAGCTTGCCAACTATCTGGTCTGTAGGGAATGACGAGAACAAAAAAGAGTCCGGATGCGGACTCTTTTTGTTGCACCACTTTCTACTTCGTAATCCTTCTCGCTTCCATATAAAACCGTTTTTCCTTCGCTTCACCCATCGAGAAGGTTTTGCGCGGCAGAGCGCCATCTAGGATCACGGTTTTGAACAACTCATTCTTGTGCATGCCCGCCAGGTAAAAGCCGACATTGCCGCTTTGCAGTGACAAGCGTTCGACCACATCCTCGCCGTGGACGTAGTCAATTTTCTCCGCGCCGCCGTTCTTCACGAACGGGTCGAGGAAGGCTTGAATGGTTCCCACCGCCAAATTGGTGGACGGATGCGAAATCTCGACCACACCGAACTGCTGTCCGCCACCGACCACGCCGATGAGTTGATTCTCACCAGAAGCATCATTGTCCACGCGTTGAGTCATCTCCGCGCCGTTGGCAACGGGGGTGTATTTGTAATTCTCGCCGAAGAAAGACTTCATCTCAGCAAAGACATCCTTCTTCAAACCGAAGACCACGCGGTGAATGGGTTCAAACTCCAACGCCTCATCATGGACATTTTCAATTTCAACCAAAGCATATCGCGCAGGGTGATCCATGCCCACTTCGGCTTTGATCTTTTCCCAAATCGCTTTGGCAGTCGCAAGCGAGTGATTGCCGTCGCCCATGGCGAAGAGCAGCACGGGCAAATCTTTGCTGACGTCATATTTGGCGGCGAAGGTTTCGGGCTTGGCGAGTCCGCGCAGGGCTTCGACGATCTTATTTTCGAAATCAGCATTGACAGCAAAGCCAGCCAGGTTACCACTGCCAAGCATCAACTCAAAATCATACAACTTCTCAAACTGCGTTTTCGCTTCCGTCAACGGTTCGATGACGGTCTTGTTCGGGTCATCGATCAACACGAGGATGTGCGGGAATTCAAGCTCCGCCCCTTCGCGGATCTTGATGCGCGGAGGCAGGCGATCCACGATCGTCCCTTCGGTGGCGCGGATCAGGCTGGAGGAGCCTTTGTTGTAATCATAGCGTTCGAGGTCGAGGCACAGCATCACACCTTTGCGGGTCTTGCCATGCAAAGTCTCGCGCTCGACATACACAAATCCATCATGCGGCTGGAGGATGCCCTCGTCCATGTACTTCTTCATCGCCGCCTGAATGTTCTGAATGCGTTCATCCCCGCCCGGTCCTTCGAGATGCACTTCGGGGAAGGTCAAATTCAAAGTGGATGGTGAATCGCCGACGATCTTTTCCACATCGTGCCAATACTCCGGCTCGGATGTAAATTGGTCACACGCGATGACCGCCCACTTCTGCGGGTCCACGCCGGGCTTGGGAAGAACCACTTGCGGAATCTGAATGCCAATGTCGCTGATGATTTTCATGAATAAAGGGCTCCTCGTTATGGTTTTACGCATTACGAATCACGCATTACGTAACCCGTAATGCGTGATTCGTAATAATCATTTCCCGTTCTTCGCGAACGCGATCAACTTCTCTGCCACTTCCGCGCCGACGCGAGCTTGAGCTTCTTTTGTGGCTGCGCCAATATGCGGGGATGCGATGACGTTATCGAGCTTGGCGAGTTTCCAGTCGGTGGGGGGCTCTTCGTTGAAGACGTCCAACGCGGCTCCTGCGACCTTTCCACTGGTCAGCGCTTCATAGAGTGCTTCTTCGTTGACGATTCCACCGCGCGCGCAGTTGACGATGCGTACGCCATTCTTCATCTTGGCGAACTGTTCCTTGCCGATCATATTGCTGGATTCTTTGGTCTTGGGCAGGTGCAAGCTGATGTAGTCTGACTGCGCGAGCAGTTCATCGAGAGTGACCAATTTGACGCCAGCCATTTCTTTCACATACGGGTCGTAAGCGACGACGGTCATTTCCATGGCGAGGGCGCGTTTGGTCACTTCCTTGCCGATGTTGCCGATGCCGATCAGCCCGAGAGTCTTTCCGCCGATCTCGTCGCCGTTGAAGGCTTTCTTTTCCCATTTTTCTGCTTTCGTGGTTGCAGAGGCAG
>JAFLCE010000084.1 GCA_017303655.1 Anaerolineae bacterium
GACTGTTGAAGGTAGTGGAGCCGTGCCGCCAGGGACGTATAGACCAACACGTTGAATCGGGCGGATGATCTGTCCGACGGTGCCACCGAGTTCGTTGGTGAACCATGAGGTCAGCGGTTGTTTTTTGTGGAAGGCTTCGACGCGGGCGGCGGCTTTTTCGAGTGCGTCACGTTGGGCGGGCGAGATCGAATCAAGCGCAGACTGAATCAAAGCCGTCGAAACGGGAGCAGGTTTGAGGTCCAGAGAATCGAGGCGCTTTGTCCAATCTTGAAGCGCAGAGTCACCGCGAGTCCGCACATCTTTCAAAATGCGAGTCACGGCGGCTTCGGCGGTCAGACGTTCGCCAAAAAGTTTTTCGATGTTGTCCATCACGCGCGCGCTGACGGGGAACTCATCGGGTGGTGTTCGTTTAAGAATTGTTTGGCGTGCGGTTTGCGGGTCGTATTGTTTCATAGTTATCCTTTCAGCGCCGCGAGCATGGCGGTGTAACGCGGCGGCTCTTCTTCGAAGATGTAGGTGACGGGCGAGACGATGATGCCGCTACCGCCGATGGATCGCAATTCGCTGATGGCTTGCGGCAGGCGTTTGCGCGGCACGACGATGGTGACGGAGTGCCAATCTTGATTCGGTTCGCGCGTGATGATGGGGCTGACAGTGGGACCTTGCAGACCGCCGACGGATGTTTCTTCAAATAATTTGGACGCGATCGCTTCGGGACTCCGCCCGCGCATGTTTGCAATGACCAGAAGATTTTCCTTCGCCCGCATGTGCGCCTCGATGTACTCGAGCAAGCGACGCGCCATCTCCAGTGCTTGTGGATTCGTTTGCAAGGCTTTGCGATTCGCAATGAGTGCGGCTTGCGAGGCTTGGATGACTCCGTCGCGCAGCGCACGCAGACGATTGTCTTGCAGGGTTTGACCCGAGGAAACAAGGTCCGAGATGATGTCGGCATAGCCGATGGTGGGGGCGGTTTCGAGAGTCCCTTCGGCGGTGATGAGTGTGTGCGGAATGTTCTGCGCGTTGAGGAAGCGTTCGGTGAGGACGGGAAATTTTGTCGCCACTCTCAGCGGACGGTTGAGACTCGCCGCATATTTTTTCAGCGCAGGGATGTCGGTGACTTCCGTCCATGCTTCAGGGACGGCGAGCATGAGCGCACAGCCGCCATAGCCGAGTTCGTCATGCAGGACGATAATCTCACCGTTGTCGCCGCGATTTTCTTCGAGCACGTCGATGCCGGTGATGCCAAAGTCCACACTGCCCTGGCGGACGCTGACGACGATGTCGCTGGGGCGTTGAAAGAGGACCGTTAGTTCAGGTAGGGCAGGCATCTTCGCCTGATACTGGCGCGGATTCAGTTTCTGCACAGAGAGTCCGCATTCGGCGAGAAAGTCAAGTGAATCGTCCATGAGACGTCCTTTGGAGGGAAGGGAGAGACGGAGGGTTGAGCGTTGGGTCATTTAAGTTCCTTTTGGTTGGTGGTTGACAGTTGGTAGTTGACGGTGGACCGTGGACGGGCTTCAATCGTCCGTCGTCCGCGGTCTATCGTCCGCTTTTGGATAACAAAAAACCCCGACGCAAGGTCGGGGCTTGATGAGGTGAAGTATGGGTATCTGCTATTATCTGTTTGCAGGTACGCGCACATAAACCTCCCGACCATGCGAGGGTTGAATATGATGATGGTGGTGTTTGAGCGCGTAGTTCATGATGGGCGGTATTGTATAGGGCAGAAGGGATTGAGTCAAGGGATTGGATTAGCCTGTATTTCTTAACCCTGCCGCGATGCCGTTAATGGTCAGCGACATAATCTCACGTAGAGGATTTGCCTCTTCACATTCCGGGTCTGGCAGGGCACGCAGACGGCGCAATGTTTCCACTTGAATGTAATTCAATGGGTCTACATAAGGATTGCGAAGTTGAACGGCTTGCTGTGTGATCGGTTCCAATTCAAGTAGAGATTTGTGTCTGCTGATCCGTAAAACTAGATCCCGTGTGCGATCATATTCCGAACGGATCGTATTAAAGATGCTGTCTGCCAGGTTTTTATCCGGCACAAGGCTGACATACAAAGCAGAGATCTCCATGTCGGCTTTAAGCAGGGAAATCTCCGAGTTGTTCAACAAGGTTCGGAAGAAGAGCCAGCCATCGTACATGTCTTGAAGCAGAGGCAAGTCATCCACGGCGGCAAGCCCCGTGCCGAGACTGTACCAGCTTGGCAGGTTAAAGCGACTCTGCATCCACGAAAAGACCCAGGGAATGGCACGGATCTGATTCACCGCCCCGGCTTTGGCACGTGAAGCGGGACGTGAGCCAATTTGCAGCCTTTTAATTTCGTCCAAGGGTGTGGCAGATTCCCAAAATTCAATGAAGCCGGGTGTTTCATATACCAAAGAGCGATACGCCCGAAAGCCCGCCTGTGAGATCGTTTCGATCTTCTCACGCCAGCGTTGTGGGACGGGTTCTTCTTTCTTGTGCGGTGCAGAGGCAAGGATGACTGCACTGGCGATCTGTTCGAGGTGGCGATGAGCCAATGCCGGGTTGGCATAACGCGAAGCAATGATCTCGCCTTGTTCAGTGACACGGAACCGTCCATTGATGCTGCCCGCAGGCTGGGCACGGATGGCGTTATTGGCAGGTCCGCCGCCGCGGGCTATCGTCCCGCCGCGCCCGTGGAAGATGGTTAGTTTGATATTGTGTTTGGCGGCGACGCGCGTGATCTCTTCCTGCGCCTGATACAAATACCAGTTCGCCATCACATATCCGCCGTCCTTGTTGCTGTCGGAGTAGCCGATCATCACCATCTGTTGGTTATGATGAGAAGCCAGATGCTCACGATAAAAGTCTGAGGTGAAGAGTTGTTCGAGGATATCAGGTGCATCTTTCAAATCCTGAATCGACTCAAAGAGCGGTGTGATCGGTGGTAGATTTTTACAACCACCCCATTTGGCAAGCAGAAGCACGGTCAACACATCGGCAGCGGCGTGCGTCATCGAAATGACGATGGGACCTAATAATGCATCTCCATACAGCGCTTGCGTGCGTCCGATCAACTTGAATAGGGCCCAAGTCTCTGCAGAAGTAGAAGTCACGCCAGGGTGAGTGGATAAATCCGGGTTGGGGTCACGCAGCAAACGCACCAATAACTCGGTCCGTTCTTTATCTGGCATGCTTTCAAAATAATTCTCAACGCCCAATGCTCGCAAGACCTCACTCAAAGCAGCGTTGAAGCGACTTGAGTCTTCGCGGATATCGAGCCGGGCGGCGTGCAGACCGAAGATCTCCACCTTATGAATGATGGTTTGCAAATCATCTTGAACCAAACTCGCAGGTAGGGCAGAGGCAATCAAGCGCAAGGGCTCAAGCAGGTCTTTCACATCCAAAAGGGCATGATGTTCGTGCGTCCCGAGCAGATGCCGGGTCATTTCATCTTTTGACGCTTCTGCGAGATCGTTAACCAATAAAGAGAGAACAAGACGATAGGGCTCGTTGGAATATCGTTTTTCAATGTAGTCAACATGTTTTGGGAAAGGACGACGGTTTTCGATCCAGTCTAACAAAGCAGGCGGTGGTGCAATCCGATTTGAACTGATGCTAAGTTGACGGCTTAATTCTTTAAGATCGCGGCGCAGGTTTTCCACGGCAAGTCCACGATGCAGGCGCAGGGTTTCTGCGGTGATGTCAGACTTCACAAAGGGATTGCCATCGCGGTCGCCGCCGATCCATGAAGCCAGTTTAAGCCAGCTATGCGGCACCTGTACATCAGGGTAGTGAATCGCCAGCGCAACTTCCAAATCACGATACAGGGTTGGCAATGTATTCCAAAAAAACGAATCGACAAAATACATACCGGTGCGAACTTCATCGGTGACGGTTAACTTATCGGCCCGAGCACGGTCGGTGAGCCAGAGCGACGACACCACCGCGTATAACGAGTGAATGGCACGCTGCTTCTCGTAGGGATAAAGCCCGGTCTGACCGAGCAGGCTAAGTTGAGTCGCGATGCGTTGAGTCTTCGAGAGGATGGTACGGCGGCGGGCTTCGGTTGGGTGTGCGGTCAGGACTAACTCGATGGAGAGAGTCTGCATTAGGGCAGTCATCTCATCTGAAGATACACCGCTTCGTTTGAGAGATGCAATCGCCTCACCAATCGACTCGTCAACTGGTTCTGGAAAGGAGCTTTGTTCACCCTGACGAAGCAACTGCACGCGATGCTCCTCTTCGGCAAGGTTGACAAGGTCGAAGTAGGCGGCGAAGGCGGCAGCAACTACACGTGCATCCGTATTCTTGAGCCCCGAAACCTGCTGTTGTAGTTGTGCCGCAGCGACAGCATCGCCATTGCGGCGGGCTTTGGCTAAGGCACGAATCTTTTCTTCGATCTCGAACAGTTCCGGCGATTCAAGCTCCGAAATGACTTTGCCGAGCTGGTCGCCCAGTAGGTGAATATTCTGAGAAATGTCCATAACTTTTGATTGTATAACATAGTAGGGCTTGCCAACAATACCCATTTGGGGAATTGTTTCATTCACAAACGCACCCGCTTTATAATCAAAGCATGAATTCAAACCTCGTTTTGCCAAAATCCCCTATTGCACACGGACGGACTGCAGAAGTGTTTGAATGGGGTGATGGCTATGTTCTAAAGTTGTTTCACAGCTGGTTCCCCTATGACGATATCAAATTTGAATTCAAGGTCGCGAGTGCGGTCTATGCCAGCGGAGTGAAGTCGCCTGCCGTACGGGAACTGATTCAAGTGCAAGGTCGCCATGGGTTGGTCTATGAGCGTGCGCAAGGTGTCTCGATCATGACATTATTCCAGCAAAAACCGTGGCTGGTGCTATCTTATGCACGGACTTTTGCCCAAGCCCACGCGCAGATGCATGAATGTGTAATGACTGCCGATGTCCCCCAACAACAGCGCAGGCTGCAACGCAAGCTACAAGAGACCACGCTTCCCGTTTTAGTAAAAGCATCTTTGCTGCGATCACTCACCGAACTACCCGAAGGCAACCGGGTTTGCCATGGCGATTTTCACCCTGGCAATATTTTGCTGACACAGAACGATGCCACCATCATAGACTGGATCGACGCTTCATGCGGCAACCCAAATGCAGATGTCGCCCGCACAAGTATCATTCTGCTGGGAGTCGCTGCAAGTAAACAGACTCGCAACCCTTTTGTGAAATTAATGGTCAAAGCCTTTCATGCAACCTACCTGTGTGAATACTTTCGGTTGCGCCCTGAAGGTAGAAGTGAATATCAGCGCTGGCTACCCGTTGTGGCAGGTGCGCGTTTGAGTGAGAACATTCCAGAATTAGAAACATGGCTCACTCAACTGGCAAGAAAAAATCAATAATGCATATACCTGCCAGTTGAGTAATGCTTTGATACTCACCCTAGCTTTTCAGAAATTGAATCACTTGCTTATGCACCTCGCCAGACTGTAACGCGCCGCGGTGCCCCAATCCATCTGTTTCTACGAACCGGGCATTTTTCCACGCTTGAGCTATGGCGCGGCTATCTTCCACGGGGGTCACGTTATCCGTCACATCATGGAACATCAACGCCGGGATTTGAATCTGCTGTACCATGCGCTCATTGACGATTGCCTCCAATTTTCCCTCCCCGAAATTTTCATTTATCATTTCACGCAAACCAGCTATAAGCTCATCTGATAATTTAGCAAGCACTTGAAAACGCGGCAGGGAATCTAAAAGCCGATTGAAAGCGCCCAAATACACCAGTTTGGAAGGAGGCGGGAACTTCAGTTCAACCAATGCATAAGATGTGATCAAAGTCCCAAACGAGTGGGCAATGATTGCGTCAAACTGTCCTACTTTATCTTTGAGCAGATCCATGGTTGGGGCGATCTCGAGAACATTCGTGATCGTGCCATCCGATTCGCCGTGTGCAGGTTGGTCATACGCTACAACCCGATAACCAGCCGAGAGTAAAGGGTCTACAAAGCCAGTCATTTGTGCGCGTGCGCCACCCCAGCCATGCATCAACAACACAGTAGGTCCCGCTTCGCCCCAGGTGGTGACAGCAAGCTCCCCACTTGCAAAGGGGATGCGATCATTTTTTCCACGCGCAAGCACGGCTTCATCCGCCGATTTCACTTCATATTTGCTCGGGCTAAAAAATGCGCGATAGACTTTTTTCAAGATGATCTGGGTTTCGCGTTGTGGATCTAAAACATTCATGGTTTCTCCTTTTAATAACTTACTACCTAGTAAGTTTTGACGACAAAAAAATTATTTGAGCAAATCCAACTTAATCTGTTCGATCACTGCGTGGAATTTTCTAGGACCCAAAGCCCGCGCCATTTGCAAGGCACCCTGCAAAGTGGAAAGGAGCAAAGCGGCTTTATCAGCAGGTTCACCTTTAAAAACGAAAACTCTAGCCTCTCGCCCATCTGCCAAAGTGATTTGCAGCCAAACAAGCAATTCCTTATGCAGATTCTGAACCTCGTTTTGCAACCCTTCAGGGATCGAATTGAACTCCGCTTCCATAGACCCGACCAGACAGATCTTGCCTTGATCTGCACGCATGGAGGTGTAGATGTTTAGGAACCAATCCAGTTTGGCTTCGGGAGTAAGGTCTTTCACACGGGCGTTGTTGATCCATAATTTAAAACGCTCACGATAACGCTGCATGACTGCAATCCCCAGATCTTCTTTGCTGGGATAGTGATAATGAATGGCGGCATTTTTCACACCCAACTCAGAAGCGATATTGGCATAGCTAAAACCGTTAAAGCCCTTGTCTTGTAATAAAGCTTCAGCCAGGTTGAGAATTGTCCGTTTTGAGTTTTCGATTCTGACCATCAGAACAATTTTACTTACTAAGTAGTAAGTTTGTCAAGGAATATTTAACCATCTATAATTCTTTTCACCAAAGGAGACTGCTATGAAATATCTTATCTATGTGTTTTATCTTGAGATCCTCATCAATTTTGCCAGCGGTGGACAAACTCTTTTTACACCCGCCGCATTTTTAGGACAATTCTCTAGTGAGCCTGCGCCTGCCTTCGCGCTCGAAATGACGCGTTGGTACGGCGTGCTCATTGCGGTGTTGACCTATCTGCTCATCCGCGGATTGATGCTGCGCGGCACAACCTTGAAAGTGGCACTCGAAGCCCTGCTGTTCGGCGATGTGATCCAGATCATTGTTTCGTTCGTCACTGCCAATGCACTCGGCGGCTGGACTTCGAACGTGATCTTATCGGTCGTGGTATCCATTATTTTGGGCATAGTGCGTGTGATCTGTTTATGGAAGCCCATTGACACTGGGATTGAGAAATAACCCCGTAGGGGCAACCCGTCCATAATTTGAAAGGCATTCGCCCTCAAGGAGGGTTGCCCTTGGACAAGAAGTTTTTTTACGTAAAGGGCGACCCTCCCTTTGTGCAACATTGTTTTCGTTTATTTTGACGGGTCGCCCCTACCTCGTAAGGTATGTATAGCAAGAAAGGAAAAAAAACATGCAACCCCTTTTCGTCGATTATTCGAACCTTCTGAAAAAATGTCACGACAATATTTGCAAGACGATGGATGGTCTGCCGCCCGAAACACTGGATTGGGTCCCTGGTGCAGACATAAACTCGATCTGTGTGCTGGTCTATCACATCACCGGCGCCGAACGATTCTGGATCGGCGATGTCGCGGCGCAGGAACCATCGAACCGCGACCGCGATGCAGAATTCAAAGTAAAAAATCTGGGGGAGGAATTTTTACACCAGCGTCTGAATGACAGCTTTACCTATGTAAATTCTGTGTTGGAGAAACTTACTCTGCAAGACCTTGAAATATCTCGGACTATTTCGCGGGGCACGTTCACTGTCGGTTGGGCGTTGTTCCATGCGCTTGAACATTCACACCTGCACCTTGGGCATTTAGAGATCACCCGTCAGCTTTGAGATCAACGCAAATAAAAAAGGGCGATCTTTATTTGATCGCCCTGCCAATCATCTTTCAAACCCTCTCGCCTCGAAACTGCGTTTCATATAACTGACTATAGATTCCGCCCGTCGCAAGTAACTCTTCATGCGTGCCGCGTTCAACAATTCGTCCCCGATCCATTACCAGAATCATATCAGCTGCAAGAATGGTGCTCAAACGATGCGCAATCACAATCGATGTGCGCCCAGCCATGACACGCTTCAAGGCGTCTTGAATCAACGATTCAGATTCGCTATCGAGTGAACTCGTGGCTTCGTCTAAGACGAGAATGCGCGGGTCTTTAAGAATCACGCGCGCGAGTGCAATGCGTTGTTTTTCGCCGCCGCTGAGTCTGTATCCGCGTTCACCGACAATGGTGTCGTAGCCATCGGATAAGTCCATGATGAAGTTGTGGATGTTGGCAGCTTTGGCGGCAGCTTCGATTTCTTCTTGAGTCGCGTCGGGTTTGGCATAGATCAGGTTGGTGCGAATCGTGTCATGAAAAAGATACGTCTCTTGCGTGACCATGCCGATTGATGATGAAAGCGATTCAAGCGTAACATCTTTCAAGTCATGCCCATCAATGCGGATCAAACCATCGGTCGGGTCGTAGAGGCGCGGGATGAGATAGGTCACCGTGGTTTTGCCAGCGCCAGATGGACCCACGAGGGCGATCAAATTTCCGGGGCGGGCGATAAAGGAGATTCCTTCAAGAGCGACGTCTCTGGCTTGAGAGGTGGAGTCAACTTCGGGGGAGTCTGAAGCGGCTCTTTCTACCCGTCGCTTGATCACTGATGCGTCAGCATTTCCTCCGCTGATAACGGCTTTGACATTATCCATACTTCCATAGCGTTTGACATCTTTCAGCAGGATCGATTCATCCACTTTGTAATTGAAGGTGACGTTGTTGAATTCAAGTTCGCCTTGGACGTCTTTCAACTCAACGGCATTTTCTTTTTCAACGATGTCCTGCGGAAGATCGACGATCTCGAAGACGCGTTCAAAGCTAACCATCGACGTGGAAAAATCAACAGGCGCGCTGACGAGTCCCTGCAGGGAACCATACAACTGACCCAAATATGAACCGAAGGCAACGATGGTACCGACGGTGAAAACGTCGGTGATGACGAAGTAGCCGCCAAGACCATAGACGAGTGCCGTACCTACTGCTGTGACCAAACCAAAGATGACGAAGAACGACGAACCAATGACGGCGCGCCGAATGCCAATGTCGCGGACGTTTGCGGCACGGTCACGAAAGCGTTTTTCTTCTTCGCGGGTGCGCCCAAAGAGTTTGACCAATAACGCGCCGCCGATGTTAAGCGTTTCATTCATGTGCGCATTCATCTGGGCGTTAATGTCCATGGCTTCGCGAGCAATGTCGCGTAAGACAGTCCCGATGCGTTGAGCGGCAAGGATGAACAATGGCAGAATCAACACACTGATCACGGTCAGACGCCATTCAAGGGTGAGCATGACGGCAAATAAAGCGATGGTTTGAATCAGGTTTGTGACGATGTTGACAATGGTATTGCTGATGGCGTTCTGCGCACCAACCACGTCGCTATTGAGACGCGACATGAGTTCACCGGTTTTGGTATTGGTGAAAAAACGCAGTGACATGCGTTGCAAGCGTGCAAACAAGCCTGAACGCAAGTCATAAATTACGCCTTCGCCCACGGTGGAGTTTAGCCGCCTTTGAAGGACGTTGATGCCACCGTTGAGTGCAGGGATGAATAGCAATCCCAGCCCCAGCCAGACGAGCTGCTGGGTGTCTTTGGCGGGCAGCACTACATCGATCATGTTGCGGAAGATGAGCGGGGTCAGCAGAGATAAGCCTGTGCCAAGCAAAATGGTCACAAGCATGCCCGCGATGTGCCACCAATAAGGTTTGGCGTAATTGAGGACGCGCAGTAAAAGTTCGCGGGTCACTTTGGGCTTTTCGTCGCCCTGACGCATTGCCATAAACCAGCCGTATCCGTGCATGTAAGTTAGTCTCCTAGTTTCCTGGTCAGGTAGTCTTGTAGTCTTTGACCACCCGACCATGCGACTATAAGACCAAGCGACAAATCCGGCAACTGGACGAAGGGGCAGGTTAATGAAAGTCTGACAGTTCCTATAAGAACAAGTAAAATCTCAGCAGGAGACTTTATCCATGCCCACCAAAACTTCTTCCATTATTTCAACCGTTTTAACCGTACTCACGCTTCTTGTCATTGGAGCAGCCAGTATGTTCTTTTTATTGGTTGCTTTAAACGGTTTCTCCGGCAGTGCAGGCGAACCGGCGTTAATCACTTCCTTGGTTTGCAACGTCATCGGTATTATCGTTTCCGCGGTACTGGCATGGCGGCTACCGCGCTGGCTGATCGAAAAATTCAACTGGAACCGTATTTTGGCGGTGTTGGTTTCTGTCGTGGCTGGTTCCTTTTTAGGCAGCGGGCTTTCTGCCATTGCCTTGTTTATTGGCGTCATAGTGGCGGACTCGATTTGGAAAGCGCGATAAACATAACTTTTATGGAGATATAATTTCTAGGTATTGTGAAAGGATTTTTATGAAACTTATCAGTATTAATGTTGGCAAAAAACAAATTCAGCAAAACAAAGGTCGCGAAGAGATCACGGGGATCTATAAACGCGCGGTGACCGGTTCGGTGCAGATCAACAAGCTGGGCATTGCTGATGATTTTATTGGCAGCCCCAAGCATCACGGTGGACCAGACCAGGCGCTCTACATTTACGGCGAAGGTGACTATCAATGGTGGAAATCAGAACTCGGGCGGAGTCTGGAGCCGGGCACGTTCGGTGAAAATCTGACCGTCAGCGAACTCGAGTCGGGGCGTTTCAACATCGGAGATATCCTCCACATGGGTGAAGTGACTCTGCAAGTGACTGCGCCGCGCATCCCGTGTGGGACGTTTGCTTCACGCATGGGCGACCCACAATGGGTGAAGAAGTTCCGCGCGGCCGAGCGACCCGGTTTGTATGTGCGGGTTCTGCGCGAAGGGACGCTTTCTGCCGGTGCAGATGTGACCTTTGAAGCGTATCAGAGCGAGACCATTTCGTTGATCGAGATGTACCGCGAGTATTATGAAAAAGACAAAACAGAAGAAAGCCTTCGCAAACACTTGAATGCCCCTATTGATATCCGCTCGCGGGTGGATCTGGAGAAGGAATTGAACGAACTGACCAAATAAAAGGAGAATCTCATGTCTGCTAGTTTGATTATTGGTATTGTTTTTCCGCTGGTTGGGCTTTTACTAATAGTGATCGCTGTTTTTATTCTCATGCGCACACGTAGTTTCATTAGTAGCTCGCAAGAAGTAAAAGGCATGGTCGTGCGGAATGTGTACCGTTCCAGTTCGGAGGGTGGCGGATACGCACCCGTGTTTGGTTTTACAACCATCGATGGGCGGCATGTGGAAGTGGAAGACAAGCTGCAATCCAACCCGCCTCAGTTTCGTGAAGGCGCGGCGGTGGACATTTTGTACGACCCGCAAAACCCCAGCCGTGCACGCGTCAAAAAATGGATGAACTTGTACTTTGTCCCTGCGCTATTGTGCGGCATGGGAGTAATCTTTGGCGGGATCGGAGTGGTTCTATTGATCTTCGAAATCCTCGATCTCTTGAGGGGCTGAGATGAATCCAGTTGACAGGCGTGAAAAGTTACAAGAGCGTCCATTCTCCTTTCGCGAGACAAAAGATGGAAAGGTCTTTATCGCCTGGCACGGAAAGTCTGTGGTTACACTTCAAGGAAAGGCTGCCGAAAAATTTCTGGCAGCCGTATCCTCTGCGGATGCAGATCAGGTGCAATTGCTGATGGCTCGTATCACGGGGAATTTCAAACGTGGAAATGAAAAGGGCAAAAAAGGGGATTGAAATATTAGAAAATATGTTCTATAATCAAAGGAACATTTTGATAGTCTCTAACCCATGATCTTTCAGTCTCATCAACCGGCGTTTCCGCTCAATCAATTCATCGAAACGATGATCTACTTCGAAGGGTTCAGCCCAGTGCATACCCTCGATCGTTTTTTGCCGGATGGAAATACAGAACTCCTAATCGACCTCAGAGATACGCCCCAATCCATTCACGACAACAACACTCTCGAAGTCATTCAATTTTGTAAACACGCCTGGGTCAGCGGAGTCCGCATTCGCCCCATTACCATCCCATCGGGCAAAGATAGGCGCATGATCGTAGTGGCATTCAAAAAAGGCGGCGCCTATCCGTTCTATCCCTGTCCCATGAGCGAGCTGAGCGACTCCGTCGTCATGGCAGATCTAATCTTTGGTAATCACATCCACCAGCTGCGTGAACAATTGCTCGCTGCAAAATCCATCGACGATATCTTTCGCCAGTTGGAATTATTCTTATTAGGCATGGGCGGCGACAAACTGTACGAACAGCCAGCCCAGCGTTGTATTGAGTTCGTCTTAAAAAACATGGTCCATCAACCCACCATGATCCGCTTTCAAAATCTGATCGAACAGATCGGGTATTCACAAAAACATTTTATTAGCATGTTCAAAAACCAGGTGGGAGCAACACCGAAACAATACCTACGCATTATGCGCTTTCAAAAAGCAATTCAGGAAATGGGAACGAACGCCTCAAGCTTCGATTGGAGCGGGCTCGCCCTTCAAAGTGGATTCTACGACCAGGCTCATTTCATTAACGACTTCCGTGATTTTTCGGGCTTCACGCCCGGCGAGTATATTAAACGCAAAGCAGACAGCTTAAATTACATCCCAGTGATGTAGGTAAATTTTTTCCAATACGGTCAGACGGGTCTCCGCTAGGATTATTTCAAATCCAACCCTATTCAAGGAGAAACGATCATGGAAAACATTTATATCAATCACCTAGCTGTTTTTGTTTGTGCCATTGCCAGCCTGGCATTGGGTGCACTCTGGTACTCGCCGCTTCTATTCGCTAAAGCCTGGCAAACTGAAGCCGGGCTGACCGATGAACAACTCGCCAAACAGAATCCCGCTAAAACGTACGGACTGGCATTCCTGTTCTCATGGGTCATGGCGTATAACCTCGCATTCTTTCTCGGCGACTCTGCCACAACCGCCACATGGGGCACGGCTGCCGGTTTCCTAGCCGGGTTTGGCTGGGCAACCTTGATCTTTGCCGTCATTGCCCTGTTCGAACAACGCTCGTGGAAGTATATTTTCATCAACGGTGGCTACATCACAGTGTATTTCACCTTGATTGGTTTCATTCTTGGAATTTGGCGCTAAAGGAGCAAGACCATGAGCAGCCTCGATAAAGCAATTCAAACGCAACTCGATAACATTCAAAAGAAGACCGGCATGACCCTTGCCCAGTTATCGGTACTCGTCAAAAAAAGCGGACTCTCCAAACATGGCGAGATCCGCGACATGCTCAAAGAAAAACTTGGGCTGGGGCATGGTGATGCCAACGCGTTAGTCCACGCCATTTTCGCATCGGATGGAGCACGAGCCGCGCAAGGCAAAGGGGATGATGCCGTGTTGGACGAGATCTATTCCGGTGCGAAGGCGGGCTTCCGCCCTATTCACGAAAAATTGATGAAAGAGATCACGAAGTTCGGTGAGTTCGAGGTCGCGCCAAAGAAAGGTTACGTCAGCCTGCGGCGCAAGAAACAATTTGCAATGATCGGACCCAAGACCAATACCCGCTTCGAAGTAGGCATCAACGCCAAAGACTTTAAGAAAAATGCCCGTCTGTTGGAACAACCCAAGGGTAGTATGTGCAACTACATCATCCAATTGAGCGACGTAAAGGATGTAGATGCCGAATTGCTTGCTTGGATCAAATCCGCTTATGAAGGAGCAGAATGAATGTCTGAAGATTTTAGAAAAAACTTATTGCAATTAATGACCGAGACCTTTGAGAAACCCATGGGAATTTACCTCGATCCCGATACAGCTCTTTTTCAAACGCTGGATACGGTCTCCGCGGCAGAAGCATCCATTCCCGTGGGGAATAAATGCGCCTCGCTCGCTGCACAAGTGGCACATACCACCTTCTTTATCGAATCGTTCGAACGCTTTGCCCTTCAAGGCGATAATAGCCCGCGAGACTGGGGCGAGATCTGGCGCACCGTAGAAAAAGTAACGCCAGAAGAATGGGAGACATACAAAACAAAACTCCGCGATGCCTACAACCGTATGATCAATCTTTTCACTAATAACCCAGCCTGGAATGAAGACACGATCGGCGGCGCTTTATCGATTGTGGTCCATTCTGCCTACCATCTCGGCGAGATCCGCCAGGCGCTTTGTACATTGAAAAAATAACCATGCCGCGGTTTCTGCATCGCGCGGCGTATCCATGCAGATGAAATAGAACGGATAAAACCATACTACAGACTGGAGATCCCTCCAGTCTGTTCGTTTATAATGACGTTGAATTTATTTATGGAGGAAGAAATGATCGACTTCAAATCAAAACTCGGACGTAAAGCCATGCGCCACTTGAAAAAGGAATATTTCATCTGGCTCACCACCGTGGATTCAAGCGGCACGCCCCAGCCGAGACCGGTCTGGTTCATTCTGGAAGGCGATTCTATTTTGCTTTACAGCCAGCCAAGCGCCTTCAAACTTAAGCACATCATCAACAATCCCAATGTGGCCTTGCATTTCAACACGCTCGACACCAAAGGCGAAGAAGATTTAATCATATTCAAAGGCAGCGCCAAGATCGACCCCAAAGCTGAGCCTGTCAAAAAGAACAGTGCTTATCTGCGCAAATATCGCACCGGCATTAAAGGTCTGTCACCTTCTCCGCAGAATTTCGCAGAAGAATATTCCACTGCAGTTCGCATCAAACTCACATCTCTACGCGGCTGGTAGTATGACCCGCGAAGAGATCATCCAGCAAACTGCCAATTACATTCGCAAAGAATTTTCCGACGATTCTTCCGGGCATGATTGGTGGCATATTTACCGCGTGTGGAAAAACGCCATTGCAATCTGCGAGATCGAAAAAGCGGATATGTTCATCGTACAACTTGCCGCATTATTGCATGACCTCGATGATTGGAAGTTCAACCAATCAGACGACGAAATCCCGCATCGTGCCAAAGCCTGGCTTGACTCCTGCTCCGTAGACTCTGTCACCGCCGAAACCGTGTGCCGCATCATCATGCACATCTCTTACAAAGGTGCAGGCGTCGAAAATAAAATGGACTCGCTCGAAGGCTTCATCGTCCAAGACGCAGACCGACTGGATGCCATCGGCGCCATCGGCATTGGTCGCGCCTTTGCTTATGGCGGATATAAGAATCGCATGATGTATGACCCAGATTCTCCGCCAAAAATGCATGCCAGTTTTGAAGAATACAAGAACAGCAAAAGCGCCACTATCAATCACTTTTACGAAAAATTACTCCTGCTCAAAGACATGATGAATACTCAAACCGCCAAACGCATTGCCGAAGAACGGCATGAGGTGATGGTGAATTTTTTAGATCAATTTATGCTTGAGTGGGAAGGCGAAGACATTAAGTGAGTAATGAGTTACGAGAAACGAGAAAAGTGAAATGAAAAAACGATACTTTGTTCTAGCCAGCGCACTTCTTGTTGTGCTTGCCTGCCAAACGCTCGCGCCTACAGCAATCCCTGCCAGCGAAGTTCCGCCCACCCTCGTTCCTACAGAAGAACCGGTTCCTACTGAAACCACCGATGCCGCTACAGATCCGCTTGCTGGAGCAGATGGAATGGGTGATTCACTCTACCCCGAATTTGGCAATGGCGGATACAACTCACTGACGTATACCCTCGATA
This sequence comes from Anaerolineae bacterium, assembly GCA_017303655.1. Lineage (GTDB taxonomy): Bacteria > Chloroflexota > Anaerolineae > Anaerolineales > Villigracilaceae > Villigracilis. The sequence continues at coordinate 15,711 of JAFLCE010000084.1, forward strand.
TCATCATCAACAATGTCGACACAAGCGAGCTCGAAGCGACAACTACCATCGAAGCCGTCGCCACTGAGGAATTGAGTCGCTTCAACTTGGATTTTGCTGGGTTCGAGATCACCAGCCTCACGGTCAATGATGAGGCGGCTGAATTTGAAAGAAAAGGTCAGGAGTTAACCGTTATCCCTGCCCAAGCCTTGTCAAAAGATGAAGCCTTTACAGTCGCAGTTTCTTATCAAGGTGTTCCCACACCAATGGTTTCACAAGCCTTACCCTTCCCCACCGGTTGGATCGCCTACGACGGCGGCATTTTTGTCTTGAGCGAACCCGATGGGTCTGCAAGCTTTTATCCCGTCAATGACCATCCACTTGATAAAGCAACCTACACCATCATCGTGACCGTCCCTGAACCGTATGAAGTCGCTGCCAACGGCGTGCTTGAAGAGACAACCGATAATGGTGATACAACCACCTACACCTTTACTGTCCGCGACCCAATGGCGAGCTACCTCACCACGATCAATGTCAATGACTTCAATACTGAAACCATGGCATCGGCAAGCGGCGTACCGATTCGTAATTATTACGCAGCGAGCCTGCCAGAAGAAGTCAACAAACCTTTTGCTCGTCAGGGTGAAATGATCGATTACTTCAGTGATCTCTTCGGACCCTATCCTTTTGAAGTGTATGGCGCGCTCGTCATGGATACTGAATTTGGCGCCGCGCTCGAGAATCAAACCATGTCTATCTTCGGTATCGACATGATCGACTTTGATGATATCGAAGGCACCGAGGCTGTCGTTGCTCATGAACTTACACACCAATGGTTCGGGGATAGCATCAGCGTTGCCGACTGGAGCGACATCTGGCTCAACGAAGGCTTTGCCACTTATGGTGAAGCCCTATGGGTGGAATATGATTACGGCAAAGACGGGCTTGATGAATGGGTTGCATTTATTTATGAAGAAGTCAAAATGAATCCTAATTTCTATCCCCCGCCCGGCAACCCCGATGCCAACGATCTCTTCAACGGCGGCGTTTACCTGCGCGGCGGGCTCACCTTGCATGCCTTGCGCGTCACCGTCGGGGATGATGCTTTCTTTGATATTTTGCGCACCTATCACGAACGCTATAAATTTAGCAACGCCACCACCGAAGATTTCATCGCCGTTGCGGAGGAAGTCAGCGGCAAACAATTGGATGATCTCTTTGACGCCTGGCTCTATGATGAACAACTTCCGCCTATGCCATAGGAATAAAAAAGTGACAGTCACCTTTGAGGTGACTGTCACTTTTAACGCCTCCAACTTAACTAAAATCTGATTTAGCGCTTCAGACTTTTAGCCACCCGATAACATTTTCCGCACGATCGGCGTCAGCCCGGCAAAGAAAAATTCCACGGCGATGACCATCACGATCAAACCCATCAAGCGCAGCATGACCTTGTTGCCATTCTCGCCGATGATGTGCGTCACTTGCTTCGCCCCAAGCAAAAGCAAATAAGTGAACAGCATGATCCCAACAATGATGCCGATCACGATCCCATATTCCATTGCGGAATCGGATTCGTTCATCAAAAGGATCGAGGTTGTAATAGCCCCTGGTCCACAGATGATGGGAATGCCCAGCGGCGTGATGGCGATATCATTGATGTATTCATGATTTGTCTCATCGTCGAATTGAGTGCGGGTAAGGCGGGCTTGTAGCATTTCATAGCCCATAAAGAAAAAGATCACGCCGCCCACTACTCGGAGGCTATCGACTGAAATGGAGAAGAAGCGAAAAATCCACTGACCTGTCAACGCAAAAGCGAGCAGAATGACCATACCCGTTAAGGTCGCTTTGCGCGCCACCCGGTGAGACTCCTGCGGTGACAATTTGGCGGTCATGGCAGTGAAGACGGGCACGACGCCAATTGGGTTAACCATCGTGAACATGGAAATGAAACTAAGCAGGGCAAATTCAAAAAGAGGGGATGCGGTCATGTTTTCGATTTTACCCGCATCTCACTTGACAGAAGCCTGATTCCGCAGATAATAAGCCTCATCAAGGCTGTGACAGAGGAAAGTAGGCTGACGGAAGCCGCCAGAGATGTGCAAGGCAGTTGGTGAAATTGCACTCGACCGAACCCAGTTGAAGTTCCCTCTCGAGCCGTTCATGTGAAAGTAACGCGAGATAGTATCTCGCACTACTGTGTAGTCTGAACCGCAATCCCAGCGTTATGAGGGAAGCCGATGTTAGTCGGCACAAAGTGCATCTCTTAAGAGATGAATTTGGGTGGTACCACGGGAATCTTCCTCCCGTCCCATTGTGGACGGGAGGTTTTTTTTTTGGACAACAGACCGCAGACGATAGACAATGGATTTTATGGTCAATCGCCCATCGTCAATGGTCAGACTTTGGAGGCATGTATGCAAGACAAATTAAACGAGATCGAAAAAGCCGCGCTCGCTTTGCTGGCGGAGGTCAACGACCCAGCCGCAGTGGAAGCCTGGCGTGTGACTCATCTGGGTCGTAGTTCGGAATTGATGGGAGTCTTTTCCGGCTTGGGTAAACTCTCTAAGGAAGAGCGACCAGTCATAGGTCAAGCCGCGAACCGTGTGAAGGTGGCGCTTGAGGCTGCGTTGGAAGAAAAAGCCGCTGCGGTGAAACAAGCCGCGTTGGCGAAATCCCTTGCTGAAGAAAAATTGGATGTGACCCTGCCCGGGCGTAACAAACATATCGGGCGTTTACATCCGTCTACGCAGCAGTTGCGCCGCGTGTTGAGCATTTTGGCGGAGATGGGTTTTCAGGTGTTCACTTCGCGCGAAGTGGAAACGGATGAATTTAACTTTCAGCATTTGAACTTCCCGCCGCACCACCCCGCGCGTGACATGCAGGATACGTTCTTTATCGAAGCCGAAGGGCGCGGCGACAATCCG
>JAFLCE010000085.1 GCA_017303655.1 Anaerolineae bacterium
GTATTTCTATTCTGGGGTTGAGCGCCATAAAATATATACCTTTGATCATCGTCGTCTATGCAGTGGCGAAAGCAAGAGCCGCCGCCTACCTAGCAGATGTGTTCGAGATCGAGGATGAAACCATCGCCTCCGACTTTATCGAAGAAATCGCCTTCGGTGATGGTTCAGAAAAGATCACCATCAACCAAGGCAAGATCTCAGAAAAAGATGAGGAATCTTCGCTCATCCGCATTGGTGGACCTGGCTACATCCAAGTCAATCTCGACAGTGTGGCGTTACTCGAACGGGTTGACGGAACGCCCGAGATCATTTCTCCGCGTGGTGAACCGTGGAAAATGGGCAGGTTCGAGCGCATTCGTGAGATCGGTAAATTTGACGAGCCCGGCAAACGCGAATATGCCATCATCAACCTGCGAGACCAGTTCGTGCGTGGACTGACCGTCCGAGCGCGCACCAAAGACGGCATTCCAATTGAGGCGCAAGATATCAAAGTCCTCTTTAGTATTCTGCGCAAGCCCAAAGAAGAGGCACCTGAAGATGACCCCTATCACTTTCAAGAAAGTGCGGTCTATTCGCTGGTGTACGATCAAGCCATTATCACGCCTCCGCCTTCAAAGACATCAGGCGTTTCATTTCCTTGGGATACCACCGTCATTCCACTCCTTAACACCGAGTTGGAAAACCTGATCACCTCGCGAAATTTGAGCGAGATCCTCGCCAACATCAGCCACAAAGAGATCGACTCGATCAACGAAAATGAGGCGACCAATATCCAAATGCGGGTCGACATGACCAGCGAACATACCGCCACAGGAAAAACTGGCGGAGTCAAAACACCTAATTTTGAATCTCGTTCGAAGATCACGGCTCAATTCTTCAGCAAAGAATTCCAAAAGAAAGCCGCCGCCATCGGTATCTCCATTCATTGGATCGATATCGGTACCTGGCAGCTTCCGTCTGACCTGATCCTCGATGAATTGAAAAGTGCCTGGACAAAATTACGTGCCAATGCCGACCGGCGCAACAGCCTCAAGAATTCAGCCAAAAGGCATGAAATGCGCGAGATGATCGACCTCGTCAACAATGTCATCGTCTCAAATTTTTCGAAATCAGGTTCCGGCTCCAATCGCAAACTTTCGCAAAAAGAATTTATGCAATTTTGGGAACTCATCGAAGAAAACTCGGATATTGCCAGCAGTCCCGCCATGCAACAGCGTTTTTCACAAGATGCTGCCACAAAAAAAGATGCCAACAGTATGGCGCTTGAAATCCTCAAAGGCTTTCGGCATGAACTTATCGCCGCACGTGAACTGATCCAAAAAGAAAGTCGTTCCTCTATCGACAAGCAGGCAGAGATCGCAAGGATCAGCAAAGCCCTGCGCGATATTGATTATCACGTATTCCACTACCTAAAAGGCAATTCATGAAACACCCACACTTTCAACTCTCCATCGAAGTTACCCGCGCGCTCAACTTGGGCGCGCCTGTTGTTGCACTTGAATCAACCGTCATCACACACGGGTTGCCGCAACCGCAAAATTTAGAACTGGCACGCGATATGGAAAAACAAGTCCGTGCTGCCGGAGCGATTCCCGCCACCGTTGCATTATTGGATGGAAAGATCCGCCTCGGACTCTCCGACGAGGAACTGGTTCGGCTTTCTGAATCAGAATCCACACTCAAAGTGAGTCATCGTGACTTCGCCACCGCCATCGTGAAGAAAGTCAATGGCGGCACCACCGTAGCAGGGACGATGCTCGCCGCGAACATGAGCGGAATAAAAGTCTTCGCTACGGGCGGCATTGGCGGTGTACATAAAGAATCAGCCTTTGATATTTCAACTGACCTGAAAGCATTGGCAGAAACGCCCATGATCGTAGTTTGCGCCGGGGCAAAAGCAATTCTCGACCTGCCTGCCACGCTCGAGTATCTTGAGACCATGGGCGTGCCCGTGGTCGGCTACCAGACAGATGAATTTCCCGCCTTCTACTCCCGCGAAAGCGGACTCAACGTGAGCGCCCGGTTGGATTCTCCACAAGAGATCGCCGAGTTCGCCAAAGCGCACTGGAGCATGGGACTCAAAAGCGCCATCCTCGTGACGAACCCGGTTCCAGAAACTGATTCAATCCCAATGTCCAAGATGGAGCCGATGATCGCCAAAGCATCCGTAGAAGCTGTAGAGCAAGGTATCCACGGGCAGGCGTTAACTCCATTCTTGCTGGGTCGCATCAGTGAGTTGAGCAAGGGCAAATCGCTCAAGACCAACTTGGCTTTGTTATTGAATAATGCCCGCCTCGCTGGTGAGATCGCCAAGGAAATGTACATGCGTAAAAAGGAATGGGCGATTTAATTTTATAGGTGCGTAGTTAGATAGTTGGAGGCAGGATGAAAAACGAGTTTACGGTTTCTGAAACACTCAATGCCAGTGCAGAGACGATCTATAATGCCTGGCTCTCGACGCAGGGACATACTTTGATGACCGGCAGCCCAGCCAAAGTGGACGGGCGCGTCAAAGGTGAGTTCACCGCCTGGGACGGTTATATCTGGGGCACCTTCCTTGAATTGGAAGCGAGTAAGCGCATCGTGCAGGCATGGCGCACCAGTGAATTTCCCGATGATGCCGATGACTCAAAAGTGGAAGTTTTACTGGAAGAGAAAGACGGCAAAACAAAAGTGACTCTAATTCATTCAAATATTCCCGAAGATCAAGAAGATAGTTACAAGCAAGGCTGGGAAGATTTTTACTTCAAGCCAATGCGGGAGTATTTTGGCGAATAGTAGTAAATAGTGAATACGATATAAAGAATTAAAAAAGTCCTACATGGTAATTGAGCCATGTAGGACTTTTTTCAATGTTCCAACTATTATTCGCCCGCCAACTTGTTATCGATCGCTGTTAAGACCTGATCGACCACTTCAAAGGTCAGCGGACCGCCCAACTGCACGCCGAGGGCAGAGACATACTTGCCATGTTGTTGAAGCGCAAAGCAATTGGTGAGCAGTACATGCTCGATGTCGCGCGTCACACATTTATAAACGAAGCGATCCGCAGCGGATACGGGAGCATAATTCGTTTCAACAGGGGTTTGCCATTCTTCAACAAAAATGTAGGCGTTGTATTCATCAAATCCGCTGCCTGCCTCCGCTTCATCGGCGTAGACGATCAACTGATGCTCGAGCGCCGGGTCAGTGGATTCATTTCCATAGGCAAATGCCACATTGAACAACTCCCCGCCCCAATCTTCTGCTGTAGATTCTTTGAAGATGACCCACTCCTGCGGAATATCCTCCGTGCCCATCATCAAGGCGCGCATCTCCGGTGGGACGTTTGTGGAACAGCCCGCCAATAAAATTCCAACCAACACGAACAAAACAATTTTCACAGCCTTCATTTTTTCACTCATCACTTATTACTCACTCTTCAACAACTCTTGCACCAAACTCTCTGGCACCTGCACGGCGACCAATTCGCCCTTCACCGTCACAACACCGTTGACCTGAATCCATTCTTCCACCACCACTTTGCGTCCCTTCACTTCCTTCACCCGTGCGCGGACTTCAAGAGTCGGTCCTAATGGCGTGGGTTTAAGATAATCCACGTGGAGTGAGGCGGTGAGATAACGAAGCGCAGGCTCGGTATCCATGGCGCGGTTTTCAGCACGATACCCTGCGGCCGCCGCAGTCCCAGTGCCGTGACAATCGATCAGGGATGCCAATAAGCCACCATAGACATAACCGGGAATGGCAGTGTGATACGGTTTCGGCTGAAAGTGACAAACAGATTCATCACCCTCCCAATAACTTTTGATCTGGTGACCCAAGTCATTCAATCTGCCGCAGCCATAGCAATGAGCAAGGTGTTCGGGGTAGTAATCTTGAAAGGCAAGCATAGACAATTCCTCGATTTACGATTTACGATTTACGATTTTAGATTTTAGATTTTAGATTTTAGATTTACGCATCACATATTACGGCGTTGAAGTTGGCGAAACAGTTACAGTCAGTTCAGGCGTACCCGTTACAACCGGCGTTAGGTTATCTAGCACAACAAAACGCCCGACCACTTTCCACTCGTAGCCCATAAAGATCTGAACTTCATAATTACCAGCCACCCAGCCACCCAACGGCGCGGAACATTCGGTATAGCCGCCGATGCCGCCCGTGCCCCATTCGTCGCGCCAGGGTTCGGTCTCGTAACAAACCAACTCACCATCGCGATACCAAAGTGACGTCCATTGCACGCCAGGCTGGGTATTGTTGTAATCAAAGCCACCATAGATGGTTTCAAGCGGAAGGACGAAAACAGTTTTCGGGTCCACGGCGTTGACGCCATCGAAGACCGTTGAAAATTGAATCGCAGTAAAAACAGCATTGGGGTTGGGTGTGACCGGTCCGGCAAACAGGGCTTCAATCGCAACCGGCAGGAAAGGTGTCGGCGTTAAGGTCGGTGTATCTGAAACTAAAGGTGTGGGCGTTTCGGACGGCGTCAAGGTAATGGTCGGTGATAATGTAATTGTAGGTGTGAGAGTGATGGTCGGTGTAAGCGAAGCCGTCGGCGAAGGCGGATAGACTTGATAGATTACCTGCTCACCACCCGTCGGAAGCCAAATTGCCAGCCCAAACAGGATCACAGCAAATAATACCAACTGCCAAGCCGCATTGTTATGCCGTTTGCGCAAACTGTAAAAAGACATCTTGCGCGCCACCTGCATATTGCGCACAGCCCCACGAAAAGAAAGAAAAGCGCCAAGAATGAAAAACAAGGCGAGAACGATTACACCGGTGCGAATATCCATGCAAGGAATTATAGTCCAAGACTTCCGAAGTCTTAAAGACTTCGGAAGTCTGATAAACAGTGTGGTAAAACATGCCTATGACAAATGAACTTGTTCTCCTCAAACTGGGCGGCTCGCTTATCACAGATAAGGATGTCGCCTACACCCCACGCTTGGATAAACTCAAAGACCTTGCCCAAGAAATTAAAACGGCTCTGGACTCAAACCCGGGCTTGACTCTGATTCTCGGGCATGGTTCTGGCTCGTTCGGGCATGTCGCCGCGAAAAAGCACGGCACGCGCAATGGCGTCTCTTCGCGTGAACAATGGTTAGGCTTCACTGAAGTCCGCTTTCAGGCAGCGGAGTTGAACCGCTATGTGGTGAAGACTCTGCTTGAAGCCGGTCTGCCTGCCATGCCTTTCCCGCCGTCCGCTGCGATGGTTTCAGAAAATCGTAAAGTGACGCATCACAATATCGAGCCAATCCGACGGGCGTTGACAGCGGGTTTGCTGCCTGTCGTGCAAGGCGATGTCGCTTTTGATGAAACCTTGGGCGGCACGATCCTTTCTACTGAAGATGTCTTCTCCTTTTTGATCGAGCAGTTCCCCACCAAACGGATTCTGCTGGCTGGGCTCGAAGCCGGAGTGTGGGAAGACTTCCCAGCGAGGACCAAGCTTGTGAAACAGATTCAACTATCAGATTATGAAGCGATGCGAAGCGGCATCCAAGGTTCGGCGAGTACAGATGTCACTGGTGGGATGAAAGCCAAGGTGGAGGAAATGCTGTCTCTCATCCAAAAGAATAACGGGTTGACCGCTCAGATATTTGCCGCGGAAGAAACTGGGTGGCTGACGCGTGCCCTACAAGGCGAGAATGTGGGCACTCTGTTGACCGCTTAAGTGACAAAATGCTCTTGCAATTTTTGAAATTTGTCTGATAATTGGGTAAATCCAAAAATTATATATAATCTTGAGGAGACGATATGGCAACTAAAACAAAGTCCAGCAAAAAGGGTGTGAAAGCCAAGCCAAAGAAAGTCGTTGCAAAGAAGGTTGTAAAAAAAGCTGCACTCAAAGTTAGCAATGTTTTCCAGCCGACCAAACTGAAATTGCTACGCCCCGTCCCCTCTGATATCGACATCGCGCAAGCGGGCAAACTTAAGACCATTATGCAGGTCGCGCAGGAACTCGGCATCCGCGAGAACGAGCTGGAATTATATGGTCCGTACAAAGCCAAGATCAAACTCGAGATCCTCGAACGACTCAAAAGCAAACCGAACGGAAAATATATCGATGTGACCGCGATCACGCCCACCCCGTTGGGTGAAGGCAAAACCACCACCACGGTAGGACTCTCTCAGGCGCTTGGCGCGCATTTGGGCAGGAAGGTCATCACTGCCATCCGCCAACCTTCGATGGGACCGACCTTTGGTATCAAGGGCGGCGCGGCTGGAGGTGGTTATTCTCAGATCATCCCCATGGAAGATTTCAACCTGCATCTGACAGGTGACATCCATGCCATTACGGCTTCACACAACCTTGTCTCTGCGGCACTAGATGCACGTGTGATGCACGAAAAAGATCAGGACGACGAAAAACTGTTCAATGCGCTTTGCCCGGCGAATAAAAAAGGCGAACGCAGATTCTCGCCTTCCATGCTACGCCGTTTGAAGAGACTCGGCATTAAAAAAACCAACCCCAATGACCTGACTCCTGAAGAACGCTCGCGCTTTGCCCGCCTCGATATCGATGAGAAGACCATCACTTGGCGCCGCGTTGTAGACATTAACGATCGCATGCTGCGCGAAGTGGAAGTAGGACGCGGCAAGGACGAAGTCGGTCATACCCACATGTCTGGTTACGATATCACAGTCGCATCCGAGATCATGGCTGTCCTCGCATTGACCACTGGCATCGAAGATATGCGCGAACGCTTCGGTAAGATGGTGGTTGCCACCAACAAACGCGGCGAAGCCGTAACCGTAGAAGACTTGGGAGTGGCAGGAGCCGTAACCGTCTTGATGAAAGATGCGATCAAACCCAACCTGATGCAGACGCTTGAAGGCACACCCGCCACGGTGCATGCCGGTCCGTTCGCGAACATCGCCCATGGACAGTCTTCCATCATCGCCGACAAGATCGCGCTCAAACTCGTTGGCAAAGATGGCTTCGTAGTGACTGAATCTGGTTTCGGCGCAGATATCGGCATGGAGAAATTCTTCAACATCAAGTGCCGCTACTCGGGCTTGATCCCCCATGTGGTGGTCATGGTTGCCACTGTCCGCGCCCTCAAGATGCATGGTGGTGGTCCCAAAGTGGTAGCTGGCAAACCGCTAGCTGCTGAATATACAGATGAAAATCTCGATCTGCTACGCGCGGGTCTTGCCAACTTGGAACGCCATATTCAAAATGCACGTCAATTTGGCGTGAACGTGGTCGTAGCTGTAAACTCCTTCGCTACTGATACGCCTGCAGAAGTGGAACTCATCCGCAAAGCAGCTTTAGACTTCGGCGCAATGGATGCGGTCGTCTCTACTCATTGGGCAGATGGCGGCAAAGGCGCAAAGAAACTTGCTGAAGCAGTCGTCAAAGCAGCAGAAAAATCCAGCAACTTCCAATTCCTGTACCCGCTTGAAGATTCAATCAAGAGCAAGATCGAAAGCATCGCCACGAAGATCTATCGTGCCGACGGCGTAGACTACAGCCCTGAAGCGGAAGAACAGATCGAACGTTATACCCGACTCGGCTTTGATAAACTCCCGATCTGCATGGCGAAGACCCATCTCTCCTTCACCACCGATGCCAGCAAGAAAGGCGCACCCACCGGATTCCGCATCACGGTACGCGAGATCCGTGCCAGCGTCGGCGCAGGCTTCCTGTATCCCATCCTTGGTGATATGAGAACCATGCCTGGTTTGCCCACCCGTCCATCCTTCTACGATATTGACCTGGACATGGAGAACGGCAAAGTCCTGGGTCTGTTCTAAGCCACCCAAAAGTCCCAAACGAAACTGTAGGTCACGCGAAATCGCGTGACCTATTTTTTCAGTACCCATAGGCTATGGAGAATAATCAAGTTTGACTATAATATAGCCTCATGAACCTGGACACTCTTACTTTATCCGAAAAGCGAGATCTGATTAAGAGCAAGGAAATCGACGCATCGGACCTCGCCTCAGCCTGTTACCGTCAAATTGAACGCCTCAACCCGACGCTTAACGCTTTTATCACCGTGCTTTCCCCGAAAGAACAGGAGCCGTTAGAAAAAGGGCACCAACTCTTGCAAGGGATTCCGGTTGCTGTTAAAGACCTCTATAACACCAAAGGCATTCGCTCCACGAGCGGCTCAAAATTCTTTGAGAACTACATCCCCAGTGAAGATGCCACAGTAGTGGATAAGATCAAAAAAGCAGGCGCACAAATCATTGGGAAGACCAACACTCACGAGATCGCTCTCGGTGTCACCAATAACAATCCCCATTTTGGTGCCTGCCGAAATCCATGGGACGTAACCCGCACACCCGGCGGCTCTTCCGGCGGGAGTGCTGTCGCTGTCGCTACAGGAATGGCATATGCCGCCCTTGGCACCGACACGGGCGGCTCGATCCGCATCCCAGCCTCTTTGTGCGGCGTGGTTGGACTCAAACCCACCTATGGACGAGTCAGCCTGCACGGTATTTTGCCGCTTTCATGGAATCTTGACCATGCAGGTCCCATCACCAACACGGTTGAAGATGCCGCCTTGATGCTGCATGTTATCAGCGGATACGACAGCCTCGACCCGGCTTCCGTCAAAACGTTACCCGGCGATTTTTCCAGCCACATGCGCGATACGATCCGCGATAGAAAAGTGGCATTCGCTACAGGCTCATTTGTAGAAGAAGCCACCGACCCGGAAGTGCTGAGCGCCGCCCGCAAGGCAGCCGATCAGTTATCAGACTTGGGTGCTATCGTTTCTGAAGTGAATGTGGATTTTCTGCGTGAAGCCGCGCTTGCCAACAGCCTGATGACCCAAGCAGACGGCGCAGCATTTCACCGGGAACGTTTACAAGAACACCCAGAATGGTTCGGTGCAGACGTCCGCAAACGATTGGAAACTGGCGCAGCCTTCACCTCCAGCGAATATGCACTGGCGCGAAATACCCAGGCAAAAGTCCGCCGTCAATGCGACCTACTCTTTGAAGAATATGACGTACTGATTCTCCCCACCACGCCCATTACAGCTCCCGTCTTGGAAGGGGAAGATGCCGTAGAGCGGGCTCGCCAATTGACGCGGCTCACTGCCCCATTCAACTTAACTGGAATGCCTGCGCTTTCTGTTCCGTGTGGATTCTCCAAAGCTGGGCTGCCGATCGGGCTACAGATCGTCTCACGGACTTGGAATGAATCTGGCGTTTTGCGGATCGGGTATTCCTATCAAATGGCGACCGACTGGCACACAAAAAGACCAATACTGTAAATAAAAGAAGAGCGGACTAGTTAGTCCGCTCTTCTTTTATTTATTATGTTCCAAATTTTTGTAAAATACGCTGAAAGACATCTCGATCTTCCGGCAATATTTCTTTTAGTTCAAAACCTACATGGTATAGGTTTGGCTGTAAGTGATCAATACGGCACCAGCGACTGCGTGCAATAAACACAATATACGGCACAGTTCCCAAATCGGGGGTGAGTTCGATCCGTAGGAAATGATCTTTGTCAATTGGCAGAGTCCCGACCGTTTCCAACTGCAACCCGGTCGAGCTGACTTCCACCATGTGACCTAAAATCTCACCAGTGTCATCATTTAACACTCGTAAATAAACTTGGATCTTTTTTCTAGGAGTGGTGCGGCGTTCTGGCATGGGGGAAACCTCCAGTTTGGAATTCACCAAATGCTTTTCTAATTATACTTTGAAACCAATTTTGCGCCATGCCGCCAACACGATGAATCAAATCCCTTCAAATAGATCGCTTTTGCGTTTGAAATCACCTGTTACTGGCGGATACGCCTGCATGAAATCTTCACGTTCCCCAAATACCCGGGTAACAAAGCCCATCAACCCGCGCCGCATTTGTATGCCACCTTGAGAAGCATGCTGCGCGCTTGCCTTGGTTTTGATCTCAGAAACCGACTTGGTATGAATGCGCACATGCACAGGGAAATCCACTTCAGCAAGTTCCTTCAAATTGATGTCACCATTGCGCCCAAACTTGGTGGGGTCTTTGCCGATCAAAGGCATGATGCGTGTCATCGCCTTCAAAAAGCCGCGCGGAAACACTTGAAAGTAAAGTGCCTGTGGTTTATAGGCGTCGCCCGCTTCTGGATAAAAGCTGGCATCATCTGAATTTGCAAACGCCATTACCGTGGCGCGATGAATGTGAATATGATCCGGGTGCTTATACCCGCCGATCGGGTCAAATGTGATGACAACATCAGGCTTAATGGTGCGGATGTGCTTGACGACCTTCCCTGCCACCTCTTCGATGGGATGATTGATCTGCGCATTGGGATGCTGGTTGGCTTCCATGCCGGGCATGCCTGAATCGCGATAGCCGAGGAAGATGACTTCCTTCAAACCCAATTCTTTTGCGGCACGCATCAACTCATCCGTGCGCATTTCGGCAGTATCTTTGAAGCCTTTCATAAACTCTTCGTCCGCCGCGCCAACTTCACCGCGGGTGGCACACACATAATAGGTCTCATACCCGCGCTGGGCATACAGCGCTAGTGTCCCACCCAAACCAAATGACTCATCGTCGGGATGCGCCAGCACTGCCAAAATCTTCTTCGTCATATTCACCTCAGAATTGGAACTTTTTTTAAACTTTTACGTTTATTCTTGGACGCACAAAACGTTCACAAGTTTACCTCACCAAGGTATAATGAGTGAGAAATTTCACCTAGAAAAAAGGATACCCAGCGAATGACGGATAGCAAGTAGTTAAACCAATCTTTTAGGGCACTTCCCTTTTGGCGTTTAATTCAGCCGAGGCTTGCCCTCGGTTTTCTTTTTAACTACAGGTGTCAACATGCTTAGTATCCATAATCTTAATAAACATTTCGGTATCCAGCCCGTTTTACAAAACATCAACTTCAATATCAGCGCAGGCGAACGCATTGGTCTCATCGGCGCCAACGGCTCCGGTAAAACTACGCTCATGCGCATCCTTGCCGGTTTCGAACATTCAGATTCAGGGGATGTCGCTTCGACGCGCCCAAATCTACGCGTCGGCTATCTCGCTCAGGGAATGGAATTCTCGCCCGAACAGACGCTTCACGCCGCGCTCGGGATTGACTCAGATTCCCAAACTGACCCTGCGCTGGAAGTAGAGTCGCTTGCTTTGGCGTTATCGCAGAACCCGAACGATAACGAGTTGCAAGCACAATATGATTCAGCGTTGCAAAAACTCTCCGCAGACAGCGACCAGACTGCAGTTATATTGGAGGCGCTGGGCTTGTCCCACTTCCCCGCTGATACGCCCATCGCCCATCTCAGTGGCGGACAGAAGACTCGCCTGATGCTTGCCAAAGTTTTATTAGGCGACCCACATCTCTTACTGTTAGACGAACCTACTAATCACCTCGACATTGAAATGCTCGAATGGCTGGAAGGCTGGCTCAATCAGTTTCGTGGCGCCGTGTTGATCGTTTCACATGACCGCACGTTTTTGGATAATACGGTCACTGCCATCCTTGAATTGGATGCAGCGACGCATACCATCAAAACCTATGACGGCAATTACAGCGATTACCTGGAGCAGAAATTACTTGAATACGATAAACAGGCACAAGCCTATCAAGACCAGCAGGATGAACTCGCGCAACTGCGCCGCGCGGCGAAACATATTCGCAGTCTGACGATCATGCGGAAAGGCGGCAAGTCGGATAGCGGCGACAAATTTGCAAAAGGATTCTTCGGAAACCGCGCTACAAAAAATGTAGCAGGCAAGGCAAAGAACATTGAGGCTCGCATTGACCACATTCTGACCGAAGAGAAACTTGAAAAGCCGCGCGGCTCATGGAAGCTCAAATTGGACTTCGGCACACCTGAACATCAATCGAAAGATGTGTTGGTGACTGATTCGCTCTCAATTGGCTACACGACAGAAAACCCTCTACTGACAAATATCAACCTGTTCATTCGTGCGGGTCAGCGTGTGGTGTTGACCGGTGCAAACGGCTCTGGGAAGACCACTTTCATCCGCACGATCATTGGCAAACTGCCCCCACTCGCAGGTTCGTTCCGCTTGGGTGGCGCAACCAAACTCGGCTATATGGCGCAGGAACAGGAATTGCTTAACCTAGCGTTGAATTCAGTGCAGACGATCCAAAGTGTTTCCGCCATCAACGAAACGGAGACGCGTAACTTTTTACATTACTTTCTCTTCAAAGGCGATGCCGCCTTACGTCCCGCCGGTGATCTTTCGTTTGGTGAACGCGCCCGTTTACAACTCGCGCTTTTAGTGGCACAAGGATGTACATTCCTGATCTTGGATGAACCCATCAACCATCTCGACATCCCATCACGGGAGCGTTTTGAAGAAGCGCTTGAGAATTTCAACGGCACGATCCTTGCCATCGTCCATGATCGCAGTTTTATCGAACGCTTTGCCACGGATGTTTGGATTGCAAAAGATCGAAAGATTTATAAATAGGCATAACATGTATAAAAAATTCACACTTTATCAAGATGTAAATGAAGTATTAAGTTTGTTGCTAAAAAACACAAAAGAAATTTTGAAGGATGAGTTCATTGGCATGTATCTATATGGTTCACTCTCAAGTGGAGATTTCAACCCCGAATCCAGTGATATTGATTTTCTGGTCGTGACAAAAGATTATCTACCAGGGACAATCATTTCTCAACTTGAAACCATGCACAAGGAAACTTGGGCAACCAGCGTACAACGAGCAGGAAAATTAGAAGGAGCCTATATTCCAAAAGATTTGATTCGCAAACACAGTCTCAATGGCATGCCCTGCCCAACCATTAACGAAGGAAAGTTTTATTTAGATACTCCGGGCAGTGATTGGATCATTCAGCGTCACGTCGTGCGAGAATACGGTGTGGTGATAGAAGGTCCAGACCCGAAGACGTTGATTGATTTCGTCTCAGCAGAAGATATTCGCAATTCAATTATGGGCGTGCTGCGCGAGTGGTGGTATCCCATGCTCGAAAACTCTGCCTGGTTACGAGACCATGATGACGGTTATCGTTCCTTTGCGGTCATTACAATGTGTCGAGTCTTACATGGTCTAGAGCATGGAACGGTCACATCAAAGCCTAAAGCTGTACAATGGATGCGCGCAAAAGTAGATTCCAAATGGCATTTGTTGCTTGATAAAGCCGTAGCAGTTTCAAACCACGAAGAAGCGTCAATTGATTTAGATGAAACGCTTGGGTTTATACGCTATACAAAAGAAAGTATTGAAAAAAAGAATAAAGCAAGAGAGTTTATAATCAAAAAACAAGAACATGGCTCATAATGACATAGACGTAACGGAGACGAAATGAAATTTGAAACTCTCGCAATTCACGCAGGACAGGAACCCGACCCAAACAATGGCGCGGTGATGACACCAGTCTATTTCACATCCACCTACAAGCAAGATGGCATCGGCAAGCCGCGTCAGGGATATGAATACTCGCGCACGCTGAACCCAACACGCAAAGCATTGCAGGATTGTCTTGCTGAGTTGGAAAGCGGACAGTGGGGCTTGGCTTTCGCCTCTGGCATGGCAGCGACGGATACGGTATTACGAATGCTCGCACAAGGCGACCATGTCGTGGCAGGGAATGATGTCTACGGCGGCACCTTTCGCCTCTTTGACAAAATTCTACGCCGCTTCGGTCTGGACTTTACATTTGCCGACACAACCGATCCTGAGAACCTCGCCGAAGCCTTAACCCCATCCACACGCATTGTGTGGTTGGAGACACCCACGAATCCCTTGCTGGCTGTATCCGATATTCGCGCAATTGCCGAAGTCGTAAAAAATCATCCCAACAAACCTTTATTGGTAGTGGATAACACGTTTGCCACCCCGTATTTGCAACGTCCGCTTGAGTTGGGCGCGGACTTGGTCGTACACTCGATGACAAAATATCTTGGCGGTCACTCCGATGTGGTCGGCGGGGCAGTCATTGGCAAAGACAAGGAACTCGGCGAAAAACTCGCGTACCTGCAAAATGCCATTGGCGGCGTGCAAGGACCTATGGACTCGTTCCTTGTGTTGCGCGGCATCAAAACCCTGCCCATCCGCATGGACAGGCACGCTCAAAACGCGGAGAAGATCGTCTCATTTTTAGAGAAGCAGAAAAACGTCAAACGGCTGATCTACCCATTTCATGAGAGCCATGCCCAGGTCAAAGTTGCGAAGCGACAGATGAAAAATGGCGGCGGGATGATCTCGTTCATCATGAAAGATGGGCGCGAGGCGGCTGTCAGAGTCGCAGAATCCACAAAGATATTTACATTGGCAGAATCATTGGGAGGGGTTGAATCGTTGATCGAAGTCCCGGCAGCCATGACGCATCTCTCCACCCAAGGCTCCACGCTTGAAATAGACCCAGGTTTAGTGCGGCTTTCAGTGGGCATCGAAAATGTAGATGACCTGCTGGCTGATTTGGAACAAGCATTGCGATAATGAAAAAAAGACCTCCCGCTTGGGAGGTCTTTTTATTTATTTGGCTTTGACTGCAACCAGTGTTACGTCGTCATCCTGTTTGGAGCCATCTTGATAGGTTTGCAGGGTTTCGAGTAAGGTGTTGCAGATCTGCTGAGCGTTTTGTTTTGGATTTTCGCTGAGCTTACTCTTGATACGTTCCAAACCAAACGACTCACCTTTCGGGTTTCGGCAATCCGTCATGCCATCTGTGTACAAAATGAGCGTATCACCGGAAGATAGCTTAACCGTTTTCTCGTCCAATGTGACCGGCTCCCAAAGACCGATCGCCATCCCAGGACTATGCGGCATGCGTTCCACACTCCCATCGGCATGCATTATCAAGGGAGGTTCGTGCCCAGCGCGCGCATAGGAAAATTCGCGTGTCTTCAAGTCGAGGATGCCGTAAAGGACCGTAACGAACTGTGTGGATTTTTGTAATTTCGTGATGTGCGTATTGACAAGGTTCATCACTTCAGCGGGCGTCACACCAATATCCGCCTCTGCCATGATGAGCGCATGCGCGCGCGCCATGAATAACGCAGACGGCACACCTTTATCCGCCACGTCACCGATCAGGACGCCCAGGCGATGATCCTTGAGTTCGAAGATATCGTAAAAATCGCCGCCCACCTGACGAGCAGGCAAAATACGCGCGCCGAAGCCAAACTCGTCGGTATCGGGCAGAACATCCGGAAGAATACTGAGTTGGATATCCGCCGCAACTTGTAGTTCGCGTTCGAGGCGTTCCTTTTCGATCAATTGCGCCTGCGCCTCTTTTAATTCATCATAGGCTTTTTGCAATGCCTGATTTTTCGCGACAAGGTCATGAAACGCCAACTCGTTGGAAGAGTCCAAGCGCTCACTTAAGATCTCCACCATGGCATACGCCAGATAGGGCCAGCGCTGCAGACACTCGTTGAACTTTTCGCGGGTCAAGACCCACACGCGGCTGTCTTTTGATGCGCGCACACTGGCAGTGCGGATGCCCTTCGGCATGATCAGGCTCATTTCCCCTACATATTCGCCCGCTCCACAATGACGGAGGAACATTTCATTTTCCGTCCCTGCCGCAAGGACGATTTCCAATTGCCCAGACATGACCACATATAAACTATTGCCCGGCTCACCCTCACTGAAAATATACTCGCCTTCTTTAAAATTCTCCAAAGGCAGTTCATTAATAAGCTGGTACAACTCCAGCTTGGGAACTGCATGAAACAAAGGGATTTTGAGGAAGACCGTACTTTCCTTTTTATTAGTCACTAGCGTCTCCTCGTAATTCCATGATCTCCCTGCCAGCTAGTTTTTCTTGAATGCGTTGTGCCACCAAGTCAAGGTGACTGGGATAGTTCACATAATCCAAATTATCGGTATGGATGGAGAGCACCGGACAAAGGTCAAAGGAGCCGAGCCATTCTTCATAGAACGATTCCAACAAGGTCAGATACTCACTCGTAATGCCGGTTTCCATATTTCTGGCACGGCGGCGGATGCGTTCCATCAGTACAGGTACCGGGGCTTTTAAGTAGATCAAAAGGTCGGGGCGCGGCAGTCCATTCACCACCAGTTCAAATAACTTTCGATATGCCAGATAGTCACGCTCATTCAAATTTCCCATATGATGCAAAGCGCGCGCAAAGATGTGAGTATCTTCATAAATACTACGGTCTAAAATAGCAGAACGAGCATCCCGTGCCGCCACCAGATATTGATCGGCACGATGCCCCAAAAAGAATACCTGCAAGTGAAAAGACCAGGCACGCATATCCCCATAGAAATCGGAAAGATAAGGGTTATCTGCCACCGATTCATATCCCGTCCACCAGCCGAGGCGCGCGCCAACGCGCTCAGTCAACGTGGTTTTGCCTGCGCCGATGTTCCCAGCCACCAATACAAGATGTTTAGCCATAGTTTAGTGATTTTATCATGCCGATGAGTTGCGGGTATAATTTGAAAATAAATTTTGCGAGCACAGGAGAACACAATGTTGAAAATTCGCGATGCGTCCGGGTGGACGATCTTTATCTTTGGTGTCATGGCATTTCTACTCGGCGTGGTCGGTATCTTTCGCCCCGAGATCCTGTTAGGCATCCTTGGTTTTGAAGTGATAGAACGCGCCGCCCGGGCTTCGTCTGATTACACGATCACGTTCATGACCGCCTCTTCCATGGCATCTTTGAATATTGGTGTTTATTATGTTCTTGCCGCTCTGAACGATGTGAAGATCTTCTACCGCTGGACCGTTCCATTCCGTGGGCTGACCTTCATTGTCTTCACCACCATCATCCTCCTTGGCATCGCCCCGCAAAAATTCTTCGGTGTCGCCCTTTGGGAATTAATCGGCGCTATTGCCACTGGCATTGCGCTGGCAAGAGAGAAACAAAAATAAAATCATGAAATATCGAGTGATCTTAATCAGCCTGGTCGTGATCGTCGGCGCATTCCTATTTTCCTGCTCCAGCAACCAGGCAGACTCAACCACAGACTTGGATGCGGATGCGATTCGTACCCAAGCCGTGGAAACGTACGCCTCCTCCTTAACCGGGCTTGCTCCTACCTTCACGCCATTCCCTACGCTGACACCGGTCCGCATCAGCGTTACCGAGACAGCACTCTCCACCACACCTGAGCCTTCCCCTACATCTAATCCGTGTTTCAATCTGCTGTACATCTCCGATGTCACCATCCCCGATGGCACGCGCCTCAAGCCGGGTGAAAAATTCACCAAGACTTGGCTCGTGCAAAACATCGGCGGTTGTGCCTGGAGACCCGGCTTCAGTTTCCAACACGTGGGCGGTGACCCCATGCGCGGAAACCCAGTCACACTCACCGAAGCCATTCCCACTGGAGCAAAACGGGAAATTTCCATTGAACTTGTCGTGCCGAGCGGCATCAACGGCGTGATCGAAAGCGCCTGGCAAATGGCAGACGAGAACGGCATCTTCTTCGGCGATACACTCTTCATCCAAATCCTCGTCGGTGACGTAACTACCCCGGCAGTGACGAACACTCCTTAAACAAAAAAGACGCGGAATAAAGTCCGCGTCTTTTTTATTTAATTTCAGGAACTAAACCGGCGGAGCGCCAAAGGACTCGATCGCCACCTTGGTCTTATCATTGGGGTCAAACTTCACCATGACAGACGCATTGGGAACCAGCATCGCCACTTGAAAACGCCCAATGATCTGAGTAACCTCTGCTTCAAAAGCATCGCCACCCATTGGCATCACACGCAAACGAATGCGCGCCTGCGGGTTGTCGTTCATCGTCACGCCGGTATCCTGCACCGAAAGGATCACCGCCGGGGCAGAAACACCCGTTTGCATCACATTCCGATTCGAAGCCATGCCCTTAAAGGTGCTGCCAAAGGCTTTATACATCAAAAAACCGGTTCCACCTATCGCAACGAGGGATATCAAACAGCCACAAACAATAGAAATGACCGTGAGCAAGATAGAAGCGCCAGCAAAGATTTCCATTTATTTTCTCCAAAACTAATATTAAGTATTTGCATTCTATCAGCCTGCCTACAAAAACAAACTCCCCCGTTTGGGGGAAGGTTCAAGGTAAACTTGTCGTATGTCAGACCTTGCAGAAGTCGCCAAACTTTTTCTTAAACTTGGCTTCACAGCCTTCGGTGGACCCGCTGCCCACATCAGTATTATGCACAACGAAGTCGTCATGCGCCGCAACTGGCTCACCGACGAAGATTTTCTTGATCTACTCGGCGCAACAAATCTCATCCCCGGACCCAATTCAACGGAAATGGCAATTCATATCGGCTACATCCGCGCTGGTTGGCTGGGATTGCTCGCCGCAGGCTTTTGCTTCGTTGCCCCAGCTACATTGATCGTGCTTGTCCTCGCCTGGCTTTACGTCCAATACGGGACCATGCCCCAAGCCGAATGGCTGTTGTACGGCGTCAAACCAGTCATTCTCGCCATCGTCGCCCAAGCCTTGTGGACGCTCGGCTCGAAAGCCTTCAAAACCAAAATTCTCGCCGTTATTGGTGTTC
>JAFLCE010000086.1 GCA_017303655.1 Anaerolineae bacterium
ACGTGGGTTCGAATCCCACTCCCTCCGCCTTACAATTCGGGTATCAGCCCTGTACCCGGCGCACGTGTTGACGATTTTTGATTTGCGATTACAATATCAAGCGTCAGACGAGCAGTTGTACATTGTTGGGGAGGTGCCAGAGTGGCTGAATGGGCTCGCCTGCTAAGTGAGTGCCGGCTTTAAAACCGGTCGCGGGTTCGAATCCCGCCCTCTCCGCTACAAAACACATCCGCAAGGGTGTGTTTTTGTTTTGTCCGTTTGTGCTCTTATAACCGCGCGGGGATTAATCCCCGCGCTATGCCTACAAAGCCGACTTCAGTCGGCTATCCCGCTTCAGCGGGGTCTGTATGAATAGCCCGATGGTTTACGTGTGCCCGTTAGGGTATCGTCGGGCGGAGATTGGAGAAACACGGTTCTGTAGGGCAACTTTCTCAGCTTGCTTGCGTAAGTTGACTGTCAATCCGCCCTTGCATACCTTCCAAAAATAACAACTGAAGGATAATGGAATCGGCAGGGTTTAGAGTTATTATTGCACGAGCCGCAGCCTTTATATGCCTACCAGCCCTATTACGCAAGAGACTTCCCTTAAAAATCGCCCTGCCCTGCGCTGGGCGTTGTTGGGTGTCTGGGGACTGGTTGTGCTTTATACGGTCATGGTCTTGGGGGCAGTCCTCTCGCCGCAATTCATGAGTTTCCAAAACGCGAGCATGACCCGCATTCTGCTGGGACTCCCCGGCTTGCTTCAAACCATCATCGATTACGGCGTGGACCTGCTACTGATGTTTGGTTTCTCGGTCATTGCGGTCGTGCTGATCATCAACCGTTCGGACGATTGGTTCGCGATCTTTACCTCCCTTTTTCTGATCGTCTTCGGTGCACGGATCACGAATCTAGCAAATAACATCGCATTGACGCCTGGTTATCAGGCGCAGGGTGGCTTTATCCTCGCGCTGGGAGATATCGGTATTGTCCTGTTCTCCATGCTATTCCCAAATGGCAAATTCACGCCGCGCTGGATGAAGTTCCTCGTTCCGTTCCTAGTCATCACCATGTTGGCGCTTTATGTATTTCCGTCCTCTCCTATTTATTGGGAAAAGATGAGCCAGAACGGAACTTACTTCTTCATCACCATTACCTGGTATCTGATTGGGCTGGGTAGTGGGGTGTATCGTTACTATCGTTCAGCCACCCTGGCACAAAAACAACAACTGCGCTGGAGTTTTATTGGAACCATGGGACCTTTCCTGTGGTTCATCATCTTTCAGGTCATATCGGGTCTTTTGCCAGTCATGACTCAATCAGAACTCGCCGCGCTCAGCTTCGAGACCGTTTCACGGCTGGCAGGCATCTTCATGTTCTTGATGCTGCCCCTGTTCATTGCCATCTCCATTGTCCGCACCCGTTTGTTCGATATTGACCTGCTGATCAACCGTTCGTTGGTGTATGGCATTCTCACTTTTGGATTGGTGCTGGCTTTTGCATTGATCTTGATTCTTGTGTCGGCGATTTTCAAAAGCATCCAACTGGGCGATCAGGTCTTCTTTGTTGCCATCATCTTTTCGGTACTGGCAGGGGCGGGCTTTCAACCCTTGCGCAAAAAGCTGCAACGCTTTGTGGATCGCGTCTTCTATCACATCCAAATCGATTATCAGAAGACTCCGCTTGATATTCGCTCCGAGGCGGAGACCAATGCGGATGGACTTTCTTTATCTACTTATCGCAACTTGAAGTTGATCGGTCATGGCGGCATGGCGGAAGTCTATCGCGCCACCGATTCAACTGGGCGCGGGTCTGTGGCAGTCAAAATTTTACGCGCCGCACTCGCTGGCGATGAGCAATTCCAAAAACGATTCATGCGTGAAGCGCAGATCGTCTCGCGGCTGGAACACCCCAACATTGTGCGTGTGATGGATTTTGGGCAAGAGCAAAATTCATATTTCATCGTGATGGAATTGCTTTCGGGTCCAGACCTCAACCATCTGATTAAAGAAGAGAAGCGCATTTCCCTCTCCAGTACGGTGTCGATCTTACGCGGAGTGGCAGACGCACTCGACTACGCCCATCAAAACGGACTGATCCATCGCGACATCAAGCCATCCAATGTCATGCTTGATTCATCCACTATCCCTTCGCGCTCAGTGTTGACTGATTTCGGCATTGCCAAAATGGTGGATGCGCATACCCGCATCACCAATACGGCTGGCATGCTTGGTACATTCGATTACATGGCACCGGAACAAATTCAAGCCTCAGCAGATGTGGATGGACGCGCGGATATTTACGCTTTGGGCGTGATGACCTACCAAATGTTGACCGGACGCCTGCCCTTTGAACGACCTGATACCGGTGCGATCTTGCTGGCTCACTTAAATGCGCCGCCGCCCGATGCGCGCGAGATACTAACGGATCTTCCGCGCCCGGCGGCACGTGCTATTCAACAGGCAATGGCAAAGAACACCCACGAACGATTTCCTTCTGCCAAAGAATTTATTGCTGAATTAGAAAGTGCGCAGATAATTTCATAAACACGGGAGTGCCGAAAAGAGTGAGTAAAGAAAGTCAATCACCACAGAGAGCACGGAGTCCACAGAGATTTTTATGAGGTTTTCTCCGTGTTCTTCGTGGTCTCTGTGGTTAAATCTTTTGGTTTACCCACAAGATTAGCCGCCCCTAAAACACGCGAACAAGCGTGTTTTTGTTTTATATGATAGTCTTTGAGAGTAAGAAGCACCCCAGCGAACCTATCCTTCCCATACATTCGTTTCATGGAGATATCATGTCTAAAGACACTGCACGTCAACTTGCCAATGCACTTTCGGTCGTCATCGCACTGACCGTCAACGTCCTCGCCAGCGCCTTGCCGCTCAACGGACAGAACACCGGCGAGATCTCAGACCGCTTTCTGATCTACTTCGTCCCTGCTGGGTACGTCTTCGCCATCTGGAGCCTCATCTTCATCGGCTGGATCGCCTTTGCCGTTTATCAATTCCTGCCTGCGCAAAAAGAAAGTTCACGTTTTCGAAATCTCGGTTATCTCTTTGCCATCAGCGGACTTTTCAACGCCGTATGGCTGGTATGCTGGCATTACAACTTCTTCGGCTTAAGCGTGCTGGTCATGCTAACCTTGCTTGCTCTGCTCATCGCCAGTTATCTCAAACTCAACGTCGGGTTAACTCCCGTCACCGCCGTTGAAAAATGGAGCGTGGATATTCCCTTCAGCGTGTACCTCGGTTGGATCAGCGTCGCCACCGTTGCCAACATTTCTTCCTGGCTTTATTTCGTCAATTGGAATGGATTCGGCATCGCGCCGCAAGCTTGGGCGGTGATCATGATCATCATCGCCACTGTGCTTGGTGTACTCATGACGGTCACCCGCAGGGACAGCGGCTACGTCTTCGTGTTGGTTTGGTCCTTCGCTGGGATCGCGCTTAAACAAGCGGGCGTTCCGCTCGTGGCGAATGTTGCCTGGGGCGCTGTGCTATTTACGCTTGGGTTGGCACTGTATTCGATTGTCGCCCGGCGCCGCACTGCTAGTGCGTAAGGGTTAATCGCTGCAACAGACTGAGGCGGGAGACAAGATTGGGAATGGCAGTGGCAGAAGAATCGATCTGGATCTGATCCAGAAAGCGTAAGGCTTGCTGGGCGTAACTACGCTCAATGGGATCCTGACTGACAGCGGACTGTTTCAATGTATTGAGATAGTCCGCTTTTTGTTGTGGGTCAGAGAGATAGCCGCTGACAAGATAGGCTTCGAATTGAGATAAGGTCCATTTGTGCAGGCGGTCGTTGATATCGAATTCCTGTTTGAGCTCAGAGGTCAGGGAGTGGATCTCGGCTTCTGAAACAGAACCAAGCAAAAGGTCGTAGGAGGCGGGCTTTTCCGTCTTTAATGCTACGAGCAAGGCAAGCAGAAAAGGAAATATCCGTTCGTTATTGGGCGTCGTTCGCAGTGCGAGGTTGATCTCGGTAAAGCATTGTTCGATGACGCGCAAGCTGAAGCGATAGACCCGGGCAAGCCCGACAAAGGCACGCATGAGCGATTCGCTTTCCTCGCGACCGCTGCGACGTTTGGAAAAGACCTCTTGCAATTTGAAACGCTCAAAAAGGAAGTTGCAGTATTTTTCAACGGTCGGCTCCGGCAGGTTGACAGTGAAATCGACAAAGCGCCGCAGATATCCATCGCGGTCGATGCCATCACCATGCACCGACTTGACGGCTTGTTCCAGTTGGGCACGGTCCACGCCGAGGACGAAGACAATGCCCTCCACGCTGAATATCTGTTTGATGCGTTCAAGCAATAGGATGGTGAAATCAGGACGGCAGCGGTCAAGTTCGTCAATGAAGAAGACCACGGGCGCACGTTTGCCCTGCCCGGCAGAAAGCGACTTCATGAAGTGTTTGAGTTCGTTGCGAAATTCGCGAATGCCGTTCTTATCGTTTTCATACTGACGCATGTTCTCTTCTGCCAGTTGTGAAGCGAAGTTGGCGATCTCGCCGCCGCTGGCGAAGAGCAAATTGGAAGCCTGCTTGACGGTCTCTTGACCGAGCAGACCTTGTGTGGCGATCTGAATGGTGAGTGGCAACGCGCGGCGCACGATCTTACCGCCGAAGCCTTGTAATTTTTTGAGCTGCGCTCCCAATTGCCCCATCACGCTTTTATCGAGTGTGACTTTATTGATCTCACCCACGAAAGCAATCAGCGGGTCGTTAACGAAGTCATTTTCCCAGGCGTTGAAATAAAAGCAGATGTGACCGAGAGTCTCTAACTGTGTTTTCCACATCTTGATGAAGGTGGTCTTGCCCCAGCCCGAAGGTGCTTGCACACTTAGGACGAAGGGCTGAGTGGTGGATTGCACCAGCAAAGTCAGATTATCAGCGACCTTATCACGATCCAGTTGATCGTTTTGGAAGGGATTGTTAAGCGGGATGGTGAGTTCGGGGTTCTTCTGCAGCATGGGTTCACCTGGTACATTGATGATATGGCTACTTTACCACCAAGTGTGGGGAACGCGAAGGTGGTACTGCCCGCATAGAAATAGTTGACTTACCACGGCAAGCCGTTCAAGTCCAAGACACCTTGCAAGGGAGCTTCCTCTTTCACATCAAGCATCATGGCGCCATTCGCAGAAAATTCAAGCCTGCCCTGCGGTTGTTGGACGAAGACCTCGCCCGTGAAAGGCTTCCACCCCAGACGTTTGTAAAATTCAACAAGTTGCGGGCGGCAGAAAAGCAGTGCGTACGAAACATTCAGGTCTTTTGCAAAACGCTCGGCGGCGGCACCCATGGCGCGGCTTGCCAAGCCCTGCCCTTGCTTGTTGGGATGCGTCATCACACCGCCAATGCCGCCGATTCGTTTTGTCACTCCATTGGCAACGATATCCCGTACCACCAGCCCTACCCGTGCCACCAATTCTTTTTCATTCCAAACAAAAATAGACCATTGCGGGGACGCCCATGAAAACGTGCTTCCGGGAAGCATTGCCAACACGTTTGGCGGATACACAATGGCGCGCAAATGATTAAGCGCTTCTGTTTGTGCTGGAGATAGTTTTCCCATTTCTATGTATTCAATATTCAAAGGATAGCCTCTATTTTTTCTTAAGCAATTTTTGTTCCAGATCCCCAAGATGATCCAACTCATGCATGACGAGAGTACGCGCCCGCCAATAGACCGATTCCTTGCGCTTCTTTCCCTCCTCTTGAATGGTTCTTGCCCATTGAGCCTCACTCAACCCTGAAAGCACTCGCAACAACACCTTGCGGCGGACGTTGAAATATGCCAGCAGTTCGGAAAAATTTAGCAAGTCGAAGCGCAAGAGTTTACCAAGATCCCGGTCGGGGTGCAGGTCTGGGAAATATGGTTCCTGCACCAGTAAGGCTTGGTAGATCATCTCTGCAGAACGAGCCTCACCATTGAGCACATGTGCCAGGACTTCCGTCGGTGTCCGCTCTTCTTTGCCTAACGGTTGACTTAATGTTTCAGCAGACACAGCTTTGGTCACTGCCGCCAAACGCGTGGGTGACTCAGCAAGTATCTCCAAGACTCTAGCAATATTTGCAGCATTGAGTTCTGTGGAAAGCAAATTGGTCATGAGTACTCCGTTCTACAGTAGAGGCACACTTCTTTTATTATAATAACTCATTATGTTGACGATTGATCTTGAAACGGCTAGACGTTTTATTCTTGGTAAACAAGGCTTGTGGCCCGGGCGGCGTTGGCAAGGCGTGAAAGGCACGGAGCAAGCCATGCGTGCCATGCAGTATTTGCAGCTTGACCCCTTGCAGATCATTGCTCGCAGTCAGGATATTAGCTTACACAGCCGCGTGTTGAATTACAAACCTGAACTATGGCAAGACCTAACGTACAAGAAGCGTAAGTTCTTTGATTGGGGCGCGTGGTTGGCCGTCCGACCGATGGATGAATTGCCGTATTGGCGCAGGGTGATGCAACGTGAACGGGACGGTACCTATGGTGACCCGCGCATTCGCACCCTGGCAAAAGAACATGCAGAAGCCATTCGTGAGATACGCTTGCTTTTGAAAGAACGCGGCACGCTTAGCAATCGCACCGTGGAATCAGACATACCTTCGAAGACCATGAGCTATCGCGGACGAAAAGACAGCGCCCTGGCGTTATATTATCTCTGGTACACGGGCGAGGCGATGACGCATCACCGTGAACGCTTTGAGCGTGTGTATGCCCTAACGGAGAAGGTCGCTCCGGCTGATTTGATCCATGAAATGGACGATGAAGCCGTGGATCGTTTCTTGATCCGTAAAGAGATCGAGTTCAATGTGCTTGGGCGCATCAGCCGCACCAGCGACTCTTTCCGGCGCGGAGAACCAGACCGAGCCGCAAAGAAATATCTCAATACGATGTTGAGCGATGGGGACGTGATCGAAGTGAAAGTGGAAGGTTGGAAGGACCTGCAATATGCGCTCGCAAGTGACTTGAAAATTCTGCGAGACTTAAGCGCCGGGCGCATTCCCAAAGCGTGGACTCCTTTGGAGACGAGCACAACCGATGAGGTCAGTTTTCTTGCGCCGTTGGATCCGGTCAGTGCACGCGGACGAGCCAAATCCTTATTTGGTTTTGAGTACATCTGGGAAGTGTACAAGCCCGAGCATCAACGCAAGTTTGGGTATTACACCTTGCCGGTTTTATGGGGTGACAAACTCGTAGCACGCTTCGACAGCAAACTAGACCGCGAGACAAGTACCTTCATTATTTTAGGGTTTTGGTTGGAAGAAAAAGCTCTGGCGAAAAATGAAGCCTTTGCCGAAGCCCTAGCTGGCGGATTTGCCCGATTCGTTTCCTTCCTCGGCGCGGAGACGATGAATGCCAAAGCCATCTCTGAGCCGCTGCTGCGTAAACGAGTCAGCGCGTAGGTTTACGATTCAGCTGCCTGCTCAAACATCTGCATGACAGTTGAGTTACTCCATATTCTCTATCCAAAGTTTTGTATCTTCTGCTTTGACGGCGCGCTCTGCCTCGCGGATCAGCGTTAGTAGACCTTGCCTGCGCCGGAATGGGGCATTGGGCGGCAAATAGGAGTTGGGCAAAGCCGTTGGCTGAGTATTGAACGAGACATTCAAGCAAGGCGCATGTTGTTGGATCAGATACCTCTCTGCGGCATTTAGATCGTTTTGGACAATGCTGAAGTGTTCAGAACGTGAGCTCAATAATTCGATGGTAAAGCTCATGGAGGTGGGCCAGTTGCACCAGATAAACCGCCCGACCATGGAGTGCCCTTTGAAACCACTGAGCAAATGTTCCCACACACGGGCAAAAGCAAGAAACGATTGCCCGACGTAGAAGACTACATGTTCATCTCGGAAGAGATACAGGTCCAAGCCTTTCCATGCGGTTGGGCATTGTTCGATGAGCAGGAAGCGCTTAAGCGAGATTTTGATATGTTGATCATTCATGGGGATTGTCATTGTTTGAAAAAAGCTTCTAGCCTTTCATTGACCAACTTGGGCTGTTCATACATCGGCATGTGACCTGCGTCTTCGATCAGCCAAAATAGGTCGGGCGTCAGCCAATCTGCGAGCACCTTCGCCCAGCTTGTTCCCAGGGTACGATTCTGGGCTCCCCAACCCAGTAACACGGGCGGAAAAGAGGCGGGTTTCTGTTGTGGTTGGCTGAACATATTGAAACTATCCAATCCCATTGCGAGCCAATATAGAGATGCCCTTAGCTTCGGGTCAAGGCGTTGGTGTTCGATGAATTGACTCAGCATGGGATGTAAAGTCGGTTCGTTGTTTGCATAGATCAAGCTTGTGTTTAGGTATTGTAAGTCAGGGTGACTGACAGCATGGAGCAGGTATTGATGGATTGCTTTCCCTACAACCGTATCAGGACGTATATTCGCCCAAAATTGCAGGGATGGGTTGAGCATGGGGATCCCGCCGCAGACGTTGAAGAGTGCTAGCGCCGTCACTTGTTCGGGTTGTTGTAAGGCGAATTTGAGCGCGATCGAAGAACCGATGCAGTTCCCTACGAAGATGGGTTTGGGACAGCCCAGGATTCTGATTAACTCGGATACGCCTTGTACATAGGTATCCAATCGAAGTGGCTCACAAGACCGATGGGACCGACCAAACCCGGGCAAGTCTGGAGCGATGACGCGGTAGTAAGTGGAAAAATACTCAAGTTGATGCGCCCAATTCCAGAGCGTCCCACCGCCATTGTGCAAAAACACGATAGGCTTCCCTGAACCTTTATCAAATACATTCCATACCTCGCCATGGACGACGAGTTGAGTTTGATAAGCAGCGAGTGATTTGTGCGGCGAAATTACCATGCCATTAGCCCGCGTGTGTGGATGCTCTTAACATCTGCTTTGTGTTGAGTTGCCATGCGATGATTCCGAAAACTGCCAAACCATACACTAGTAGAACTGGCATGGAATACCCCATGATGGATTGAAAAAGTGGGATGCCTTTGTTTACCGCTTCTCGCACCTGTCCATCTAAGGTCATTAACAAGATGCCAGATGATGCGCTCCCTAAAAAACAGGACAAGAACCAGGTCGTTCGCGCCTGCCATGAATTTAATGACCGTAGCCCTAATACAATACAAGCTATGAAAATAAGAGCCAGGGGAATTTCTACAAAGATCTTTGTGATGCCAAAATAGACAGCCATATCATATTCGTCGCCAATGACCCGTAGCGGACTGCGGAGATAATACAAGCTCATGGTCAGCGCCGTGGATAATGACAACATGAGGCTGGCGTATTTGACGACGGCATTCTTGCGATTGTATTTGTATGTCAGGTAAAGACCAAGGCCAGCACAGAGTAATGACGCAAGGGGTCCGGCTGCCCCAATGATCGCGATCTCTGATTTTTCGCTTGGCAATGAATCCAATTTTAGCCAACCGATCTCGCCTTCTGGTGTGCTGGTTTCAACCCATTGGCTGGGATCTTCAGGTTGGGTATTCCAGAGTTGTACCAAGCCAATAAACCCCCAAGTGGGGTTTCGCCCGTAGATCTGATAGACAAGCAAATGACCGGTTTCATGGATTGCCTGGGCTAAAATGTTTATCAGAAATGCCAGCAAGAATAATCGAATGAAACTTATCATTTGGAGAATGCATAATCCTTTAATTCGCAGCCTAAGAGGCTTGTTGCGTCTTGATTAACCTACGCCTGCTTCAACTCATTGATGAGGATCGATATCTGACTAGTGAGGCTAAGGCGAAAATTAAATTTTATCGCTGCAATACCAACTTTGAGACTGACTACTATATTCGCAGTAGTCTCCATCTACACTGATGCCTACATCAAAGAAAATAATGAACTCAGCTCCGTTGGCTTGTACTTCGTAGCCGTACTGAGTGTTCCAGGTAGGTTTGGGTATTGCGGCTACATATGTTGGAACAAGGACATCCAAGTCAGAGGGATACCTGCCCGTATCATTTTTGTATCGTTCCAGGGCTTTGATTAACTCATCAGCCTTTTGTTGTCCTTCTGCGGCTGTAGGTTGATCGAGTGCCTTATACAGTTGAGCAGAGACTACAAGTAAACACCCAAGACATATACATGTGCTGAGTAGGATCGTCGCGAAAAAGAGGACAGTCTTGTTTGTTTTTGGCGTTTTGGGTTGATGCATTTTTACCTATCAGACAGTGCCCCGCGGACTTGGCGAAGCCGTCCCACCAGAAAACTGCCTTAAAGTAGGGTGTTGCTCTTGACTGTCAAGACAGTTGCTGCACGCTTTATTGGGCGCTCTCTGCTATTCACACAGTTTATAGTTCCTACGAAAACTCATTGCAGAATATCTCATTCCGAAGCACCAGCCATAATTTTCTCTACTCCCTCTTTGATTTCTTCAATAGAAAATCCAGCTTTTTGGAGTATTTCTCTTGTTATGGATTCTAGCCTGTTTGCCTCATCTAATGTTAGTTTTCCTGCTTTACCATATTGTACTTTGATAGTAATAATTTCTTTTTCTGCTCTTCCTTCTATTCCTAAGTTGAAAGAGAGTTTTCTGCCTTCAAGACTTGAAAATGAAAATTCTCTACCTTTTGCCGAAAGTACCAAAGCGGCTAATAAAAGAAATACATCTCTTTCATCGCCAATTTGTATTTCTGAATATTGATTTGTTCCAAATAATATTCCCTTGAATGCGTTTTGGTGGGCAAATAACTCAGGGAGAAAGCTGTCGCCATTTACAGTTGGATCAGTTCCAGTCAGAGAACCACTATAAGATGACCAAAACGTGACAGTTCCACGCTTTGTCTCGGTGTTATAGTAAATCTTATGACGCAATGCATAACCAAATGGGTAACTAATTATCATTTATTTTATCTATCAAGTGCGCCCAACCATTTGCATGGACTTGCCTCGCCCCGCGGACTTGGCGAAGCCGTCTCACCAGAAAGCTGCTTGAGATTTGCGTAAGTCCCCAGCAGCCTATGCAGGCTTTCTGCTGGCTCTTAAAAACAAAGGCATTTGCACTAATTTAGCTTTACCAGGCTCATTCCAGATCGTTTTCAATTTTATCTCCAGTTGGTCAACTGGGTCGTTTCCAAGTTCTGCTGAATAACGTTTCACCGCAGACCAAGTACGGAAATACTCCAATAATTGCTGTAAATTCCATTCTACCTTCATTGAAAATTTTTCTGGGATGTTGATTTCATCAAATGGAAGGACTAAATCACGATAGCCATTCATTACTTGGCGATTGCCACTTGCCCAAAATCGGTCGATTGGCTCAAGTAAATTCTTCGTAATTATTTCGTCAATGTCGCTTTCGATTTCCAAAAAGCCATAACCCCAAACAGCCAGAACGCCTTTTGGCTTAAGCACCCGTTCCGCTTCTTGAAAGAACTTTTCTTGGTCAAACCAGTGTATTGCCAAAGCTACCATAACCAAATCAAACGACTGGCTTTCAAATGATGTATGCTCAGCAGGAGAAACGCTGTAGTGAACGTTAGGATGTGTGATGCAATGTTGAATTTGCTCAACACTAATATCGGTTGCTTCAACATGTTGAAAAAGTTTTGCGGATGAAATCGCCGCTTGTCCATTTCCTGTGGCGCAATCCCAGACGCGGTCGTGATGTTCGGAAATCTCGCTCAAAAATAAAAAAAGTTCGTCAGGATATTGTGGTCTATGTTTGGCGTATTGTTCCGAATTGAGTGAAAAACTTTGAATATTGTTCACAATGAACTCCGATAAAAAAGAACTTGAAGCGTAGCGGTTGGCGGCTCGTCCCCGCTAGGGGATATACCACTTCGTACCCATTCTGGGCATAATGGGACAAGCTCTGCGCTGGGGTGGGGACGGCAAAGCTGTCTAACCCGAAAAATGGTAGGGTGTGCGCACGCTTTGTTGACTGGCGTTTTGGTTTAACAACTACTCTATCTTTTTACGAGACCACAAACTTAACACTAACATTGTGAAGGAAAATAGTATAAGTGGCAGATTCCCAATTGCGCCTGGAGCGGTCCCTGCGGTTTCAATTGATTTATATGCAGGTATGTAAGTAGCCCGCATTAGATATTCAAACACGCTAAGTAAATATAATATTGGAATCATTGAACGATAACGAATAGCAGCAATGAGATAAATCAAACCAACAATTAACTGAGATAAACCCCAAAGCGCAAACATCCCAATAATGGTTGAAGCAGCTGCATCAGAGTATTTCTCTAATGGGATGGTAGCGATAGATTGTGCGCCGCCATCAGGTGAAAATATATGATGTTGACTTCGCCAAAGTGTAATGGCTGTCAGTAGATAGAATCCCCAAAGTGCGATTCGTAATCCTGAAAATTCATTGGTAATCTGGCGCGGAAATAAATTACTCAAAGCAGTTTTAATCATTTTACAAGAAATCTCCCATATGGATTTGCTTTACACGAAGCCAGACAACGGATTGCGGCTCGTCCCCGATAGGGGATACCCGCGCTGGGGCGGGGACGGCGAAGCCGTCCCACCAGAAA
Organism: Anaerolineae bacterium; assembly: GCA_017303655.1. GTDB lineage: Bacteria > Chloroflexota > Anaerolineae > Anaerolineales > Villigracilaceae > Villigracilis. The sequence continues at coordinate 12,458 of JAFLCE010000086.1, forward strand.
AATGCCTTAAAGTAGGGTGTTACTCTTGACTTGAAGACAGTTGCTGCACGCTTTTTTGGGCGTTTTTTTCATTGAGAATGCCAGTTCTTAATGTGAGTGTATGTGTCATTATCTGTTTTGAAAGGCAGTCCACATTTTGGACATAAATAATTTCCCTTTTTATCCCTTTTTATGGACAAAAAATCATTTCTCCATTTACTTCTAAGTTGCTTGGCTACCATCTGAACAAGTATGAAAGAGACAATTGTAACTATGAAATTTAATAATAGTAGCGATGGGTTTGAGACAAAAATAATTGCTTTATATATCATATAGCCCAACGCCGATACAACTACTAAAACTATAAAGAGAAAAAGGGCGAATTGTTTTTTAGCGAATTCAAGCACATGGAACAAGACTGAGTTCCATAACCAATAAATAAAAGATGTATTACTTTGCAGCGCCATATCTTTGTTGTTACTAAGTTCTTTTCTTATTCTCTCTTTGTCAGTTTCGCTAAGTTTCTTGCTGTACCATTGAATTTCACTTATGGTAGGTAAAGTTATTTTCTTTAACTCTATACTTTCTTCATATTCTTTTTGCCTATTAAATTCACGCTTACTCAGCCATGCTTGAAAAAGTGATGTAAGAAGGCTGCTGGATAAGCCTATGCCTGCTCCAACTAGCAACATTATTGTATCGTGGTCAATTTGCATAGTGTAGTTCCAAAGTCTTCTTTAATTTTGACGTTTTATGAGCTAAATGCCCAACGGTTTGCGTGGACTTGGCGAAGCCGCCCAGCCAGAAAAATCCTAAGGCATAGGAAAAGGCTTGACGCACGCACTTCGGATAGCCCCAAGCTTCAGATGCAAGCTGAAAACTTTGTTAGCCATGTGCTATAGAATTAACTCGCTCATATTCTTCTGGTCGATTATAGTTTAAGATTATTTTTTCACTGCCAACTTTAATGGTCGTATCAAAATCTGGTATGTATTTATAATTTATATCAATCAAGCCGTTTTCGTTTTCGTAAAATACGCCATGTTGTAGACCATTCCCTCTTTTTGTTCTATCTTGAAAAGAAAAGGTATGGTCTTTTCGAAATTCCAAGGTAGCTTTTTCAACATTTAGTCTTTGAGAAAAAACTACATTTCCGACTTTATTCCAAAGCCCATTATTTGGATCAACTGTTTCTTGCCAAGAGCCTAACAATTTTTTCTCATTTGACTTTAGTGGACGTGCAGGGCGTCGAAAATCAACAACAAAACTACTAACAGATAGCCAAGTATATTTTCCACCACTATTTTCGTGATAGCCTGTATGATAATTAAATCTATAAGAATTTGGTCCAGGAGGGCTAACGTATACCCAGCCATCATCAAGATACTCTTGTAAGTTTGGCATTACAGAATCTTGGTCGCTGCTCCAGTTATCAAGCCTAGCATCATGCTCTGTAAACCCATAATTCAAATTCCATCGCCCACCTTCATTTAATTCCCAATAGCGACTGTAAAAATCATATTCCCATTCGTTGGTCTTTGGGCTTTCTGCTGGTACTGTTGATGTGCCACAAAACGCACAAAACTTTGCATTATCTACATTCTGTTTCCCGCATTGAATACAATACATAATGTCTCCTAGATTGATATAGTTTCACAAATGTACCAACTAGGTTTTATACAGGAAGTTGCTGTATAAAACCTCTATACATTGTATGTATTTTACTCCCCCTGCCCATTCCACTCAATATCGAAAGTGGATGCCTCCAATGCCGAAATGCCATGCTTGCGACCCAATACTATATATTTCAGAATACTTCTTGCTTGTAACAAAAATGGCAGAGGGTCATTAAGATCAAACAGCACATCGTCACTATGCAAAAAGGTCTGCAACCACGCGCCAAACCTGCCCTGCCATAGGGACATCGGCAGCCCATACACCAACATCGCCGTGCCCAACATGCGTGCCGTCTGTGCTTGCGGCTTCACACAACTCATTTCTGAGTTAAAAAAAGATTCTACAAATTGCGGGTTCTCGGTTAGCAAATGCAATCCGCTCGTGGCGCGTGGGTTACATTCCAACGCCACCACTTGCCCATCTGGTGTCTGAATAAAATCGAAGGCCATTTGCCCCGTTACATTAAAGTGCTTCACAAACCGTTGCACCCATTCATAAATGGCAGCATGTTCCACCGCCTGAAAAGCAATCGTCGCCCCCGCACCTGCTGTAAAGATCGTCGGATAGGCAGCATGTGCCGTGATCCGTCCATTCTGGCAGACCGAATAACTGCAAAATTGCTGTCCCTCAATATACTCCTGCGCGATCCACGGCTCGTTAAACGTCAGCTTGGCAAACGCCTCATTTAACGAGGGCAATATCAAAGTCCGCGCAGCGAAGCGCGAATAGACCGGCTTCAACACCAGCCTGCGCCACTGCGCAAACGCCAACAGCAGATCATCCTCCCGCGAGATCAAAATCGACTCAGGCACCCGCAGATCACATTCCCCCGCATCAATCACGAACTTCCACTTGTTATGAAACCGATCCAATGTCTCAATCGGCTCGGTAAACACCCGGCATGGCATCTCGCTCAACCCCTTTGCGATGTGGAAAACTTCCTCACAAGTCGGAATCAACAACTCGATCTGATTCTCTTCGATGATGCGCTTCAACGCCGCTAAAAACGCCTCAGGTTCAGACCGGGGAGCTGGCACCACAAAATGAGCCTTCACCGCATTCGACGGCTGACTCAAATGCCCGCGCAACGACTCAGCCATAAAGACAGTATGCCCCGCGCGCCGAAAAGCACGTGCCAGATCAAGCGTAACAGGCGCCCGCCCGCCGGTGAGAAGAATGTTCATATGATCTTGTAGTAGGGGCGCAGCATTGCTGCGCCCCTACATTCAATTAAAACGTCAATACCATTCCGCCAATAGACAACCCCGCGCCTGTGCCCACCAACAGCACCTTATCGCCGCGTTGAATGCGTCCATCGCGCACACCCTGATACAACGTAACCGGAATCGAAGCCGCCACACAATTGCCCAGCGTCTCGATGGTTTTAACAATCTTCTCTTCCTTCCAACCAAAACGCTCCAACATCATCAAGCCCACCTTGCTAGCCTGATGCGGCACGACCACATCCACATCCACCATGCTCTTGGAAAGACCAGGATACAGCTCATCCAAAAAGTCATGTGCGATGCCACGCACCATGCGCAAGACAGCCGGACCATCCATGTGAAAGAGGTCATCCTCGGGGTTATGCCCCGCAAAGCGCGGATGCAAACGCGAGCCGCCGCCCATGATCGTCGTCAGATACGCGCCATCGCCAAACGACTTGAAATGCGAATGATGGATCATCGAAGCCTCGCCATCATTAGCACGCGTCACGACAACCGCCGCCGCGGCATCTCCCACCAACGAAGCCGACTCAGGTTCTTTGGGATTAATGCCGCACGAAGCCACATCTGCACTGCAAATGAGGATGCTCTTGTATCGTCCGCTGCTGATGAAGTTTGAAGCCACATCCATTGCCGCCACAAAGCTCAAACAAGTGGTGTGAACTGTCATCGCCGGGATGCCCGAAGCACCCAAACCCAACTGACGCTGAATCAACACACCCGTATCCGGAATCGCCTGTTCGCCCGTCCCCGATGCATTGATGATCAAATCGAGTTGATTTGGCTTGAGCTTCGCCTCTTCCAATGCCTCACGCCCCGCCTCCGCTGACATAAACGACGACGTTTCATCCGTCACCCAACGGCGCTCACGCACGCCATTGCGCCGCTCCACCCAACCTGCAGGCACGCCGCACATCGCTTCGAGTTCAGAACTCGGCACAACTCGTTTCGGTAAATACCGTCCAAGCCCTATAATTTTGAGGGGAATGTTGACTTGCATGAATACTCCTGTGAATTTTATAGTAATTGTACTAATAAGAAAAATAATAGTATGCTGAATAAATCTACGGCGAGAACAATGAATAATTGAGCTTTCGCAACTTTATGAACTTCTTCCACCTCGCCATAAATAAAATCCCAAGACTTGAATATAGGAAAAACATCTTCAGAAAATGCAAATACAGCTTGGAAAATTCCAAGGCTTGACGCACAAATTGTTATCAGTGGATGAAATTGGATGTCAAATTTCTCTATAGACCACTTGTCAACTTGAGATAGCAATAAATACAAAATGCCTGTAAAAATAAGCCACAATGTGAAAAATAAAAGCCAGTGATTCCTTAAGTTGTTAAATTTTCTAGTTTTTTTTATAAGCTCATCATAACTATATATCTTTTTACTTGGAAAATTAAACAATGGTCGAAGTGTGTTTAATATCCCCATCCCTCCCCAAAACCACAAAACTGCACCCTTATTTTCTAAAAGAAAAGAAGAAATTAAGTTTAATATCTCCATTGTTTAGAAATCCATTTTTTTAAAATACGGAATTGCCACATCAGACACCTTACCGATCAACTTCCACGGCAGTTGTCTTCTTCGTGGTAGATGTTTCGTAAACACCGCGTTATACTCCGTCACCGACTCGCCGCCGCGCACTTTCTTGAACTTCCCAACTCCGCCGCTGGCATGCACAAGCAGTCCGCGTCTCACGCCTTCTTGCAGGGTCACTAACGTGAGCAAACGATACAAGCCCTCTTCCAGCGGAAGTGACGTATCATACCCGAACAGCGGCTGGGTCATCGCCCCATTGCGGACGAAGAATCCCATAATGGCGTTCAACTTGCCGTCTTTCTTAAGTCCATACAGGTGCAGAATATCTTGCTCACGCGCGAGTTTTAGCAAGTCAAATGTAAATTGTGGGTTGTAGTACGAATACTTTTGCAGATACAGCAGGTTATACAACTCCACCGCGCGATGAAGTTCATCGTCTGATAAATCCCTGCCGCTGACCACGTCATAGCCCGCCTTCTTCAACACACGCACATCTTCCTTGCATTGCCGCGTCTTCAACGCCGCAACCGGGTCCATGTACCAGACCTGACGGCTGAGAACCAAGTCATAGCCTAGCCCATCCAATGTTTGATAAATATGCGGATTCTTTTTCTGATCTACTGACCGAAACACAATTGCCCGATCTGGAAACCACTTAATCAACGCCTCACTAATCACTGATAACTGTTCACTGTTCACTGCTGGATATAAGTTAGTAGACAACAGATAGTTATTAACGAAGACTACCTTATCCACCTCTGCATAACGAAAATACCACGAGACCGGCGTCATCACCAACCTCACTGCGATTTCAGCAAATTTATTGTTGAGATGCTTCACTTCCTCGAAAGCGCCATACGAAACATAATGACTGTACGGCGAAACCGTGTAGGTATTCTGCGGGTGAAAATCTGATACCGTGATGGGAATAATCGTCTCGCCAACTTTGACAGCCATCAACTGCGTGTTATACACATTGCGGATATATTTCTGAGGGTCATCGCTCATTAATGGGATGAGATAACGGCGCGCATAATTACCATCCTCTGTTTGAGGGAATGGCAGAGAGTGGATGTTCTCGCGGGTGAAGAGTTCTGCTATGGGCATTTCAAGTCAATACTCATCTGGATCAGTATGCCACTCGGCACTGTGAGTTCTTCGTAACTTTGTATCCAGATCCGAACTTTATTTTCCTCATATTGGTAGGCGCGTGCTGTCCAAAACCAGGTTTCATCTAATAGGTCAGGTTCCTGGCACTTCCACTCTGCTACGGGAATATCAACTCCTAAAC
>JAFLCE010000087.1 GCA_017303655.1 Anaerolineae bacterium
GCTTAGGGCTGGCAATTGCGCAAGAGATCGTGGCAGCGCATGGTGGTAAAATTACTGTCCGCAGTCAAGTTGGCACAGGCACCACAATGGAAGTGATCCTTCCGCTGATGCCGCCAGATGCCACAAAGCTTGTAAACAAAAAGTAAACCTGAAAACTCGTCGCCGCCTCTCACTGGCGGCGAAATCTTGTACAAACCATGCCCGATCAACCCTTCGTCTCCATCATCATCCCCTGTTACAACGAAGAAGCCACCATTCACAAATTGCTGGAGGCTTTGCGTTTGCAAACCTATCCATTAGCAAAGTTGGAAGTGGTGATCTCCGATGGACTTTCTACCGACCACACGCTTGCTGTGATTGCCGCCTTTCAAAAAGAACATGCCGATCTTGCAGTTCGGGTGGTACAGAATCAGGCGCGGACCATACCTTCTGGCGTGAACCAAGCCATTCGCGAGTCGCGAGGCGAGATCATCGTCCGTTTGGATGCGCACTCGATGCCTATCCCTGAATATGTGGAGCGATGCGTGCAAGCTCATCAATCTGGCAAGGGTGATAACGTGGGCGGCGTCTGGGAAATTCGCCCCGGCGCGGATACGTGGATAGCGGAATCGATTTCATTTGCGGCTGCGCATCCACTTGGGGTGGGGGATGCGATGTACCGCCTCAATGCCAAGCCGGGCGCTGTGGATACCGTCCCATTCGGTTCGTTTCGCCGCAGCCTGATTCAAAAAATCGGCACGTTCGATGAAACCTTACTCGCTAATGAAGATTATGAATTCAACACCCGCGTGCGTGAATCGGGTGGCGTGGTCTGGTTGGACCCTGCCATTCGTTCTGTTTATTTTTCGCGCAGCACACTTAAGAAACTGGCTGAGCAATACTGGCGTTACGGGTTTTGGAAATTCAAAATGCTCAAGCGTTATCCGCATACCTTGCGTTGGCGGCAGGCTTTGCCCCCGGTATTCGTGCTTATTTTATTGTCTTTGATTGTGTTATCCTTGATGTGGACGTTCGCGCAATTATTGCTTGCATTACAATTATTCGCTTATTACTTTGTATTAGGGGCTGCCGGTTTACATCTGGCGATTAAGACAAGGAAAGGGTTTTTGCTCTGGGGGCTGCCGCTTGCCATTACGACCATGCACATCACATGGGGCGCAGGTTTTTTATGGAGCGGCATCACAAGCTTGTTCAAGAATGGCTGATATTTATCGTCCGTCACTGCGTTTACGACCCAGCGAGCAACGCACCGTTCTGTTGATCGGTGACTTTATCGCATCCGTTGCTGCCACTGCAGGTGCAATCTTTTTCTGGTATCAGTACTCCCTTTATGTTCTCGTTGAAAGCGGCTTGAAACCCAATGTTGCAGAACGCATCATCAACATTGATGTGCCGTTTTGGTTCTATCTACTGCCGCTGGTCTGGCTGCTTTTGATGGTCGATTCTTACGAGCTGCATACTGCCTCGAACTGGCGCAAGACCTTACGCAGTATTGCCGTCGCTCCGCTAGTGGGATTGATGGGATATTCGCTGCTCTTCACCATCAATATTGACCCGAATTCCCTGCCTCGTATTGCCATTGGTGCATTTCTAGTTCTCGCTTCTTTCCTGACCCTAGGCTGGCGCGCCATTTATATCCGTCTCTACACTTCGTCTGGTTTGATGCGCCGTGTGATCGTCTTAGGTGCAGGCAAAGCGGGGCACACGCTCGTGGAAGCCTATCGAAAACTAAACCCGCCGCCATTCCTATTGATCGGTTTTATTGATGATGACCCTGCCAAGCGGAATAAATCCTATAATGGGTTTGCCGTCTTGGGTGATAGTGAACATCTACTTGATCTGGTGGAAGAGTATCGCATTTCAGATGTAGTCGTGGCGATTACGGGCGAGATCAAAGGCGAGACCTTTCAAACCATTTTAGATGTTCAAGAGCGCGGCATTGAAGTCACCCGTATGCCGATCCTATATGAGGAATTGACTCAACGTGTGCCCATTGAGCATTTGGAAACCGATTGGGTCATCCGCTCGTTTGTCGATCAGGTACGCATTCACGGACTTTATGAATTACTTAAACGAAGCATGGATATTCTGGGTGGTATTGTTGGTACATTGATTTTTTTATTATTCCTGCCGTTCATCGCGGTTGCCATTGCTCTTGAAACAGGTTTCCCGGTTTTTTATTCCCAGCCACGTTTAGGAAAAGGCGCACAGCTTTTCACGATTTTGAAATTTCGTACGATGAAGCAGAACGCCGAGGCAGATGGACAAGCCAAAGTAGCAGAAGAAAATGATCCGCGGGTGACGCGGGTGGGTAACTTCCTGCGCAAGACTCGCTTGGATGAGTTGCCGCAGTTCTGGACCGTGCTGCGCGGCGAAATGAGTTTGGTCGGTCCGCGTGCCGAGCGCCCGGAGTTGGTGGCAGAGTATCAGAAACAAATCCCTTATTATCGTGCCAGACTTCTGGTCAAGCCGGGTCTTACCGGCTGGGCACAAATCAATTATGGTTATGTTGCGACGGTAAGGGAAACTTTCGTAAAGCTTGAATATGATCTTTATTACATTAAACACCGTACGCTGAATTTGGATTTTAGCATTGTGCTCCGAACGATTGGAACTGTATTAAGAAGGACAGGTCGATAATGAAATATCTAGTAACTGGTGGTGCGGGCTTCATCGGCTCGCACATTTCACGTACTTTACTTGAGCGCGGAGATACCGTCCGCGTGTTTGATAATTTCTCTTCTGGCAAGCGCGAGAACCTCAAAGGTTTGGACGTCGAACTCATTGAAGGTGATCTGCGCGACTCAGACGCAGTTGCCAAAGCCGTTCAAGGCATGGATATCATCTTCCATGAAGCGGCATTTGTTTCTGTCCCCGAGTCGATGGAAAAGCCGCAGGAATGTTTCGATGTCAATGTGACCGGAACTTCCATCTTGTTCGAAGCTGCCCGCAAGGCAGGCGTGAAACGTGCCGTCTTTGCCACCAGTGCCGCCGTATACGGTGACTCGGAAGCCTATCCGCTTTCGGAAGATACGCCGCTGCGACAGTTATCGCCGTACGCCACCTCCAAACGAGTGGACGAACTCTACGGGCAACTCTACACTTCATCGTTCAATTTTGAAGTGGTTGCCCTGCGTTATTTCAACGTTTACGGTCCGCGCCAGCGACCGGATTCAATGTACGCCGCCGCCGTGCCGATCTTCATTCGCCGAATTTTGGATAACAAGCCCATCACTATCTTCGGTGATGGTGGTCAGAGTCGAGATCTGGTCAACGTGCGTGATGTGGTGCAAGCCAACCTGCTCGCCGCTGAACATCCTGCCGCGCCAGGACAGATATTCAACGTCTGCACCGGAATCGAAACCCGCTTGCTCGACCTGCTAGACATCCTCTACCAAATCTTTCCGAACGCTCCCAAACATATCCATGCCGAACCACGCGCTGGTGATATCTATCGCTCCATTGGCACGCCCAAAAAGATCATGGACATGCTCGGCTACAAGCCCCAAGTTTCTCTAGCAGAAGGGTTGAAAGAAGCGGTAGAAGTAATGAGTGCTTCGTAATTTACGCATCACGTATTACGGTTTACGTTCTCATTCATCCTTCCTCATTCATCCTTTATCCTTTCAAATGTCCTCCCGTCCCCACGTCCGCAATCGCTTCGTCTTAATCGGCGACCTTGCCCTCACCATTGTTTCGGTGTTGGGCAGTTTTGCCTTACGTCTGGACGTCAGCGAATTGCCGTTTTATTTTCCTGCTGCATTGGTGATGTGCGCGGTGACGTTGCTTGTCAAAATCCCGACCTATTATTTCTTCGGACTGTATCGCCGTCTATGGGTTTATGCTAGCACGAATGAACTACGTCTCATCACTTTCGCTGTCACTGCCGCCTCTGTTTTGGCATCAGGCGTGATGCTTCTGCTTATCGGCTTTGACCTCATCAAGCCGGGCATGCCCCGCTCCGCCCTTGGAATTGACTGGCTCATCTCGCTCATTCTCATCGGCGGCTCACGTTTTGTTCTGCGTATCCTTGCCGAACAATCTTCGGCGCAGGCAAACGCCAAGACCCACCATGCCCTCATCCTTGGCGCGGGTGATGCGGGCGCGCTCGTCGTCCGTGAGTTGCAGAAGACTTCCCAACTCAATCTCATCCCCGTTGGCTTTCTCGATGATGACCCTGCTAAGCAGAATCACAATATTTACGGTGTGACTGTCATCGGCAAGATCGACCAACTCGCAAAGACTCTCGACACCAAGCAAGTGGACGAGGTCATCATTGCCATTCCTTCCGCACCGGGGCATATCATTCGTCTCGTCAATGATGAATGTCGTAAACACGGAATCACCTCGCGAATTATTCCTGGTTTTTATGAACTGATCGGCGGTCAAGTCAGCGTGAACCGTCTGCGCGAAGTGGACATCACCGACCTCCTGCGCCGCGAACCCGCAAAAATTGATGACCATCTCATTGGCGCAACGCTTGGTGGCAAGCGTATCCTCATCACTGGAGCGGGCGGCTCGATCGGTAGTGAACTTTGTCGTCAGGTCGCGCGTTGGAATCCCACTGAACTTGTCTTGTTGGGTCATGGCGAGAATAGCATCTTCGAAGCCTTGCAAGAACTCAAGAACGATTTCCCCTCTCTTAATCTTCAAGCGGTCATTGCCGATGTACGTGATCTGAATCGTATTGAAAAAGTCTTCAATCAACATAAACCGCAGGTTGTCTTTCATGCGGCGGCGCACAAGCATGTTCCGCTGATGGAAGCCAACGTCGAAGAGGCGGTCACGAACAACGTACTCGGCACGAAGAATGTCGTCGAAACAGCGGTCAGGCACGGGGTAGAAAGACTCGTGCTCATATCCACCGATAAAGCCGTACGCCCTGCCAGCGTCATGGGTGCTACCAAACGTCTCGCCGAGCTCACTGTCCTCGACGCGGCGCAGCACAACAACCTGCCGTATTCCGTTGTGCGTTTTGGTAACGTGTTGGGTAGTCGCGGCAGTGTCGTGCGCACTTTCAAAAATCAGATCGCGCGCGGTGGTCCCATCACAATCACGCATCCCGATATGTATCGTTACTTCATGATCATCCCCGAAGCCGTGCATCTTGTTTTGCAAGCTGCGTGCATGGGCACGGGTGGCGAAGTCTTCATGCTGAATATGGGTGAGCAGGTTCGCATCCTTGATCTCGCTGAAGACCTCATTCGTCTATCTGGTCTTGAACCTTATCGCGATATCGATATTCAAACCACTGGTATTCGCCCTGGCGAAAAACTGCGTGAAGATCTGCTCGAAGACGGCGTGGATTTTGAACGTACTCAACACTCAGAAATTTTCCGCATGTCGAAAGAGGAACATGTGGATGGCGCTTCACTCGCTCAAACGCTGGATAAACTCTCAGACCTCGCGCTTCATTCCCGTACCGATGACCTGATTCAGACCATCAACTATTTTCTACCCTCGGGCTCGGTGCAGCAATGACCGAAGTTACGCTCGCTGTGTGGAATCAATTTCTTGAACGATACCCTCATGTTCACCTTCTGCAAATGGGAGAGTGGGGTGAGTTGAAGTCTGCCTTTGGCTGGTTTCCCAGAAGAATTATTGATGCAGATGGCGAGGTTGGCGCTCAGATTTTATTTCGCAGACTTCCATTAGGTTTTACAGTTGCCTATATGCCAAAGGGACCTGTGGGCGTTCCGGATGGATACACTTTTTGGAGTGAAGTTGATGCAGTGTGCAAAGCGAACAGGGCGGTATTCTTGAAGATCGAATTAGATAGTTGGGAGAGTCGTTCGTCATTTGATCAGGCTTTGGAAAAATTAGTGCGCATATATTTTCCCGTAAAAACCTCTTCTCATAATATTCAGCCGCCTGGCACGATATTGATCAATATCAAGGAAAGTGAAGAAGAAATTCTCGCGGCGATGAAACAAAAAGCCCGCTATAACATTCGACTTGCGGAGAAAAAAAGTGTGACCGTGCGCGCATGGGATGATATCGCCGCTTTCCACGAGATGATGACTGTTACCGGCGGGCGCGATGGTTTTGGTGTGCATTCCAAAGAATACTATCAACGCGCGTATGAACTTTTCCACCCGAAAGGGACATGTGAACTCCTCGTCGCCGAATACGAAGGTAAACCATTAGCATCTTTGATGGTCTTTGCTAATGGAAGACGTGCCTGGTATGTGTACGGTGCATCAAACAATGAAGAACGTAACCGTATGCCTACCTATCTCCTGCAATGGGAAGCCATCCGCTGGGCAAAGGCGCGTGGATGTGCAGAGTACGACCTGTGGGGCGTCCCCGACGAGAATGAAGATACGCTTGAAGCCCAATTCGAGTCACGGCACGATGGCTTGTGGGGTGTCTATCGCTTCAAGCGCGGCTTTGGTGGTCAACTCAAACGCTCAGTACAGGCATTGGATAGAGTTTACAATCCAATGTTGTATTGGGCGTATTTGAAGTTTATTGGGAATAGAGAATAGTGACTGGCAAAATTTGGAACGACATCATCTCAAAACTTCCTGACCCGCACTTCCTTCAAACTTACGAGTGGGGACAGGTCAAGGCTAAATATGGTTGGGTTCCCAATTACGCTATCTGGACTGCTGACGGTAAATTTACTATTTCTCAAACCGCTGATAATTGGTCACTGGATACTGATAACTATGTCGCCGCTGCTCTCATCCTAAAACGTACCGCCTTCCGCTGTTTCTCTATTTTCTATGCTCCCAAAGGTCCGCTCATGGATTGGGCGAATGAGTCCCTTCGTAAGCGGGTATTGGACGATCTGCAATCCTTCGCGAAGAAACAAGGCGCGATCTTCCTGAAACTCGACCCAGATGTGGTGCTGGGACGTGGAGTCCCTGCCAGCGTGGATGAGGTTACAGAAAACAGCGGACAGGTTGTGATGTCCGATTTGAAGCGCAGGGGGTGGGTGGATTCATCCGACCAGATCCAGTTCCGCAATACGGTCATGGTTGATCTATCCGCCAGCGAAGAAGATATCCTCATGCGCATGAAGCAGAAGACGCGCTACAACGTTCGCCTTGCGGAGAAGAAGGGTGTCACGGTGCGCGTAGGCACGCAAGAGGATTTGCCTGCGCTTTATAAAATGTATGCCGAGACTTCAGTTCGCGATGGCTTCGTGATCCGCAACGAAGAATATTACATGACCGTTTGGAAGTTATTTATGAGTGCGGCAATCAGCGGTCAGCCGTCAGCAGTCCCACTAATTGCTGAAGTAGATGGGGAAGCAGTAGCCGCGATATTTTTATTTATGTTCGCCGGGCGTGGATATTACGTCTACGGCATGTCGCGGGATAAGCACCGTGAAAAGATGCCGACCTATCTTCTGCAATGGGCGGCGATGAAACATGCCAAGGCGAACGGCTGCCTGATTTACGACCTGTGGGGTGCGCCGGATGTCTTTGATGAAAGCGACTCGATGTGGGGCGTGTATCGTTTCAAGGAAGGTTTGGGCGGTGAGGTGGTGCGCACACTTGGCGCGTATGATTTTGCACCAAGTAAATTCTGGTATTCGATGTATGCGGATGTGATGCCACGTGTGTTGAATTTCATGCGCTCGCGTGGCAAAGAAAAAACGAAGCAGGGGTTGAGTGAAGAGTGAAACGTAATTCATAAATCACGTTTCACTCTTCACGTTTTACGAAATTAAGGAGACTCTTCATGAAAAACATCGTCCGCTTAAACTTTGCCCATCTTCCCACCCCAATTGAAGAGTTGCCCAACTTATCCAAAGCTCTGAATGGACCGCGCATCTTTGTCAAGCGCGATGACCAGACCGGGCTGGCATTCGGTGGGAATAAGACCCGTAAATTGGAATTTCTCATCGCCGAAGCCCGCGAACAAGGCGCGGACTTGCTCATTTCGGGCGGGGCGATGCAGTCCAATCATTGCCGTCAGACCGCGGCAGCTGCGGCTCGATATGACTTTGAATGCAAACTGGTGTTGACCGGTCCAAAGCCAGAGCGTGCCTCTGCAAACTTCTTGCTTGACCAACTCTTCGGTGCGGAGATTATCACCGTCGAAGACCGCACCTTTCGTGACGAAGTATTACAGAAAACGTTTGATGATGCCATCGCCGCAGGGAAGAAACCGTATTTGGTTCCATACGGCGGTTCCAGCCCAACCGGTGCGATGGGATACACCTTTGCGATGGAAGAATTTATGCAGCAGAATATCCACGCGGACTGGATAGTCTTTGGTACATCATCCGGCGGGACGCATGCGGGGCTGGTATTGGGTCAGCGTTTGTTTGGTTACAAAGGCAAGGTGTTGGGAATCAGTATTGATGAACCTGAAGAAGAATTGAAATCACACGTCTCCGACCTGGCTTCACGCGCCAGCGAAAAAATCGGTGAGGGGATTCAATTCTCGCGCAATGATGTACTTGCAACTGAAGATTACTGTCAGGCAGGTTATGGGGTTTTTGGCGAAGGGGAACGCGAGGCAATTCATCTTTTTGCCAAACACGAAGGCTTGCTGCTTGACCCTGTCTACACGGGCAGAGCCGCGGCAGGGATGATCGACCTCATCCGCAAGGGATTCTTCAAAAAGGATGAAACGATTCTTTTCTGGCATACTGGCGGTCAACCCGCGTTGTTTGCGGATAAGTATGCGCAGGAAGTGATCCGTTAATTTTAGACCACGGACGGCTGACGATAGACCGCCGTCTGTGGTCTGCCGTCTACCCCTCGCGTTTTCTGTTAATTAGCGTTACCACCCCAATAATCGCCCAGACTGTATTCAATGCTGTCGCCGAATACGCGCCGTGACTAAAGGTGTAATACGTCATGATGATGCCTGCAAAAATATTCATGCCTTGGTAGGTGAACGAGTCACTGGTTACTTTCTTGGCGGAATTCAACCCAAAAGCGACTAGGTAAGTTGCTGAGCCGACCCAGCCGAGAATATCAATTAAATTCATTATTCTAAAATCTCCACGGTCATTCCAGTTTCAATTTTTCCCTCGTTCAAGGGAATCGTATTCATTCCAAAGATCGCGCCGAGTTCGTGATTGCGATAGCCGCTCAAGGTTTTGAGCGGTTCTTTATTTTTCGCCAGCGTTTCTTTATCAATGGTCGTCACCACACAGCGCGGACATGGCTTGACCAACGCCATCTCTACATCTCCAATGCGGATGCGCTTCCATGTATCTTCCGCGAACGGCTCACAACCTTTCACCACAAGGTTTGGGCGGAATCGATTCATTGGGAGAGCAGAATCCAGCCGCGAGTTTAAGTCTTGAAGCGATGCTTCCGAGATGATCAAAATTGGGTAGCCATCTGCAAATCCAGTATGGTCATCGGCATTGATTGCATAGTTCGGATTCAATTTGCGCTTGAAGCCATCTGCCATGTGGACGAGTCGTACCGAGATGCCGAGCCAATCCGAGAGCCATATCGCGGCTTCATCGCCTTGATCGATCGCATCCACGCCGTTGCTTGACCAGATATTGACAGGCGAGGGCGTGCCAGAAGATTGAACTGTGAACTGAATGGATTCAAAATTTGGTGCGGATAAAGTGACCGCCTCATTCTTAAGGGTGGGCGTGATCAGCGCCAAACGCGGATACTCACGCTGAGTCAGAAACTCGCCATCGGGCGTGACGACCATCATGCGGCGGTCATGTTCAAGCCCCATGCGTTGGACGTTGCTCGTAGGCACGTCGAACCCGCGGCAGGCTTTGATGGGGTAGTAGGTGAGGGTGGAAACGGTAATCATGATAGCTCTTCGTAAATGATTTTTGAAATTTGCGCCATGCAATTGTGAGCCTGATTTTCATCATCTTCGGGGAAGCCATGTGTGAACAGCGAAATGGCATACGGTTTACGATTTGGCGGGAAGACAATGCCTGTATCGTGGAAGTGCTGACCGGTCCAGCCGGTTTTGTGGGCAACTTTTACATCAGCGGGTATCAAGGCGGGAATGCTCTCGTTGAATTCCTGACCGAGCATTACGTTGATCATTTCATCGCTGGCATTTTTTGAAACAACTTTTCCTTCGGTGATGAGACGCATCATCTGCGTTGTACCGCGTGCGCTGAAGGTGTTGTTCATATTCAAGCGGTAGGCTTTGTTATCTTCAATCAGACGGATGACATTCACATCCGCTATGCCTAATTCTTTGATGAAAGTATTAATTCGTGCCGTGCTGACGAGTTCCATTAATATATTCGTGGCAAGGTTGGATGAACGTACGATCATCAGCCGATTGAGCTCGCGGATGGATTCGCTTTCACCGATGCGCGGATACAAAGTCGTCTCTGAATCGTCAACCACCGACAGGCTGAATTCGCTCCCGTCCACGATGCTTTTGAAGGAGTTGTTGATAACGATTTTGTCGTCCAGACTGAATATGTCCGCTTCCGCCTGACGGAACACTTCCATCATTACCGGCACTTTCATCGTGCTGGCAGGGTGCATCATCACATCTGCGTTGATGAAGATTTCTTTGCCGGTCTCCAGACCTTGCACCGCCACGCTAATGGTCTTGCCTTCAAACCCTGCGATGAATCTTTCGATGAGTTCCAAGCTAGACTCCTTCTACAACAATCGCTTTGGAAATGGAATATTTCTGCCGCAGAGCACGCGCTTCACTATACTCCGGCGAATTGATCCATGCCTTGGCGCGTTCTACGCTTTCAAATTGCAGAACGACGATCCGTTTTGGCTCCCAATTGCCTTCGAGGTTTTCCGCGTGTCCGCCGCGCACCACATACTCGCCGCCATACAACGCTACAGTCGGTGCTGCGAGTTGTTTGTAGCCTTCATAGTTTATCGGGTCTGTTACTTCAACATCTAGAATTACAAATGCGGTCATGACATACTCCTTCATGAAAATTCGAAAAATAGATATAACAAAATCCCTGCTGGGGTTGAGCAGGGATTTTAGATTTACTTTGAGTTCGCCCGTTTCTGGTAGATTTTATCTGCTGCCCAGAAATATAATTTTCCCAAGGCGGCGAAGAATATAATTTGAAAACCTTGGGTCGAGAAGGATTGGGGAATTGATTCGCCCGATATGATGGAAAGCATATCATTCAATCCGAGAACAAGACTAGCGATCATTGCGCCAATGATATTGACCAACCCTCCGCCAAGCGGAATGCCCGCCATTAAGATGGGAAGTAAAACCTTCACCTCCAACCCGAGCCCAATATTGGGGTTTGCCACTTGCAGTCTGGCAAGCAGTAACAGTCCGGCAAAACTTGCAGCCAAACTCACAAGGGTATGAGGAACCGCCGCACGCAAAAGGCGTGGAAGCCATGCCTCATTCGTCGGTATATCGGAAACTTTTTTCTTGCCAAGCGGCGTGAACTCGGCAATAAAGAGAATGGCAATGATAAAGACCAACAGAAGAATGACGGTCGGAATGCTCAACCACGACAAAGAGTCGGCATTCTCGATAAACATTGACTGCTCGGCGATTTGAAGTGTCCAACCGCGGATTAGAGTGGCAGTGCCAAGCGTGACGATCGCACTGTGGATCTTGAGCCCGCCAACCAAAATCCCATGCAGAATGCCGATCAATAAACCTGTTCGAATGGCGATGAGAATCCCGATCCACCCGCCTACGCCGGTCTCAGATATGGCGAAAGCAGTTGCAACACCAACATACCCCGCAACCGCACCAACGGAAAGGTCAAGATGACCTGAAACGACCAACATGACCATGGGCGGAATGATCATGGCCGTGATCAACCATGATTGCATCATTGAGCTCAATGCTTTTCCTGAAAAAAGTTTTGAGACGCTGCCCGCATCGCCGATCATTCCAATAACAGCAACGAGCAAAATCAACACAAGCCAAATGGCATAAGAGAGCAATCGCCATTTTGTGCTTTCGTAAAAATGAGCTGGTTTGCTGGATGGAAGTGTATTCTCTTGAGTCATAATATTTTCCTTTGGCAAAAGATTAAAATAATCTTGTTAGTATAAATTAATATTCTTACATAGTTATTTTTGATTTTTACTACTACCATTTATCCCAATGGACAACGTCTTCAAATGCAACCCGTCCACCTTTCTTGGGCGGCGCGGATAATTTTTCTTCTTCGAGCGGGTACCCAAATGAAAGCGCAATTCGCAAATGCCACTCGGCAGGGAACCCTAAGATCGCGCGTGCTTTTTCTGGTTCATAGATCGAAGCCGGAACAGAACCAATGCCCAGTTCCCAAGCCGCGAGCTGCATAAATGCCGCCGCTTGTCCGGCATCGAACATGATCTGAAATTTATCAGCCGGGTCGGGGGTTAAGATCGCCACACCCAACGCAGCACCTGCAAGATGCCCCGCCCATTCACCACAAGTGGAAAGCTCTTTCAAAATAGACTTATCTCGCATGGCAATGAACTGCCACGTCTGCGTATTCTTTGAAGACTGTGAGCGCCGTCCGGCATTCAAGATCGCATGCACCACATCATCTGGCAGGGGCTTATCTTGAAACTTTCGCACGGCTCGCTTTAATCGGATCGCATCTGAAACATTCATTTCACACCTCATCTTGGATTGCTATAATTTACCCAAAAGTATACATTCCCCTCGCATAAATGTGTGGATTTTGTGAAACCCATTCCATTTTGTAAGAAGAAGCCAAACTCTCTCATCTTTATCTAAAACAAACACTTTATAGTGATTATAAAGTTCGCGTACGCTCTTCAAGTTTACTATTAAGGAAATGTGCATGAGCGAATCGTCTGGATCAACCATAGAGCGGTTTAAGGGGAGGATGAAGAACACCGCATCCTTTCTGCGGCGGGGCTTGCCCTTTGCTTCAGGAGTTTTTGCCACGCTGGTGGCGATTCTTATTTATCACTACGTCCTGGTTCTACCCAATCAACTCACTACAGAAGATGTCAACGCCTCGGTGGCACAAGTGATGGCATCCGCTACTGCGCCGCCTGCTTATTCGGCGCAGGTCTATCAGATCATTCAACCGTCGCTGGTGCTGATTCAGACAGAGGAAAGGCATCAGAACGCTAGGTCAGGTTTCGGCTTGGGAAGCGGCGTGATCGTCAATTCCTTTGGTGATATCTTAACCAGTTTACATGTCATTGCTGGTGCAACTCGTATTACCGTTACATTTGCCGATGGGACGGAGTCTGAAGCGCAGGTAATGGCTGAGATCCCCGAGTTGGATCTGGCGGTCATCCAAGCGTTGGATACACCTTTGGTGATTGTTCCGGCAATATTGGGCAACCCAAGCGCGATGCGAATTGGGGATGAAGCCTATGTGGTGGGAAATCCGTTTGGCTTATATGGTTCGATGAGTTCGGGGGTTATCTCTGGCTTTGACCGGACCTTTCGTGTTCCGAGTAGTAATATCGAAATCCCCGGCATGATCCAATTTGACGCGGCGGCAAACCCTGGCAATTCTGGTGGTCCGTTGTTGAATCGTGCGGGGCATGTCATTGGCATTGTGACCGGTCTTGTGAACCCCACAGACGAAAATTTCTTTGTTGGCATTGGCTTTGCTGTTCCCATCAACATTGCTGTAGGTGGCATGGGTGGCTCGCCACCGTATTAGGTTTGAAGGCTTGTCATCCTGAGCGGTAGCGAGGGATCTCTACTTTATGAGCGCGAGACTCTTTATTCTGCGCAGAGTGATATCAAGTTAACAGGAGACCAATTATGGAACAAACAAATCGTGAGAACAAACTTCCAATGGAACGTGTGTTGTATGAAGTAAAAAAAGTGATTGTTGGGCAAGATCATTTGCTTGAACGACTCATCGTGGCATTGCTCGCACGCGGACATATCCTCGTGGAAGGCGTGCCGGGCTTGGCGAAGACGATGGCGATCAAAACGCTGGCGGATACCATTGGTGGTGAGTTCAAGCGTATTCAGTTCACGCCAGACCTTGTGCCAGCGGATTTGATCGGGACGCGAATTTATAACCAGAAGACGGGCGAGTTCAATACGTCACTGGGACCGGTCTTCACGAATCTTTTGCTTGCCGATGAGATTAACCGCGCGCCTGCCAAGGTGCAAAGCGCCTTGCTAGAAGTGATGCAGGAGCGTCAGGTGACGATTGGGCGCGAGACCTTCAAAGTGCCGAATCCGTTTTTGGTGCTCGCAACTCAGAATCCCATTGAAACCGAAGGGACCTATGCTCTGCCTGAAGCGCAGGTGGATCGCTTCATGCTCAAGGTCTTGATCGGCTACCCAACTTCCACCGAAGAGTTCGTGATCGTGGAACGTATGACGAGCGCGATCCAAGCGGTGCAAAAAGTGATTAACACCGACCAGTTGCTGGAACTGCAAAAGCTGGTTGATCAGGTGTATGTGGACCCGTCCTTGATTGAGTATGCCGTCAAAGTGGTGACTGCTACTCGTAGCCCGAAAACTGTGGGTTTGCCCGATCTTGAATCGTATATCACCTTTGGTGCCAGCCCGCGCGCTTCGATCAATTTGATCCTGACAGCTAAAGCCATCGCCTTCGTGCGCGGACGAACTTACGTCCTGCCGCAAGATGTGGTGGATATGGCGTTGGATGTCATCCGGCACAGACTGGTGCTTTCCTACGAAGCCTTATCCGATGAAGTGAACAGCGATGAAATTCTCACGAAGATCCTCGACCGAATCCCCGTGCCAGTGGTGCCATTGAATGAACACTTCAACGTCCGCGCGAACTCCTGAACGCATCCTGCACCGGCTGGACTGGCAGGTGATTCGCCGTCTAGACGGATATTTGCAGGGTGACTATCGCAGCCTGTTTCGCGGCTCTGGCATGGATTTTGCCGATCTGCGCGAGTATCAGCCGCAGGACGACATTCGCTATATTGACTGGAACGTCAGCGCGCGCATGGACACGCCGTATGTCCGCGAGTATATGGAAGATCGCGAGATCATCGCGTGGTTTCTGCTTGATCTGAGTCCGTCCATTGATTTTGGAGCGTTGGATAAGCAAAAGCGCAATGTGCTGATCGATTTCGTAGGTACGCTCTCACGTCTACTCACGCGGCATGGGAACCGTGTCGGGGCGGTAATGTTTGGGAGCGGCATCCAGCACAAGGTCCCAGCAAGAGGCGGGCGGCTGCATGTGTTACGTCTGCTTAATGATCTGCTCAAGCAGCCGCATCTCACACACACGCCTATCACCGATCTAACGGCTTTGATTAAGGGCGGGTTACACACCATCAAGAAACGTTCACTCGTGTTTGTGGTTTCAGATTTCATCAGTGTGCCCGGTTGGGAGCGTTCGTTGAGTTTGCTCAGTCAACGGCATGAGGTTATTGCGATCCGTCTAGTGGATCCGCGTGAGTTGACACTGCCGGATGTGGGTCATGTCATTTTGGAAGACGCTGAAACCGGCGAGCAGATCTATGTGGATACACACGATAAAAAATTTCGCCAGCGTTTTATGGAAGTGGCGCAAAAACGCGAAGCGGAGTTGAGTGAAGCCTTCAAGCGAGCCGGGGTGGATGTATTGTCACTTTCGACCGAAGCGGACTTGATCCATGCGATTGCGAGTTTTGTGATGCTGCGACGTCAGCGCCGGAGAGCAAAGTGATATGACATTTCTTTGGTCTCCTCTGCTTTGGTCGTTGATCTTGATTCCCATGCTGGCATTGTTGTATTTGAGTATGCAGCAACGCAGGCATGAGATCGCGCTGCGTTACGGAAGTTTGGGCTTGGTACAGAAAGCATCCGGTCGCGGCATGGGTATGCGTCGACATATTCCCGCGCTGTTGTTCTTGTTTGGGCTGACGGTTTTATTCGTGGCGCTTGCCCGTCCGCACATGGTGGTGGGCTTGCCAAAAGTGGAAGGCATCGTCATCCTGGCTTTCGATGTTTCCGGCAGTATGGCGGCTGAAGATTTTGAACCGAATCGACTTGAAGCCGCCAAAGCCGTTGCGATTGATTTTGTGGAGCGTCAGCCTTCTACTGTGAAGGTTGGGGTTGTGGCGTTCAGTGAAAGCGGACTCTCGGTGCAGATTCCTTCTGAAGACCAGACTGTGATCATTGACGCCATCGAACGCTTGAAACCCCAGCGCGGCACTTCGCTTGCCAATGGGATCATTGCCTCGTTAAATACGATTGCAAACCTGACCGGGCAGCCTCCTATTATTGGTTTTGAAGGCGGTGAGATTCCGGCTCCACTCAACGGGGCGCCGGTTGTTTCTGCCGACCAATCTTCGGTCATCGTTTTGCTGACAGATGGCGAGAATAATATGGATCCCAATCCCGTGGAGGCTGCCCTGCTTGCTGCCGAACGCGGTGTGCGTATTCATACCATTGCCGTGGGCAGCGCTGAAGGCACACAGTTGACGGTGAATGGCTTCACGGTCTTTACTCAAGTTGATGAAGCCGGTCTGCGTCAAATTTCTGAGATCACACAGGGAGTTTATTATAATGCTCAAAACGAGGAAGATTTGCAGGAAGTATATGAGAGCATTGAACCGCGTTTGAAGATTCAGCAGGAAGAACAGGAAGTCACCGCGATCTTTGCCGGGGTGAGTATTTTGCTCTTATTGATCGGTGGCATGTTGTCTTTGTTGTGGTTTAGCCGTGTGCCGTAGTCGCTTATCTTGTCATGCTGAGTGTAACGAAGTATCTCTGACTTTGACTAAGAGATCCTTCATCGTTCAGATGACAAAACGGCACTGGAGGTTTTAATGGAATTGCTTTGGTCGCCAGTTTTATATCTATTTGCGCTGATCCCGCTTTCGATCCTTATTTATGTTTTGGTCTTGCGGCGACGTAAACCCTATGCGGTGCGTTATTCAAGCCTGTCGCTGATTCGTGCTGCCAAGCCTGCCTCCTCGCAGTGGAAGCGGCATTTGCCATTCGCATTGTTCCTGTTGGCAATGTCCAGCCTGATTATGGCAATGACACGCCCGGTGACCGTCCTCACGTTGCCTGCTTCAAACGCCACCATTATCCTCGCTCTGGATGTATCGCGCAGTATGTGCTCCACCGATATTGCTCCGAACCGACTGGAGTCTGCCAAGGCGGCGGCGTTAGACTTTATCGAGTCGCAAAACTCAGACACTCAGATCGGCATCGTTGTCTTTGCGGGGTTCGCCGTGGTGGCTCAACCTCCAACAACTGACAAAGACCTGCTCGCTACTACAATTGAAAACCTGACCACGGCTCGCCGCACCGCGATTGGGGAAGGTATTCTTGTGTCTTTAGATGCCATTGCAGAGTTTGATGATACTGTAGTAAGCCCATACTCCGATGCCGCCGTTGTGCCGGTGGCAGAAGGTCAATACGTGCCTGCCATTGTCGTGCTTCTCACTGATGGTGTGACCACAACGGGTATTGATCCACTGGATGCGGCGCAAATGGCAGCGGACCGTGGTGTGCGTGTGTATACCATTGGCTTTGGAACCGTCAATAACAACTCGCCGATGAACTGCAATCCCTATGCTCCCTTTGCGGAACCGTTTGACCCCTCCTTTGGTTTCGGCGGTGGCGGTGGTGGCGGCAACTTCCGCCGTGAGATCGACGAAGAGACTCTCAAGCAGGTTTCTGACATGACCGGCGGTTCGTATTATCTTGCTGAAAGCTCCGAACAATTGCAAGATGTATTCGACAGCCTGCCGACCCAACTCTTCACCGTTACCGAAACGACAGAGATCAGTGTATTCTTTGCGGCATTTGCAGCGCTCTTCATCGTACTTGCCATCCTGCTTTCCATTTTATGGAATCCGCTTTTGTAAATTTCTTTTTCACCTCAATCCGCAAAATCTGATGCGGGTATAATTCCCTCAATGGATGAAAAACTTCAATTCAAGCCTTTTGGCTTGTCTGCCCTGGCTCTAGTTCTCATTGGCTGGGGCGGTTTGTATTTGGTCATCAACATGACCCTGCCCTTCGTTTGGTCACGCTGGAGCTTTTTTGCCCTGCTCCTCATGGCGCTCACCGGCATGGCGCTCCCCATCGTCTACTTTCTTCATCAACGCTTTCCCGAAGACCAGCCTGCCGACGAAAACGTTCTCATTCGCCAAGCCATATGGGTTGGCGTGTACGGTGTCACGCTTGCCTGGCTGCAAATCGGTCGCCTGGTAACCTTGTATGTGATCCTCGGTCTCGCTGGCGGACTCATCGCCGCCGAGTATT
>JAFLCE010000088.1 GCA_017303655.1 Anaerolineae bacterium
GATTTTCTATAAAGCCGGTGTTTGTGATGACCAAATCAAACGATGACGTTGACATGATTTCTGAAAAGTAATATTCTTCGACTGCATCCCAAAGTATATGCCACCTTTGTAAAAACTGCTTATCTTCCTCTCGTTTTTCCAGGCGTTGGTGACGTTCAAGAACGGGAACATCTATTAATATTTTGAGATCGATCAGGTCAGCAAGGACAGGGTTTGAAGAATAGGCTCCTTCGAGGATGATCACAGGGGCAGGTTGTTTCTCAACATATTTTTCACTCATTCCATACGTCCCATCTGAGCGTATGCCTGCTGCAAAGTCGAACGGATGCCATTTCGCGGTTTTATTTTCAAGTAACAGTTCGAGAGCTTCTTTACGCAGGCGCTGCCAATCGAGGACATCTCTTGCTCTTTCGGGCACGGAGCGGGTATCCCATTCCCAATCAGGGATATTGGCGGCAAAAAAATCATCGGACGGCACAACCACCGTATCTGTTCTTTGCTCAAGCATGGATGCCAGAGTAGACTTCCCTGCGCCACTCGCGCCGTCTATCGCAACCAAGATCGGCTGTTCGCTTCGTTGGGCGATGCGATTAATTAAAATCAGGATTTTAGAGGAGATTTCTACTGAATTAATGTTTATCGTCATAACGAACCCCAAGAAAGATGCCATCCTCTGAAGATGTATAACGATTGATATGGCGTTCCATATATTCCCGATATTCTTGATTCTGGAACCGTTGATAATATTCTTTGAGAAGCTGAACGTCGGTATCATGCTTTTGGGCAACGCCCATTGCAAATACTTTCATCCGAAAAAGCATATCGATATTGACGATCTTGTAGTTCGTTAACTCGATTGCACCTGCCGAATAGTGAGCATGGTCAAACTTGTAAATACTCCGAAATAGTTCAAATCCATGTACGAGTATGCCGAAGTCCCCCCAAACATCTTTGCGATTGTCTGGGTATTGGGCTTTCAGCTTTTGGTAGTCACGGTCTGTGATGATGAAGTCAACGTCATCGCCATGCTTGCGCAACCCGTAATACTCCATCGCCAGCCCGCCAACAAGGACGGGTTTATCGAGAAAGGTATAACCCAGTTTTTGGATATTGATCGTCGTTTCAAGTTCTACTTCATTCATTGGATTTCACCTAAATGACCAGTGGTCGTTTTATTTTACAAGTGCAACTCTGTTTTTGCTCTTTCGATCCAATCGAATAGCGGCTGGCGATTTTCTTCATAATCGTTTGACCATTCGCTCGCCAGCTTTTCGAAGATCAGGTTGCTTTCTTTTATACTGTCAAGAATACCAAGCGGATTAAATGGTTTCTGAGTTGTTTCCAGTTGCGAGACAAGTTCATTACCCATGCCTCCGTGTTTGTGGATATTCGTTCCAGTTACCCTGTCTCTCAAGATCATTCCAAGTACACAGCAATCACGGAGTAAATCTTGCGCGAGATGTAAAGCGATCAGCAGGTCGCCGCGCACAACTTTGTAGACTGCCAGCATGCTTTTGAAACGAAAAGCATTAACCATCTCATTGAATTGCTCCTGGGTAACAGATGGATTGTCTTGTTTTGAAAACTTTTGCGTGGCAATAGCATCCACAACGGATGAGCGTGAGAACAAAACCTTCAGCCCGGAGAAAAATGGGATACTGGACCATTCACTGATCTTCAATAAGCTGGTTTCGGTGGTGATCAAGAAATCGATTCTGCTAAAATCTTCAAAACATACGCGAATCGTACATTTATGATCATCGGATGATTGACTAAAAGTATATATTTTTCCAAGTGGTTTGAGCCATTCTACTGATGGGAAAAAGTTCTTAAGTTCATCCTCCCGAACGACAAGAAGAACATCAATATCACTCCAGTAATCAGGCAGGATCGCTGGACGAATGGAAGAACCAAAAAGAAGAAGCCCTACAATATTTGCATTTGGCTCGAAATACAAAATGAGATTCTCCAACATACTTTCTTGCCAGGATTTCACGTTGCGATTCCCTTCTCAACTTTTTGCTTTGCAAGAAATGCCCCGTCACGCGGACTTGGCGAAGCAGTCCCACCATTTCCACAACTAAATCTAAAACTTAAAAACTACAACTTACTGATTACGAATTTCGAGAGTGTTATTTATAAGTTGTCGATGCGAAAGTAGCCATACAAGAATGATGATTATTAAATTTGCGAAAATTGCATAGCCTGCTCCCCAGGAAAAATAGTTAATAGATTCAGCGGCTAGATATTCTTCATTGTACCTATAAATAAATGGAAATAGTTCAAATGTAAACTTGATTTGTAATAACTTTGCCCATATACCAATTGCAGCACTTATCAATGACACAAGAAGACTAACGATGAATAAAAATGTGGGGGCATTTTTTGGATAAATCTTCTCATACACCCAATAAAAACAACCTGCACATATTGAACAAAATGCTAACAAAAAGCCCAAAGATAATCGTGAATTAAGTCCTGATTCAACATGGATGGCAATTATTTGCTTTTCAACTACTGTCTGGGTTATCTCCATAACAAAGGTGCTGAGGAGTATTCCAGCGATGAAGAGAAGAAAAGTAATTCCTATAATCACGAAACGAAAATTTTTCATACACCCTACTTTGTTTGAAAGAGAACAGGCTAACAACTTGACCTGCGGACACCCGCCCCGTCACGTGGACTTGGCGAAACCGTCCCACCAGAAATCAGGTAGTATCTTTGCTGTACGCTTTGTTAGGTGCGTTTAAGTTGGCAAAGGCTCTCTATGCTTTAACCATAACGCTGGAATTTCTTTTGCTGACAATGCTACGATACTTCCAACGATTGCGCAAGTTGTATCAACATCGCCAAAACCTTTTGCTGTTAGCCAAAGTGCTTTTTCAAAGTTGTCTAAATTATGAGCAGAACACCATAAACAAAAAGGAACTGTATCTTGCGATGAAACTTCGTTGCCTGTGCCTAGTTTTAGTCTGGCTGTATTCAAATCATCAGGGGCGATTTGTTTTGCTAACTCAATTCGTTCTTTTGTAATCGTATCCGAAGGCACAAAAGATAATACTTCATCGAGAAAATCATTTCCTTTCGGAAAAGAGCCGTTGGCTGCTAATGCCGCCGCAACTGCAACCGCTATTGCACCTGCTTGACCTTCGATATGTGCATGAGTAACTACTGCTGATAGCCGTGCTTGTTCTGCTGTTTTATTTAAATCATTGAAGAAATACCCACCAATTGGAGCAACTCTCATGGCTGAACCATTGCCAAATGAGCCATTACCAAACAATTTTGGAGATAGTTCTTTCCAATCGCCGCCCGCTGATATTTGGGCAAGCAAACGGACTGCCCCGCCTGCATATCCACGATGAGGTTCTTGATTAAACCGTCTTGCAAATGCTTGTGCTAAATAATCTTGGTCAATAAAGCCGTATTTTTCCAGAACCTCAACGATGGACAAAGCCATGTGGGTATCATCTGTCCAACGCCAAGCACCTAAAGGTAGTTGATCAGAAGTCGTCTCGTATGGAGAAAGACGAAAAAACAATTCACCAAAGGAATCACCAACTGATAAACCTTCGAGGCTTTGTTTTGCTTTAGCGAGTGAAATATTTTTCTCCATTGCGTTTCCCTTGTTTTGCAAGAAAGCACTTAACGGTTTGCGCTACCCGCCCCATCACGCGGACTTGGCGAAGCCGTCCCACTAGAAATCAGGTGCATTATCCCGGTAACCATCCGTGTCCGCTTTGTTGGGCGGTGTTTTATGTTAGGGGATTATATTTCCTTTCGTGAGTTTGTATATTTGAATATTTGCAAATGCAACCGTGATACTAACTTCATGAAGTCCGTCATCACTATATGGAGATGGAAAAGAAATAATCATTATTGCAATCTCTCCCTTTGAAGTTGTAAGTATATATCCTTTATTCCAGTTACTAAATCCAATATGAGTATTTTGTGTAGGGGCATTAACCCATTTATATTCATCGATTCCATACTCGTACCCATAAGGCTCTAAACTGTTATATAGTTCGGCAGCTTTTTCACTTGCATCGTGCTCGTCTTGTAGTCGAAACATTTGAATTTCTAAATACCTACGAGATGCTCCCCAAATTTGTTTAGAACATTCAATTAGACAGTCTTTTTTTAAATCATAACTTTTATCCTTCAGATAAAGTACCTCTTCTTTTATGAAGGCTTCATGTATTCCTGAAACAAAATCCCAATCGCTAATTTCGGAGTCAGTTATGTCATTGACTGTAAGCAATAACTCGGTAAGGCGAGGCGCATCTGGATAAGGAATAACTGTAGATGTGAATGTTTCGGTCTTATTACTTTGGGCGGTTGGTGTTGGAGAGGCGTGGATAATTACTTTGGTAGGCGGGCTGGTTGAAATAATTATCTTAGCTGTTTTGGATTTCTCATCGGCAAAACAAGCACTTATAGACAATAAGAAAATGATGGATAAGACTAACTTTTTCATTTTTTCCTATGTTTATTGCGAACCTACCAACGATTTGCGGATTGACCCGTGGACACCCGCCCCGTCACGCGGACTTGGCGAAGCCGTCCCACCAGAAATCAGGTAGTATCTTTGCTGTACGCTTGATAATGAATGAGATTTTAAAAAATCAATAATTTGATAATATTAAATACATTATAAAGGTTATTGCGATGGCAATGATGCCAGCCCAAACACATGCAACCATTAAAAACGCTGAAACTGGCTGATATGGTTTTGCTGGATAATACCCTTGGAAATTAATGCTTTCCCTATCATTAGCAACACCGTTGCCGAAAAACAATGGACCAATGATAATGAAAGCAAGACCTACTAAAAAAAGATTTGAAAGAAAATCATTCAAGGTTGGCGGACTTGAGCAAAGTATAAAGGCAATAAAAAACACAATGAACTCGATAATCAAAGAAAGACCGATGACTTTTTTTATAACAAAGGATTTACTTTCAATTTCCATGTTACCTTCATCTTTTTTTATGATTATGGAAACGCCCAACTACTGTTTATACAGCGCGCCACATAACTCCCTGTATCTTGCTACTCCTCAATGATTCTTACAAACACATATTCCGCTTTTGCGCCGCTGGGGTCGGTGAGCACAAAGGATTCGGGGAAAACAGGCGTCGGCGGAGGGGGCGGCGTTTCGATCACGGTGAAGTTGTTGGAAACCGGCACGCCTTTGTGAATGTATGCCATCCAACCGCGCTCGGTCACATTGACTCCGTCCACCGAGGTGACATGCAGCCACTTATCGCCTTTTTTCACTTCACTGCCGTCGGCGGGTGCTTCCCAGATCTCGTTGCCTACAACCAATTGTCCGCGATTGTATGAAGTGATAACGCTCGCAAAGACGTTATGGTCCGTGCGCATGCGTGTGCCATTATTGATGGGGGTCATGCTATAGCTGGTCATGAAACTCTCCTGTATTCGACGAGGGTGTCCCCGAATTTAGCGATCAGGGTGGCTTGCGATTGCGGGGCAGGGTAACGGGCAAGGAATTCGGCTTCGCTGCCGTTGAAATAGTTCAGGTCGATCTCGCGGCTCTCCACGCCAAAGAGCGTGCCGTCGCCGTCATCGGTAAATTGCCAGTAGGTCCAATCCTGCCAAATGGGCGGCACGAGCGGCGGTGTCGGGTTGTACCACGCGATCCAAAGCGGGTATTGCGCAAAGTAACTTACACCCGCCGCAAATTCCAACCAATAGTAATAGCCGGTGTAAACTCCAAGTTTTTTTTCTGGCAGTAGCGCTTTAATGCGTTCCATGAAATCGAACCAATTGCGCCAGCCTCCAAACGGACCGCCGTACCGGTCTTCAAAGTCACACCACATTTCCATTTCCCCGTTGTCGTCTTTCAATACTTCTACATATTTTTCGGCTTGGCGTTTGGGATTCACGCGGCTGTCGTAAAACCAATACGAACCGCGCACCAATCCCGCTTGTTTGGCATTCTTCCACGAAGTCTTAAAGACTCGGTCTTCAAACGTCCCTTGCCCGGCGCGGATGATGACTCCGCGGGTCATGGAAGACATTTGTTGAAAACTGATCGGTTGTGGCGTGGTGGGGTCGTCCTGCCAGAAGCTGACATCCGGCAGTTTGAAGTTCGAGAGGAACTGAGTCCGCTGCGGCTGGATAATGGGTTGGGGTTGATATGCCGATGGATTGGAGGATTGTTCGCTCATGAGTTTCGCACAATTATAAATCATCCCCCACGGTTTTTAAGACACAACGAGGACGGCGTGTTTGCCGTCCTCGTTGTGATCTAGATTAATTATTCAACGCGCCCTGGTTCACCCAGTCAATGATCAGTTGCAATTCTTCCGGGGTCACCTTCGTGCCGCGGTTGGGCATTTCACCTTCCGCGATCAATTGCACGAACAGGCTGTCATTGGCATTGCCGGGCACAAGCACAGGTCCATTGAACGAGCCTGTGGTCAAAGCGGCGTAGGTCTGCACATCCAAACCTTCTTTCACTTGCTCCACGCCATGGCATTTTGCACACTTGGCATCGAGGATGGGTTGAATGTCATTCGCAAAGCTGACGCCGGAGGATGCTGGCGCTTCAGCCGCAGGGACGGCTGTATCTGTTGCTGGTGCCTCTGTGGGTGCTGGAACAGTATCTGTGGCAATGGGGGTGTCGGTTGCGGCAGGCGGCTGTGTCGGCGTAGGTTCTGCCTGGGTGGCTGTGGCAGGCTCAGTTGCAGTAGGAGCCAGGGCTTGTGTTCCACACGCCGCAAGGGCGAAAATAGTCAACACGGTCATAACGGATAAGATGATCTTTTTCATGGTCAGTTTCCTTTTTGCTCGAATGTACATGCTCGCACCCAAAAAATGATGAAGATTTTGTGTGATTTCTTACCGACGCTTAAGACCTGTGAGAAATTACGCAAGGAAGGTATAATCGCTTCGCCTCGTAAGAGGAATATTTTCAACAAAGGCGAAGTATGGTCGGCGAATTTAAACTACCAAACGAATACTGGTTGAACCTTCAAGTCACCCCACAAGACGTGGAATATTTGCATACGATTCTCTTTGAACGCGAAACGCCGTTAACCACGCGCGACCTCGCATCAGAGTTAGTGGATGCGCGTGTGCGCCAGGAAAAAGAAGCGGTAAAGAATAAACAAAAAGCAGCCGGAAGACCTTTCTTACCCAAAGAAAAATTTTCGGTTGGCGAAGAGCTGGCGTTTCCGGCATTGGGCTGGCAGCAAGGCAAAGTGACCGCCGTGCGCGCAGGCATGAACCCCGCCGCCGGTGAATTTGATGTGATCACTGTCGCATTTGATGATAGCAGTGAGCGTTTGTTTGCAGCTGGGCTAGCTTCTCATGCTTTGAATGAGCAACCCATTGAAAAACCGGGCGATGACGATGTGAATGCCGCTCAGATCTTGAGCGAACATGGCGTTAGCTTCGAGAAAAAACTGGAAGCCGCTTTTAATTCAGATGATGGCTTGGTAAAAATTGCCGGGAGTTGGTTCCCGCGTGCCTTGTTGGTGGATATCAACGAAGGTCAATTGAATTTAGTCGAAGCCGTGTTGGATATGGCGGGCGGCGAGCCGCTCAACACCAGCGATCTGATGAAAGATTCAGACCTGCCGACCGGTGTGAACGCCAAGCTGATCGAATTTTCATTGAACTATGCCTTACAAGATGACGATCGCTTCGATGAAGTCGGTCCTGCCGGGCAGATCCTTTGGTGTCTGCGCCGCCTCGAACCAGATTTCGTGCGTGACGTTCCTCCGCAATTGCAGTATGACGAAGTCCCACACGAGCGCGAAGACCTTAGTCCTGAAATGCTGGCGTTGGAAGCTCAATTAAATGATGAGCTGACCGAGACCGATCATGCCGATGTGCGCGATGAGGTTTCCTCGGTCACCATCGTTTTGATTTACCCGCATCTGCGCGCTGGGACCTTACCCGTCTCACAGCGCACTCGTAAACTCTTCCCAACTGCGTATGAAACACCACGAGTCCGTTTTACATTGGTAGATGGCAAGACCAAACAGCGCATTCCCGCCTGGGTTGTGCTGGAACATGGCTATGTCTACGGTTTGCGCGAATGGTATAAGGCGCATCAATTGATCCCCGGCTCATTGGTGGAAGTCCGCAAAGGGGAAAACCCCGGCGAAGTCATCGTTGAAGCCAAGAGTCAGCGTTCCTCCAAAGATTGGGTGCGAACGGTGATGATCGGTTCTGACGGCGGCTTTGTCTTTGCCACGCTCAAACAACCCATTACCGCCGAATTCAATGACCGCATGGTGGTGCATGTGCCCGATTTCAAGGCGCTCGACCCGATCTGGGAAAAGCGACGTTCCTTTGAAGAATTATTATTAATGGTGATGAAAGAATTGTCCAAATCGAACCCGCAGGGGCACGTTCATGCGCAAGAGTTATATGCAGCTGTGAATTTGGTCCGCCGTGTGCCGCCTGCTCCGATCTTTGCAGCACTGGAATCCAACCCTGTATACAAGCATGTAGGTGACCTGCACTTCCGTCTGGACGAGGAGGCAAACGCATGAGTCTGTTAAAGCCCAACGCAAAAACTCCCTTCCACATTGACTTTGAATGGTGGCAGCAAAACGAACGCGACTGGCATATCTTTTTGCGTTCATTTTTGTGTACTGAACATCAAGAAGCCTATGCCTCCATGGAAGAAGGCAGCCTGGTCGATTGGATCGACCCGCAAACGGCAGAAGTCAAGCAGGTGGATGGCATTCAGCATGTTTTGATCACTCACTGCGCCCAACTGCCAGACTTTGTCAACCCGCGTACTGCCGTGGTCGAAGCCATCTTCCGCACCTTTCTGGCGAATGGAAATTCTCCATTGTCTGCCGAAGACCTTGGTACCAAATTAGGAAAACCCGCCGATACCATCCTGCGTACCATTGCGGGTGCGCGTGTGTATCGTGGATTAAGACCCATCTTAAGTTAGCCCACCAAGTCCGCGTAGTCGGGTAAAATATAGAAAATTGCCCCCGTAGCTCAATGGACAGAGCACCTGCCTTCTAAGCCGGTTGTTGGGAGTTCGATCCTCTCCGGGGGCGCTACAATAAAAGTTAAACAATTAAGGAGTGCCCACCCATGCCTACCGTGGTCCGAAAAACACGCGAAACCCTTATGGAGGTACGGCGCGGCATCCTTCATTCGGTCAGCTGGCAAGTCAAGTCCAGCATGTGGGATCCTCCCACTGATCTTTATGAAACCGGAGAATCCTTTATTGTGCGCATAGAAATAGCGGGGATGCGCGAAGAAAATTTCGAAGTCTCGGTTCAAAACAACACGCTCTACATTACAGGGGTTCGTCACGACTTTCCCATAAAACGCGCTGTACACCAAATGGAAATACGCTCTGGCAAGTTCGCCTCTGTGATAACCCTGCCTGGCTCGGTGGATATTGATCATGCGCTTGCAGAATATCAAGACGGCTTTCTAACCATTACCCTCCCTAAAGAAATACAAGAACAAGGTTAATTTTTCAATGCCTGCACAAAAATGGCAATCTGGCTTACAGAATTTTCTACAAATGATGGGTGAAACGGAGGACGACGCGTCCAATCGCTTCCTCACTTCTTTCATTTCCCAATTTCAGAAAAAAGAAGACGGCTCAACCGACCCGCAAGCGGAAGGCGGCGGCGATAAAACGCCTCTACCCGATACCCTTCCCATTCTGCCGTTGCGCGGCGTGGTCGTGTACCCAAATACCGCCGTCCCGCTAACAGTGGGGCAGGCACGCTCCATCAAGCTGGTGGACGATGTTGTGGCAGGCGATAAACTGGTTGGGCTGGTTGCTGCCCTTAACCCTGAACAGGAAACGCCTGGTCCGAATGAGTTGTATCGGGTTGGCACAGTGGCTACTGTTCACCGTTTGCTGCGCGCGCCAGATGGAACCGTACGCTTGTTGGTGCAAGGCATCGAGCGCTTCAAGCTGGGTGAATTCATAGAAGAAGAACCCTATCTGCGAGCGCGCATCATCCGTGCCCCTGAATCGGATGAGAAGAATATCGAAACAGATGCGCTTGCTCGCAATGCACGTGACCAGTTCCAAGCGATCACGCAGATGATTCCCTCCTTCCCGGAGGAATTGGTCAGTTCCATTCTTTCGCTTGAAGATCCCTTGCAAACCGTTTACACCATTGCCAACTTCCAGCGCATCGACTTGAAAGATGCGCAGGAAATCTTGGAGATGGATTCGGTTTACGATAAGTTGAAGAAATTAATTGGCTTGTTGGTACGTGAAGCTGAAGTCTTGACCATTGGGCAAAAGATCCAGAACGAAGCACGCGGCGAGATCGAAAAAGTTCAGAAAGATTATTATCTGCGCGAGCAGATGAAAGCCATTCAGCGCGAACTCGGCGAACGAGACGAGCAATCCGAAGAAGTCGATGAATTCCGCAAAAAGATCGAAGCGGCGAAAATGCCCGAGGAAGCCGATAAACAAGCCAAACGTGAGTTGGATCGGCTTTCCCGTCTGCCCTCAGCGGCGGCAGAGTATGGCGTCATCCGCACCTATCTCGATACGATGGTGGCACTCCCATGGTCTGCCGGCACACCTGATAATCTCGATATCGCTCATGCCCGGCAAGTCTTGAATCAAGATCATTATGGCTTGGAAGATGTGAAAGACCGCATCCTTGAATTTCTTGCCATTCGCAAACTGCGGCTTGACCGTGCCAACGATAAAAAAGAAGAATCCACTGATCACATTCGCCGCGAACGCGAAGGCGTGATTTTGTGCTTTGTCGGACCTCCCGGCGTGGGCAAGACCTCGCTGGGGCAGTCCATCGCCCGCGCCATGGGACGTAAGTTTATCCGCGTCTCCCTCGGCGGCGTGCGCGACGAAGCCGAAATTCGCGGACATCGTCGCACCTACATTGGCGCCATGCCGGGACGTATTCTGCAATCTCTGCGGCGCATTGGGACGAAAAACCCAGTCTTCATGCTCGATGAAGTGGATAAGTAGACCAATGATTTTCATGGTGACCCGTCTTCTGCTTTGCTTGAAGTACTCGACCCCGAACAGAACGGCGAGTTCCGCGATAACTACCTTGAAGTTGCATATGACCTTTCACAGGTCTTCTTCATCGCTACGGCGAATACATTGGAATACATCCCCGGTCCATTGCGCGACCGCATGGAAATGATCTATCTTTCGGGCTATACCGAGACTGAGAAAATGCAGATCGCCCGCGGATATTTGATCCCTCGTCAGATTCGCGAGAATAGCCTGCGCAAAAATGAAGTTGCCTTCAATGATGAATCCTTGAAGTTGATCATCCGGCAATATACACGCGAAGCGGGCGTCCGCAATTTGGAACGCAAGATCGGTGCCGTTTGTCGTAAGGTCGGTACACGCATCGCAGAAGGTAAGGCAAAGAAATTTAGCATCAACCCCAAACGCGTGGAAGAATTTCTCGATAACCCCATCTTCCTCGGACCGGAAGAATTAAATAAGCGCACCTCCATTCCCGGAGTCGTACCCGGTTTGGCATGGACTTCTTTCGGCGGCGATATTTTGTTGATCGAAGCCACTTCCATGCCCGGTGGGCGCGGATTCCAGATCACGGGCTCAATTGGCAACGTCATGCAAGAATCCGCACGCGCGGCGCTTTCCTACGTCCGCTCGCGTTCGAATTCATTTGGCATTTCACACGAATATTTTGAGAAGCACGATATTCACATGCACGTCCCGGCAGGCTCGCAGCCCAAAGATGGTCCCTCCGCCGGGGTCACCATGGCGACCTCTCTGGTCTCGCTCATTACTGGGCGCAAGGTAAACCCTCAAGTTGGCATGACAGGCGAAATTACCCTGCGTGGTCAGGTTTTGCCGATTGGCGGCGTCAAAGAGAAGGTACTGGCTGCCCACCGCAGCGGACTTGGTACGGTCATCCTGCCCAAGCAAAATGAAAAAGATTTAGACGATGTCCCAGACGAGATCCGCAAAACCATGAAATTCATCTTTGCCGAGACGGTGGAAGAAGTATTAGCTGCTGCACTCGAAAAACCAAAGACAAAAAAGAAAGCTGCTTTAAAAAATAAAAAAACCACCAAAAAGAAAGCAACAAAAAATGCCAAAGATTCTACTCGCCGAAGATGATTTCACCATGGTTTCGCTGCTCAAGACTTTGTTGAAAATGGAAGGTTATGAAGTGATCGCGCTTTCTGCAGATGAAGATGTTATCCAAGCCGTTCATAAAGTAACACCAGATATCCTTCTCATGGATGTGCATCTCTTCAGCCAAAGCGGTTTGGACATTCTCGATGAATTGCGCAAAGATCCCGCCACCAACGCCATTCGCATTGTCATGTCTTCCGGCGCAAGCGTAAAAGAAGAATGCCTGCATCGTGGCGCGAATGGCTTTTTGATGAAGCCCTACATGCCCGATGACCTCTTTAAACTTCTGCGAGAAGTCCTTGCCGCATGACGTCTGAGTACACAATACGTGAGTTCGATTTTATTGCAGATTACGACCGCGTATTAAGCCTTTGGCAGAGCATGGAAGCGGGCATGCATGTTGGACCCTCGGATACCCCGCAGGAAATTCAAAAGAAACTCGAACGCGACCCAGACCTCTTCCTCGTTGCCGAATCAAAAGATGAAATTCTTGGTTCGATCATTGGCGCCTTCGATGGTCGCCGCGGCATGATCTATCATCTTGCCGTCCAGCGTGAAGCGAGGCGGCATGGCATCGGTCAAGCCCTGCTCACCGAAGTGGAAAAACGCCTGCAAGCCAAAGGCTGCATCAAATGCCTTTTGGTTGTGTTGGAAGATAACAAAGCCGCCATGCAATTTTATGAAGAATGCGGCTGGAAGATAGTCCCTGAGGATCGCGTCTTCGCGAAATTATTCTGATGACACTTCGCTTTGGAATTATCACCCTATCGGATCGGTCTGCTCGCGGCGAGCGTGAAGACGCTTCAGGACCGGCTCTCGCCTCATTTCTCCAAGCCGAAAATTGTTCGGTCGTCCGACAACATATCCTGCCCGATGATGAATCCACCATCCGCCAAACCCTGATCGAGTGGGCGGAGAGCGGCGAATTTGATGTAATCCTAACAACGGGTAGTACTGGCTTTGCTCCACGTGATATTGCTCCAGAAGCAACTCGTGCGGTTATTCAAAAAGAAGCTCCCGGTCTGGCAGAAGTTATGCGGGCTGAAAGTCTTAAGAAGACCAAACATGCCATGTTATCCCGCGCCGTTGCCGGAATTCGCGCCCGCACGTTGATCATCAATCTTCCCGGCAGCCCGAAAGGTGCGGTTGAAAATTTACAGTTCATTTTTTCAACCCTGCCGCATGCTGTTCAATTATTAAGCGACGACCCAGACTCTGAAATATCTCACTAAAAAAACACCCGCCATATTGGCGGGTGTTTTTGATTATTTTATTTCCAGGCGAAATTTATATCTTCGCCCTCGGTTGCATCCCAGTATTGCGGGTTGGGGCTGAGAACTAATTCTTCATCCGTCCAGGATGTGATGACATAGGGACCGCTCGAAATGATGGTGCTTTCACGCGTGCCATAATTTGAGTTCGTCAACGCCGTTGGGCTCAGAATCGCAAAAGCAGGCTGGGCAATGTAATTTAACAGTTCCGGCTCAGGTCGGTTGAGATGGATGATAAAAGTATTGCTGTCCACTTTTTGGACGCCATCCACTTGCGAGACAGCTCGGTCTTCCGCATCACGTTCGCCATTGAATGCGAGGAAGATTTTCAGCCAGGTTGGGTAATTCCCATCCCCATGAAAAGCACTTTGGGGGTCAAACCAGCGATTGAAGTTATCGGCAATTACATCGGTCGTAACCGCGGAGCCATCACTAAACCGCGCATCTGGACGGATCTCGAAGATGTAATCCAACTGGTCATCGGAGACTTCCCAAGATTGAGCGATACCCGGTTGGATCTCTCCATTGTCGTCGAGTTTGACCAGTCCCTCA
Organism: Anaerolineae bacterium; assembly: GCA_017303655.1. Lineage (GTDB taxonomy): Bacteria > Chloroflexota > Anaerolineae > Anaerolineales > Villigracilaceae > Villigracilis. The sequence goes on from JAFLCE010000088.1 coordinate 13,946, forward strand.
TATAAGTTTCGGCTCACAAGTAGGGAGTCTGGGTCTTCAGTTTTGGCAGGGTCGAGAAAAATGCCGCGATCAATAAGAGTGGCATTTTTGGTTTCAGAGGGGGCATCCGTTTGCTGGGGTGGGGCAGGTTCGGTTGGAGTGGAGGCGTCTTCTGTTTCTTTGGGCTGGCAAGCCGTCAAGATCAGCATGGACAGGGTTACTAACAATAATCCTCGGGCTATCGATCTAGGCATCATAGGGAATCTCGCTTTCTATACAGTTATCAAATTCTTTACAGTTATTAAATCGCATTGAAATTTTAATGCTTTCTTGACTTATTATAACAATAAGGGAATATAATTGTGCCTTATCGGTTCGTTGCGTATTTTTACCGGAATTTACGACCCTTTTCCCCCGAATCCGGCTACTAAGTACTGTGAGTAAAGAAGAATCTGAGCAGAAGTTGTAATTTTAAAGAATTTTATGAGGTTGAGATGAGTAAAAAAACAGTGCCTACTCTATTGAGATTTTTGTCGATCTTTGTGATCATGTCTCTCCTGGTATCTGCATGCGGGGATGCGGGTTTCCTTTCCGGGACGGGCGGCGAAGGCGAAGAAGCGCCAACTGAAGAGGTTGTCGTCGTAGAAGAAACCGAGCCGCCTGCTGAAGAGCCGCCGGTTGTCGAAGAGCCTGCGCCTACTGAAGCGCCCGCTGCTACTGAGCCTCCGACGGAGGCGCCAACCGAAGCGGCACCTGCAACTGACGCGCCAACTGAAGTTCCTACCGAAGCGCCTACTGAGGCACCTACCGAGGATGCTTTGCAAAATACGGCGACGCCTACTCGAACGCCGACCCCCACCGCAACGGCAACAAAGGAGGATCAGGCTCAAGCTCAAGCTGCCCAGCAAGGTCAGGCTGCTATAGCGGCTACTTCTACCAATACACCCACTTCTACTCCCCAGCCAAAACCAAAAGTTGTTGTAGATGATCCCTATGTGGGCTTGGGCGTGGCTTGTAATAATGACCTTTCTGCTACCTTTACCATCTCAAACATCGGTGGACCGCTCTCTGGCGGTAGTTACACAGTTTCTGAGCCTGGTAAATCGCCAGTGACCTCTCCGCTTAATTTAAATGCGAATGACAGCATTTCTTTTAATGCTGCTGGCAATGCCACTGTAACAGTATCCTATTCGACCTCTGAATTGGAAACCGTAAGTTTGCAGGCTGTGGGTACTTGTCTGCCGTTGCCTGTAAATACGGCTACGAGCACGCCTACTAAGACAAGTACACCAGGTGCCTCATCCACGCCGACTGTTTCCAAGACACCAACCCCCACACGAACTCCTACCAATACGAAGACCGCCACGCCTACCAACACGGCGGGTCCTTCACCAACACCGACTAATACCAAGACCCCGACGCCCACCAAGACGGCTACAAATACAAAGACGCCAACACCCACCAATACGCCGGGTCCTTCACCTACACCTACGAATACGTATACCCCGACGCCTACGAAGACCCCCAGACCTTCTAAGACACCTACACCTACCAATACTGCGGGCCCTTCACCCACGCCGACCATTTCAAAGACACCGAAGCCAACCTTTACGCCAAGCATTACGCCGACTACCACGAATACTGCCGCGCCTACTTTTACCCCGACCAGCAGTTCTACACCAGTGCCTACCAAGACTCCGATCGATGGTCAGTTGGACCTGAAAGTGTTCTGTAACACAGATCAGACGGCACGATTCCGAATTTCGAATATCTCGGGTAGTGTCAGTGATGGAACGTACACTCTCTCTGACCCCTCGCAAAGCGGACCTGTAGATATTGCGCCAGGAGCATTTGTTGATATTTCGGGTGCAGGTAATGCGACTATGACGGTGACCTACCGCACCTCCTTCCTGTCATCCGTCACCCTGACCGTTAATGGTTCTTGTTTGCGCCGCCCGACTGCTACACCCACACAGACGGTCACAGCTACTCCGACCTTTACACCAACCAGCACGGCAACGGTTAACCCGCCCGCCATTACCATTGTTGGCTCTTGTAGTGGTGTCAACACCGGCACCGCCACCTTTGTCTTGACCAATACCGGCGGTAATATGCCCTCCACGTATCCATACACTGTAACGGATGCCAATGGCACGATAGTTGATTCGGGAACGATCAATCTCGCGGCTGGGCAAAGTACCACGGTCACTGTGAGCGGAAGTTCCACCTCCTATACATTCTCAACGCCGAACGACGCCTCACTGACCACGGTTGTTGATATGACCACCTGTGTGGTTCCTCCGCCTCCACCGCCTTCCCTGGGTGTGACCGGTGCCTGTACCGCGAATGCTGGTGAAGCTACATTTGTGATCACCAATAACGGTTCAGCCATGACCACTCCGTATACTTATGTGGTTACAGATGCCAGCGGTGCGACCGTGGATTCGGGTACCATCTCATTGGGTGCGAATCAAAGCACGACCGTTGTAGTAAGCGGTTCATCGACCTCTTATACATTCTCAACGCCAAATGATGCTTCATTGACTACGGTTGCGGATATGTCCACCTGCGTACCGCCTCCACCTCCGCCTGCTAGCTTATCTATAAATGGCGTTTGTACTTCGAACGCAGGAACGGCTACATTCGTCATCACCAATACCGGTACGGATATGGCTGTGCCTTATCCCTATACCATCACCGACGCCGCCGGGAACATTGTTCAAACCGGTACGGTATCGCTGCTTGCCGGGCAAAGCATTACATTGACGGTGACCGGCTCTTCAACAGGGTATTCCTTCTCGACCCCGAGTGATGCCTCGTTGACTACAGTTGTGGATATGACCACCTGTGTGCTTCCGCCTCCGCCTCCGCCTGATTTGTCTGCCAATGGCGTTTGTACCTCTGATGAAGGTGTGGCAGCCTTTGTGATCAGCAACAATGGTGGTGACATGACCTCATCATACATTTACACCATCACCGATCAGGATGGCAATATTGTGGATACTGGCACCTTCCAGTTATTGGCTGGGCAGAGTCTAGATCTCACGGTAACGGGATCGTATGCCGAATTGATCCTCACCCTGACTGACCCATCAAATACGACCGTTCGCGCGGCGATGACCAATTGTGTCAAACCCGTTCTGGCTGTTGCACCTGCAGAACCGCAGCCTTGTATTGAATGTCTCGTATTCCACACCTTCCGTGACGACAACCTGGAAGTGTACCGTCTTGACGGCATTGAAGGTCAGCCGGGCTTCAAACTCTACAACCTTTCAAATGATGGTGCCGTGGATAGCCGCCCAAGCCGTGCCCCGAACGATACCTGGGTTGTGTTCCAAAGCAACCGGGAAGGGAATGTCGAATTGTTCTATACTGACCTTGCTGGCAGCGGTGAAGCCACCCGCCTCACGAATACGCCAGGAGTCAACAACACCAACCCGATGTACGGTCCGGATGCGCGAACGATTGTCTTCCAGAGTGATAGGAACGGTCGCTTTGACTTGTTCACGATCGATCAACAGACCGGCAAGGAAACCCAGATCACCAGTGATCCACGCTCCGATGAAGTAAATGCCTTCTTCTCACCTGAGTTGACCAAACTGGTCTTCCAAAGCAACCGCAACGGTAACTGGGACTTGTTCATCCTGGATATTGAGACTGGCGGTACAACTCAATTGACCGACTCGGATGCGAACGAAGTCTTCCCGGCTTGGTCGCCTAATGGCAAACAGATCGCATACCTCTCAGAGAAAGACGGTGTCACCGACCTGTATGTGATCGACCTGGAGACCGGCGAACTGAAACGCATGACCACCGACGGCAAGACTGTCAATGCGGTCTGGTCACCCGAAGGCGACCGAATTGCCTACCAGTCTGAACGCAATGGTAACCTGGATGTGTACAGCTACGATTTCAGAAACAACAAGGAATACCGCGTCACTGATTACGAAGGACCAGATTCTGGTCCCACCTGGGATTG
>JAFLCE010000089.1 GCA_017303655.1 Anaerolineae bacterium
AATTCCGATCAAGCGGATGCCCAGCAAGTCCAGCACATCTTCTGCCGAGAGCATATCATTATTCTTAACTAGATTTGGATTCAAGCGGTTAATAATGAGTGAGGGGCTACCTTTTTCTTCTGCTTCAAGAATACCCACCACACGGTCTGCATCGCGCACAGCACTGACCTCGGGGTTGGTCACCACGAGGACGCTGTCTGCGGCGGCGATGGCATTTCGAAAGCCACGTTCGATGCCAGCCGGAGAGTCAATAATAATAAAATCGGTGTCTGGTCGCAGGTCCTTACAGATGCGGATCATATCTGATGGGGAGACTGCATTCTTATCCCGAGTCTGAGCCGCCGGAATCAGATACATCTCCGGGTAATGCTTATCCCGGATCATTGCCTGTTTAAGTTTGCATCGTCCTTCGATCACATCCACAATGTCGTAAACGATGCGGTTCTCAAGACCCATCACAACATCGAGGTTGCGCAAGCCAATATCACCGTCCATGCAAACAACGCGTTTGCCGTCCATGGCGATCGCAGTCGCGAGGTTCGCAACTGCCGTGGTCTTGCCGACGCCCCCCTTACCGGAGGTTACAGTAATCACTTGTGCTGTCATATTATTTCCTAATGGTGGTTTCGCCGGTCTGCCAAATCTCGGCTTGCAAGTGTCCTTCACTATTAATCGTGGCAATTTCCGGTTTGGGGTCTTTTTGAGGTTTCAACATTGCAGATGCTTTATCCGCAATACGCAATTGATTTGCAGATAGATCCAACGCACAAATACAGACAGAAAGGTCGCCTTTCGCTCCGGCATGGATCATGCCGCGAACGCGCCCCCACACAATAACGCTGCCTTCTGCAACGATTTCCGCACCGGGGTTTACATCACCTACGATCACGATGTTCCCAGGGTATTCAATACGGGTTCCAGAACGGACAGTACGGGAAATAAACAAAGCGGTATCACTGGATACTTCATGAACTGGGCGTGTTTCTTCCGGGCGGGGCTTTGAGATGCGAGTTGCCAGCCCAAGCAACTGAGCCGTGTTTTCCGTCGTTGCAGACTCGCTAATGACTGCCCAAAGCGTGATGTTCTTTTCCGAGAGTTGATCGCGTAAATCCACCAACTCATTCACTTTCAAGATCTGACTTCCCACATCCATGGCAAGCCGGGCGCCTTGAAAAAAAGCAGAACGCTCGTTGATCTGCTCCAGCAAGGAATTGCGTTGATCTTCCCAAGGGGCATCTGCAAATGTAGCCAGCAGCCCATCGCGGATTCCTTTGATCTGAACAAGGGATGTGGTTGATTCCATGGGGATCGTCATCTCGGAGTTGGTTTCTAATTATACACGATGCCATTCCCCGGCTTAGGGGATCGGAGCACCGCCGCCTTGTGCTAAATCAAGCGCCTTAATTTCAAAATACGCCTTGATCACACGCGCCACCATCGGTCCTGCCACGCTGGCACCTTCACCGCCATTATAGGCAAATGCCACCACGACGATTTCTGGATCCTCGAACGGTGCGTAGGCGATTGTCCATGAATGTGTGGGCCAGGCACCGAATTGACAGCGCTGTGCTTCACGGGCAACATCATCACAGTATTCGGCTGTGCCTGTCTTCCCAGCCACAGCAATCGGAAAATCGGAAAATAACTCATTCAACGTCCCAAAAGTATTATCCGTAACTGTGCGCCGTGTACCAGCGCGGACAGCCGCTACCGTTTCCGGGTTTACGATCTTGAAGCCATCTTCAGGTGTACAGTAGGGACCTTCACACGAAAACTCTTGAATAAGCGGTTTCACTGTAATATCCCACTTCATGGTTGGATTAAATGGAGATATTTGATAGCTCCCATCCGTTTCAAATTCGGTCACTGTAAAATCTTCCGGGTTAAACCACATGGGTACGACATTCCCGTCGCCATCTGTGACTTCGCGGACAACAGTTGGCTGCATCAACTTACCACTATTTGCAATCGTGGCACCCGACATCAAAACCTGCAAGGGAGTCGCCAGTACATATCCCTGACCGACGCTGGCAATGTAGGTATCGCCTGTTGACCAGTTCTCACCCGTATTAATACGCTTCCACTGCGGGTCGGGGATGAGACCGTCTTGCTCACCGGGCAATTGAATGCCAGAGGGAGCATCGTACCCAAGAGCAGTTGCATATTGCTGTAAGCGCTCAATGCCTAACCCCTGGGGAATTTCGTTTTCAAAACCACCGCCTAGCTTATAAAAGCATACATTACTTGAATAAGCGATACATTGAAGGAAGGAAAGCGAACCAAAGCCTGCCGGGTTTTGGTCAAAAATATAATCAACGAAGGGACGTGTATTACTGTCGGTACAAATATCATTGGGATTAAAGCGTTCACACAGAAGCAATTGACCCGGCGTCTGAATAATATCTTCTAGGTCAACGACACCTTCATTGAAGGCACCCGTTGCCGTGGAAAGCTTGAAAGTTGAGCCTGGCGGGTATTCCGCTGAGATCGCGTTGTTCAACAAGGGTTTGCGTGGATCCTGGCTTAACTGCTCGTAATAATACGCCGGGATAATACGGCTCAAACGATTATTTTCATATGTCGGGTAGGAAACCATGGCAAGAATTTCACCCGTTTTAGGATTCATCGCAATGATCACACCACTGGAAATGCGAACCTGCCCGAAATATGTATTCCAAAAATTGATCTCTTCCAGGATCGTCGCCTCAGCCGCGGCTTGCAAACGGGTATCAATCGTCAAATAAACATTATGACCAGGAACCGGCGCAAGAGGAGGTTCCAGGTTGCGAATTTCCTGACCCGCCACATCCACTTGTACGACGCGCAGACCGTTTCGACCGGCAAGAATATCTTGCAAAGATGTTTCCACCCCGGCATAACCGATCTTATCGCGATTTGGATCAAAACCTTTATCACTTAATTCCTCTTCCTGGTTAGCAGGAATAGGACCCAGAAACCCGAGCAGATGTGCGGTCAGTGAACCGGTCGGATAATCACGAATCGGCTCGATATCCACGCTGACGCCTGGCCAGTCCGATTTTTTCTCTTCTACGATCCGAGCCACTTCTTCTGAAACATTGCATTTGATCTTTACCGGGGTAAAAGGAGCCAGAGTATCTTGCAATGCAACCAACTGTGCAATGCTAGGACCCGGCACACAAGCTCCAAAGAGCTTGGCTTCATCGAGCGATTCTTCGGTGAGCAACCCACCAGGGACTTCAAGCAATACAACTTCGGCGTCAGTCGTATCGGTAACAAAACTACCAACAGGCACTTCCACCAAAGCAGACAATTCTCGATAAATTCTTTGAATGTCAGTAGCATCCACTGGAAGATTAGCAGGCGTGATGATGACGTTATAGGCTGCAATATTGCGTGCCAATATATAACCATTTCGGTCATAGATAATACCGCGCGGGGCAGCAACACTGACTTCTTTTGTAAAGTTTTCAGTCGCACGAGCTTGAAATGAATCCCCATCCTGAACCTGGAGATTATAGAGCCGCAACACAAACCCGATCAGGGTAAACGCAACGACAACATAAATCAACCCAAGCCGCCAGGGCTCAAAACGAAGTGGACGTGATTCAGTTCCAGTACTCATGCCCTCTCCTCTGCCGGGTACACCCAATAAGATATATCTCGCATAAAGGCATACATAGGAATAGATAATAGCATATTCAAAAGCAAACTAGGCAAGGTGATTATTCCAACTACCTCGCGAATGTCCAACGGGGTGCCCAAAGAACGAAGCACAACAAAAGAAAGGAGATGAAAGAAAAGTGTACCAATAAACACAACGCTAAACATGGCAAGCAATGGTGCCTGCCAAATTCGCCGTTGAAGAATACGGCCAAGAATGATCACACCCAAGTACCCGAAGATCACAACAGGTATGGGCAGATTCGAAATAGGAAGAGTAAAAAGACAGACCAATGCCCCCCAATGCCAATGTGTATCCACGCGCTCTTGCAACGCCCAGGCAGCGATCAACACCAGAGGCAAATCTGCAAAACCGCCTACAAGTTGAACCTGGCTGACAATGGAGGATTGTAGAATCACAGCCAGCCCTAGGATGGGAAAAGCAATTAAATTCCGCATAGAGTTAGGGGGAAGGTGTAATTATCGGTTCGAGTGGAGTAATGTTTACCGGGCGGAAGTTGGTGATCACCAAGACGATCTCAAGGCGAGAAAAGTCCACAGCAGGTTGAACCGTCGCTTGTTGAAACAGCTCAAATTCAAGAGAACGAAGCGTGACCACTTGTCCAATGATCAGATCGGCAGGGTATCCACCACCCAAGCCGGAGGTGAGGATCAAGTCTCCAGATTCCACAGTTACATTTTGCGAGATCAAATCGAGGGACACATCACCAGTGACAGAACCAGCGAGAATAGCGCTGGTATCGGCGCTTTGCAAGTAAACATTGACAGCAGAGGCTGGGTCTGTGATCAGTTGAACCCGAGCGGCGTCGGCAATGACGGCATCCACTCTACCGACCAAGCCCTGATTGGTTACAACCGGCATACCACGGCGAATATCGTCATTGGAACCGCGGTTGATAATAATGTAATGCAAAAATGGACTGGGATCGCGCCCGATCACAGAGGCAGCTTTGTAGGTGCTTTCTGGGTTGGAACGCGAGAAATCCACCAATGCGGCAAGGATCTCGGTTTCATTAACGCGTTGTTGCAATTCGATCAATTGAGTTTGAAGTTGAGAAACTTGAGCTTCGAGTTCGGCATTGCGTTGACGTAATGTAACAATATCGCGCGGCGCTGTAACGAAATCTTGAAACCCGATAAAGCGGCTTGAGATCCAAGTCTGCACATCAACAAGCACCGAGGTAAACCCGCGCGATGCACTTCCGAGAGCGCCGCTAAAGGCAAGCACTAAGATACCCCCAATGACTAGAAAAATAATGGTAGTTTGTAAAGAACGAGAGTTCATTTTATTCGCCAGCCTCACTGGCGGCTTGTGATTTCATTATATTAAATGTGACGGGTGCTGCCGCGTTCCAACCCGATCAAATAGCGTGAAAGGTTTTCCAAGTCGTCAAACACAGTTGCCGCACCACGAGCCACACAGGTTAGGGGATCTTCCGCCACCCAAACACGTAATTTCAATTCATCGGTCAGGCGTTCTGCAAGTCCTTGCAAAAGCGCACCGCCACCCGCCAAACAGATACCAATATCCATTAAGTCTGAGACGATCTCGGGCGGAATTTCATCCAAGGCATCACGAACTGTATCGATGATCACTTGTACAGAACCGGAAAGCGCTTCGCGGATCTCCACCGAAGATATTTCAACGGTCTCGGGCAAGCCGGTCACCAAATTTCTTCCGCGCACTTCCATTGTTTTTTCAGGTTGCAGTGCATATGCGGAACCGATCTGCCATTTGATCTGCTCGGCGATGCCTTGCCCAATCAAAAGGTTGTATTTATTCCTCAAGTACTGCACTACATCTTGATCCATTTCATCGCCAGCCACACGCAAGGAACGAGAAGCTACCACCCCACCCGTAGACATAACAGCAACTTCGGTCGTACCACCACCGATATCTACCACCATTGAACCACGAATTTCTCCGATGGGAAGCCCGGCTCCAATCGCCGCCGCAATCGGTTCTTCGATCAACATGGCTTGGCGCGCCCCGGCTGCCATGACCGCATCATAGACGGCACGCTTTTCCACTTCGGTTACGCCAGTCGGCAGACCCACGATCACACGCGGACGCGGCAAAGGCACCACGCTTTGCTCGTGGACCTTCCCAATGAAATATTCCAACATAATACGGGTAACGTCAAATTCTGCAATCACCCCATCGCGGATGGGACGCACAACGATCACATTGGCAGGGGTGCGTCCTACCATTTCCTTGGCTTCCAACCCAATCGCAAGAGGTTGGCGGAGTTTTTTGTCTACCGTCACCCAAGAGGGTTCGTTGATCACGATGCCCTTGCCTCGGACGTGAACAAGAGTATTCGCGGTGCCAAGGTCAATGGCGATATCTAGTGAAAAAAGGCCTAACAGCCAGTTAATTGGGTTGAAGGCCAAAATCGGCTCCTATGTGTTACTTTATTTTTATCCAAACGTCGGCGCAATTATACCATGAGGGCGATTCTCAGTTTTGGGGAATGTTTTCTTGTAAAGAGGGTAAAATGGGGGATAAATTTTCTCGGAGGAACAAATGTCCAAGTTTGCCATCGTTACAGACAGCACTTCATATATACCTTCAGATATCATTCAAAAGCACGGAATTACCGTTGCCCCGCAAGTTCTTATTTGGGATAATCAAACCTATCGCGACGGGATCGATATTCAACCGACCGAGTTTTATAGCCGTTTGAAAACCGCCAAAGTTATGCCTTCTACCTCACAGGTATCCCCTGCTACGATGCAGGAGATCTTCCAAGGTCTGGTGGATAAGGGGATGTCCGTATTAGGTATTTTTATCTCATCCAAGCTTTCGGGTACCCTTCAATCTGCTATTCAAGGTAAAGACATGATGGGCAGCGCCGGAGACAAAGTAACACTTGTTGACAGCCAGTCCACAGCGATGGGATTGGGCTTTCAGGCACTTGCGGCGGCTCGTGCTGCTGAAGCCGGTGCCAGCCTTGAAGAAGCTGCAGCGCAAGCTGAAAAAGCCCATCAACGTTCCGGCGTTTTCTTTGCGGTAGATACACTTGAATTCCTGCACCGCGGCGGACGCATTGGTGGCGCGCAGCGGTTCATTGGTTCAGCCTTGAACCTCAAGCCGATCCTTGCTGTGAAAGAAGGGAAAGTTGAAGGCGTTGAACGAATTCGCACCAAGAGCAAAGCGCACGACCGCGTTTTAGAACTTGTGGCAGAACAGGTCAAAGGAAAGTCTAATGTCCGTCTGGCTACTTTGCATGCAAACTCTGCGGATGATGCCAAAAGTCTTTTGGAGCGCGCTGCTGCGCAACTCTCACCCGTGGAAACAATTTTTACCGAAGTCAGCCCTGTCGTTGGAACACATGCAGGTCCTGGTACCGTAGGACTTGCTTACATTTATGATTAGTTAATGATAGACGACCAGCAATTTGAACGCATCGTACTAACGATGCCTTTTCTCAGTAACGCAGACCAGGGATTCGTAAAAGAATTCCAACGGTCTGCGTTTCTTGCGCACATTCCAGCCGGGCATGATGTCTTTCTGGAAGGTGACCGTGTCGAAGCCATTGCCTTGCTGATCTCGGGGGGTGTACGTGTGTACAAGATCGGTGAGACCGGGCGCGAGATCACTCTTTATCGATTTGGAAACGGCTCATCCTGCATTTTGACTGCCAATGCGATTCTGAGTCAGAATACCTTCCCTGCCATAGCTACTGTGGAACAGGATGCAGAAGCTGTGATGATCCCTGCCGAGGTATTTCGGAGTTGGGTAAAGAAGTATGATCTATGGCGTGATTTTGTCTTTGACCTGCTATCACAACGGTTATCGACTGTCATGGCAATCGTGGACGAGGTGGTCTTTCAGCGGATGGATCGTCGCGTTGCGACTCTTTTAATTAAACGTGGACAGGATGCAAATCCGATCCGTATAACCCACCAGGAAATCGCCTCAGAATTAGGCAGTTCGCGTGAGGTGGTCAGCCGCCTGCTCGAGGATTTCATGAGCGAAGGCAGCATTCAGTCTGTGCGCGGGGTCATCGAAATTCTAGACTTTGAGCTATTAAAATCCCGTTCGGCTATGTGACATTGTCACAGACAGAAATTTGGAAGTCTCCTATACTAGCAACATCAATTCAAACTACTCAAGGAGATTTTCAAATGAAACGCAATATGTCCAATACCGATCGCATCGTCCGTGTCCTGATTTCTGCCCTTTTCGCCTATTTGTACTTTGGCGGAATTGTCACCGGCACACTCGGCATCGTTCTGCTCGTACTCGCCGGTGTGTTCACTCTGACCGCCGTGATCGCATTCTGCCCGCTCTATGCGCCTTTCAAACTCAGCACCTACAAAGGCTAAAGGATAATAACGAAAGCGGGCGAGAAATCGTCCGCTTTACGTTTAACCATGAACAAACAAGAATTTCAACAAAAGCTTGAATCTAATAAACCACTTTTTGTAGATTTTTGGGCGCCCTGGTGCGGTCCATGTATGATGACCAAACCGATCCTTGATAAACTGGGCAAGGAATTCGCTGAAGATGTGGAATTCCTACCGATCAATGCGGATCATTCGCGGGAGGTGCTGGAACAATACCGAATCTTTGGCATCCCGACGGTGATCGCTTTTCAAAATGGCAAAGAGGTGGCGCGTTTGACAGGTGCACAAAATGAAGCCGGGTACAGGTCGGTGTTCGAAGCGTTGGCTCAGGGAAAAGAAGTAAAAGTTTCCATGACGCAATTCGACCGGATGCTGAGACTTGGCGCAGGCGGATTGTTCATTATGGTTGGCGTATCCACTGGCAGTTGGCTGGTGGCAGGCATTGGCGGCATCCTCGCCTTCTTAGGGATCTATGACCGCTGCCCAATATGGAACGCGTTGACAGGAATGTTCCAGAGTAAGTAAAGCTCAACTTGTGGCAAACAGGCTCCAGCGTTGTCTGGAGCCGTTTTATTTGCATCCCGATGACTGTGGCGGGTATAATCCCGTTATATGATGCAGAAACTTCCATTGGTGATCGGGATCGCGGGCGGGTCAGGTTCGGGGAAAACAACTGTGGCGCAGGAAATATTGAAACGAGTAGGAGCCGACCGCATTGCGTATCTTCAACACGACTCGTATTACAAAGACTTACGCGAACTGGCTGCGACTCAACATTCAGAGGTAAATTTTGACCACCCGGATGCGCTCGAAACCGAGTTGCTGGTGAAGCATGTGATCGCTTTGCGGAATTTCACAAGGGTGCAGATTCCGATTTATGATTTTGTAACCGACACTCGTACTGCGGAAACAATTGCGGTGGAACCTCGCAATGTAATTTTGGTGGAAGGGATTTTGATTTTTGTAGAACCCGAACTGCGTAAATTATTCGATGTTAGGATCTTTGTAGATACGGATGCGGACATTCGTTTTATCCGACGATTACAACGAGATATTTCTGAACGTGGACGTTCCACTGATTCAGTGATCAAGCAATATTATGCGACAGTACGCCCGACCCACTTGGATTTTGTAGAGCCTTCCAAACGATATGCGGATGTGATCATCCCTGAAGGCGGACATAACGCCGCCGCCATGGACATGGTGACCGCAAGGATAGAAGCGCTGCTCAAATAGATTTATCATTTCATCAACTCAAGGAGAGAACTATGGCAAAGCAATGGAGCACGCCCCCCGCAATGCAGATCGACCCCACCAAGAATTATCGCGCCCGCATGGAGACCGATAACGGCACGATGGTGATCGAATTATTTGCAGACAAAACCCCGGTGACTGTGAATAATTTCGTCTTTCTCGCTCGCGAAGGCTATTATGAAAATGTGATCTTTCACCGCGTGATTGGGAACTTCATGGTGCAGGGCGGCGACCCGACCGGCTCTGGTCGTGGCGGACCTGGTTATAAATTTCAAGATGAATTTCACCCGAGCCTGAAGCACAGCAAACGCGGAATCCTTTCGATGGCGAATGCCGGACCCGGCACAAACGGCTCGCAGTTCTTCATCACACACGGACCCACTCCTCACCTCGATAATCGTCACACGGTGTTTGGTCAGGTCGTGGAAGGTGAAGACGTGTTGATGTCCATCCCCGAGCGCGACCCGTCTAAGGTCAATGCTCCGGCTGTAAAGATCATCCGTGTCACCATCGAAGAAAGCTAACCCGGTAAAAAAGGGTTCAAAGGTTGGCAAGTCAAAAGGTTCACAAGCTGTAAAGAAGGCAGGCGTACGAAAGAAGAAAGAAGATGTTACGCCTGTAAGTGAACCTGTAAACCTGCCAGCTTCAAAGCCGGAAAACAAAACCTTTACGGTCATTACGCGCATCCTTGCCGTTTTGGCAGTGATCGGAATTACGGTCTTTGTGTACAGCATCCGTGACCGAGTAGAGGATTTTGCTGAGCTGGGTTATTTTGGCGCGTTCCTGATCATGCTCATCGCCAATGCCACAGTCATTCTGCCTGCGCCGGGTGTGGCGGTCATCTTTGCGATGGGCGGCGTATTGAATCCGCTGGGCGTTGCATTGGCTGCCGGAGTTGGCGGCTCACTTGGTGAGTTGACTGGTTATCTGGCAGGCTATGGCGGACAAGTCGCTGTGGAAAATACCAAGATTTATAATCGCATCCTGCCGTGGGTTAAAAAATACGGTGCCTGGGTAATCTTGGTGCTTTCTGCATTTCCCAATCCGTTTTTCGATATGGCAGGGATTGCAGCAGGCATCGCCAAGATTCCTTTGTGGCAGTTCATGCTGGCATGCTGGGTTGGGCAGACGATCAAGATGGCAATGTTCGCTTTTGCGGGTGCCTACTCAATCGACTGGATCGCAAGTTTTTACGAGTGAAAAGGGCGGACAGGTCTGTAGACCTGTCCGCCCTCATTATTTTTATAAGGAGTTCCTCATGAGCACTTACGATAAGGTTGACGCTTTCATCGACAAGAACTTGAATCAAAGTCTGGATGAACTAAAGAAATATGTTGCCCAGCCCAGCATCAGCGCCCAAAACCTGGGCTTGAAAGAATGTGCCCAGCTCGTGAAAGAAATGCTTGAAAAACGCGGCTTCAAAGCCGAGGTGATGGATACAGACGGCGCGCCAGTTGTCTTCGCAGAGCGAAAAGGCAAAACCGACAAGACCATCCTCATCTATAACCATTACGACGTCCAGCCGCCTGAGCCATTGGAATTATGGGACAGCCCGCCATTTGAGCCGGAAATTCGTGATGGCATTATGTATGGGCGCGGTGTGAGTGACGATAAAGGTCATCTCACCTCGCGTTTGCATGCCATCGATGCCATATTGGCAGATGAAGGTGAACTACCTTGTAATATCAAATTCATCATTGAAGGCGAAGAAGAAACTGCCAGCGTACACTTACACGACTTTATCTCCAAAAATCTTGAGAGACTCAAAGCCGACGCCTGTATTTGGGAATTCGGCGGCGTGGACCATCGCGAACGCCCACAGCAATATCTCGGTCTGCGTGGGATTTGTTATGTTGAGCTTTCGGTGACCTCCCTCGGCACCGATGTTCATTCCGGTTTAGGTGGCAGCATTTTCCCGAATGCCGCCTGGCGATTAGTCTGGGCATTGAACACCCTTAAAGGTGAAGATGAACGTATCCGCATCCCCGGCTTTTATGATGATGTCGTCCCACCCTCAGATCGTGACCGTGAATACATGGAAATTCTTCCCGACCTTGAAGATGAATATAAAAAACGCTACGGCGTCAAAGAATTCATCAAAGGACTCAAAGGCGGCATGGATCTAAAACTCGAAGAAGTCTTCACACCGACCTGCACAATTTGTGGTCTCACCAGCGGATATCAAGGTCCTGGTTCGAAAACCGTCCAACCGGCATTTGCTTCTGCCAAAGTGGACTTCCGCCTGGTGCCTACGCAAATGCCACAAGACATCCTCAAAAAGCTACGCGCCCATCTGGATGCAGAAGGCTTCAGCGACGTCGAAATTAATTTCCTTGGTGGCGAGCCCGCGGCGCGGACCGATCCGGATCATCCTTTTGTCAAACTAGTCGTGGAAACCGCTGAAGAAGTCTACGATGCCAAAATGGATATCGTCCCGATGATTGGCGGGTCTGGACCGAACTTCCCATTCGTGCATGACCTCGGGCTGCCAGTAGTGACCATGGGCATTGGTCACCCAAATACCAAAGCCCACGCCCCCAACGAAAATTTCCGTATTGATCTTTATGCTCAGCATGCCAAGCATATGGCAAGAGTCATTAAAGAGTTTGCAAAGTAGTCAAGTAACAGTCACTTTTCATTACCTAAAGTGACCTTATACACTCCGATTTAGTGACTTTCTTTTCTCGCGATTTGAGTATAATGTGTTTGTAACAAATTTCACAATATAGACAAGAATGTCTTGGAGGCACCCATGTTCGTTGGCGAAAGAATGTCCCACCCCGTAATTTCAGTTACCCCGGAAACCCCGGTTCACGATGCACTAGCCATGTTCAAGAAAGAACACATCCGCCGCGCCCCTGTCGTCAAAGATGGAAAAATGGTTGGCATCATTACAGAGAGCGACTTGCTAAATGCATCTCCCTCCCCCGTTACCAGTTTGAGCGTGTGGGAAATGAACTACCTCATCAGCAAAGTCACTGTGAAGCAGGTCATGAGCAAAAAACTCATCAGCGTTGATGTAACCACTCCGATCGAAGAAGCCGCGCGCATCATGGCAGATAAAAAGATCGGCGGCATGCCCGTTATGCGCTCTGGCAAACTCGTTGGCATCATCACCGAAACCGACCTGTTCAAGATCTTCCTCGAACTCATGGGCGCTCGCACCAAAGCCATCCGCGTCACCGCAGAGATCGAAGACAAACCCGGCACCCTTGCAAAGGTCACCAAAGCCATTGCAGATGCGGGCGGCAATTTCATCTCCTTCGGTCAATTCTCAGGCGACGATCCTTCCAGCAAGATCCTGACCTTCAAGATCGCAGGCTTGAAAAAAGATGAAATCACCAAAGCCCTAAATAAAACTGTAAAAAAATTCTGGGATATTCGCCAGAGTTAAGCTCACCAACCAAAAGCGCATGGATTTTCTCCATGCGCTTTTTTTATTTTATGGATTCGCATCCCACGGCGCTTTGCCAGCTCTATACCCGCCTCCAAGCGACCTTTGAATGGGTTCAGCCAACTCAGGCAGAATCTCCGCTGTAGCCGCTAGAAGACCAAAGCAACCCGCGATCATCATATCGCCAAAGGGGACGGAGAAATAAGGCTTCAAAGCAGGGTTTCCAGAAAACATATTTCGGCGCGGACCCGTCACCACTACATCGAATTCATCTTTGCCAAATTCAAACGGCTCGTTTGAATACATCAACGCGCCATGCCCCATATCATCGAATACATCTTGATGTTTCAAGGAGCCATCCGCTAATTTATAGATCAAGCCTTCGAGTTTGGGCAGGTCGATCTCACCCGTGTGATGCTCGAAGACACCTTCAATACCGCCATCTCCTAAACGAAACGCCAGGGTATGAAAATTGCCCACATTGCAAACAATTCTTTTCTGGCGAGCTGCAACCACTGGGTCAAAGCCTGCGCCCAGCACCGCCGCCGGAGCCGTATCCATCACCACCAACGGGCAAAGCAAGTCATGCGCTGAATCTACAACTGCCTGCAAACGAGACATAATTTCAGGAACTTCATCCGCAGCAAAAGCAAACGCCGAAAGAGAATTCTTCTCCTTAATACGTTCATCCAAATAATCAAAACGGAATTGCCGGTCAGAGACTCCAGCCGGAGCATTACCGTGGTCAAAGACCGCTACAGCCACTGCCGCCAGATCGTCTAATGAAACTCCATAATCAGCAAACGTCCTTGAAATTAACGGAAAGTCAAAATCCTTCAACTCATATCTCGTTACTTTCAACTTGTTACTTTCTTCTTCCGAAACGATCTTGATCCCCAAGGCTTCCACTTTATTCAACTCATCATTCAATGTCGTCGCAGCCGAAGGCGTCATATAGACGGGAATTCCCGCGCGGGCTACTTCTTCGATCGCCCAGGCTGAGGGGCCGCCGCCCATTTGGTGACCTGTAAACAGCACCGGGGTCCGCAGGTGAAGCGACTGCTTGAGACGGCGATGAATCATCATCGTAGGCGAAGGCAGGACGAGTTTGAATCCGTTCTCGATGTCGAGATCCGAATCGTAGAGAAAAATATCCTGCGTGCCCGTGCCGATATCAACGGTTAATATTTTCATGAGTACCTCATGGGTGAATGATAACAAAAAAGATGCACCTTTCGATGCATCTTTTTGTTTTTTTTATTGGGCGTCGTCAATTACATATTCTTCGTCAACTTCGCCGTCGCCGTCGAGGTCAACACCGAAGTAAATCCCTTCGGGATTGGCATCCGTCCACTCAGCGTAGTTGACATAGATCAACGCGCCCTCGTTGAGAACAATATCCTCAGCATAGAATTCTTCCTCTGCCTCATCTGTAATGCGGGTGAGATAGAAATTAAATGAACCTTCGCCGTTCAGTTTTTCGGTATTGATGAGCAGATCGCCTGCGGAACTATCAAGCCAGGCGGTAATAACGCCACCGCCAAGCATATCCGCGCCATAGACTTCAAAGTAATAATCGGCGTCAGGGTTTTCCACACCAAAAATGATGCTGGGAGATTCATCTGATTCGGTTTCGTAGGCGATCATCTGGTCCATCGGGTAGAAATAAGCGGTATCTATTTGACCCGGTGTCAGGTAAATACCCTCAACTCCAATAGTGTAACCAGCTCCAATCATGACCAGATCGGTCAACGTTTCCTCACTAAGATCCGAACCATCAATGGTAATGGTCACATCGAGCCCGGCAGGCACCGCATAGATCGGCTCTGGGGTTTCTCCGCTTGCAAGCATACGATAGCGGGTGTAAGAAGCGCCGGATATCTCATTCACGATCTCACCGTTCACATAACCCAAGCGATTTCCATTTTCATCGGTAATAAGAATGTGCCCATCGCCATCAAGGAAAAATTGATTCATCAATTGATCGGCAGCCGCAAGTTTATTGGTGCTGGTAAAACCACCTTCACAGAAAGGGCAAACTTGTATTTCAACACGTGCAGACGTGGGCGTGAGGTCAAGCGTCTGTGTATCTGCATTGCCAGACCATACATCGGTTTCTACCTGCGGATTGATCGAAGTTTCATACGTCCAGGAGCCGTCACGTGAATCGATGAACAACTCGCGGGTCTCACCGGGATAATTATTATCGTACACAAGGATGGCATATAAGCCGTCGCCTTTGTCTTGCACACCAAAGGGCGTAATGGCATGACCATCGCCCCTGTCGTTATAGATACCGATGGTGTAGGTCTCGCCGTTCACGTCCATCTGACGCACCGTTTCAAGGATTTCCATCGGTGTTCCGCGAACAACACTGGATGCAGTTGGGTCGGTCGCCTGAGTTGCCCACCAGTACGCGATCTCCTTTTGAAGCGCCTCATCGTTGACGTCCAAATCGCTCGCCACGCTGCCGCCAAAATCCGCAGGAGATACCTGTCCGGTATACATCATTAGGCTGAGCACTGCCATGCCTTCGCAATGTCCGCCGCCCATGCTTTCATTGATCTGATCCATCCACTGCTCGGCAGGTGGAGTGAGAATGCATTGATCGCCGTTGATGTCTGCGCAAACTTCATCACCGAACATGCGGCGCAATTCATCTGCGGTCAGGTTGGTGGCGGGGATGTCGTCGCCATAGTTTTCGAAACTAAATCCATTCTGTTCAGGGGTGAAGCCAAAATCAAATATCACTTCGCCTGGGGCGCTTTCAATTGCAGGAGCGTCAGAATCTTGAGGAGCAGACGGCTCTTCCTCTTCAGTTTCAACTGCCTCTTCTGTATAAACTTCCTCTTCGTAAAATTCGTCTTCGTACCCTTCATCAGCACCGCAAGCGGAAATCAACAAGCTGAATATGGCTAAAATAGATACAAGCAAGTACAGTGTTTTCTTTTTCATTTTTTTCCTCTGATCGTAGTAAATCAATGAATTAGTTTTTCAAATGAAAACTCTTGGCAGCATTCGCCTGCCAAGAGAAATTTCAACAGTGACGGGGACAAGTCGTTACGCTTTTTGCATAACAAAGACCCAATAACGGCGATGCTCAAGAAGCAAGTTCCCGCCCGGGACATTTGCCTTGAGCCCGGCAAAATGATAGAACTGCTCACGCAAAATGGCGGGGACATACGTGTCTACAAGATGAGTTCTTCGCGCGCGGTCTTTTTCAAGCGCTTCCAACACATTATCTGTAATATCTTCTTCTTTGATGAGTTTCAAGCCGGTGTCTTTCAACTGCTTGTGCCACTCGCCTACTTTTTCTTCATACCGCAAATCGGTATAAAGAAAATGCCCGCCCGGTTTCAATACACGTTTAACATGCGCCAAAAATTTATCCAGATTGGGGTAATACAAAGAAGCTTCAACATTCAGAACAATATCAAAGGAGTTATCGGGGAATTTTAGGTCTTCTGCATTCCCATGCTCGAAACTAAGTCCTTCAAGCTTGTGATGACTGCGACAGAACTCAACAGCTCGTTGCGAAAAATCCATCCCAACATAAGAACGTGGCTTAAAGCGCCGCATGATGTAAGAAGCGCCTCCACCCCGCCCCGAGCTGACCTCCAAGGCGTCGGCATTTGTCCAGTCTGCATGCTTTGCCACGTGATGATACAACTGCAACGGATAACGATGAAGCTCATCCTCCTGGTCAAGCGGAATCGCCTGCGCACCTTCATGAAGATCCGTGTACCCAAAGTTCATAAAAAGCACATCATGTTTGGGTTTCAACGCCGAGATAAATTCGTACTGTAGACGAGTAAGCAGGCTTTTCAGGTTGGGAAAGCGGTGGAACAACAGCTTGTTGAGCATTAACGTTTAACCTCTCTTGGATGTGGTCCGAATTGATTCGGGAGGATTATACACGCTGTAAGTCAACAGAGATCGAGCCCTTAAACTACGTGAACTTACAAATCACTTAAGAATAATATCATTCAGGCTGGTATGGCGCTTTGGTATCGATGCTCCCTACGAACTGCGGAAGTTCGGTGTGACCAAATCTCTGTCGGATCGCCATATTCTCGCCAAGGTGATACCAGTAGTGATAGATCGTGCGTTGGATCAAATTCCCATAGGTGCGCTGAATTTCATTGCCATTGCTGATAACATTCTGGGCAAGTTTCTTTGAAGTCAGTGTCTCCAAAAATGGGTCAGCGGCGAGAGTGATCTGTTTCCAAGCGACAAGCATTTCTTTCAGCGATGGTGTACTAGCGGGAGCGCCATAAGCATGGCTTTTCTCAATTTCAGGAAAAAGTGAGATACCCAGCCCATAGGACAAGAAATACCGTTGTTCCTGCCATGCCAAGTGACCGATATTCCAACTGATACAGTTCATGGGTAGGAAGCGTTTTGAGGCTTCTTTTTCAGTTACGCCTTTAATACCGCGAATAAATTCACTGCGGGTAAAACGGAGTTGTAGCACGAGTGGATGAGTCATATGTAAACCTTATAAAAGCGCCTCGAAGTCTTAACCTCGAGGCGCTTTCTCGTTTTATACCAGCTCTTCGTAATTCTCAGGCAACCAGCAGCAGAGGACCAACTCTCTTGCCGCCTTCACTTCGTCCATGCGACCGAATTTCGTGGTGAGCGGAGCATTGTGAAGTAAATCGGGTTGAGTCTTGGCTTCTTCAGCGATCTGGATGAGGGCATCGGCGAAACGGTCGAGGGTGTCTTTATTCTCGGTTTCGGTCGGTTCGATCATCAGCGCTTCAGAGACAATCAGCGGGAAGTAGTTCGTTGGCGGGTGGAAGTTGTAATCCATTAGTCGCTTGGAGA
>JAFLCE010000009.1 GCA_017303655.1 Anaerolineae bacterium
AGGGTAAACTAAGCATAGCCGTATTGGGTAAAGCGGACTTCGCCTCCGACCGGCCGCATTCTTCGCGACGGCACCGCCGGCAGAGCCGGCGCGTCAGGTCTGTCGAGATCATCACCGGAGCAGAATAGATAATGGAACGTATTACCGTTTATTGTGTGCTGGTGAGCTTTTGGGTGGCCTCTTTGACGCCCGGGTATGCCGTAACGGTAGACCATTTGCCAACCAAGTTCGATCTCACCATTGAGCTCGGTCGCAACGACGAGAGTTGGCAAAAGGACTTTCCGATCATCGCTCGCAAGTTGCAACGCTGGCTTGAAGGCCTAGAAGGGGCGGGACAGGTCCATAGCACCGTCGGACGCTTCAGAGATCTCGATTCTTTTCAAAGAGCCTACCTCGATCATGCCCTTTCTAAACTCGAAGCCGAAGGCCTAAAGCATCCGGCTAAAATAAAGTCCTCTACAGATCTGGAAGCGCGCGTCTTAAGCCTGAAAAGCGAGCGAGGAGTGAGGCAATTTCGTTGGTATCGGCTGCGTGCGTTCTCTAGTTTCGTCAGTGGAAGAATGGAAGAGGCCAAAAGATTACGTCGGGCGGCTTGGGATTTAGTGCCACCGGAAGCGGAGATCCCGGAGTGGGAAGGCGAAGATTTTTTTGAGTCACTTTAAGGAGCTTACAGGTATGGATCGCAAGGAATTTGGAAAACTTCTTTCAATGCTGCAGCAGACGCCGACACAGTGCTTCAGCAGCAGCAGCAAGTAGCGCAGAGTGCGTTTCTCTACACAGAGGGTCACCAAGACAATACAGATTTAACTCCCAACGCAGCGATGGCAGTGTGGAAGGGGATGGCGCTGGAGGCCGTCACAGAGGCACTGATGGGGCTGCAGGATCGGCACATGGCAGCCAACTTGGCGAAAGAATGGCAGCTAGACCACCACTTGCTACAATCCTTGTACCCATCTACAACACCAACAGCACAACAACAGCAATCACATGAATCTGTTGCAACAGACAAAAACGTGGCCTCAACGAATCAAGTCGTTCCACTCTTCAACAGTGAAAATGAATTGTCGAACGTGGAAGTTGGGTCCTCCTCGGTAACACTTCCGTTCGTTGCCAAGAAGGTCCCTACCTTGCTCTCGCCAGGCATCCTGTCCAACCTCCAAGGCCTAGAGCAATTGTTTTTGTTGCACTCGTCTTCTATTGAAAAAGATGTGACCAATTTGGTGACGGTGCTGCACCGTCTGCGGTCTGGGCGAGTGGGCCTGCTCGTGACGATGAGCACACTGCGACGATTGCAGCTCCGCGCTGCGACCACAGTCGACCCCGAATCCGACGAACGCTGTCGTCGTGCCTTGAAAATCCTCCGCTACGAACTCCAACGCGGTAGCGCCCAAAAAAAAAGGAAAAATATCAGCAGAAGCAACAAGAACAGCAATAACATCTCACCGTAGATCTGAAAGGTAATAGGACGTTCCGGCTCATTAAAGTACATGCGCTTGGCAGGTTGCTTGGACTTGCTGAGGATCTTCTCCACCTTTATGAACTCGGTGTAGCTCATGGCAGAGCCTAGCTCACGGCATAACGAACGGAAGGGCCAGTCAGAATACCCGTCCATGGGCGCGAGGATGGCGTCACCATAGATGGGCAGATCGCGAATGTAAAAGTTGGGTGTCTTGCTCTCAGTCATAAGTGGGGAAAGTATAACAAAATTTCCAAAGGTTCATTGAAGTATAATCTTGATATATGAGGAGGAACAAACATGTCTGGCAATAATGATCTTCTAAAAGCAGATCAACTAATCAAAGCGGGGAAATTCAAGGATGCCCGCCCAGTGCTGGAAAACTTCATCAAAGAACATCGTGATCATATGTTTGCATGGCAACTCTATGCAGAGACATGGCAAACCACTGAAGATCGCAAACGGATATGGGGATATTGCCTGAAAGTTAATCCGCATAGTGTTGAAGCAAAGCATGCACTTGAAATTTTGAATACCCCACAAAAACAAATTACCCCAAAAATCATAGCTCGGCAAAAACCAAAAACTAATTGGTTCTTCATTATATTTGCCAGCATGGCTTTTATTTTTATCAGCGGGATTGTATGGTTCATGATCTCTGTTGTATCCGCACAGCCTGCAAACCCGGCAGAACATCGTCATACCATCCCGGTGGAATATTATCTCTATGTTCCAAAATCGTATTCAGATGACCGTATCTGGCCGCTCTTTGTAGGCATTCACGGTTCAGGCGGCTCAGGGCTGGATTGTTGGAACATGTGGCAGCCCTATGCAGAAGAAGAAGGTTTTGTGCTGCTCTGTCCATCCATTCCTGGCGATGCGGGCGGCTATTACCAGGATGTTGGAGAGCGGACCGTATGGAGCGCAGTCAATGCTGTGCAAAAAGACTATCTGGTCGGTTCGCGCATGTTCATGGCTGGTTTTTCTGCAGGTGCTTATTTCATTCAGGGATTTTCCCTTCATTATCCCAATGCAGTCAGCGGTTTGGCAATTCTCTCAAGTGGTTATTCTGTGAAAGGATTCCCACGTGTGCCAGTTTTACTGGTCATTGGCGGAGCAGATCATCCCGAATCACTACAAGTCAATGCTAATCTAGCATCCTATTTGAGTCAGAGTGGTTATGATGTTCAGTATCATGTCCTGCCGGGAGTGGGTCATTGGGCAACGAACGAAACGAAACAGCTAACCATTGAGCTTTTCCGTAAAACAATTAAAAAATAAAAAAAAGCGTAGGTCACAAAACCCGTGCCCTTTCTTTAAATCGCCTGCTTCTTCACACAACTCCAAAAAGTGCTTGCGGAACTTACCAACTTTCGGCACGAAGCTACTGTGAATTTTCAGCCGTGTGTGACTTAAACTGCGTACGCAGGGCTGCGCTCCACACAGCCAGTGGGATAAGGCTGCCTGCCGCCAGAATTAAAACAATGGATCGCGGGGCAAACTGAAATTCATCAATGGCGAAACCGGTAATCCAGAGTGAAACCGAAACCGCCAGGGTGTACACACCAAAATCGAAGGCGAAAACACGACCGAGAAAATGATCAGGAACTGTCATTTGTAAAAGGACATCACTGTACGTCCAGTTGATCGAGCCGCCCATGCCGCGTATGACACACCCGATCAACACAATCGGGAAGGATGTTGCCGTGCCAATAATGAACCACGCAAGCGGCATGAATACAAATCCGCCAAGAATGGCACGACGCAGCCAACTTGCGCTCGCGTCACCGAAACGATTTGCAATGAGCGGACCAATCACTGCGCCCAAACCAAAGGCTGTAAACATCAACCCTAATGTGGTCGCACCCTCCTGCCCGTAGGGAAAGAGGCGGGCGGCATATAAGGCAGCAATAATGTCAAAGCTGCCGACCTGTCCAAAGGCTTTCACAAGGGTCACGAACCCTACATCCAGATTTTTACGAACGTATTTCATGCCATCTATAAAGTTTTTCCAGCCGCTGTCTAATGCGTGCGCCATCTGTGAACGGAATTCGCCTGTGATGCTGGCAACCAGCATTGCGGATACAAGAAAACTCGCCGCATCAACAACGAGTGAAACGGGCACACCAAAATAGGAGGCTGTCACTCCTCCAATGGCGCCGCCAAATGTGAGCATCGCAGACCAGGTGATACTCGCCAAGGTATTGGCATTGAGAAGTTCATCCGTTTCGACCAATGACGGGGTGAGTGCTGCCCGAGCCGGTTCAAAAAAAGTAGAAACACTAAATTGCAAGACGGTTAGCACATACATGAGCCATAGCCGTTCAGGGCGGTCTACCAACAGAAAGCCAAGAACGATCACGGCTCGAAGGATGTCACTCGCAATAAGCACTTTGCGCCGATCAAAGCGATCAGCAACGACTCCTGCAACAGGTCCCAGCAAAAATGGCGGAAGCGCACGCGCAATGAACAATCCTCCGAGCGCAAGCCCGGATGTTGTATAGCGATTAATAATGATGACCGAAGCAATGGTGTTAAACCAATCGCCTGCAAGGCTGATGACCTGTGCAAGCCATAGCAATTTATATTTTGGACGAAGTTGGAGGAGGGAGATATAAATTTTCACTCAGGCAATTATAGCCGTGAGAACAATGATTTCCCGTCGATTTGAGTCCCCGAATAAATGCAAAAGGAACGCAGAATCCACACGGATTTTTCCGTATTCATCTGCGTCCCTTTTAAGTGATGTTTATAAACTACGCCGCCTGTTTCTTCCATAAATCCAAAAAGTGCTTGCGGAACTTGCCAACTTTCGGCGCGACAACCGCCTGACAATAGGGTTGATTCTGGTTGTTCACAAAATATTCCTGATGGTAATCTTCAGCGATATAGAAATCCTTGAGCAGTTCCACTTCGGTGACGATGGCTTGACCCCAAACTTTTTGCGCTTCCAACTCGCGGATGGTCTGCTCAGCGACTTCCTTTTGCTCAGGCGTGTGATAGTAAATACCCGAGCGATACTGCGTGCCTACATCCCCACCCTGGCGGTTGAGCGTGGTCGGGTCGTGGATGACAAAGAAAATATTCAACAAGTCACGGAAGGTAATTATAGAAGAGTCAAATTTGATCTGCACCACTTCGGCATGACCTGTATCTCCATTGCAGACGGCGCGATAACTGGGGTTGGGGACATGTCCGTTAGAATACCCTGAATCCACAGACAAGACGCCTTTCACTTCATCATAAACAGCTTCCAAACACCAGAAACAACCACCAGCCAGCGTAACGGTTTCAACATTTATGCTCATAATAAATTCTCCTCTTTACTTGTTCATCTTACAAGGTCTCAACGTAGGGGCGACCCGCCAAAGTTGGATGTAGTATCGATCCACTAGAAAGGGTCACCCTCTTCGAAAGATTTTCACAGAATGTAGTTGGGGCGCCCCTACTATGTCAGGTGAGTTACTTGCTCTTCTGAAGTTTGCTTTTGAATAAGGCGAGATACTCGCCATAGCCTTCTTTTTCCAAATCTTCCACTGGAACAAACCGCAGTGATGCCGAATTGATGCAATAGCGTAATCCGGTCGGCGCAGGTCCATCTTCAAAGACATGCCCCAAATGCGAATCGCCATGTTTGGAGCGAACTTCTGTTCTCACCATAAAAAATTTCGTGTCAGTATGCTCAGTGACATTTTCTGAGGTAAGTGGTTGTGTAAAACTGGGCCAGCCGCAGCCAGAGTCGAACTTTTCAAGCGAACTAAACAACGGCTCTCCAGAAACAATGTCCACATAAATGCCGTCCTGTTTATGATCCCAAAATTCATTCTTGAATGGTGGCTCTGTCCCTGCATGTTGTGTAATTTCATATTGTGCCGGGGTCAGCCGTTGGCGCAGTTCTTCATCCGACGGTTTGCGATACGTTTTCATTTCAGTCTCCTTCACTACGGATCGGTTTCAACATTTATTTGACAACGCGTGCGCTAAAAATTACCTTAAGAAAGCATGATAGTTAAATCAAAAGTCCGCCTCCACAGCGGACTTTTCACGGTTCTTTCCAAGACTTGGGCTTGGTACATCGCCCAAACGTTTATCTCGTCCCAGACACGGTGATCAACCCGCTGGTGACTTTGAGACTCACCAACGAAAGTCCCGGTGCCTGTTGGTTGATTGCATCGCTCAGCGATTGATTCAGCCAGGCTTCCATTTGAGAAACGAACATCCCCGGCACCACTTGTTGCCCGATCTGCATCGACTCGATCTTGAAGTACGGGTATTTATTCGCACCCACCGTGAGTTCCCCGACAATCAAGGCAGAAGTAGACCCTTCACTGCCATTGACCATGCCCCAGATCTGTACGGTGTTATCACGCAAGTACACTTGAATCTCATTCAACGGCAGATCGGGGTTGTTCCTCAATTCCATGGCGATCCACGAGGTGATCTGCTGCTCGGTAATGGTGACCGTAGTCATCGTACCGGGCTGTGGCAGGCTTTTCTCAAGTATCGATTTGGCTTCCAAGCCCGTGGCATCAGAAGTAAGGATGCGGTCTCCGGGTCGTTCAGGAGCGCCTTCCATGCCACTCTCAGAGTTATCCATGGCGAAGCCCAACAGGGCATCCACGAGAGGCGCATATTGCGGGTACTCTGCGTTGACCTCGGCTCGGGTTTGCGGCGCAACATCATCAGCAAGAGTAGTACTGCCAACGGCTGTAGGCGTCACACCGGCAAGGACGAAGGCAAGCTGGGAGTTGGGATTATTGCGGGCGATCACAAACGTACCTGTACCAAAGAACAAGAACACCAACAATGCCGCCAAGCCAGAACGCAATACGGTTCGGTATGGACTGTTTTCCTTGATGGGTTGAAGAGCGTGATGGGGACGGGTGTTTGGGTTGATCGCGGTACGGACACGCTCCAGCGCTAATTTGGCTTCAGCGTGATTGGGATTAATTTTGAGCACACGCTGATAACACTCCACCTTGCGCTCTTTTTCTTCCACTACACGCGCTAAGAGCATCCAGGCGGGCTCATCATTGGGGTAAGTCACCAGCAATTCGGCGAGATATTTTTTCGCCAATTCGCGGTTCCCGCGCTGGAAGGTGTAATCAGCTTGTTTGAAAAGTTCTTGTTTATTCATATTGAACGTAGGGGCGACTCGCGAGTCGCCCCTACAGTTTGATTTATAAACTCGGCTCTGCTACAACCGGCTCGGGATTCTTCTCGAGCGTGATCTCGCCGTCCTCGTCTACTTTCACGGTGACGTTGTCACCGTCGACGAATTCACCGGAGAGCAGTTTGTCAGATAGCGGGTCTTCGACTCGTTGCTGAATGACACGGCGTAAAGGACGTGCGCCAAACTCGGAGTCGTAGCCCTGCTCTGCGAGCAAGTCCAAAGCGTCGTTTTGTGCGACCAGGCTCAGGTCATGGTCTTTGAGGCGTTCGGAAACTTTATCCAACTCGAGGCGGACGATCTTGCCGATATCCTCTTTATTGAGCGCACGGAAGATGACAACTGCATCCACGCGGTTGATGAACTCAGGGCGGAAGGCGCGCTTGAGCGATTCGCTCAACTTCTTGCGCATGTCTTCGTACGACAATTTCTCTTCTGTGACTTCATCGCGTTTGAGCGCGAAACCGAGATTCGACTGACGCTTGATCACGTCCGCGCCGATGTTGGAGGTCATGACGATGATGGCGTTGCGGAAGTCAACCTTGTGTCCCTTCGCATCGCTGAGTTGACCTTCTTCCATGATCTGCAACAGCATGTTGTGGACTTCGGGATGTGCCTTTTCGATCTCATCAAAGACGATGATGGAATACGGACGGCGGCGCAAGGCTTCGGTCAGTTGACCGGCATCTTCGTAGCCGACGTATCCGGGAGGAGCGCCGACCAAACGAGAAGCCGTGTGACGTTCCATGAACTCGGACATGTCAAGTTGAATGGCAGCATCTTCACTGCCGAACATGAACTTGGCGAGTGCCTTGGTTAATTCAGTTTTACCAACGCCGGTGGGTCCGAGGAACATGAACGAACCGATCGGGCGTTTGGGATTCTTCAAACCAGCGCGGGCGCGGCGCACAGCGCGAGAGATCGCGATGATGGCATCTTCCTGCCCGATAATGGCTTTGCGGAGTTCATCTTCCATCTTGAGCAGGCGCTGTGATTCAGCTTCGGTGAGTTGCATCAGCGGAACACCCGTCCACATGGAGACGACTTCGGCGATATCTTCCGCAGTCACGACCGGGCTGTTGGCGCGGTCCCAACCGGTGCGCAGGCGTTCGATCTGTGCAGAGAGGTCAGTTTCGCGTTCTTCCCACTCGCGCATATCTTCGGTATTGCCTTCTTCGTTTGCAAGCGAGCGGTTCTGACGAGCCTGACGTAACTGGCTGAACAGGTCTTTGGCTTGTTTCGCGGCGGGGCTTTTGTACATGCGCACACGCGAAGATGATTCATCGATCAGGTCGATGGCTTTGTCGGGTAAGAATCTTTCGGTGACGTAGCGCGTGGAAAGATGTGCAGCAGCTTTGAGCGCTTCATCGGAGATTACCAAATGATGATGTTCTTCGTAAGCGTTGCGAATGCCCTTGAGAATTTCGATGGTCTCTTCTTCAGAGGGTTCATCCACCTGCACCGGTTGGAAGCGGCGTTCGAGCGCGGCATCGGATTCAATGTGCTTGCGATACTCGTCCAACGTGGTCGCGCCGATGACTTGTAATTCACCGCGGGATAACGCAGGCTTGAGAATATTTGCCGCATCGACGGAAGAACCTGCGGCTCCTGCCCCGACCAGCATGTGGACTTCATCTATGAACAGAATCGCGCCTGATTGCTTTAACTCATCAATAATGCGCTTGAGGCGTTCTTCGAATTGACCGCGGTACATGGTGCCCGCGACGAGCGAGCCTACATCCAATTGAAGCAGGCGTTTGTTCATGAGCGGAGCCGGCACATCGCCATCGACGATGCGTTGAGCGAGTCCTTCCACGATGGCGGTCTTGCCCACGCCGGGTTCACCGATGAGGGCGGGATTGTTCTTGGTGCGGCGCGCCAAAATTTGGATGACGCGTTCAATTTCCATTTGGCGACCGATGACCGGGTCGAGTTTCTTTTCCTCGGCTTTGGAGGTCAGGTCGGTGGCGAGTTGATCAACGAGCGGGGTTTTTGGGCTGTTGGCTCCAGCGGCGCTTCTGCCTGGTTGGGGTCCCGCAGGTGTGGCTGAGGAAGAAGAGGCGGATTCATTCAACACGCGCCGGGTTTGGCGGCGGATCTGATCCGGGGTCACGCCGAGTCGCCTTAAAGCTTCGAGGGCAGTCGAATCCACCCGCACCAGCCCGAGCAAAATGTGTTCGGTGCCAATGTAGTGATGACCGAGGCGGCGTGCCTCATCCACGGCGAATTCGAGAACTTGTTGAGTTTCGGGTGCCAGCTCAATGCGATTTGGGTCAAAGTTTGCCGCACTGCTGGAGATACGTTGCACGACTTCGCGTACACGATCTGAGGACATGCCGAGTTCACGCAGTACACGGCCTGCGACGCCGCCTTCTTCGTCCATTAATCCGAGGAGAAGGTGCTCGGTACCAATACTATTTTGACGGGCGCGCTCTGCCTCTTGATGGGCGAGACTGAGTACACGCCTTGCTCGCTGTGTGAAACGTTCCATACCAGCCATAATTTTGTCTCCTAAATACCTTGTAAGAATTCTACCAAAAAGCAGAAATCCCGTTGTAGGAAAAAGGTTAGAGTTTCCTTACGGGTATATATTAATAAAGGAAAAAAGAGGGAATCATCTCAAAAACTGACTAGTTTGGGCGATGCCTAGTCAAATGGGTAGGTAAAACCAGCTATTGCAATTTTCAAGATGTTGAAGAATTTAAGGGATGGAGAATTAAGAGACTATGATAAATTTCATTCGTAGACATACTTACCATGCTAAACACAAAACAAAGCTATCTATTTTTACTATTGACCTTACTACTTTCCATCCCATTCTATGTTTGGGGAGCTATTGCCCCTGTGGATGGACTGCCTTTTGGCTTGCCCATCAGTGTTCTGATGATCTTCGTTCCGTTCACGCTCTCGCTCCTCTTTGCCTGGCGAAACGGAATCCGAATATCTTCCCTGTTCTCACGCATTTTCGACTTCAAGCAAGTGACGTTATGGGCTGGGCTGTTTGCGATCTTCTGTATGCCGGTTGTCGTGACCATTTCATTTTTCCTGATGAAGTTATTCTCCCTCCCACTGCCTGTGACGTTGACCTTCCCTGTGAACGAAATCCCGCTCATGATTGTGCTTTATTTTCTCGGCGCCATTCCCGAAGAAATCGGCTGGACGTTGATGCTCTCGAAAGGTTTCGCAAAAGCATATGGTGCAGTGATGGCGGGAATTATCATCGGCTCCGTTTGGGCGCTTTGGCATGTCATCCCTTGGAGTTGGGCGCACCCGACAAGCTGGATCATTGGCATGTGTATCCTCAACATCCTGATGAGAATTGGTATGGTCTACGCCTTTGTAAATGGAGGAGAAAGCTTGTTTTACGCCTTGGTCTTTCACATGATGATCAATATCAGTTTTGGGCTTTTCCCGAATTATGGGTCACACGCTAATCCGCTGGTGATGAGTGTTGTGCTTCTCCCGATATTGTTATTGCTGGGCAGGATAAGGAAAGCTTCTGTTTAAACCGTCTGCAAATGGAGTCCGCCCGTATTCGTGGATGGGCATTCGGGGGGATGGATCAAGGGGAGGATTGTTTGTTGTTGTGTTATTTTAAGGGTACCTCTATAATTTTTAAGATTTAGGGAATCTGCTAGTAATTTGGACATTAATTACAGACAATAATGGAGTGCCAATTTGAACCTAATATTTGCTGGTCCATGTGGGGTTGGCAAAAGTACAATCGCCAAGATTTATTCTCAGCAATTTAATCTGGCTTATCTAGATTTTGACGAACTTAGAAGAGTTCATGCAGAAAAAACATCTTTTTCTCTTAAATACCTAAATCTCAAAGATGTACTTCAAAATATTGCTCCGAATCTAAGCTCAACAAAATTCCTATTGGATATTGGTGGTGACACGGTTTTCCGAAGGAATACGAACAATGCTAAGAGGCTTGAGCAAATAGTTTGGATAAAAGAAACATACAGATCCAAAGTTGTAGTGTTATCAGCTAGAAAGGAAATATTATTTTTTAGATTTTTATCAACCAAAAAACGCCGTATCAAAGAATTTTCTAATGTATGGGAAGAATGGGTGAATATTGCAGAGCCTAATTGGAAAGAGGCTGGAGATATTTTTATTGACACATCTTTTTTGTCTACCCAAAAAACTATTCAAGCATTAGAAGCTCAAAGGAAGTGAGCATGAATAAGATTCAAGGATTAATTTCGTTTTACAGCCTTCAAGAATGGTGGTTTTCTACTTTCACCTCAGAAGAAAGAGAGTACATTGATAATGCTTATCAACCAATGGGCGCGCCGCCTCACACATTGACTCAAGGTGCAGAAACAAATCGTGAACACCCTGCTCCTGAATTTTTGAATGGACTTAACACTTGGTTTAGAAGCAGTAAAGATTCGTCGATTGCAGAACGAATTCATAAAAAATTAATAGAGTTAGCCAAAGAAAATCCAATTAACAAACCTGGATACTATATTGGCAGACATTTTACAACTTATGTTAGAGATTTTGAGATATTGAAGAGAACCGGGGAGTTTTCTAAATTAGAAGAGTTACTGCTCGAATTAGTCAACGCCACCGAAGAAGAAAGTTCAATAAACGGCATGGGGGTTGCACCAGCGTACTATAGCGAATTAGCGATACTTTATCGTAAACAGAAAGAGTATTCCAAAGAAGTCTCAATACTAGAAAGATTTGCAAAACAGAAACACGCAAATGGTGCTATGCCAGCAAAGCTATTAGAACGATTGAAAAAAGCAAAAGCACTTGCTGCAACAAAGTAATTCCCCAAATTCCCTCCATGCTATAATCCGCAATCGTTTGACCCAAATCACGGAGGAACCTGTGCGCAATAAATTAACTATTCTCATGCTCGCCCTGAGCATTCTTCTTTCCGCCTGCGGAGTAAACGCCTCCGGCTCAGCAACAACCGCCGTCGAAGGCTACATCACCGCCCTTGCGACCAAAGACCAAGCCGCCCTCATCTCCAACTCCTGCGCCGACTGGGAAGATGACGCCCTGATCGAACTCGACTCCTTCGCCCTCGTCGAAGTCACCGTGGAAGGAATGTCCTGCACCGAAGCAGGCACCGACGGCGACAAGACCCTCGTCGACTGCACGGGCATGCTCAACATGAGCTACAACGGCGAACCCCAATCCCTCGACCTCGCCGACCGCACCTACGAAGTCATCGAGCAAGACGGCAACTGGCTCGTCTGTGGCGTTCGATAAGAGCGATTAAACACAAAGGACACGAAGTACACAAAGGTTTTAAGGTTTTCCCTTAGTGCCCTTGGTGTCCTTCGTGTTTAAAGAAATGAAGTTTCTCACCCGCGAAAACCTCCTCGCCCTCCTGCTCTGCCTCATCCTCATCGCCCTCGTCATCTTCACCGCAGACTCGAGCCCCACGTGGATCTATCAAGGCTTCTAAATGGCGCTTGAAAATATTCTGATTCTCGCCGCCGCCTCGCTCCTCTGGGCAACAACCTTCCGCAACCATGGCAGGACGTGGTTCATGCTCATCGCCAGCGTCGTTGTCATCTTCTGGCTGCAACCCGCCCTCCCCATCCGCGGCGCCGACTTCTTCACGCCTCTCGCCACGCTCGTGCTCGTCGTCCTCACCTGGTTCATCACCGCCGACGACGAAACCCGCAAGCAGCGCAAAAACATCATCATCCTTGCCATCGTCACTGGCGTTGTCCTTTTACTCAACCTCACCCGCTTCGTTCCACAAATTCAACTCTTCACCGCCTCGCGCCCACCTCAACTCGAAACGACTCTCCTTATCTTTTTGATAACAGGACTGACACTGTTAGCGTTATCTCGTCTGACGCGTTTCAGCGCTTCTTTCTTAACGGTGGGCTTGGTTCTAACCATTGGGCTTTTTCTACTCATAAAGATTCCCACCCTATCTCTCTGGCTCAGTTCTTTCCTGCGCACACTCTCCGGTCAATCACTGACCAACGTCTCCATCAACGACTTCCGCTGGTTGGGATTCTCCTACGTCGCCTTCCGTCTCATCCACACCATTCGCGATAAACAGTCTGGAAGATTTCCCTCCGTAGACGTGGGTGAGTTCATCACCTACGTCATCTTCTTCCCCGCCTTCACCGCCGGACCGATTGACCGCTTAGAACGATTCACGAAGGATTTACGCGCTCCATTTGCAGGTCTGAACCTTGAAACTTTATATTCCGCAGGTCAACGCCTGCTCCTCGGCTTGTTCAAAAAATTCGTCATCGCCGACGCTTTAGCTCTCATCGCTCTCAACGATACTAACGCGGCTCAAGTCACTTCCACGTTTTGGATGTGGATCATCGTCTACGCCTACACCTTCCAGATCTACTTCGACTTCAGCGGCTACACCGACATTGCTCTAGGTATCGCGCAACTGCTCGGAATCAAACTCCCCGAGAACTTCGCTTCTCCCTACCTCAAACCCAACCTGACCCAGTTCTGGAACAACTGGCACATGACTCTCACCCAGTGGTTCCGCGCCTATTTCTTCAATCCCATCACCCGCTGGCTCCGGTCTTGGCAAAAACCGATGTCTATCCCGATGATGATTCTTTTCACCCAAGTCGCCACTATGTTACTGATTGGCTTCTGGCACGGCGTGACGTGGAACTTCACCCTATGGGGCTTATGGCACGGACTTGGTCTTTTCATTCATAACCGCTGGAACGACATGACTAAAGCTAGAGCTGCCGCTTGGGCAACTTCGCCCACGAAACAAACCATCCTCAACATCAGCGGAATTTTGCTCACCTTCCATTTCGTCGCGATTGGCTGGATCTTTTTTGCATTATCATCACCCATCACCTCGTGGCAGGTGATTTTGAAATTGCTTGGCTCTTAAATGTAGGTCAGGCTTTTAGCCTGACGCTCTTTGAAATTGGACTCATGGCGGGTTACAAACCCGCCATACAAATAATCATGAATCAAGAAATCAAACCCCTCAACGTCCTCATCAAAGGACTGCTCTTATTCGTCCTCTTCAACCTCGTCATCGCCGCATGGCAGCCGAGTGTTGGACAGTTATCCCTATACAACATCCTCTACCCAGGGCGGGAGCGATTGCCCTTCGGTGAGAATCCCAAACAATCCTATAACCTCAGCCTCTTCGACCTTGATGCAATGTTCGCTTCGCATGTCATCGCTGATACACCGAAAGCGGATGATGAATTTCGTGTCATCATCGTGGGTGATTCGTCGGTATGGGGGACACTACTCAAACCAGAAGAAACATTGGCAGGACAACTTAATCAAGATAATCTCAACGCCTGCGGAAAAAATGTCCGCGCGTACAACTTGGGCTATCCAACCATCTCGATCACTAAAGATGTTATGCTGCTCTCGTATGCCAAGCAATACGACCCTGACCTCGTCATCTGGATGACCACGCTCGATGCGTTTCCGTTGGAAAAGCAAATGTCCACGCCGTTGGTAGCTAACAATGAAGAAAAGGTCCGGGAACTGGCGACCAGTTACGGCTTAAGAGTCGAGGCGGATGATCCCAATTTCGAAGTCAAATCGTTCTGGCAGAAAACGTTTGTCGGCGACCGTCGCGCATGGGCGGACTTCTTCCGTTTGCAAACTTATGGCGTGATGTGGTCTGCCACGGGCATCGACCAGGTCTATCCCGCTGAGTATGAAAAAGCGCAAACCGATTTCGAAGCGGACGATAGTTATCACGACCTGACTGCGCCGCTGACCGAAGATGAGCTTGCCATCAACGCCTTGGAGGCGGGTTTCAATGTGGTAGGTGAGACACCGATGTTACTCGTAAATGAGCCGATGTTAATAAGTTCGGGCGCAAACAGCGACATCCGCTATAATTTTTTCTACCCCCGCTGGGCGTATGACGATTACCGCGAGATCATGGCTTCGTTGAGCCAACAAAATGGCTGGATGTATGTGGACTTGTGGAATATCGTGCCTGCAAATGAATTCACCAACAGCGCAATTCACTTGACGCATGCGGGAGAGAACATGCTGGCAGGAAATCTCGCGCCGTATATTCTCGAAACTTGTAAATAATTGTAAGGGCGACACGTTTTGGTTGATCAAGTACATTCATCATCATGGGCGGGTCGCCCTTACTTGTAATAGGAGTGTAAATGAAAGTACGACAATTTTTTCTTTTATCTATCGTGTTGCTTGCTGCTTGCACCACAGCCCCAACAGCAACTTCCCAACCAGAAAGCCAACCCAGTTCCACGCCGGAAGCGACTGAGACCGAAACGGTCGTAGCCGCCACCGAAGAATCCGCGCCGACACCACGCCCTACTCTTGGACC
The DNA here is from genome assembly GCA_017303655.1 of Anaerolineae bacterium. Taxonomy (GTDB): domain Bacteria; phylum Chloroflexota; class Anaerolineae; order Anaerolineales; family Villigracilaceae; genus Villigracilis. Next base: position 14,929 of record JAFLCE010000009.1, read on the forward strand.
TGATGAATGGATGACCCTGCCCATCGTTCCTGAAGTGACGGATACCGCTCGCGAAATTTATGCTCGTGGCTTGGCAATGGGACGCGACCCAAATCATTTTTCCAAAGTGGGCGATTGCCAAACGAATACCGGTTTCTATCTTGTAGACTTTGATAATGAAGGCGCATATAGTCTTGGCGAATATGCATCTTTGCAAGATACGATTGACTATTACGAAGGTTCATTCTCTCGTACAAGTTTGGCAATGCGAGATGGATACAACGTCGCTGCAATTCTGACTCCACTGCGGGCTGACCCGAAGCAATGCGAAAAGAATGAAAATCCCATTGCATGTGAATTTAGACTTCACAACCCAAGCATTGCCATCATCAGCTTGGAGACCAATTTTAGCGACCGTCCCGCCGATGACTATGGCAAGTACATGCGTCAGATCATTGAATATTCCATTGAACAGGGTGTGGTACCGATCCTTGCTACTAAAGGCGATAACCTCGAAGGCGATCACAGCATTAATGCCGAAATCGCTGAAATTGCCGTAGAATACGACATCCCTCTGTGGAATCTTTGGGCAGCATTACAACCCCTGCCGAATCAAGGTCATTCCACTGAACTGAACGACGGCTTTCATCTCTCGTTCTCGCGCAACTTCTTTGATAAGCCGAAGAACATGCTCAGCGGCTGGCCTTGGCGCAATCTGACGGCTTTGCAAGCATTGGATGCGGTGAGAGTAGGATTGCAAGAGCAGTAAAAAAAGTAACAAGTAATGAGTAAAAAATATAGTAAAAGGAATCATTCATGACAACTGAAATCATCACCCCCATTGCAAAATTCATTGCTGAAAAAATCCTCAAGCAACCGAGTAAGGTTATTTCCGCGGATGAGTCACTCATCTCCAGCGGGTTGATCGACTCATTCAGCTTGATGGACTTGGCACTCTTCATTGAAGATACCTTCGGCGTCCGCGTTGAAGATACCGAATTGAATGCAGAGACGTTTGATAATCTCAATCAATTGGCTGCATTCATTTCTTCAAGAAAATAATCAATTCACGTAGGGGCGCAGCAATGCTGCGCCCCTACTGCATCTTAAATGACTCTCCCCAATCTCCTCCAACGCTCCTACCAAGAAGTCCCCAACAAGACCAGCATCATCCTGCAGCATGCTGGTCAAGCGGACAAGCCTCTCACCTATCGCGACCTGATCCACGGTGCGAATCGTTTTGCCCTGACCTACGCTCGCGAAGGCATCAAACCCGGTGAAGTAGTTATTTTGATCCAACAGCACGGCGAGGATTTGGTCTATGCCTTTTGGGGCGCGATTCTCCATGGCGCGATTCCTTCCATTATGCCGTTCCTTACCGAGAAACTTGCGCCCGAAAAATACCGTGCCGACCTCTCTTCATTAATCTCCATCACCAAGCCAACCACCATCGTCACCTATCCAGAGTTTGAATCCGAAGTACGCAGCGCCCTTACCGAAGGCGATTCGGTTCAACATGTAATTCTGACAAACACCATCGAAGCAGAGACCGAACCGAACTTCGACAACCTACAAGGCATCAAATCTTCGCCTGAAGATATCGCCGTCCTTCAACATTCCTCGGGCACAACTGGCTTGCAAAAAGGCGTGGCGCTTTCGCATCGCGCCTTGCTCAACCAGCTCAACGCTTACAGTCAAACTCTGCGCATCGATCCCGCCAGTGACGTCATCGTTTCGTGGTTGCCGCTTTATCACGACATGGGCTTCATTGCCTGCTTCCTCATGCCTGTATTGCTGCGTATTCCACTCGTTAACATGTCGCCTTTCGACTGGGTACGCGCACCGTTTAAACTTCATCAAGCCGTTTCGCAATACAAAGGTACGCTCACCTGGCTGCCCAACTTCGCCTACAACTTCTGTGCTCACAAGATCCGCGAGCGCAACCTCGAAGGTGTGGACCTTTCCACGTGGCGCGCCATCATCAATTGCTCCGAGCCCGTCCACTTTGAAAGCCACGACCTCTTCCATGAAAAATTTTCAGCGTACGGATTGAAACAATCCGCGCTGCAAACGTGTTATGCCATGGCTGAGAATGTCTTCGCTGTGACTCAAAGTCCATTGGATGGAATCCCAGCCGTGGATGAGATCGACCGCGAGACCTTCATGACTCAGCGCCTCGCGACTCCGCCGGTAGCTGGTCAGCCTTCGATGAAGATGACCTCGTCTGGGAATCCTCTGCCCAATACCAAAGTCCGCGTGGTGGATGCAGACTTCAACGACTTGCCCGAGCGCTCCGTCGGTGAGATCGCCGTCCAAAGCGACTGCATGCTGACCGAATACTTCAACCGCCCTGACGCGACCGAAACCGCTATCAAGAACGGCTGGTATCTGACGGGGGATTACGGTTACATCGCAAATGGCGAGTTGTATGTTTCAGGACGCAAGAAAGACCTCATCATTGTCGGTGGCAAGAACGTGTACCCGCAAGATTTGGAGTCACTCGCCAGCGAAGTGCCTGGCGTCCATGCAGGAAGAACCGTCGCCTTCGGCATGTACGACGAAGAAGAAGGCACAGAGGAAGTCGTCATTATCGCCGAAGCAGATTCAACCGACCCGTCGGAGCAAGAGGCGATAGCGGACGCCATCCGCAAGCATGTCACGAAGAGTTCCGCTATCGCGCTGCGTCATGTCAAAGTAGTCGATGATAAATGGATCATCAAAACATCCAGCGGCAAGACGGCACGCTCCGCGAATAAAGAGAAATTTTTGAAAGAACTTGAAAAGTAAAAATAAACTCGCCGGATGGCGAGTTTATTTTTACTAGTTTACCTTGCGATCTTTAGCAGGGCTTCTTTTAACTTTTGAACTTCATCTAATGTATTGTAGTGGACAGCTCCCACGCGCACCATGCCGCCTTTATCTTCCACGCCCAGGCGTTCGGAGACGTTGATGGCGTAGTAGTTACCGTCCCATACATAGATGTTCTCAGCGGCGAGTTTCTCCGCTACGGTGCGCGGATTCATGTCCCCAATGCGGAAGGAGAAGGTGGCGATGCGTTCGTCGAGGCGACGGGCGTCAGTGTTACCAAAGACATGTAGCTTTGGAACAGCTTCGAGCGCGGAGAGAAGCGCACGGCTCAATTCAAATTCATAAGCATGGACGGCGGTCATCGCTTGTTTGAGAAGCAGCTTGCGTCCGCTGTAGCCTTGTTGACTCAACTCACTTGCATAGTCACCGCCGAACTCCTTGCCGAGCCATTCAAAATATTCGATAGCGCCGAGGATGCCCGCGATGCCTTCGTGATTCTGTGTGCCGGTTTCGAACTTGCCGGGGAGTTTGTTGGTGGCAGGACGCACTTTGTACGCGACGAGTTTTTCAAGCAAGTCACGCTTCCCGTATAAAATGCCCGCATGCGGACCAAAATACTTATAAGAGGAAGAGACCAAAAAATCACAGCCGATTTTTTGCACATCCATCGGACCATGCACGGCGTATTGAACGGCATCCACGTAGACGAGGGCACCAGCATCATGTGCCATTTTTGTGATCTTCTCGATGGGATTCAACGTTCCCAGCGAGTTGGAGGCATACCCAACAGCGACCAGCTTCGGCTTGCGTTCGAGCGCTTTCTGCATGCTTTCCATATTGAGCGTGCCGTCTTCCACATCAAAATCCACCCAGTTGACTTTCACACCTTTGTCTAACGCGGCTAACACCCACGGCGTAACGTTGGCGTCATGGTCGAGGCGGGTGAGCACGATCTCATCGCCTTCCTTCCAATCACGAGAAATGGAGCGACTGATATGTAATGTGAGCGTGGTCATGTTATTGCCAAAGACGATTTCTTCGGCAGAGGCGGCATTGTAAAAATCTGCCATGGCTTGGTGGGCTTCATCCAGCACGGCGTCTGAGGCAATGCTGGTGGCAAATGCGCCCTCGTGATTGGCGTTATTTTCAATGAGATACTTTGTGATGCGGTCGAGTGATTGTTTGGCGATCTGTGTGCCGCCAGGGTTATCGAAGAAAATGGCATTGCGATTTAAAGACGGGAATTGCTGACGAATGGTATCAAGATTCAGTGACATGCGGATGAGCTCCTCAAATGAATTTCAGACAAACGAGTACTATACTGAAATTGTACCCCACCGAAAGGAGCTTCTATGTTTGAAAGAATCCTGCTCGCTGTGGACGGTTCAGAACACGCCCTCCACGCTACCCGCAAAGCCGCCGAACTGGCGCGCCTGATGAAACCCGTTGAGTTTCGAATCGTCGTCGCTTATGACCCCATTCCGCTGTATCTCGGCGAACCGAATATGCAGATCGTGATTACCAATCGCAAAGGGGAAGCCGAAGAAATTCTGGCTGCCGCTATCAAAGAAGTTGGCACGGTGCCTTGCGAGATCCACACCGAAATCCTTGAAGGCGACCCAGCCAGTGCTATTCTTGAAGTGGCGAATGTACGCAAAAGTGATGTGATCGTGATGGGCTCGCGCGGCTTGGGCAGGTTGGCAGGCTTGTTGCTCGGCAGTACGAGTCAGAAAGTCGTCTCGCACGCGCCTTGCCCGGTATTAATTGTTAGATAAAAAAGTAGGTCACGCTTCAAGCGTGACCTACTTGGCTAATTGTTCAGCTTTCTCAAATTCTTCGGGGGTGTTCACGTTCCAGAAACATAACCCGGATGGGTCGAAGGCTTTCAATTCATCTGGCGATAATTCTCTCACTTTCGCCTGCGGGAACCAGGCGATGACTTTCCATTTATCTTCGTTGATCGCAGCTTCGATGGCGGGCAGACAAGTCTCACGGCGATACAAGGCATGGAAGGGTTCATAGCCTTCGTCTGTTTTGGCGATGACGGCATCCGCCTCTTCCTTAACGATGAGCCTGTATGCGCTTTCAAAGAAGCTTATACTGGCGAAGGGCATATCACAAGCCACAACGGCGACATACTCATGGCTGGCAGATGCGATGGCAGTGTAGAGTCCGCCTAAGGCGCCGCGCCCCGGCTTGAGGTCTGCTACGAGGCGGGTATTAAGAAAAATGTAGTCTTTGGGGCGATTCGTCGTTACAATCAACTCATCTGCAATTGGGCTCAGCCGTTCAACTACGCGTTGAATAAGCGGCTTGCCAAGGAATGGCTTAAGTGCCTTATCTTCGCCCATGCGGGAAGATTGTCCGCCTGCTTGTACGACTACGGTTAACATGAATATATTATATAGTAGGAAGTGGCGCGACTGGAGTGCGACATAGTATGAATGCTCTGGCAAACCGACTTGACCGCTTAACCCTTGAAGGTGAGTTGTACGAAAAGCTCGCCGATGATGCTGTGCGTTGTTTTGCGTGTGGGCATCGCTGTCTCATTCGCGAGGGGAAGCGCGGAATTTGTCAGGTACGTTTTAATAAAGGTGGAAAGTTAATGGTGCCGCACGGTTATGTGGCGGCGTTGCAAAGTGACCCGATTGAGAAAAAACCATTTTCGCATGTGTTACCCGGTTCCACTGCGTTGACCTTCGGCATGCTTGGCTGTGATTATCACTGCGGGTATTGTCAGAACTGGCTGACCTCGCAAGCCATGCGCGACCCAGCTTCGGATGTGTCGGCGCAGTTCATCCGTGAGTTGACGCCAGAGGATATCCTATCCTATGCTCAGCAGACGAAGGCTGCGGTGGTGGTCTCTTCTTACAATGAGCCGCTCATCACCAGCGAGTGGGCTGTGGAAATATTCAAAGTAGCCAAAGCGAACGGGCTGATGTGCGCCTACGTTTCCAACGGCAACAACACGCCCGAAGTGATGGACTATATCGCTCCGTATCTATCTGCCTATAAAGTGGATTTGAAGTGTATGAGCGATAAGAACTACCGTCAACTCGGCGGGACATTGCAACATACGCTAGATGGCATCAAACGCGCACGCGAACATGGCTTGTGGGTGGAAGTGGTCACCTTGGTGATTCCCGGTTTCAATGACTCAAATGAAGAGTTATGGGATGCGGCGCGTTTTCTGGCTGAAGTTTCAGAAGATATTCCCTGGCATGTGACCGCTTTCCATAAAGACTATAAAATGACCGAGCCAGATAACACAGATGCGAAGACTCTCATCCGTGCGGCAGAGATTGGGCGCGAGGCGGGACTCAAATTTGTGTATGCAGGCAATTTGCCGGGAACCGTCGGGGAGTATGAAGATACCCTTTGCCCGAAGTGCAACTATCGGCTGGTGCAGAGGCGGGGGTATGTCATCAAGGAGTACAACATCACGGGGGAGGGAAACTGCCCAAAATGCGGCGAATCCATCCCTGGAGTATGGCCAACAGACCCTTCTCAGGTAGGGTTAAATGGAAAAGGGCTTCCGAGTCCCTTGTGAATCGCGGTATAATCACAAATCATTTTGCGCGGCAAAATGAAAATACCTACTCTCTATTGGAGGAGAACCTATGAAACGAAATCTATTCGCTTTGCTTTCGTTATTGGTGCTCGCGAGCATGTTGCTCGCAGCTTGCGGTGGCGCGCCTGAAGCCACTGAAGCCGCACCCGCCGAAACGGAAGCCCCTGCAGCCACTGAAGAAGCTGCTGCAACTGAAGAAGCCCCCATGGGCCCGGTCGGCACTGAGCCGATTGCGTTCCCCGATGGCGGCAAGTCTGTAACTGGTGCGTTTGACCAGGAACCCGATGCAGTTGTGCCCTACTTCACCCAGATGTCCTATGCGATTTGGACGACCCAGTTGACTCTCGCTGGCTTGGGCGAATGGGATGCCGAAGGCAATTTCATTCCTGAATTGGCTGCTGAACTTCCCTCCGCTGATAACGGCGGCGTTTCTGCTGATGGTCTTACCATCACCTGGAAACTCAAGGAAGGTCTGTACTGGTCTGATGGCGAACCTCTGACCTCTGCTGATGTCAAGTTCACCTGGGAATTCGTGATGGATCCCGGCAATGCCGTTTCCACTCGTTCCGGCTATGACAAAATCGAAAGCATTGAGACTCCTGATGACACCACCGTGATCATCAAGTTCGCGGAACTCTTCCCGCCTTGGCCCACCCTCTTCACCCAGGGTCCTAACAATACCGGTGCCATTGTGCCCATGCACATCCTCGAAGGCGTCACCGCTGCCGAGAGCGATCCGTTCACCCGCCACCCCACCGTGGGCTCCGGTCCGTTCGTGATCACTGAATGGGTGCCCGGCGACTACATGACCCTGCTCCCCAACCCGAACTTCTACAAGGGTCGTGCAGTACTTGATCGCATCCAGATCCGCTTCGTGGCTGACTCTGCCGCGGCTCTTGCTGCTCTCCAGACCGGCGATGTGGACTTCTACCCGAACTTCTCTGAAGGTGACATTGCCACCCTCGAGTCCCTCTCCCCGGATGTTGTGTTGACCGTAGATCCCGGTTCCAACTTCGAACATTACTTCTTCAACATGGGTCGCACCGAAGGTGTTGACGGCCGCGGTGCGGCTGACAACGAAGGCTTCTGCCCCTTCAAGGACGTCCGCGTCCGCAAGGCGATTGCCCTCGGCATCGACCGCCAGGCGATTGTTGAGAACCTGCTCGCTGGTAAGACCGACGTGTCTGTGAGCCAATGGCCGAACAGCAGCTGGACCAACACCAACCTTACCGTGGATGCTTATGATCCCGAAGGTGCTGCTGCACTGCTCGATGAAGCTGGTTACACCCTTGGTGCCGATGGCATCCGCGCTGGCGAATGCAATGGCGAACAGGTGAAACTCTCCTTCAACTTCGAAACCACCACCGCCCCGATTCGCATCGACATTGCCACGGCAGCTCAGGCTGACCTCGCCAAGATCGGTGTTGAATTCACCCCGATCCACACCCCTGCCGGTACCTTCTTCGGTCAGTATGTGGATGGTGGTCCTCTCACCACCGGTAACTACGATATGGGTGGTTACACCACTGGTTTCTACCCCGATCCGTACTACGATGGTTACAAGTGCGAAAACATCCCGACCGCTGGTAACCCAAGCGGCACCAACTGGTACCACTTGTGTGACCCTGCCCTGTCTGACCTGCTCGAGTCCTCACTCGCCACGGTTGACCCTGCAGCCCGCAAGGCGATCTATGACGAAGCCCAGGCGTACATTGCTGAGAACTACTATGTGATCATGATGTACTCCCGCGCGAACGTTATCGGTTCCACCCCTCGCTTCCAGTTCGGCGAATCCGGTGGTTACTCCCACATTTTCTGGCAAGCTGAAACCTGGGACATCACCGAGTAATTTGCAAGTGTAATATTGATGTAAAAACGAGAGGCAGGGTCCCCCCTGCCTCTCGCCCAAGATAGTACATGCATTACAGCAACTCATTTTGTGTTTTATTGCTGGAGGCTCCCCATGTGGACTTATATCTTACGGCGTTCGTTTCAAGCCCTTTTTACGCTTTTGATCATTACTGTACTTTGTTTTCTTCTCACCCGTTTTTCGGGTGATCCTCTTGCGCAATACGCTGCCAACCCGCGCATGAGTGCCGAAGATAAAGAAGCCCTGAAAGAACGGCTCGGTCTGAATGACCCACTTTATGTTCAATACTTTAAGTGGCTCGGGCTTGCCATTCAGGGTGACTTGGGGAATTCCTTCTTTGCCCGTCAGCCTGTAAGTGAAATGATCGGGCAGCGGCTTCCCAATACCCTCATCTTGATGCTTAGTGCAGAGATAATCACCGTTTCATTTGCTTTGTTATTGGGCATCATCTCCGCTGTGAAGCAATATTCTTTTTGGGATAATGCGATCACAACGTTTTCATTCATTGGTTTTTCAATCCCGATCTTCTTTAGTGCTCTGGGACTTATGTTGATCTTCGCCGTTCAGTTCAAAGAATGGGGGCTGCCGTATCTGCCCACGGGGGCCGCAGTTTGGGATAAATCAGACCCGGTCGAATACATAAGGAATTTGATCCTGCCTGTAGCTGCCCTTGCTTTTGTGAACACAGCCGGTTATTCCCGCTTTGTTCGTACCAGCATCTTGGAAGTACTAGGCTTGGATTACATCCGCACTGCCCGCGCAAAAGGACTCACCAGCCGCGCCGTGCTCTTCAAACATGCGCTTCGCAACGCCGCTCTGCCATTGGTCACCATCGTCGGGCTGGATATTCCCTTCTTGCTGGGAGGTGCCATCGTGACCGAATCGGTCTTCTCTTGGCCCGGCATGGGACGCTTGTTCTGGGAATATGCCCAACGCAGTGATTACCCTGTCGTTCTCGGCATTTTGTTGATTATCTCTCTAGCTGTCGTGGTGTTGACGATCGTCACTGATGTCATCTACACCTTTGTCGACCCACGCATTCGCCTGGGTTAATAGGAGAAGTATAAATGGCATCTGATATCGCTTCCCTTGATTCATCCCCCCTTGGTCGTGAAAAAGTTGCAGGCAAGGTTCTAACACCCGGTCAACTGATTTGGCGTCGCTTCCTGAAACATCGCATGGCTGTTTTTGGAATGATCGGTTTTACCCTGCTCCTGCTTTTCATCATCATCGGCTCTCTTTTTATTACTGAAGAGCGAGCTAATGCAGTTGACCTTCAGGCACGCCTGAGCCCTCCTACAAGTCAATACATCATGGGCACAGACAGCACCGGGCGCGATATTTTTTCGCGTATTATCTATGGCGGGCAGATCTCGCTGATCGTTGGCATCACAGCGGTTACTATTTCTGTAACCCTCGGTACACTCGTTGGCGGGTTAGCAGGCTTCTTTGGCGGCTGGGTGGATACCATCCTGATGCGCATCACCGAAGCTATGCTCTCCATCCCGCAGTTGTTTCTCTTGATCGTGCTTGGCAAGTTCATTGGTAGAGATATAGAAACGGTCAACATTCTCGGCAAGCAGATCAGCGGCAGTGTCATGATCGTTATCTTCGTGATCGGTCTGACTTCATGGATGGGACTTTCCCGCATCGTGCGCGCCAATGTGCTCTCGCTCAAAGAAATGGATTACGTCTCCGTATCCAAATCACTTGGTTCGAGCCAGATTCGTACGTTCTTCAAACATCTCATTCCGAACACAATTGGTGTGATCATCGTCTCCTCGACTTTGGGGCTTGCGGGTGCGATCCTCTCTGAGGCGTACGTCTCCTTCCTCGGGCTGGGAATTCAACCTCCGACCGCTTCGTGGGGCAATATGCTCACTGCGGCACAGACCTTCGTCCAAAAAGGCTCATGGTGGATGTGGGTCTTCCCCAGCACATTCATCGTTTTAACCATTCTGTGCGTCAACCTGATCGGGGACGGCTTGCGTGATGCCTTTGACCCGCGCAGCAACCGCCATTTGTAAAAATCACACAAACAATAAAAGCCCATCCTTATAAGGATGGGCTTTTTGTATTCATACTTCTCTACTTACCAGAAGAAAAATCGCCAGGCAGCCAACCCGCCAAAGATAAGCAGGACAAGCAAAATGCCTGTGATAACCTCTCGTGATTCGCGTTCATCGTGCAGGGAAAATTCAGGCGGGATGCCCACTGCCAACCATTTAGGCCCAGCAAACCAGGCAAACATCGCGCCGCCCAATAAACCGCCCACATGCCCCCAATTGTCGATCATGGGGGCGAGCCCAATGAAGAGGTTGATGACAATGATGAAGACCGCATTGCTGATCGCCTGACGGGCATACGAGCCAAATAGATCCTTGTTTTGATAGAAGAAGACCGCCTCTGCAGCCACCAGCCCAAAGACAGCCGTAGATGCCCCCACCGAATAGCCTTCACTGAAGAGATACGAAAGCACGTTTCCTGAAAACGCCCCTAAAAAGTATAAAAGAAGAAAACGCTTATGCCCAAAATGTTTTTCCAACAATGAGCCGATGGAAAACAAAGCGTACATGTTGAAGAAGATGTGACTGAGTGACCCATGCAGAAAGACCGGAGTGATCAGCCGCCAGAGCTGACCGGCATCGATCGCATCACTAATGCGTGCGCCGTAGAGAGTAACAAAGTCAATGCCATAGTTTGAGTCGCCTAACAGCGCAGAGCCAAGCATTTGCAGGATGTAAATGAAAACAGTGAATCCGATCAATACATAGGTGACGGTTGGCGGCAGGGATGGCATTCGCACGTAGCTAGGCTGACGGGTAGGAGTCGGTTCGGGTGGCAGACCCGCTTGCGGGTCCGGTTGGGAGGCGGAGGGTTGCATCATAAGGTCACCTTGCGGTGGTGAACCTTTAAATGTTCAGCGGCAATAATGGCGCGTACTTTTTCCACAGTGTCATCGAGGTGAAAATCCTGGTTGACAATGACATAATCAAAAGCTTCGAGGCGCTGGAGTTCCTTGCGAGCTGTGGCAATGCGCAGCGAAAGCGAATCAGCCGACTCGGTCTTGCGTTTGCGCAGGCGATCTTCCAGTTCTTCTTCGTTTTCGCAGGTGATAAAAATAAGCAAGGCTTCGGGGGCAAGCTTGCGCACCGTTTCTGCACCCTGCACATCGATGCGCATGACCACATCCTGCCCGCTGGCAAAGGCATCACGCACCTGTGCCTTGGGGATGCCTTTGTAATCGCCATAGACGATGGCATATTCGATCAACTCGTTCGCTTCGATCATTTGTGCAAAATCATCCTTCGAAAGGAAGAAATAATCCCGTCCGTTCACTTCGCTTGGGCGCTTCTCGCGGGTAGTGGCAGTCACCACAAAGTGGAACGGGAACTCACGTTCCTTCATGCGCTGAACCACAGAATCTTTCCCTACACCAGATGGGCCAGAGATGACAATCAGCAATGGATTGGGCTTGCGAAGGTTAAATTCAGACATGCGGGCAATTGTACCAAACGCCTCTTACTAGAACTCGGTCTGATTCCAGTACAATAGCCTTATGCCCACCTATGACTTTATCTGCAACACCTGCCAGCAGCGTTTTGACATCTTCCTTACCTATAGCGAATACGGCAACAAAGCCGTGCATTGTGTACATTGCAACAGTACCAATGTGCGCCGTCGCATGACAAAAGTGCGTATTGCCAAAACCGAAGAAGGCAGGCTGGAAGCGCTCTCTGAAAACTTCAGCGGGTTTGAAGGCTTGGAGGACGACCCAGCCACATTTGGAAAGATGATGAAAAAGATGGGGAAAGAAATGGGCGAGGAATTGCCAGCCGAATTCGACGAGGTGGTAGACCGGCTTGAGGCTGGTCAAAGCCCAGGTGAGATCGAATCGGCGCTGCCAGATCTGGGCGGGGGTGAGGATTCTCAGGAATAAACCTCTTTATAGACGTATAATGCAAGTAAGTTTATCCAAATTGTTGTGACTTTCGTCACATGAAGGTGAGCGCATATTAACTAGGCATTAATCCTGCACTTAAGTAGAATCCTACATATCTGCTGAAAATTGTCGATGCAGTCAGAACTTTATTAAGGAGGCATCCAACTTCAGATACTACGAATAGAAAATTTGTCTTTTCAAAAACAAAAGGAGAATAACTTCAATGAAACTTAATAAAATGCTCGTTTTTGTAGGCGTTTTGATCATTGCCACGGCATTTATCGCTGCCTGTGGCGCGCCAGGTCCTCAAGGTCCTGAAGGTCCCGCTGGCCCTGCGGGTCCGCAAGGCGAGGCTGGTCCGGCTATTACAGCCGCCGACCTGACCTGTACCGAATGCCATAATGACACTTCCATCATCAGCGGTAAGAAGGCGAATTGGGAAGAGTCACTGCACGGCTCTGGTGTCGCGTTCATCGAAGAAGGCGGAAACAAGAGTTGTGCTGGCTGTCACTCTGGCGCCGCGTTCAGTGAAATGGTCGCTGCTGGTGGAAACTTCAGCACCCTCGAATCCGGCGATGCCGACCCGACTCACCAAGATTGCCGCACCTGCCATCAGATCCACGTGACCTACACGGGTGACGACTGGGCTCTCGAGACCAATGCACCTGTTGCTCTCGTTACCAGTGGCGCTACCTTCGATGGCGGCTCGGGTAACCTGTGCGCCAACTGCCACCAGGCACGCCGCTACATGGCGAATTTCGTCGCCAAGGATGCTGCTGGAGCCCCGATCCCCGGACAATATGCCGCTACCGCTCGCTTCAACACGCACTACAGCGTTCAGGTGGATGTGCTTATGGGTCTTGGCGATTTCGGTGTAACTGGCGAACCCAGTGGACATTACACAAAGGTTGAAAACACCTGTGCTGGCTGCCACATGGGCGACGGCGCTTCTCACAGCTTCGAACCTCAGTTGGCTACCTGCCAAGGATGCCATGAAGGCGTTGAAGACTTCAATGTCAACGGTTTCTTGACCGGGTTCGAAGAAAAGTATGCTGAACTCGAAGCTGCTTTGCTCGCCAAGGGTATGCTTTCCAAGGCTGCCGACGGCACGATCTCCACAGTTCCTGGTACATATGAAGAAGGTCCTGCCCAAGCTCTATTCTTCTATAACCTAGTTCATGAAGACGGCAGTGAAGGCATCCACAACCCTGTGTACTTCACAGCGTTGATGGACAATGCTCTTGCTGCTCTGAAGTAAGAAAAAAAGTTCTTTGTTCAAAAATCCCTATCCTGCCCACAGGGTAGGGATTTTTCATAAAAAACAGTGTTAGAACTCTTAATTTGAAATCCCACAAAATGTGTCATAATTTGAGTGACATTAAACGTCCATTAAAATGACACGTTGCACTTGTTGACAAATTGACTTATGTTTACCATATTCAACGATATCAAAAAAGTATTAATCTTGGAGGCTGCAATATGAGTGGGCAGTTTGTTACTAAAAAACTCGGTTTGTTTTTCTTTATGGCGGGTTTTTTCATGTTGTTTTTCGGTTTAATGGCTTTCCTGCCGCATGATGAGGTTCAAGCGTTGCATGTTGACGCTCAGTTTACGGATGATTGTTCACAGTGCCATAAACAGGCAGTGGATTTGCTGGCAGGCAGCAAACATGCGGGTGTACCGCTCAGCTGCGATAACTGCCATAAGCTCATACCCGGGGAAGAGGGAGCACAACACCCCGATCTGTATTTTTCAACCGAAAGTGAAGAAAGCACCTGCGGGACTTGTCATATTGACGTTTATACTCAATGGACCGAGAGTCAGCATGGTTTCCTCAACATGACCTGTTCATCATGTCATGAATCTCACTCCTTGCAGCAGAAATTAACTGAAGATAATACGTTGATCTGTGAATCGTGCCATAAAGAACAGGTTGCTGTCGGACATGACTCCACACATACAGCGGCAGGTGCCACCTGTGCCACATGCCATATTGGCAATGAGACGGGACACAGCTTCGGTGCAACCCTGGCAACTTGTAGTTCCTGCCATGAGGATCTGCATGAAGCAAATCAACTGGTTGTGAGCGGTTTTGAATTTGCGCCCATTCCAGCGGCGGAAGGATCCGAAGAAGCAGCCTCCACTGAGGAATCTGCTGAAGTGGAAGAAACAACTGTCCCGGTGGATGAGGCGGAAGAATCCACTGATTCTGAACCTGCCAGAGGTGGGGTTAATCTTCCATCCTGGTTATTATTGTTTGCCGGTCTTTTAGTTGGCGGTGGTGTGGTGTGGGTGGTGATTGGCAAAGACCCCGGCACTCCGACCGATGAGAACTAACTTTAGCGAACTTGGAGGTCTATAATGCAGGCAGACTCTGAAAACAAAGCTGGTGAGAAAAACATATCCCGACGCGATCTATTAAAAGTAGGCGCTGCGATCCTTGGCGCCACCGGGTTGACCCAGTTTTTCAGTTTGAACTCGCTTCCAGTACATAGCAAGGAAACCCATGACGAAGGTGGGCGCAAATGGGGCATGTTGATCGATATTAATAAGTGCATCGGCTGTAATTACTGCACCTATGCCTGTCAGGCGATCAATAACCTTGCTGATGATATGCTTTACAACGTGGTCACTGCGGAAGAGACCCAATCTGGCGAAGAATATTTTCTCTCGCGCCCCTGTATGCAATGTGCTGAAGCGCCTTGTGTGCACGTTTGCCCGGTGCAGGCGACGTACTACCGCCCAGATGGCATCGTTGCGATGGATTATGACCGCTGTATTGGCTGTCGGTATTGTCAGGTGGCGTGCCCTTATGGTGCGCGCGTGTTCAATTGGAAAGATCCCATCGAACTCAGCCCGAAATCGCCTGATTTTGGAATGCAGGAAGTGGCAAACCGTCCGCGCGGCGTTGTAGAGAAATGTCATTTTTGCTCACATCGTATCGATAAAGGTTTGGAACACGGACTCACACCCGGTGTGGACCGCGATGCAACCCCTGCATGTGTAGTGGTTTGCCCGACTGGCGCACGTGTTTTTGGCGATCTGAACGACTCTGAAAGCCCTATTTCGATAGCCCGCCAGGAAGCCATTGTCACTCTGCGCCTGCGTGAGGAATTAAGCACCGAGCCGCGTGTTTACTATATTCCACCCAATCCAAAACCTGAAACCGATCAGGAGGCAGGATCATGATCAATAATATTCGTTACCCCAGCCTGCGCCTTGGCAAAGTTTCGATTGACCTATTCCCCTATTGGATCGGACTTCTGGTTCTAGGTATTCTCTTTGGTCTGGTAGGTGCTTTTGTTGTGTTGCGTGATGGCTTGCAAGTCACGGGTCTTAGCAATGCTGTTCCTTGGGGCTTGTGGATCTCTATTGATCTTTCATCTATTTCCATGGGCGGCAGCGCCTTTGTATTTGGTGTGATCGTTTACCTCTTGCGCATCAAACGTTTTGAGGTGATCGGCAAGTTGGCTGTTCTGCTCGGCTTTTTGGGTTACTCTACTGCAGGAATGGTCTTGCTCTTTGACCTTGGTCAGCCGCTACGTTTTTGGCACCCAGCCGTATTTTGGCAGCCGCACTCCCTTTTATGGGAAGTGACCATGTGCGTAATACTGTATCTAAATGTGCTGCTTGCCGAAGTTCTACCGATCGTACTTGAACATCCCATCTTCAAGACCCACCCGTGGCTCACCCGATATAAAGTTCTCGGTTCTCTCATGCAACGGGTATATGCCTTTTCCAATTGGCTTCACAAGGCTGGTCCTGTGTTGGCAATCGCCGGGCTGTCACTTTCGCTTTTGCATCAAGCCTCCTTGGGTGCAACCTATTCCGTCCTTGCCGGGCGTGGCATTTGGTTCAATCAAAGCGCGCCAGTGCAATTCGTCTTCTCTGCCATGAGTGGCGGCATTGCCCTGTTGTTCATCACCGGTGTATTCGTCTTTCGCGTCATGCGCCCCGGTTTGGTTAGCGACTCGGTGCTTTATGATGTGGCGCGGCTTGCAGGTGGCATCACTCTGCTTCTCACCTATCTGCGTGTGTGGGATTGGGCAGTCACGAACTACTATAGCTTTGACCGCGAAATCGCTACTCAAACCCAATTGTTAGATACCATTGCACCCTATTCGCTCACGTTCTGGTTGGGGCAGGCGCTTCTTCCCGTCATTGCCGGTTCGGTACTGTTGGCAGCCAAAAGCATCAAGAACTTCCGCTACTTAATGGCTGCAGCCGTCATTCCGATCATTGCCGCCATCATCACCCGCTGGAACTATAACTTTGCCGGTCTGATCGCCTCCATCACATACGACCCCTTCACTCCAAACGTCGTCCTAAATTCCTACACACCCACCTGGGTCGAATTCGCCGTCGGAACCATGGTCATCTGCTATTGGATGTTGGCTTTCAGCCTTGCCGCTCGTTTCCTGCCCTTCAAAAAAGACGAGCACCACTAAAGAACAAACAATAAACCGACCGCCCAAAGTTCATGCTTTGGGCGGTTTTGATTCATGGACACTTCCCGCTTCCTTCTTCGCTCGAAACTGCTTCTCCTCTATTGGCTTTTCTCAACCCGAACGCTTGTTGAATTCCCCGCCTACTGAGCCTATAATAGAGTCATGGACATTCGCAAGGTCGAAACTTTTTTATGCGCCGCGCAGGCATCCAGTCTGTCTGAAGCGGCAAAGCAGATGCATCTCAGCCAGCCAGCAGTCAGTCACCAAATTAAGATGTTGGAGCAAGAGCTATCCGTCACTCTATTCACCCGAACCAACAGTGGATTAAAGCTCACCGAAGCCGGGCACCTATTGTTGCCCATGGCACGACATCTCGTGAAAGATACGAATGAAATAAAGGAAATGATGTCTTCCCTAAAGAAAAAGGGATTGGGCGAACTGCGCATTGCCTGCAGTTCCACCAGTGGGCGCTTTGTACTGCCTCATTTTGTTGCCCGGTTTTGTATAACCTATCCTGATTCTCGGGTGAAAATTCTGGCATGCCAACCCAAACGCATGGTCATGGAACTTCTCAACGAAGAGGCGCACATTGGCATTGTCAGTTCCGAACCAACAGACCCAGAGCTGCAGACACAAGAATTCTTCCGCGATCCCATCAGCCTTGTGGTGCCAGTCAACCATCGCTGGGCTGGAAGCAGTGCCATTGACCCGGCTGATCTCCTAAGCGAGCGAATCATTATGCGGGAAGAGACTTCCGGTACACGGAAGGTAATGCTGGAAGAACTTGCCAAGTTCGATATCAGCATTGAAGATTTGAATATTTTTTTAGAGATCGGAAATGTGGAAGCGGTTCTGGAGTTGGTGGCTGGCGGATATGGTGTTTCATTTGTATCCGGGCTTGCCAGCCGTTACCTATGTCAGTTGAAACGCATCGTCACTGTGCCGGTAAACGGTATGAACATGATCCGCATCAACTACATGGCTCGAAAGAATATCTCAACGCCCAATCGCACACGAGATGTATTTTGGGGATTCATCCATGCGCCCGAGAACAAAGACTTAACTCAGCTCATCTGGTCCTGATATCCAGATGGTTTCATTAAACTTCCTGCCACTTCTGCATGATTTCACAGCGCGTTACGAAGAAACCGATGATGAAGTTGAGCGCCAAACAACCTCCCCAGAAAAACGAGGTCAGGTCAATGGTGACCACGCCGATAAGACTCAGTGTAGGCAGTATCACGGCTGCCAGAAGTAAAAGCAACCCGATCGACCTGAATAGAACAGGGTACCGCACACGGACGAACTCGCAGAGACGGGAACGCCCGTTTTGCGTCGCAAATCCCAAAATAGCCCCTCCTAACAATCCCATGAAGAGTGAAACTGCCATGACGTCCTCCTTAAACCTGACTGGTAAAACGCGGGCATAATTTGACTTTACCCGCATTTTCAGCATAGTACATGCTAGCTTTATCCACAAGTATTGAATCTCACTATGGCTATAAAAAAAACAAATAGCGCATCATACAAAGTCTTTATGCCCTTAATTGAAATACGAAAAGACCCCGTCCATGGACGGGGTCTTTTCGTACCTTGTTTTAGTTTTCGTCGTGGCGTAGCCTTGCTCCACATGTACGACAGAACCTGTCGCTGGTTTTAGCGCGTGCCCCACATTGCGGACAATATACGCTGGTTGCGTTACTATCTGCATTTGCGTGTGTGCGCCGGCGTGACTTGCCACTGCCCGCTGAGCGGCGACCCCATTGGAAGTAATACATCAAGCCACCTGCAATCATGATCACACCCAGCCCGCCAATAATATAAGGCAGACTGTTCGCAAGTGAAACGCGCCCGGGCGTATCTTCATTCACAGGTTCAGCGATCTGCACAGCTTGCGTCTGTGAGACCAGTGTATCGGTCGTCTTTTCATAACTCAAATTGAGCGTGTATTGTTCTCCCGCCGCAAGCTGCACAGCGGGACCTTCGTAGTAATTGAGTCCGCTGAATGCTTCCTGCGCGGTAAAGTTCGGGTCGAGAGAAGAACTGGTCACATCCAATGGCTCTAGAAAAAGATACTTGAAGTTCTCCACTGTATAGCCGTTATCCCATAGATAGGAAAATGTACGTTCGTCGCTATTGAAAGACAGTGGTTGATAATACTCAAAGCGATGCGGCAGGTTATCTTCGATGACCATATTGAATGTTTGATATTCGCCTGCTATGGTCGGCTCGTCATAGGGTGAATTCACAAATTGCCCACCGCCTGTATCCGCTGCAACAGCGATCAGGTTTGCGTCCAACGGGATGCGAAAGTTCAAGGTAACGGGCAGGGATGTGCTCGCTGCAACTTGAAAATCGACGATCACCAGCATACTGGGCTGGTCATATTCGGGCCACAATTGCACAATGACAGATGAAAGGGTTGCGCTGCTCTGTGCAGACGCAGGAAATGGGAACGATACAAATATCCCCAACATAAGGATCAATATCAGTTTGCGCATGAACGCCTCCAACGATAAAGTTTTCTTGTATCTTACCATGCGCCATTTTTCGGGGACAGAAACGAAGTCATGAAGGAATGTGGATAAATGTCACCCATTTTATGCGTAGGGGCGCGGTTTCCGCGCCCCTACAAAAAATTACATTGCCTTCACCAACTGCCAGCACGAACGGTTGTATGGTGTCGCGATACCGTGCGCCTCGCCTCGCTTCGTCACTGCGCCGCAGATGGCATCAATTTCGGTCGGTGCGCCCCGTCGCACATCCTGAAACATCGAAGAAAGATTCTTCGCCGTCTTGCGCGCCACTTCTTCCACGGCTTCAATCGGGTTGCTAAACGGCAGACTGATTTGCTCAGCTTGTGCTACCGCCGCTGCTTCACGTGCCAACGCACTCATCGCCTTACGAGTCCATGAATGCGATAGTAATTCACCATTCGGCACTTGCAGTAATGCTGTCAGCGGGTTGATCGCAGCATTGATGATGAGCTTACCCCACATCAACGAACGCGCATCATTCACAATTTGCAAATTAAAGTTGGATGACCGCAGAGCCGCCTCAAGCGGACCGAGAGCCTGATTCTGTTCCAGTGAGATGACTCCTTCGCCGCCAACTTTTACAAGACCAGGTCCGAGCAGTGTGGCTCCAGTGGTGGTCACGCCTAGGGCAACGCGCCCAGCCCCAAGGTCCCGTGCGAGCGTTTCACGGTTGCCGAGTCCGTTTTGAAGGGTGAGCACCATTCCATCCGGAGCAAGGATCCCCTTAAGTTTTTCTGCCACACGTTTGGTCTGCCACGATTTGACCAGCACAATGGCATGTTTGACATCCTGTACTTCGCCAGGGTCATCTGTCGCGCGGACTTGAAAGGCGCGTTCTTTTCCGTCTAATTCTGAAACACGCGCGCCATTTTGATTGAGAGCGTGAATGCCGTCTTTCCATGTGCCCAGCATCGACACGTGATGACCAGACTCACTCAAACGCGCCGCGAATAAGGTAGAGAGCGCCCCTGTCCCTATTACTAAGATGTTCTCTTTCATTTCACTTCCTTTTGAAAAGCAGCCCACTCTTCATCAGTCATTTCAACGGTATGTTCCGCGGCAGGGAATTGTTTAGTATTCACATCATTGAGATATTCTGTAAATGCCTTGTTCATCGTTTCATGCAGGTTCGCATACTGACGGACGAATTTTGGTGTGAAGCGTTCGAACAAACCGAGCAAGTCATGCGTAACGAGCACTTGCCCGTCACAGCCTGCACCCGCGCCGATGCCAATAGTTGGAATGGAAATGTGTTTGGAAATGTATTCTGCCAGCCGCGCCGGAACCGCCTCAAGTACGAGACTGAACGCACCCGCTTCTTCAAGAATTTGCGCATCTTCAAGCAGGCGTTTCGCCGCAGATGCTGTTTTGCCTTGTGCGCGAAACCCGCCTAGTTGATGCACCGATTGTGGCGTCAGCCCGAGATGCCCCATGACGGGGATGCCCGCGCCTGTAATCGCACGTACAGCATCTGCCCGTTCGCGCCCGCCTTCGAGTTTGACCGCATCCATGCCGCCTTGTTGTAGAAAGCGTCCAGCGTTGCGCAGAGCCTCTTCCACCGAAACTTGATACGACATGAACGGCATATCGCCAACGAGCAGTGGTGCCTTGGCTCCGCGTGCTACAGCGCGCGCGTGGTGAAGCATTTCGTCCATGGTGACGGGCAGGGTGTTTTCATAACCAAGCACCACCATCGCAAGTGAATCACCCACGAGGATGGAATCAATACCAGCTTTGTCTATCGCCATCGCGGTGGGATAGTCGTAGGCTGTAAGCATCGTGATCGGCTCGCCGCGTTCCTTCTTTTGTCGGAACGTAAGAGTCGTCACTTTTTTGCGTTGTGACGAAGTGGTAGAAACAGTTGTGGTAGACAAGGTACCCTCCGTAAAGGTAGAGTCCGCATTAGTGTGCTGACACCCTGATATGCACACAATTTCGGTTGGTTTGGATTTTGCCGTCGCGTTCAATTCGATACACGCGGCAAGACTATTATTCCATATTTCTATTTTTTCGCCTATAATAAAAATATCAGAAGTTTATTTCAAAAGCTATCAAGTTTCTGTATAAGGAGAAACGATCATGCGAAGAATGTTTGGCTTTTTAATAGGGATTTTTGTCGGCGGGCTGGTGGGTGGCGTGCTGGCGTTGCTGCTTGCCCCCGAATCAGGTGAAAACTTGCGCGGGCAGCTCCGTGACCGGGGTCAGAACTTCCTCAACGACGTTCGACACTCGGCAGATGCACGCCGCATCGAACTGCGCGGACGATTGGAATCACTCAGGTCTCCGCGAAACGAGTTCTAGTTGGTAATTGGTAATTGGTAATTACTATTTACCAACTACTGAATTATAGAACTCTTCCACTCGTTTCATATTCGCCCCAAACTCTGCACGCGCGGAGATTATCTTGGCATTCAGACCTGCGGCTTCAGCCCGCAGGTCTTCTCTTTCCAGCCCTAAAAGAATCGCGTCGGCAATTGCCTGGGCATCATTGGCATCGAAGAGCAAGCCATTTTGCCCATGCGTGATCCACTCGCGAATGGATTCAAGATCGCCCGCCACGGGGAAACATCCGCACGCCATGGCTTCCAGCAATGAATTCGGCGTCCCATCATGAATGCTGGGCGAAACCACGATCTGCGCACCGCGAAACACCTCGCCCATTTTTTCATGCGGGAAGGCTGGCAATAACTCCACTGCATTTTCAATTCCAAATTCTTTCACCCAACTCATTGCCTGCGGCTCATTCTGCATGCCTGTGCAAATAAATTTCGCATCCGGTCGTTTTGCCAATACAAGCGGAATGGCTTTAAAGAAATTGTCATTGCGCACATACGGGCGCACCCCGCGTGGGTTGATGATGATTGGGTTCTTCACCAACTCTGCAGGCGGATAAAAAACCTCGCCTCGGATTCCGCCGTTACCGGGTGCCACCAAGGTGGGCTTTTCCTCGCTCAAGCCCCACTCGTGAGCAAGCCGCACATCACGTTCCACATCCGCATGCAAACCATCTACAACTCGCATCACCTTGCGGGTGTAATACCTCATCAACGGCGTGGACGGCGCATGCAAAGTGAAGTCATTACCCCAAATGGAAACAAGAAATGAGGGACGAGAAGCGAGACCATCAAGAGCCGAAGCAGCCAGCATCCCTTCATAGGGAATGCGCATGGCATGGACAATATCCGGTTGAACCTCTTGAATAAATGCACGTAATTTTCGCGCGGCAGCGGGAACGGTTACAGGGCCTAGCCACTGTCTGATTTTGGTGCGCAGGCTCAAGGTCCGGGAGGAGGCGCTGGAGGGGGCGGCAGAGCGCTTCTTGGCGCCACTAAACGCTACAGGGGTGAATTCCATCCGCATGGTCGCGAGGTCTGAATCACAATCAAACGTGGTGGCAATAAAGACTTCATCGCCCCGTTCGATAAAGAAACGCATCCAATTTTTAGAGATGGGTGAGCGGGCATCTGTGACAAAAAGCAGGCGCATACATGTGATTATACAGCCCAACTTGAGCCCACTTTGTAGTATATTTAAGCCCATGAGCGCAGGACGTATTCTGATCGTTGAAGATAATATGGATACTTATGAACTTGTTCGGTTCATTTTAGAAAAGAACGGGTTCGAAACCATGCTCGCCATGAATGGGCGGGATGGTGTTAACGCCGCCGCCAAACAAATGCCAGATCTGATCATTATGGATCTTTCAATGCCAGAGATGGACGGCTGGACAGCCACCCGTCTGATCAAGGGCGACACCTCCACTTCTTCCATTCCATTGATCGCGCTCACCGCTCATGCCCTGCCCAGCGACCGCAAACGTGCGTTCGATGCAGGTTGTGACGAATACATCACCAAACCAATGGATCTGCTTGACCTGCTTGAAACTGTGCATGGTTGGATGCAAAAGGGTAACCGTTCTATTGGGTGATATTTCACTGGCTCTTTTGGCGTGTTTGCAAAGCCAAACCCTGCGAGCCAAATATTTCAATTAAGAGGAAATACTATGAAACAAATTTGTGTTGTCGGCGTGGGCTACGTCGGTCTCGTGACCGCTGCCTGCTTTGCTGATCTTGGAAATCGCGTGACTGCGTTGGATGTGAACGAGGAACGCGTTGCTAATCTCAAAAAGGGCATCATGCCCATTTACGAGCCTGGGCTGGATGAGCTGGTAAAGCGCAATGTAAAGGCTGGTCGCATCACCTTTACCACTTCCTACACCGAAGCGTTGAAGGGTGCAGAATATGCCTTCATTGCCGTGGGTACGCCCTCTGGCTCAGATGGCTCCGCGGACTTGCAATATGTTGCAGCGGCTGCGACTTCCATTGCGAAGAATATGACTGCGCCGCTGGTTCTGATCAACAAATCCACGGTTCCGATCGGAACCGGTGACTGGGTTGCCGACATTGTGAAGGGTGCCCAGCCCAAGCCGATCGATTTTGCCGTGGTCTCGTGTCCTGAATTTTTGCGTGAAGGTTCCGCCATCGGCGACTTCATGAGTCCGCATCGCACTGTGATCGGGTCATTGGACCGTGAGGCCGCGAACAAGGTCGCACATTTGCATTTACCCTTGCGCGCGCCCATTGTCATCACAGACCTGCGCACTGCAGAAATGATCAAATACGCCAGCAATGCCTTCCTAGCTACCAAGATCTCCTTCATCAACGAACTCGCCGACCTGTGTGAACGCGTCGGCGCGGATGTGAAAGAAGTGGCAGCGGGCATGGGCTACGATGCCCGCATCGGACGTCACTTTTTGGATGCCGGTCTCGGTTGGGGCGGTTCCTGCTTCCCCAAAGATGTGGAAGCGCTGGCTTTCATGGCAAAAGAGAAAGGGCTTGACCCGAAGATTCTCAACAGCGTGATGGAAGTCAACTATGACCGCCGCAAGGAAGCGGTGAAAAGCGTTGAGACCATGCTGGGCGGAACCCTCAAAGGCAAGACCATTGGCTTGCTCGGCTTGGCATTCAAACCCAACACCGACGATATGCGCGACGCTCCCGCCATTGATATTTCAGCAGAGCTGATCGAAGCAGGCGCTAAAGTCCGCGCCTATGACCCGGTTGCAATGCATGTGGCACGTCCGATCCTCCCGGCGGTGGAAATGTTCGATGAACCGTATAAATTAGCGGACGGGTGCGATGCGTTGATGGTCATCACCGAATGGAATGAGTTCAAACAGCTCGACCTCGAAAAGGTCAAGGGGTTGCTCAAGTCACCGGTCATTTATGATGGGCGCAATATTTACGAACCCGGTCGCATGAAGGACATGGGCTTTACCTACCGCGCAATCGGTAGATAGTTTAATAGTCTATTAGTTTGGTAGTCGAGTCGTCGGGTACAATCTGGCTGCTCGGCTACCAAATGATTTAACGACAAAACTAGTAAACGATATGACTAATACTCCTCCCGTTTGTAATTACGAAGGTTCCGACTACCAGCAATCCTTTTGGGAGCAAGGTGGGCGCGCCTATGAAGATCAAGCAGAAGCGATCGCATTGAAGCGCATGCTGCCCAAGAGCGGCAAGCTGATGTTGGAACTTGGAGCAGGCGCTGGGCGCAACACGCCGCGCTATGCCGGGTTTGAGCGGATCGTGGTTTTGGATTATTCCACCACGCAGTTGGCTCAGGCACAGGATAGGCTCGGTCGCAATGACAAATATATTTACGTCGCTGCGGATGTGTACCGCCTACCATTTCAAAATGGATTGTTCGACGCCGCGACGATGATCCGTGTGCTACATCATATGGCAGATGCGCCCAAGGCGCTCGCTCAAATTCAAGCGACATTGCAGCCCGGTGCGACCTTCATCCTTGAGTTCGCAAATAAGTTAAACCTCAAAGCGATCTTGCGTTATTGGCTTGGCAAGCAATCATGGAGTCCATTCACGTTGGAGCCGGTGGAATTCGTGAAATTAAATTTTGACTTTCACCCGCAAGCCATCCGCACTTGGTTGGGCACGCTGGGTTTCAGCATTGAGAAAATTCTAACGGTCTCGCATTTCCGTCTTGGGCTGTTGAAGCGACTGATCCCAGCCAAGCTTCTCGCCGCTGTGGACGGTCTCTTTCAGCCGACGGGCGCATTCTTTCAAGTGACACCCAGTGTCTTCGTGAAGGCAGTTCTGCCGGGCGCCTCCAATGCAGACATTCCTATGAAAGTGATCGAGCTCTTCAAATGCCCTGAGTGCAACAGTGGAAATTTGCAAGAGAAGGCAGACTATGTTGCCTGTCCCTCTTGTGGCGCGAAATGGTCTGTGCAAGATGGGATCTATGATTTCAGAGAAAAGATGAAGTAGAAAATAAAACACGCTCTGTATAGAGCGTGTTTTGGTTTACAGTCCTTACACTATTTACTAATCTTTCACCAACGGCAAGCGGATGAAGAAGGTGCTGCCATGGAATTTCTCTTCGTCCTTGCCTGTGCTTTCCACCCAAATACTACCTTGCAAGGCTTTGACAATGCCTGAGGCAATCGCCAGCCCCAGCCCGGCGCCGCCGCCTTTATAGTTCGTGCGGCTGGAAGAGTGCAACTGCACTTCGCCGAGTTGATATAGCTTCTCAAAGATCACCGTGTGATGTTCCGCGTCAATACCGATGCCGGAGTCTTTGATGGCGATCTCCGCCATTCTGCCACGCTTGGCATCTTCCACCACACGGGCAGAGATGAGGATGGTTCCGCCATCGGGCGTGAACTTGATGGCATTCACGATCACCTGATCCAAGGCTTTCTTCAGCAGTTCAGGGTCGGCTAACAGCGGCGGAGTCGTTTTGATGGCTTCATCCATGATAAAGGTCAGGTTGCGAGCCGCGAGGTCTTCCACATAATCCTTGTGGATGAGTCTTAGGATGAGTCCCAAACTGACCGCTTCGATATGTGGGGCAATGACCTGATTATCCAACCGTACCACATCGAGCATGCTATTCACGATCTGATGCAATCGGTTCGTGCCGCGCACTACACCACTGAGCGCCTCCAGGATGGCTGGGTTGTTTTGCACGTTAACATCCGCCTGAAGCATACCCAGAAAGCCTTTGATGACGGTCAGCGGAGTGCGCAGTTCATGCGCCGCCACTTGAATGAACGCGGATTTATTCTTGTCATGTTTTTCCAGAGTCATATAGGCTTTGTTCGACTCTGCCACACGCTCAGACACCATGCGTTCCATCACCTGATTGATGCCAGTCACTTCATGATACAAACGAGCATTCTCCAATGCCACGGTCGCTTGCAAGGCAAAGGTTGTGGCAAGTAGCCCATCATCTTCGGTAAAAGAACTTTCAGCGCGACTGGCGAATAGAACCCCCACCACATTATCCTTCAAATACAACGGCACACCCATCCAGGACTGATCGCGCGGCAGCCAATCAGGTTGTTTCCAACTTTCAACCACAGAGACATTGCCGATCAACAAGGTTTCCCCTTTGCGTGCCACCGTGGTGTACAGGTCGGCGCCTTTGTAACCGAGCTTGAAGGTCGCAACATCAGCATTCAAAGGCATGCCACGATGCGCCTGAATAACCGGCTCACCGTTCACATCTTCCATATAAAGCACGCCGCGGTCATATGGCAAGGTCTGACTTAATTGCTCAAGGATCTGCTCGGGCAGTTTTTCAACGGTCTTAAGCGAAGATAACTGGCGTAGCCCTCGTACCAGCGCCTCGGTACCGCGACGCCGTTCCTGTTCCGCCCCAAAGAGCTGTGCATTTTCGCTGGCGGTTTTTTCTGCCACATCCTTTGCACGGCTGAGTTCCTCGGCACGTTCACGGGCTTCACCCAGCAAACGTTCCACTTCGCTTTGGGCTAGCTCGCGTTGTTGTACGAGCATGGTACGTAATAACGCACTGGAGAGCAGGTTGCGTACCCGCACATAGACATCCCAATCATCGGGACCCATCTCCGCCCACATAAAGCCGAAGCGATTGCTTGCCAGTGAAAGCGGCATGACAACCGCATCGTAACGATGATTCTCGGGGGTCTTGCCGCGTGGAACCAGCCGCCCCGTGGCAAGGCTCGAGCGTTCATTCGGCATCTTGAATTGCCGGTCATCGTATTGCATCAACAGGCGGTAATCTTGTGGAGGCGGCGAAGAAACAGACCCAGGGGCATCCGTCTCGCCGTAATACATCACATACCAACGCTCAATGCCCAGGGTAGGGAAATGTTTCGCAATCGCATCGCCAATGGCATCAAAAGAAACTGCTGAAGCCATCGAGAAGCTATAGTTGTTAAGTAATTCTTCCTGCTTGACGAATTCCAAACGCCGATACGCCTGTGCTCGCTGTGAAAGTTCACCCAGCAGCATGCGTGCCTGCTGAAAAAGATTCTCTGCTCGCAGTGTGGTTGTATTGCTGGATATGCCCCCCAACGCATATTTACGGAAGGTGGAGATCACGTTCTGCCAAACATTGAAATCATAGCCTTCGCGCTGAAGCGTATCTGCCATGGTTTGGATCATCTTCAGGAAGGCATCGCTTTTATCGGTCTCGCGCAAACTGGCAAGGAAAACATCCCAAACGCGCCCGAATACATCCTTGTATTGTTCCATTAATGGGGCATTTGCCGGAATATGCGCAGCATTCAACAATGCCTGCACGGCGGCGGCACGTTTGTTTTCAAGCCTGCCAGTATGTGCCACTTCTTTCGGCAAAACAATGGCGCGTTCAATGCTTTCAGGTAAACAACCGCAAGACCAGCGCACCACTAATTCCGTGGGGAGGGGCTGAATATCGACAACCGCTTCACCATCGATCCGTTTCATCAGAGCAGCGAATGCCGTCAAGCCCATATCATAAAAGGACTGCCGCACGGTGGTCAGTGGCACGCCCATGGATTGCGACTCAGCTACATCGTCAAAACCAGTAACAGCGATCTTATCTGGGACTTGAATGCCGCGTTGTTGCAAAGCTTCCAACACCCCAAATGCCATGCGGTCATTCGCAGCCACGATCGCTTGAATCGCCATGCCGCGTTCATCCAAAAGCGTACGTACGGCGGTGCGCCCGCTTTCCGTGGAATAATCACCCTCCGCTACTAGATGCTCATCAAAGCGGATGTGATGTTCCTTCAATTCGGCGAGAAAAGCGTTGTAACGTTGGTCTGCTTCGATCTGTCCCACAGGTCCACGCACAAAAGCAATGCGTTCATATTTATGTGTTTCGATCAAATGTCGCACCACGGCACGCATACCCGCTTCATTATCCGCTATGATCGAAGTGACACCTTCCACCGGCACCGCAAAAGATGCGACCGGCAAAGGTGCAAAGAAATTACAAAAGGTTTGGATCTCTTTTTGAGAAAGTCCGTGCGCAACATCTGCCGAAAGCAGAATGCCATCGAACTGTTCGGTCTTGATCAGGTCGTACAAACCATAAGAAGCTTTTTGATGTTGAGGCTCACCAATGACAATTGGTTTCCCTCCCACAAAACTTACGATGTTAACATCCCCTGCCCGTGCAGCCGCCAACACGCCAGACATAAACTCACCACCCCAGACGCGATTCAACTGCGCGCCCAGAACGGCGATGGTTTTTCGTCTCCCTGAAAGGTTGGCTGGTCTGCCCATAATGATGGACAAAATTATAAGTCAGGTTAATAGGATGGAAAATTGCAGTTTTGAAAGAAACCGCGCCCGTTGCAGCGGGCGCGGTTTGGTTTGATCAGTTTGAAACTTTCTACTTGATCTCGATCTGATACGATGCGGTTTCGCGGGTAAAGCGCGTAGTGCCAGAGACAACCAGATACGCCGTCTCACCAGATTCCAGCGAGATCGGGATCTCAGCTGTCTGGTCTGGGTTGAGCGGGATCATCGTCACACTGGAATCACTTGTGAGGATGAGAGCCAGCCCAAAGGTCTGTGGAAGCGCGTTTTGGATTCGCACAAAACCTTCCGCCGCCCAGCCGCCTTCATCCGCCTCAAAATCGGAACTGTAGCCGGCTGCATCCACCCGAATATCATCGACCATGAAGCCTTCGCCATTGACCGCGGCATCGGTGATGTATTCAAAACGAATGGAGACGACCTTGCCTGCATACGCCGAGAGATCAACCTTTTCTTCGATCCAGTCACGGGTCACGCCGGTGTAGCCCCAGCCATAGGAATTACCGCTTGGGTCGGTGCCGGTGCCGGATGGCGTGGTGAGGATCTCCCAGGTTTCGCCATTCTCAGATGCTTCGACGTAGACATAATCCCAATCGGTTTCGATGTCGTACCAGGTGCGGAAGGACAACTCGATCGGTCCGCTCACGTTCGTGAAATCGAACTCGCGCGTGAGGGTCATATCGGATTCATCGCCCTTGTTCGACCAAAAGGCGTAGTCACCAGAATAAGGGTCAGCAGGCAACAACCCAGTGACGGTGGAGCCGGTGAATTGAATTGTGTAATCACCAGGACATTCGATGGCAATATAGTCCACGCCGTATTGGTGGACTGTGTAAGAGGCAGGCAGTTGCGGACAAGTGAAGATGGATTCAGTAGCAGACGCACGATTGGCGGCGGAGTAGTTATTGTAAACATACCGTCCATCACTAATGGATTTATCGAGCAGGAAGTTTGTCACGACCCAATCCATAAAGAAGGCATCTGCTGTAATGGGCTGCCCGGTTAGTGCATCCGTTGCGCCAACCTCAGTGAGAACATCGTCCACACTATCCAAGCCGTTGGCGGGGTCTTTCACCAGTAATTGAGTCGCCTCTTCACCGAAACGATCCAGGAAGTAGGTCATAAACAAGAAGCCAGCACCATAATGCGGTGACGTGGCGTTCTGGTCATTGGGCCAATCGTTCAATTGCAAATCGGGATCGCTGATGTACATCCAATCGAAGCCGCCGGTCTGATAGCCATTGATATGCACCGCCAGTTCAGCCGAGCCTTCGTTCAACCAGGAGGTTTCGTTCAGGTCATTGTTCCAGTGGATCATGTGTTGAAATTCATGCGCTAACACCGAGTAGGCATAGTCGCCACCCAGCGGTGTGTTATCCGCATTGAAGAGGAACATCTCATGTCCGTTGGAAAATTCCTGGATCAGCGGATGCGTGGAGTCAGAGGAGGAGAAGTAGCCTGCCACCGAAGACCCCAACCCACGCGAGTAGAGGATGTAGATGTGTTCATCTCCATCGATACCCGGCGACCATTCACTGCCGAAGAATTCGCGATTGGTGGGATACATTTTATTTTCGAACGTATCCACCAATGCCTTCATTTCGCTTTCTTTGAAGTCCACATCATCTGCCACCCAGAAGTACACATGCGGCGTGACATATTGCAAAGTTGCCGGTACTTCGTCATTGATGTTCGTATCGAGGTTGTGAACCCAGAAATTCTGTTTCGCACCCACCGAAAGCGGCGCGGCTGATTCTGTGATGACCTCAGGCACATTGCATTTGCCATCCAGGCGGCAAGCCAATTCACGCGGAATGTTATCTGGAACGATAGTATTTTCCAATACTTCGATCGTTTCGTTGGAAACCGACTCTACCGGCGGGCGGACGATCTCCGGCTCTGCTGTGGCTGTGCCCGGTTCAAAGTCACCAATCTCAACGGGCAGATCCACAGCCGGGATCTCTTGAGCGAACAGATAAATTGCGTATCCAAACGCGCCCAAGGCTCCCAAACAAAGACAGCAAAGTAGAACGGCAATGCCAATGGCAACACCCGTCACACCGCCGGAAGATTTCTTTACATTATTTTCAGCATTTTCATTGTTTTCCATAAAAGTTCCTCTTTCTTCTAAATAAAGGATTGCCCGATGATACACCGAACAAGTAAAAAGTGGATTAGTACATTCGGGCGAAACATAAAACAGCGCGGGGCTTTCGCCTCGCGCTGTTTTGCTTATACTTCTACTTCTTGCTTGGAATTCTTTTTCTTCTTTGCCGGAGCAGATGAACTGAAGATGATCTTGTTCTCTTTTTCATCCACATCGACGATCACTTCGGCGCCGTCTTTGAATTTACCGCCGAGCAACTCCATCGAAAGCGGACTCTCGACATATTTCTGGATCGCCCTGCGTAACGGACGTGCCCCAAATGCAGGGTCGTAACCTTCCTTTGCCAGCCAGGAACGCGCGGCATCGGTGATCTGCACGGCGATGTTGTGGTCGTTGAGCCGGTCTTGCAGTTCCTTCATTTGCAAGATGACGATGGATTCCATCTCTTCAAGCGAGAGCGGCGAGAACATGATAATCTCGTCGATGCGGTTGATGAACTCAGGGCGGAAGGCGGCTTTGAGTGCCTTGTCGATCTTGTCGTGTGCTTCGCGGTCGGAGGCTTCAGCTTTGCCCGATAAAAAGCCCAGAGTGCCGCCTTTTCTCACGTATTCAGTACCCAGGTTCGAGGTCATGATCAGAACCGTGTTACGGAAGTCAACCACGTTGCCTTGACCATCAGTCATGCGTCCATCATCCAGAATTTGCAACAGAGAATTCCACACTTCGGGATGAGCTTTTTCGATCTCATCGAAAAGCAACACGCGATACGGACGGCGGCGCACGGCTTCAGTGAGTTGACCGCCTTCTTCGTAACCGACATATCCGGGAGGCGCGCCGAAGAGACGCGAGACGGTGTGCTGTTCGCGATACTCAGACATATCCACGCGCACCATGGCGTCTTCGTCATCGAACATGAACCAAGCGAGGGCTTTTGCCAATTCCGTTTTACCCACACCGGAAGGACCGATGAAGATGAACGAACCGATGGGGCGAGCCGGGTCTTTCAAACCAGAGCGCGCGCGGCGGATGGCATCAGAGATGGCGTGAATGGCTTCTTCCTGACCGATGATGCGCTCGTGCAAACGCGCTTCCATATGCAGGAGTTTTTCAGATTCAGTTTCGAGCATCTGCGTAACGGGAATGCCCGTCCACTGATGCACAACGGCGGCGATGTCGTTCACGTCCACCACTTCATCGAGGTGATGTTCGGCTTCCCATTGGTCGCGCTTGGTGGTGTATTCGAGGTCAATGCGTAGACGTTCGGCTTTCTTTTGTGCCGCGCGTTCATAGTCACGTTCCAAACCAGCTTGCTCTTCTTCAGCAGCAAGTTTGTCAATTTCAGTTTTCAACACCTTAAGATCAGGCGGCATGGAATATAAAGCCACGCGCAACTTCGCCGCAGACTCATCCATCAGGTCGATAGCTTTGTCGGGCATGTGGCGATCCGTCACATAGCGATCTGCCAAATGGGCAGCGGCAGATAAGGCTTCGTCAGAGAAGCGCACTTTGTGATGTGCCTCGTAACGGTCACGCAATCCGTGCAGCATCTTGATCGTATCTTCCACGCTGGGTTCATCCACATAGATGGGCGCGAAGCGGCGTTCGAGCGCAGCATCTTTTTCGATGTGCTTATGGAACTCATCGAGAGTCGTCGCGCCGATGCATTGCAGTTCACCGCGAGCCAGCGCAGGCTTGAGCATATTGCTCGCATCCATCGCGCCTTGAGCGGCTCCTGCACCAACGACGGTATGCAACTCGTCAATCATCAGGATGACATCACCCTTCGCGCGTTGGACTTCTTCCATCACAGCCTTGAGACGTTCTTCGAACTCGCCTCGGAATCTGGACCCGGCGATCATCGCGCCCAAGTCGAGCGCCACCACGCGTTTGCCTGAGAGGATCTCCGGCACATCGTTGGTCGCGATCTTTTGTGCAAGCCCTTCGGCGATAGCGGTCTTACCCACACCCGCTTCACCGATGAGAACAGGATTGTTCTTGGTACGGCGGGACAGAATCTGGATCAGGCGCATGATCTCTTTATCACGCCCGATGACAGGGTCGAGCTTGCCTTCACGTGCAAGTTGAGTGAGGTCACGCGAATATTTTTCGAGGGTGCGGTATTTCGTCTCGGCTTGCGGATCGGTGACGCGCTGTCCGCCGCGCAGGTCTTGAATGGCATCATAGACGCGGTCACGCGTAAGCCCGGCAGATTCCAAAATTCTCGCGGCAGGCGTATTACGTTCGGTCAGGATCGCTAAAAAGATATGTTCGGTGGAAATATATTCGTCCTTGAGACGATTGGCTTCTTCGTTGGCAAGATCAATGATCCGCTTGACACGCGGCGTGATGAATATCTGCCCCGCTCCGCCGCCGAAGATATTCGCCTTCGGGCTGGCACGTAGGGTGGCATCGAGTCGTTCCGTGAGCGCCTGTGCGCTGACATTCAGTTTTTCTAAAATTTGGGGAATCACTCCGCCGGGCTGTTCAATGAGCGCCAGCAGGATGTGTTCAGTATCAATTTGGTTATGCCCATAGCGTTGGATGATCTCCGCCGCGCGTTGGGCTGCCTCTTGGGCTCTCTCTGTAAAACGGTCAAATCGCATCATGGGAATTTTCCTCTTTCTAACAAAAGACCCTAAAGGTCTTTGAGACCTTTAAGGTCTGGACTGACAAAGGCGATTATAACAAAGGCCGCATCGGCGTTTTGTCAATACGGCGTAAGAGGAGTGTTAATTCCTGGGTCAAGCAAGGGCAGAGACCACGGTCAAAACCATCACTAAAGTAAGTATCGCTCCTCTCACCTTTAGGAGTGCAAGCTTTGAGCCGTTCGAATTATTATCCTATTCGTAAATTTATTTCCTGAGTTCGCCAGTCAGGAATCCGCTTAAAACTAGGAGAAATCATGAAACGTCTTACCCCATTCTTTTTTATCGTCATGCTTGTTCTGCAAGCCTGCGGCGGCAGCGCTGCAACAGAGGCGCCCCAGCCATCCGAAGCCCCAGCCACAGAGTCCGCGCCTGCTGCAACGGAAGCCTCAGCCGCCGAAGCCACTTCAGAACCGATCGTGCATGTCACCATCCCAACCGAAGGGTTGGAAGCGCGCGCAACCGCTCACGATAACGAAGTGAGTTCCTCCGCTGAAGATAAAGATGTCACCTTCGGCGATGACTTTTCCAACAATCGCTTCGAACGTCCTTTCACAGCCAATGACATGACCTATCTGCCGGATCTCGACATTGTGGATTTCTCGATCAGCAGCGATGACTCTTTCTTTTACATTCGCATCGATCTCGTCGACGTGGACCTTGCCAGCCAAACCTTGACCGGTTTCTACGGTGTGGAATTTGACAAAAATTCAGACGGACGCGCCGAGATATTCCTCGTCACGCACCCGCCTTACAGTGCCGAATTTACTGCTGATAATGTATACCTCTTTATTGACTCGAATGGCGATATCGGTGCTGACCAAGCCGCCAGATCCGATGCCGCCAATGGAAATGGCTTCGACTCCATCCTCTTCGATCTGAGCAACAACATTCACCCGGAAGATGTAGACCTCGCCTGGGTGCGCTTTATCAATGACGGCAAACCCGCTGTGGAGATCGCCTACAAGAAATGGCTCTTCAAAGATGGGAATGAGAACTTCATGTGGAGCGTGACCGCCAATGATGCCTTGATCGACCCTGCGCAATATAACTTTCACGATGCATTGACGGAAGCCGATGCCGGTTCGCCCACAAAATCCAACCCGAACTATCCCGTCAAACTCCTCGCCGCCATGGACAATACCTGCCGGGTTCCATTTGGCTTTCAAGCCACTGGCAACGAACCCCTGGGCTGTGACGTGAGTAACCTTGCCCCTGAACCCGAAGAAGCAGAAGAAATCGATTTTTGCGCCCAGTTCCCCTCCGCCTGTGATCGCCTGCCAAGCCCGCCGCCTATCATACAGTTCTTTGACGAAGAATTTGAAGTCTTGAAATAGGTATCGTGGTAATAAAAACGCAGTAGCCTAGGCTACTGCGTTTTTTGTCTATTGTAAGGAAATCACCAATGGTATTATCCCAGTGACATTTGTTGGATGTTTTCTTTATATAAATTGACCATAATAAATGGATTTGCCCTTAACTCTTCCTTTGTAGCGGTTGTTGAAGTAACCAGATTCCTCTATTCAAATCAATCATAAGAACTATAAATTCTTTCGAAGGATTGTATTCTTGGACTATTTGCAATGCAGCAGTCTGATACTTGGTGTCCCGTTCAAAGTAAGTATTTACAACGGAAGATGGTTCATACTTTATGGAAATACCCTTAGAGAAATGCGCAGCAAATTCAGCTAAATTTAGAACAGCAATACCTCGTCCATATTTTCTAAATTCTGATGCCACATACTCACCAATGTCAGAAATATTGTTGCTTATTAATTGGATTGCTACCTGCTTAATAACGTATCTACCAATAATGAGAATAGTATTTGCGGCAAGTGTATCATCAGCAATCATTACCGATTTGGTTGTATTTAGAGTGGGGTTGTAATCTTCATCCGAGTGAGCAGCCTCTTTATCTGCTATGGAACGAATTAACTCTCTAATGGTTATTGTTGTGTTAAATAGCTTCTGTTGCAACCATGTATCCAAAGAGATAAAAGGAGCTGATTCATCAAAAAGCTCACTCAAACCGCCGCCACCTTTGGCGCCGAATTGGATTCGACCAGGAATATAGAGTGTTGTGTGTTCATCGATATTTTCTTGTTTCCCTAATAATGGTCGAAAATATAGATCTGGAAAGATCCGCTTGATTAAGGAAATATCTTTTCCTCGTTGCGTATCACAAAGCAACTTTCTAAGTTCTACCGCTACCGGAAGATACGCAGACTTAACGCCAGAGTGATATGACTTCATATTCGTTTCGATGATCGCCAAACTTGCATCGAAGTCATGCAACGATTTGTTATTTATCATTTAATTACCCTGAATTTAGAAGTGCTCAGAATATGTGGACCGCCCCAACCCGCGGACTTGGCGAAGCCGTCCCACCAGAAAACTACTTTGTTAGCTGCATTTTCCCTAAGATGAATTCATACCTCAGAATAACACCCATACATCTTTCACTCCCATCCACCCATCCTTCCAAACAACGTCCCACCCTAGTTTTTCGGGCGCCAATATTTGAGATCGTCAAATTGCTTCTTAATCTGTTCAAGCTGGGCAAGCAGCTCGGTCTTTTCCATGCCGCGATTCACATACTCAATAATATTCAACAAAGTAAACCGGAAGAACTCATTCACATCCCCCTCGCGTTCATATGCTTTTTGGATCTCTTCCTCTGCCTGCTGTTGCTCAATAAATTGAGTTTTGATCAGTCTGTCGGCCCGGCTGATAAGCAGGAAAAGCAGAAGATACAAAAGCACCAGGATCACCGTCACCCCAATGGCAATATTCCGCTGGGCGATCGAGATCGTTTCCAGCAATGGCGTCACATCATCATAAACTTCAAAGACACCTTTCACATCCGAGCCACCCTGCCGAATGGGCACATAGCTCGAGATCACATCACGGTCTTCAATTTCACCCTCAAAGGCGCTGAAGGTATCCCGATGCGTAAGCTCGCTGGCTAAGCCGCCATTAAGTGCAGTGATAAAACCAGCATTGCCGCTTTTATCTTCACCGATCTGGCTCTCTTGTGTCGAGAAGACCGTCTGCCCACTGAGGTTATAGATTTTGACCTTAATGACCGAAAGCCCCTGCATCTGCTCAAGCACAGCCTCACGGAGCCGGGCAGTTTCGGGGTGGGCACGGATCTCGTCCGCGCTCAGATCGGCAGACGAAAGAATGAAGGCTTCAAACTCGGGCCAGATGACGTTGGAAAACGTTTGGGTCAATGCCGCATTCTTCGATTCCCCGATTTCAAGTAGTTCATTCTCAGCGATCTGACGATAAAATGTGACCAGGGAAACCGCAACCAACACAAAAGCTGTCAGACTCGTCACAGTAAAGTAACGCAAGAGCGGAAAAGGTTTCTTTCCCACCACCTTTTGTTTTCCTTCTGACTTTCTGTCCATACTCACGTTCAGCCTCCAAAATAATAAAACAAGAAACGTATTATACAACTTCCCTCATCGAAAGCCAAAATCTGTTATGCCCTGTTAATTCTCCATATTTTCTCAATCTCCCTATTCCCCATTCCCCCATCCGCATCTATAATCCCAGCATGGCAAGCATCACCGTCCCAGCACGAGAAGAGCATCATCCGCACCTGCGTCCACTTAGCATATTGCGAGACCTGCCCGCCGTGGCGGACTTGATCGAACAATGCTTCGCCAGCACCATGGACAATGACGGCAGGCGCTATGTGCAAGACATGCGCCGCGCAGGCAAAGACAACTCCTTTATACAATGGGCGAACCGCGTGGCAGATAGCACCTCGCTGCCGCTCACCGGCTACATCTGGGAAGAATCCGATCACATCATCGGCAACGTCAGCCTCGTACCCTTCAAACAGGGCAACCATCGCCTCTACCTCATCGCCAACGTCGCCACTCACCCCGACCATCGCCGTCGCGGCATTGCTCGTGCACTCACTCAACGCGCTATGCAACACGCCCACGAAAAGAATGTCCACAACATCTGGCTGCAAGTCCGCGCCGACAACCCCGAAGCCTTTCACCTGTACGAATCGCTGGGCTTCAAAGAACAAGCCCGCCGCACCTCGTGGCAAGCCCCAACCGCCTCAACCGTTGAGACGTTAAATTCGGATATCACCATCACACACCGACACCCAAACTTCTGGCAGACTCAACTCAACTGGCTTTCGCGCCTCTATCCCCGCCCTCTAAGCTGGCACGCCAACTGGAACTTTTCTCCGCTCAAGCCGGGTTTCCTCAACTGGCTGTATCTCATGTTTATCGACTTGAACGTGCGACAATGGGCAGCCATAAAAAACGACACCCTGCTCGCCACGCTCTCGTGGATGCCGACCGGGCGTGGTGAAAGCCTCTTTGCCGCAGCAGGCGAGAGGTCCGACCCTGAGGCGCTGACAGCCCTGCTTCTATATGCCCGGCGTGACCTGTATCGCTTCCACCCAAGCATCTCCCTCGAATTCCCAGCCGGTTCGTTTGACGATGCCATTCACGCCGCAGGCTTCAAAGCTCAGCGCACATTGATCTGGATGCAGGCAACTTCGTAAAACGTTTTGCGTAGTTATAAGCAAGGAGTTTCTTATGACAAAATTTTTCATTCGTTGGCTTATCAACGCCGTGGCATTATATGCCGCCGTGTGGATCGTACCCGGCATCGATTACCTTGGCGATTGGATGGGCATTCTGTGGCTGGCACTCATCATCGGCTTGTTGAACTCGCTGGTGCGTCCGTTGCTCAAGTTCCTGACGTGCCCGCTCATCATCCTCACCCTGGGCTTGTTCACGCTCGTCATCAATACCGGCATGCTCCTGCTCACCCGCACCATCGGGCAATCGCTTGGCATCGGTCTCGCCGTGGACGGCTTCTGGTCTGCCTTGCTCGGCAGTTTGGTGATGAGTCTTGTCAGCATCGTCATGAGCGTCATCTTCCGCGATGAGCTCAAAGGCAAACGCGACTAGGTTTGTATACAGAAAACGGACTCGCCAGTTGGCGAGTCCGTTTTGATTCGTGAAAGTATCGCGAAATTTATTTCGCGGGCTGCTTTATCAATCTTTCTATCGTTTTCAGATACGACCTCGGCTGCACCCCAAACACCCGCAAAACATCCCCTGGCTCCCAGCGGATGTTTTGCTTTAAGCCCAGCAAATTCTCTTTACTCACTGGTAATGGAATGCGCAAGGCTTCAGTCAGTGTAAAGCCAAAATTTACCAAGCCATACGGCAACGAAAGAAAGAACATCTTTCGTTTCAACCGCTTGCGAATCAGCTCTGCCATATCACGTAGAGTGAAATCATTATCGGCGATCAAGGTGTGGATGCCAGAAATATCCTTATGGATCCCAACCTCCACACACTTTGCGAGGTCTTCGATATCAACGGCTTGCAAAGGTTGAGAGCCGCCATCCACCAAAGGCAAGATAGGCAAACTGCGGATCATACTCAAGATACTGCCGAACAAGCCGCCATGTCCCAGCACCAGACCGGGTTTGAGGATGAGGTCCTTGTGCGGGTCGAGTAGTTTTTCGATGGCAAGTTTTGTTTTGCCATATTCAGAAACAGCTTGTGCATGCGCGGATAAGCTGGAGAAAAATATAAATTTCTTAACTCCAGCACCTTTGGCAAGTTCATATAAATGACGCGTGCTATCGAGGTTGATATTGCCTGCATGGTCATCACTTTGTTTTTTGACGTAAGCACAATGGATGAGCGCATCACAACCGGTGAGGTCGGGGAAAAGTTTCGGGGAGGCGAGGTCGAAGGATTCAACGCTCAAGCCCGGGCGGGGTTCGAGGCGCGGAGTCCGCATCAGGGCACGGACCTGCCAGCCTCTCGTTAAGAAATAATCCACAAGATATGAGCCGATGAATCCATTCGCGCCGGTGATGACGACAGTTAGTTTATCCATCCAAAGCCGCCTTGGCGGTGCGATGTGCATTCGCCATGAGAGTCAGCGTAATGCCTTTGGCAGGCAAGTAGGTGAAGCCGGAGCCATCCGCGACGAAGACGCTGCGTCTGCCATGCAGCCTGCCGCTCGGGTGAGTCGAGCCGGGCATTTCATCTGCACTAAAAGGCAGTGAGCCAGCATAGTGAATGCTGCCGCCATGCCCCGGCTGAATGCGCCGTAATGGATAGCATCCGATCTTCATAAATGCAGCACGGACTGCCTTCTCGCGTTCTTTAATGGTTTGAGTTTCAGCATTGCTCAACTCGTAATGGGCAAAGAGTGCATCGCCTGTGAATGAATCAGGTTTATCAACAAGGCTGAGATATTTATTAGGCGAAAAAGAATCGGGATGATGAATGCCCACGATCATCAACGCCGATTGCAAAGCGCGAAAAACTCCGAGACCATCCGCAAAGTTGAGCGGCGCTTCTTTGATGAGCTTATACAATAACAAGGAACGATAAGTATAGATCGCCATCGAGACAAGTTCATTCCCGTCGCGGTTCACATCGTAGATCATGAACGCCTGTGCCATGCTGGTCTTCTCTTCTGAAAGCGGCGAGCCGAACATGCGCAGATGCAGAGCTGGCATATACACATATGGGTTGCACAAAATCGGCAGGCGCGTGATCTGCCCCTTGAATGAACGCAGGACAATGCGAGCTGATCCCAACACGCCTGCGGCAAGGATCAACTTTCGGCAGGTGATGCTTTTATATTCTGATGTTTGCACGTTCTTCACATGCAAAGTGGTTTCATTTTCATGCTCAACAAAATGCAGTACGAGCAGGTTGCCAAGATAGGTAAAGTTTGGACGTTCTTTTAGCGCATTCACAGTGATCCACGGGCGGTATGCCGCTTCACCACGGTCACTATAAAAATCCATGTCTTGATACTTCGTTGCCTGACGGTTCCCCAGCGAGTTCGACAACAACGCCATGGATGGGTTGCCCATGTAGATTCCGCGCCGGTTGAGTTCACGTTTCTTTTGTGTATAGGCTGCCAAGAGCTTCGCCGCGGAATTATCCATTTTCAAGGGTGGCTGAATGTTTTCAAGCCCACCAGTAATATAGGTTGAAAGATCATCACGGCCTGTTGCAATGCCGATACGATCAGACACAACCTGATAACTTTCATGCATCGCCTGCGGATTTAATCCCGCACGCGTCAACTCCGCATCCGAATACACATATGTGCCCAAGCCCCAACCGCTGCCAAGCCCACCATATGCCATGCTCTCCATCGGGAAGAACGTATCCGAGATCATTGGGATCAGCTTGCTTACATCTTTCACCAAATGTTTGCGGGCAGGTGTCAATTGCGCACCTACTTTTACTCCATCCCAGTCCACCGACTCAAAGGCACCGCCCAATAAATAACGATGTTGATTCTCATCTCTATGGCGCAATTTCTCAAAGCCTTCATCTGGCAAAAACGATTCGTAATCTACCCCCGTCACGCCCACATCCACCAGCGCAACCTGCTTGCCCGCCTCCACCAAGGTCTGCGCCGCCATTGCGCCACTGGGTCCCGAACCCACCACGATATATTCATAATCCATCACAGCACCCCGCACAAAAGATAACCAACGACCATGCGCATCACACCGCGCGTGCCGAAGAAAAATAATCGCAGTGCATTTGTGAGCGGCGTGCCGTCAAACAAAAAATACTTCGCATATTCCGGCATGGCTTCCAGAATGGAGAGCATGTAATACAGCTTCTTCCGCACACAAGATTTATTTTTACGAATCGCCAAGCCCGCATCGATGACTCCGATCAGAGAGGGATACCGCAACATGAATTTGAGAATACGCTGATCCTGCGCATCCGACTCAAATTGGGTCTGGTCATGCGCTGCCAGGTAAAGAGTCACCGCCCGGGCGTTGACCTCCTCACCAAGCAAATACCTTCCAAAGGCTTTGGCTTCAGCAGTTAATTCAGCTTGTAATTCAGGAGACATGGAATTTATCGCCAAATGGGAAACGGCACAGACTCAGAAGAGATCGTCAGCATGGTGCGATACATCTCTGCATTGTTGACCAGCAGCAATAGGATGAAGACCAACAGCAAGCCTTGGAACCAACGCTTGTCTGCCAGTTCACGCCATGCCAATGCCATGAACAACGTGATGGCATAGGTCCAGTTCGTGGCGTAGAGGAAGACGTCCTTGCCGTATTGCAGATGCAGCGCAAAATAAAAGAGCAGGGTCACGATAAAGGCAATGAAATAACCGTTATCCTGTTTGCGAATATTCTTCAGGAACAAGATGCCGCCCAGGAACATCAACCCGACCCACGCGAGGGCGAGTCCGTCACCGAGCGGAGTCTCAAAGTTTGCCAACTGCATTGGCGCTTTTCGGATGGAAGCACGGAACATCCATACCTTTGGGAAGGGCCAGCCATCACGGATGACCAACGGTTCCGGCGCGACGAAGCTTGTCAACACCATTGTGCGCGCAAGATATTCAGCCCGTTGGACTGTGGCTGGGAATCGATTGGTCCCCTCGCCCTGCAATGAGGACAGGTCCCAAAAATAAGGTTGTGAATTCGGATAAATAAAATTATTCAAGAGGGAAAGCGGCACGACCAGAGCTGTGACAATCACCCCGTAAATGATGATCTGTTTGAGATTGCGTTTGACGAAGAAATGCGCAATGAACGTCTGCCCGACGTTGGAGATGGTAATGCCAAACGCGAGTAGCCCGGTCACGACCTGCATCCATAGCGGGCTGTCACGCTGGAGCAGGATGAGGAAGATCAGCGCAACCGCTGAAAGGTAAATATAGCTTTCGATAATAGAACCAAACGCCAGTTGAGTCGCTGAGGCGCCGAAGAGGGCGGCAATCAACAGCGCATAGAGTTGATTCCCGATTCCGCGTT
Source organism: Anaerolineae bacterium (assembly GCA_017303655.1). GTDB lineage: Bacteria > Chloroflexota > Anaerolineae > Anaerolineales > Villigracilaceae > Villigracilis. Next base: position 57,248 of record JAFLCE010000009.1, read on the forward strand.
TTACAAAATCCCAAATGAGGTAGACGCACAAAGCCGCCACTAAAGCATTGAGCGTAAACGCCGCAAAGAGCGTATCACCTTTGAAAAGCAAAGCGAGTATGCCCACCAATGGGCGGATGATAATAAGAATGAACGGATGTGCCGGACGCCAATAATAGTCACGATAGTTTTCAGTGGCATAACGCCAGCGATAAAGATTGCCATCAGCATCGAAGAAGATATCATCGGCATCATACGAAGGACGATTAAAAATGGAAGCAAAGATGAGATAAACCGCGAAGAACAACAAGGCGAGCATCAAGCCGCCCAGGTTATCATCCACAAATTGATAGAAGCGAGACTGAGTCCAGTGGCGCTGTCTGCCGACATACACCAAAACCGCCGCTATAAAAAAAGAGGGAATCAACCCATTCAAGAACGTAACGCGCACTTCTTCAGCAAGATGAAAGGCGGAACTATCGAGCAGGTTCGGGAATTGTGCCGCGATGCTATACACGTATGGGATGAAGACCAACAAGGCAATAAATAATAAAGCTACAATGCCAGAATTTAAAAGACTGACACGATATTCACGCTGGGCTCTGCCCAAGAGGTAAAAGAAAAACAAGATAACGCCGGTGTGAACCAGAATGGCAAACAAAGACACTTCAATAGGCGTCTTGTAAAAGTTCTCCAGATAAGCAACGATGAAATAGGAAAGCGGAAGGCCTAACAACCAGGCAAGAGGAAGACGTTTGTCGAGAATTTGCACGTGATCAATTTCCTTTTGAGCGGTCTAGTCTACCATATGGGCTTACACGGTCACTGCACCTGCAAAGCAAGCACATCCACGATGGTTAACAACAATTGCGCGTTGTTAAAAGCCAGCAGAAAAAGAAAGGTCAGCAAGATCGCCTGAAACCATCGTCGCTGTGAAATGCCCTGCCAAGCCAGACCCATCAGCAAGATCAAGGCATAGGTCCAATTCGGAGAGTAGAGAAATAATTCCTTGCCATAACGAAGATGCAACCCTACGTTAAAGAGCATACACATCAGCAGTGCCGGGTATAGGCGCAGATGTTTCTGCTCGCGAAGAGTCCATAGGAAAGTCAGCCCGCCCAGAATTAAAAATCCCAGCCAAGCCCAGGCTGTCACCGTTTGGATCGGCAGCGTGTATTGACTCAACGCATCGATCTCTGGCTTGAAAAAACGGAATTGAATAAACGGGATCTCACCCGTATGCAGGATCGGCGTGGGTGCCAACACATTGTGGAAGAGGAAAGCCCGCATCAATGCCTGGACCCGCAGCTGATTCAGCGGAAAGATATTTGGTCCCTCCGCCTGAAGCGTGGATGGCACAAAGAAGAATGGTTGAGCATCGGGATAAAACAGGTTATTGGCCAACGTTAACAACACCAAAAAGACCAGCACCGTCGCTACAAAGCGGATCATCTGTTTGATGTTCGGCTTGACCATGAACAACGCGATTACATTTTGGGCAAAATTGGAATGAGTAATACCAACAGTGAGTAAACTTGCAGAAATAAGAGCTGGCAAAGGTCTGTCTTTAAGCAATAACAAAAAGAACAATATCAAACTTGCCGCCAGAAAAATATAAGACTCAAGCAGCGAGCCAAAGATCAAGTGGGAAGTTGTGAAACCTAACAGGGTTGCTGTCAATGAAGCATAGACCGAGTTACCCGAAGCCGACTTGATGAACATCCATGCAAGGTACACACAGGCAGCACCACCCAATGCCACAAAGACCAATGCACCCCAAAAGCGATTCCCTTTCAAGAACAGGGCGAGCAGGTCTATGGGCGGTCTAAACAGCAAAATCATGAACGGGTGGACCGAACGCCAGTAGTAATCTTGCCAGTTGTCGGTGGTGAGGCGGATGCGGTAGTTGAAGGGGTCGGCGTCGAAGAAGACATCGTCCACATCGAAGCGTGGTTCATTGAGGATGGCAGCGAAAAGCAGATACACCACAAAGAAAGCAAGCGCCAGTGAGATGCCCGCTAGATTCTCACTCACATAGGAATAGACCTTTGTTTGTTTCAGCTTATTGTAAAAACCACTGAACTTCAAACGCAGATGCAACCATGCCTGCCACGGCAACGCCAGGAGACTTGTGAAGAGAAAGACTCCGCGTGAGTTTGAGTTTAGGGTAAAGTACTCCGCCGGGAAAAGCGGCATGCGTTGATTCGCTTGGAACAACCAGAGAATAAAGCCAATCAATAAGACAAACAGACCTACGTGAATAAAAGCATCAAACCAGCGTTCAAGTGCCACGCGGCGAATGCGCCCCATAAAGAAATATCCGCCCGCGCCGAGAGCTGCCTGAAAAAGCAAGGTGAGTAGAATGACTTCACTTAAGCTGGTATAAAAATCATCTAGAAAACTGAGCAGCAAAAAACTAAGAGCAGTGGCAAAGACCCACGCACCGGTCACACGACGAATGCCACCAGCCTCTATCAATGCTTGCACAGATGGCACGGCGGGAATGGTCAATAAAAGAAAGCTACTGAAAAGCAGGAAGGGAATAAAAACGTTACGAACAATGAGAAAAGAAAGTAGAGCAGGGATGAGCGCCCAAATAAAAATAGATATTCGTCCTGTTATGGACATCCCCATCAGAAATCGTTCCATGAACGGCAAAACGTACAAAAAGCAAATGAAAAGTGCGCCCGCTGGTACGAGCAGGAGGAATATCTGGTCGATGAATGCGCGGGAGTTAAGGTCGAAAAAAGTCTGCGCGAGGCTGAATGAAATGAATATCCCTGCGAAGATACTGACAAGGACACGCCAGACTGTGGTGTTGCGTTGAGGCTTCATGCTTGATGCAAGAGAGAACGGTCACCTGTAATTTGCGCAAGTGACCGTCCTCTGCTGGTTATTTTTCCAGATCACGCAGGAGTTGCAGGAATTCTGTCCAGTCTTCGTTATCCATCCAGACATCGACGTTATCAAATGAGACAGCGAACATACCTTCTTCGTTGGCTTTGGCTTGCTTCAGCTCTGCAATGGAGGCGAGCAGTTCATCCCATTCTTCCATGAAGAAGTTGATGGTGGCGCGTCCTAATTGCAGGTAATAGGTGGTCTCACCGTCGGGTTCGTTGGCGCGCCAGGCCATGAAGTTATCGGTCTCGGCGAGGGTCTCAGTTTCGGGGTCTTGATGGTTATTCATTCGTTCTCCTTATGGTTGGGTGGGTAAAGCTCGGGTGAAGGCAAAGGCTCTTTTTTGGCGTTCAATTTCCGGTTTCGAAAGAAGCGTCGGAATGCCACCAAGATCCGTGAGCCGGGCGGAGGCGGCGGCTGGGTCACTTCCTTTTCGGGGAAGGGGTCAAGATCCAGCATTTTGTACATAACGTAGTTCCAAAGCAGGGCACAGGTTGCCAGGATGGGAGCAGCGACAACCACGCCGAGAATGCCGAACAAATTGGCTGCGATGATGGCTGCCACCAATACGGCAGCAGGATGGACTTTGAGCGCGTTGGACATGATGCGCGGGTTGATGATGTTATCGAAGACTTGGTCGATGACCAATGCAACAACGAGGACGATGATTGTGTAAGTGAGGTCTGGCAGATTAAAGAGGGAATATTCCTGAAAGTATGCCACGATGACCAACAACGCCCAATTGACTGCCGGACCCACATAGGGAACAAAGCGCGCCAGCCCGGCTAGGAACGCAAGGCTGATGGCATAATGCACGCCCAACACGCTGAGCACGATGGAGTAGACGATCACAGCCATAAAGAAGATGATGATCTGCCCGCGCAGGAAGGCATTCCAAATGCGTCCGAGGTCACGGCTGAGGCGGGCAAAATCATGGCTGTACCCTGGGATCTCCACGGTGATGATGCGGTCGCGCAAGCCTTTGCTTTCGATTAGTGTAAAGTAGGAAACCAGCAGGACGAATAAGGTCCAACCGAGGAAGTTTGCTGCACTTCCGGCGACTGTTCCGAGCAGGGTGCCTGTGCGGCTAAGCAATGGTTGCACCATGCCTAGCACTTCCTGGCTGAGGTCATTGAGATCCAAGGCGCTGAAATCGAGTTTAAACGGACCGAATTGAAATGTTTGCCCGGAGATATTATCGATCAATTGTGGCAGGGTCAACAAGGCATCTTGCACGATAATGACCAGACTTTGCACCTGTTGTACCAATCCCACTCCGCCAAGCGTGAGCAACCCCACCAACAAAATCACGATGATCAAAAAGATCACACTGACGGATGCATTCCACGAGAAGTGCAGTCTGCGCAATAAAAAATCGGCAATGGGGTGAAATAGGTAGGAGAGCAGGAAGGCCATCACCAACGGGGTAATGATGAACTGAAATTTGACTAGCAGTGCGCCGATCACCACGACTGTGGTAAGCGCAACCACCAGTTTTGTATTGGTGCCCCAGCCGGGAGAAGAGGGTTTGGAGGTCTTATCCATTAAAGTTGCTTTCCTATCTACGGGGAGATTATGAAGCCTCAGTGACTGATTCGATTTTATCAAAGATGAGTGATTTTACAATACAACACCCCGGCAAAACAAAAACCCCGCGGGGGTATCCCGCGGGGTAAAACAGGTATGTTCAACTAACAGCCGGAAATGAACGGGAAGAAGGTACACCAACGGAAGGTTGCATCGACCCACCAGAAGAAGCCACCACAGACACAGATGAAGAGCAACAATCCAACCCCAATGAAAATCGGCACCATATTGGTCTTTTTGGCAGCGGGCGGAGGGGCATAAGCAGGTTGCTGTGAATAAACAGGAGCGGCAGGCGGCGGAGAGTAGGAGGGCGCAGGAGCAGAAGGCACCGACTTGCGAGATACCGCCATGGTCGCCCCGGCATCGGATGAGATCGCATCATACATGAGGACGATCTGTTCACCGAGCGAGACTACATCGCCAGACTTAAGAACCACAGGACCGGCAAGGCGCTGCCCGTTCACAAAGGTTCCATTGGTAGAGCCGAGGTCTTCAAGTACATACTTACCGCCCTGGAACATCAGGCGGGCATGCTTGCGGGATACTTCCGCATCGTTGATCGCGACACCGTTGGTCGCATCACGCCCAATCGTAAGCTGATCCCCATCAAGGGGAAACGTCACGCCTGGGGTGGGACCCGATCTCATAACAAATTGAAACTGTGCCATCTTCTTCCTCCGAATAATTTCTTAATTGTAAAACCAAGTTTACAGTTTTCAATCTAAAAAGTCAAACCGTACTTCTTTCCCACTGGTTCAACCTTTTATTTCTTTGTCTTTTTGGCGGGTGGCGGCGGTTCAATATCACGTGGCACAGTTTTGTTGGTGCGCGGGAGGTAGATCATGAACACCGTTCCAACGCCGATCTTGCTTTTTACTTCGATACGCCCGCCATGTCCCTGCACGATCTGTTTAGAGATCGACAATCCCAACCCGGTGCCCGAGGCGCGGGTTTCATGTTCGCGCACACGATAGAACTTTTGGAAGAGATGTGGAAGCGCCTCATCAGGGATGCCGATGCCAGTATCTTGAAGAATGACCATGATCTCATTCTCGTGCACTTCGGCACGCAGTAACACACTACCATTGGGTCGGTTGTACTTAATCGAATTACTCAAGAGATTTAAGAACACCTGTTTAATCTTGTCACGATCCGCTTCAACGAGGGGCAGCCCTTCCGGTGATTCGACCCGCAGGTGAATATTATCTTCAACGGCTTTGGTAGACATGATGTCTTTGCATTCATACATCAAATCTGCCAGGCTGAAGATGGTTTTTCGATATTGCACGCGACCCGACTCAAGGCGAGCCAGATCCAGGAAGGAGGATGCCAACGCATTCAAGCGCATGGTCTCGCTATGAATGTTATTAATGATCTGGTCGCGCTGATCTTGCGACATTTCGGGGCGCAGTAAGAGATAGGTAGCCGTGCTTAAAGAAGATAAGGGCGTACGAAGCTCATGCACGAATTCAGAAATTAAGTCTGATTGTTGGAAGAGGCGCGTGTTCTCGATCGCCACAGCCGCCTGTGCGCCCAACACCAGCAACAGCGACTCGTCGATCTCTGTGAATTTTCCCCTGTGCTTGTTCAGCGCTTCCAACACGCCGACGATCTTGTTCTTGGTAATGAGTGGAATTCCCAACAGTGACTGAGTGGAAAGCCCGGTAACAGCCTCAACATTGGAATAGAAGCGGGTGTCTTCGTGGGCATTGGTAATGCGTACCGGTTTGCGGTTGGTAACGATCCACCCGGCAATACTACCATCCAGTGGAACCGTGATGCCGCGTCTGGTTGATTCGTCCATGTTGGTGGAAACCTGAAAGTACAACTGACGCGAGGCATCGTCATATAACAGGATCGATGCCGCCTCCGCTCCACTGATCTCTGCCGCCGCATGTACAATGCGGGAAAGCAAAATATCGAGATCCAGGGTCGAGGCGAGATCGCGTGAAATGTCGATCAGACGGCGATAACTGTCAAGTCGTTCTGTTTTAATTTCAGCCATGAATCACTCTCTCTGCGATCGCGGGCAGGACGGCAGCTACATCATCCAGGATCGCTACATCCGCGCGAACATTCAAATAAGTGGGGTTGTTATTGATAATAATAAGATGCGCGCCCCGGTCGAGCGCTTGCATTGGCAGCCCAGCCACTGGCAGAACTTCAAGCGAAGAACCTGCAATCAACATTAAGTCGCAGGTGCGGGCTGCTTTTTGAGCTTTGAACCAGGCAGCCTGGGGCAATTGCTCTCCAAATAAGATCACATCTGGCTTGAGTACCTGGGCACACTTTGGGCAGCGGGGAATCTCACCCCGTTCCACGAACACCGCAATATACGCTTCTGCCTGTACTTGATGATAACACTGAGTACAGGTCAAGGTTTGCATGGTGCCGTGCATTTCGATTACAGTTTTCGATCCGGCTTTCTGGTGCAGGGCATCAATATTTTGGGTGATGATTGCTTTCACATACCCCTGATGTTCGAGCTCTGCCAGTGCCTGATGAGCAGGGTTGGGTTTTGCTTCGAACATCTGCCCCGCCAATGGGCGGAACCATTCAAAGAACAAACTTGGCTTGGTGCGAAACGTACTTAGGGATGCAACTTCAAGCGGCTCATCCTTCGACCATAAGCCTGTTCCCGAAGACCGGAAATCTGGTATCCCCGAAGGCGTGGAAAGCCCTGCACCCGTCAGAATGACCGTATATTTTGATTGGCGGATCAAATCCGCAGCGAAGGCAATGTTTTCCATGAGCTACAGAAAAGCCAGACTCATTGCGCCTTTTCATGCTCAAGGATGACATCTACAAACTTCATAAACTGTTGAGAGGTCATGCTCGCGGGTTGCGCAACGATTGCCGGAGTTTGCAAACGCGAAGCTTGCAGGAAAAATTCCGGCGCAGGAGTTAACGCCACCGAAATGGGATGCCTCAGTTTTTCTTGAACCTGCGCCCAGGGGATCTGAGCATCTGAACGCTGGCGGTTGTTCAAGACAACCGAAATGGTTTTGGGATCCAATTGCAGTTCAGTCATTTCACTCAACAACAATTTTGTGTGGTTAATCGAGTTGGGCATACCTTCCAACACAACCACTCGGTCATTGCACAAAGGCAGCAGTTTTTGCACAAAAGCGGGCAACCCCGAACCGAGGTCCAGAACAATGAAACGTGCCAATGAAGCCAGACGATTCACCAGAACTTCAAAGTTTTCCACACGAGAAGCCAAGTCTACATCACGCGGATTATCCGAAGCCGGTAAAATTTTCAAACCAGCATTGTGTGTAATCAGAGAGGATTGCACTTTTTCAAGTGTCACTTCTGCAACCGTGCCTGCCAGGATCTCTGATAACCCTTTCGTATTAGCGATCCCCAAGTCCATGCCAAGCGTACCCTGCCCAGGTGTCATTTCAGCCAGGACCACATCTGCCTGTGCGCGGGTATGCAAGCCAGATGCCACATTCGAAGCCACTGAGGAAACGCCCAGCCCACCGCGTGCTGACAATACGCCGATCACATAGCCACGTTTCTCATTTGGCGTGACCGTGATCTCACCGGTCTTATTGGGAGTCTTGCGAGCCAGCAACGCCTTAACATGTGCCTGAAGTTCATTCGGGTGCGTAGGCTTGGTCAGGTAATCATCGGCGCCCACTTCAAAGCCTGCCACTTTATCGTCCAACTGGGTCTTTGCGGTGAACATTAAGATCGGAATAGCGGAAGTTGCCGGGTTCTTGCGCAAACGCCGGGTGACCTCAAAGCCATCCATATCCGGCATCATTACATCCAGTATACAAATATCAGGTTGTTCTTTTTTGTAGGCTTGCAATGCATCACTACCATTCTTGGCCCATTGCACTGCAAAGCCTTTGTTTTCCATCGCTTCCTTTACAAGCTTGCCAAGTACAGCCTCGTCTTCTGCCAATAGAATATTTGTTGCCATTATCAAGTGGTTTGAGGAAGACTGATGATAAACGTGCTGCCAACACCTTGCTGGCTATTGGCCATAATACTGCCATTGTGCAATGTTACAATAGCTTTTACATAACTAAGCCCCAGACCGTATCCTTTTACTTCGTGCAGGTCTCCCGCAGGTACGCGAAAGAATTTGTCGAATATCTTATCTGTATATTCAGCAGGTATGCCTTTCCCATTATCAGTAACAAGTATCATCACATCATCTCCTTGCCTGCTGATTTGTATATCTATTTGTGGCGTGGTTTTGTCGTTGTATTTAACAGCGTTGTCTATCAGGTTGATGATGACATTGGCAAGATGGAAGCAGTCTGCTTTTACTGTGAGGTCGGTAGGAGATACTTCCAGGTGAATCTTAGCATTGTTTTGCTCAAGTAATGGTTTCAAGTTGTTGATGATGTCTTGCACAAATGGTTGTAGTGGTATCTGTGATGCAGACATCGTAATTTCATTCTTCTCGAAAGCCGCCATGCTAAGCACTTTTTCAACAAGGCTGTTCAGACGCTTCAGTTCGTTTTGCGCTATTTGTATATACTCATCTTTTTTGTCTTGTGGTATATTGCTATTGCCAAGTAATTCAAGCGCCACAGATGCACCGCTTATAGGAGTCTTCAACTCATGCGTCATGTTGTTGATGAAATCGTTGCGGATTTCCGCCATCTTCTTTTGCCTGAAGAATGTGCGCAATACATATACGTAAGAGTATACAAACAATGGAATGAAGATGACTGACAGTACTATCAGCCACAGCATCTTTTTCAGGATGTATGCGTTGATATTGCTGAACCCCATTACAATGGTTTGCAAAGGCTTCTTTGAGAGTATAGTAGATTCTTCTTTTTCCGGATATACTTTGAATAGTTTGTTGAATGAGGCACTGTCTGTTGTGCAGTCCTTTATCTTCTTTTTTTCTAGTAGTGCCAGTTCGAAGTGAATATCTATGCCACGTTTTTTAAACCCTGTTATCAGATTCTTTTTATGCTGTTGCAGGTCTTCTTTCGGTATGCCAGGCGTAAGGCTACTGAACTCAAGCATCAGTTTGGCAGTATCCAGCATGCGTTGTATTTCCGTTGCAGTGTCTATGTAAGTGCCTTTTGCTGACAGATGTTTTTGCGATAGTGTTTTTAATTGTTTTTCAAGGTTGGCTTTGTTACCACTCAGCATACTTTCGCGTATGCTCTCCGTCAAAGCTTTGTTGACGGAGTCCGGCTCATCCATTACCATAACGTTCATGCTGCCTGCAACAACAGATTCCATCAGCGCATTGCGCGTGTCTGTGATGAAGTGTTGCTTTTGTTCTTTGAAAAGGGAAATCAGCCAAAAGACCTGCAACCCTATTATAAGTGCAACAGATACACTGGCAGTGCCAACCAGTATGCGTAGCCTCTTTTGCATAACAAGTGTAAAGATATTTTATGTCGGTACAATGTATTAGCCCGTTAACACTAGTTAACGTTGTCTGTACAAGGATTGTGTAAGCTACAATGCTTAATAATGGGATAATATCAAATATTTTAAATATTGTCGGTATTTAGCTGTATCTTTGCCGCTTCTTATATAAAAAGTTCTTTATTAGATGATTTCATTTTCGAGCCTCTCGCTTAGAGAGGAATTGACTCGTGCCGTATCGGACATGGGCTTTGAGACGCCGACTCCTATTCAACAAAAAGTTATCCCTCAACTTCTATCTCAACCTTCTGATATTATCGCTCTTGCGCAAACCGGAACAGGTAAAACTGCCGCGTTTGGACTGCCGTTACTG
>JAFLCE010000090.1 GCA_017303655.1 Anaerolineae bacterium
GTCCGGTCATTGTGGAGAGTTCGGGTGGGGTGCCGATCATTGCGGCGCTGCGCGATGCCTACTTTGTCAACGGGCTGCTCGAGAGTTTTGCCCAGCTCATGGGGCTCCCGGATGCGGCGCTTTCGCCAACTTACTATTTCCCTGCTTACAATAATGTCACGCTCGATGGGCAGTTGAGGTTTGGCGTGCCGTAGCCATTAAGAAGATATATTTTTTATGATATTTATCTAGTATATTGACAAGACCATACAGGGCAGTTATACTGCCCTGTATGAAATCTACGCGAGACAAGATTTTACAAACTTTACTGAAAAAGCCAAAATCCACAATTAATGATCTGGCGGAGGCTGTCGGGATCAATCCCATTTCTGTACGCCATCATTTGACGAACCTACAAATGGAAGGGTTGGTTGAATCACAGGAAGAACGACATGGGGTTGGGCGTCCACGGCTGGTGTATCTGCTGACAAACGATGGCATGGAACGCTTCCCCACCCGCTACCTGCGATTAACAACTCGTCTTATTACTCAAATGAAAGAAAGCATGCCCGGACCGATGATTAGCAAACTCTTCGGTCAGATCGCGGATGATCTCGTCAGTGAATACGCGCATGACATTAAAGGCTTGAGTATGGAAGAACGCCTTGACTTCGTCAAAGACTTATTGGCGCAGGAAGGCTTTACCGTGGACTGGGAAAAAAAAGGCGGGCAGTACCACATTCACGAAATCTCCTGCCCGTATTATCAGATCGGCGTGGCTCATCCTGAAGTATGCACGGTCGACCAGACCTTGATCTCCAAGATGCTTGCGCTGCCAGTAAACAAAGTACAGTGCATCCTAAACGGCGCGACGCATTGCACGTATGTCGTCCAGTCTGCCGTAAAAACAAAATAAAGAGGAAATATTATGAGCGACTCTCAAATCAACGAAATCCAATGGACCCTTCATACGACCCACCCTGAAATGGTCCCACAGGCGCGGGCAAGCCTCTCTGAAGTGATAGACCCCGAGATCGGGATGAGCATCATCCAGCTGGGACTTGTGCGCGATATCGAAGTTGAAAATGGCATGGCAAGACTCAAGATGATCTTGACCACGCCCTTTTGCCCGTATGGTCCTGCCATGATCGAAATGACCAAAGCCAAAGCCACCGAAGGTTTGAATATGCCGGTGACTGTAGAAATGGGTATGGACATGTGGGACTTCTCGATGATGGAAGATCCCTCCGCGCTTGACTGGGGCATGTACGCATAGTTGGTTCTATAACCGAGCAGTTTGATATTCAAAAGACGCCATCCTTGCGGATGGCGTCTTTTTATTTCTTCCAGTGCATGGCGTGAAGTTCTTCGCCTTCTTCAAAACCGGAAATGATGATGAGGGCGTTCGTGACTGTGTTGGTGGGATTCTTCCAGCGATGACGAAGCCTGGTTGCAAAGAGCAGGCTGTCCCCCGGTTCGAGGCGGAAGGTCTCTTTTTCAACCGTATATTCCAAATGCCCGCGCAGACAGAAAACAAATTCATGCCCCGAGTGGACAATATCATGCGGACCGCACGAAGCGCCGCTTTCCATGGTTAGCATAAAGGGCTCCACCCGCCCGGCAAAATTTTCGCCGCCTAAAGCCTCAAAAACGCCGCGCGTAAATGAAAGCCGCGTGCGCTCATCATGCTTCAAAAAAACCACTGATTTCTTATCATTTTCTGCTCCAAAAAATGCAGTGATCGAAACCCCCAGTGCCGCAGCCAATTTATACAAGGTACTAACCGACGGGGATGTCTTCCCCCGTTCGATCATCGACAAGGCATTCGCTGAAAGTCCGCTGCGAGCCGCAAGGGTTCGCATGGAAATGCCGCGCGCCTCGCGCAATTCCCTCAAACTTGATGCAACATCAACCGAAACGGCTTCCCGTTGAAAAGATTCCATACCACCTCCAAATAAAGCTGATTGGGTGCTAAATTTCGCCAAATTATACATCAACTTCATGTGACATTAAACGAAACTTAATGTGACACCCTACACTATTGTACAAAGTGTCACAAATGTATGATGGAGGTGGAAATATTCGTTTATTCGCATATAAGCAGGTAACTATGGTCACAGCCACCTTAAAACAAGAAATCACCCAACTTGAAGCCAATTTTTGCGCAGCCCTCTCGGACCCCATTCGACTTCTCATTTTATACACCTTGAATGACGGCTCTCGCAACGTTACCGAATTGGCAGCCGAACTTGGTTTAAACCAACCAACAACTTCACGCCATCTTAAAGTCCTGCGCGAGCGCGGGTTGGTAGACACCCTCCGCAACGGCACGACCATCACGTATCGGCTTTCAGACCCGAGATTAATTCAGGCACTTGACCTGTTGAGAAACGTCATGCGCGAGCGCCTGCTATATCAAGCCAGTCTGGCTGATGAATTTAAGTTAGAGAAAATTGCCTAAACTTCGAACTCGTAATAAAGTACTTTTTCAAGGAGAAATACATGCAAAATAAAAAACTGCCCAGTATGCTGTTTTTTACAGGCGCCCTAATGATCATTACCGTTGGTGTCGCATTGTTTGCAACCCAACCCGCTAAAGCGCAATGCGGTTCTCAGGCATCCTCCTGTAAGAATTGCCATGAAGCACAGGCTGAACTGCCCGTCAACGCTGATGGAACGGGCTGGCATCAGTCTCACGCTTTCGGCGATTTTTGTTATCTGTGTCATGCGGGGAACAATCAGGCGACGGATAAAACCGCCGCACACGAAGGGATGGTTGCTCCCCTTTCAGATGTAGAAGCAGCCTGTCAGCAATGCCACGTGGCAGACTTGAATGAACGTGCGCAGGTGTACGCATCCGCTTTGGGTGTGGAAATCGGCTCGGGTTCTTCCGCACCAGCTACGAGCGGAGAAACTGAAGCGGTTGTCGTTAGTGCAGAATCCGCTCCTGTTGCGGCATCCGGTCAAAGCTGTAATGAAGTCGTGGTGGACGATCCAAATGTCATTGACTATGCACAAAATTATGACGAGATCGTGTTGGGCAAAAAGCCGACCAACTGGGGCAACATGATTTTGATGGGCATGATCGGCATGTTGTTGGTGGGCGGCGGCGGATTTGTAGTGACCCGCGAAAAATTGGTCAACGTAAAATTTGGTGATACCAAGGCTGTGGATGCTGAATACCCTGCCGATGTGGTGGAGATGCTGCCAAAGATCGCAGGACTCAAAGCAGATGCGCGCAAGTCTTTGAAGAATGTTTTGGAAAATAAAAAAGCAGACAAGGTCCTTGACCTGTTGGACGCTGTGACAAAAAAGGATGAGGAGTAAATCATGAACTTTGTTTTGAATTACATCCGCAAAGAAACCTGGTCGCCATATGTGGCTGGTGTTCTGCTTGGGCTGGTGGGCATTGCCGCAGTTTGGATTAGTGACAGCCTGCTGGGTGCTTCCGGCGCATTTGAGAATTTAGCCGGTCTGCTCGGTCAAGCCGTTGCACCGCAAATGTTTGACAATATGTATTTCAACTTCATCATGCCGCCTGGAATTACCGTCGGTGTTATTTTGCTGGTGGGTGTGTTTTTCGGCGGGATGATCGGTGCGGCGACAAGCGGCACGCTTAAGTGGGGCAAGAAAGACGCTGCCAATTCCGACGCTCAATGGAAACGCATCTTTGGCGCACAGACCTGGAAGCGCTGGGTACTGGCTTTCACCGGTGCGATCTTTTTGGAATATGCGGCGGGCATCGCTGGCGGCTGCACGAGCGGGTTGGCGATCTCGGGCGGCATGTTACTTGCCCCAGCTGCCTTCCTATTCATTGCCGGAATGTTCGCATCTGGCATCGTGACCGCGTTGGTTATTTATCGCAAGAACTATTAGGAGATTGATATGACAAACTATATCACCGCTCTTGTTCTTGGCGTATTCTTCGGCTTTTCTCTGAATAAAGCCGGGCTTACCAAGTACAACAAGATCGTAAATGTGTTCCGTTTTACAGACATGGCTGTGCTTCAATTCATGATGACTGCCCTCGTCGTTGCCATGAGTGGACTTTTCGCCCTGCGCGGTTTGGGATTGATCACCTTCCCGGCTGTTCCGGCGACCTATGTTGTTGGAAATATCATCGGGGGATTAATATTCGGTATAGGTATGGCTCTAACCGGATTCTGACCGGGTACTTGCGCTGCCGGTGGCGGCGAAGGCAAATTAGATTACATTGTCCCTGGTTTACTCGGTTTTCTCGTTGGTGCAGTAATTTACGGCTTGACCTATCAACAAGTATTTCCCGCGATCTCTGCGATTGCTAATTATGGCAACACAACCCTCCCTGAATTGTGGAATTTGAGTCCTTTCCTGACAATTCTACTCTTTGGCTTGATGTCACTCTTCCTGTTCTACATGATCGATCGTGCAGGATGGAAGAGGCAGGAAATAATGAAGGACGAATAAAGAATGATGAATTAGGTCTTTGCAAATTGACCATTCTGCATTCATCACTCTACATTCTGCATTTCTTTACTGGAGTTCTCTATGACAAAAACGATCTCAAGAAGAGATTTTCTAAAACTGGGCTCGGCATCTATCGGGGCGTTGGCTGTCGGGCAAATGCTGCCACCGATGGTGGCAAAAGCAGCCAAACAAAGCGGAGTATTAAGCGCCGCTGGTGATGGTGTTATCTCGACCATGTGCGAGATGTGCGTCTGGCGCTGCGGTGTACTGGCAAAAATTAAAGGCGGACGCGTCGTCAAACTGGACGGCAATCCCGAGCATCCACACTCACGCGGCAATCTTTGTCCGCGCGGGCAATCGGGTCTGATGAACACCTATGACCCCGACCGCGTGTTGACTCCGCTTATTCGGGTTGGGAAACGCGGCGAAGGCAAATTCCGTCAGGCATCGTGGGAAGAAGCGCTGGATCTGGTTGCCAGCAAAATGACTGAGATCAAGAACAAGTACGGCGCAGAAGCGATGGTCTTTTCATCCACGCATAATTTGAGCCAGCCGTTGTTCGAGAATTTGCTGTACGGATTTGGTTCGCCAAACTACGGCACGCAGCGCTCACTGTGCTTTAATGCCATGATCGTCGCCAACACAATGACCTACGGCATGGAAGAACCCGCCCGCATCTACGATGACAAACTCAAATACATTTTGTTGACGGGACGCAATCTACTCGAAGCAATCTCAACTTCTGAGACGTCTGATTTAAGCCATGCAATTGATCGCGGCGCGAAGGTTGTGTACCTTGACCCACGCTACACCAAGACCGCCTCAAAAGCGACCGAGTGGCTGCCCATCAAACCCGGAAATGATCTTGCCTTTCACCTTGCTTTGCTCAACATTTTCGTTGGCGAAAAGTTATACAACCGCTCCTTTATTGAAAAGAACACAGTCGGTTTCGATGAACTGAAGAAAGAAGTCAGCCGTTACACACCCGAATGGGCTGCGTCGTTGACTGGCATTCCTGCCGAAACCATCACGCGCATTGCACACGAATTTGCAGATGCCGCGCCTCACGCGTTGGCTCACAACGGCTGGCGAACATCCAATTTTGTGAATTCATTCCAAACTCAACGCGCCATCACTATTTTGAACGCGTTGGTGGGAAACTGGAACGTAGTATTGACCGAAGGAGGCGGAGAAGAAAGCGGTGCATTGGGCGCTCCCTCACAGCCTGCCTACCCGCGTGTCTCTGCGTTGCGCCTTGATGGTGTGCCGTGGAAATACCCAGTTGTGCCATTCAAGATCGGTGTATTTCAGGAACTGCGCGACAATATCGTCAGCGGTGAACCGTATCAGGCACATGGCTGGTTCATCTCACGCCAGAACCCGATCATGTCAATACCTGATCGCGGCAAGACAATCGAAGCCTTTGGCAAATTGGATTTCATCGTCACCGTGGATATTGTCCTCAACGATACCGCTTGGTTCTCCGATGTCGTACTCCCTGAAGCCTCTTATCTTGAACGCTACGATCCGCTCCTGCCGTTCGGGGATAAAATTTTCCTACGCCAGCCAGTGATCGAACCACAGGGTGAAGCCAAATCTGCTTTGTGGATTTACAAGCAGCTTGGCGAACGCCTCGGACTTGGTGATTATTTCCAATACGAGGATGAAGAAGATTACATCCGTCAGCAGCTCAAACCGCTTGGCGTCACGTTGGAAGAGGTCAAAGCGAAAGGCTATGCCGAAGCACCCGAAGCAGCTCATAGCGGAGAAGGAAGCGAACTCACTTGGAACACTCCAAGTGGAAAAATCGAGTTATTCTCCGACACGCTTGCTAAAGTCGGCTTCTCTGGCGTCCCTACATGGGATGAACCACCGCAGCCTGCTGAAGGTCAATTCTATTTATTGACTGGCAAAGTAGCCCAATCAACACAGTTTGGCACGCAGAACAATCAATTGCTTCACAAATATTCAGACGAACCACGTATGTGGATAAATGCTCAAATCGCTGCCAAACTTGACCTTGCTACCAATGATTGGGTTGAAGTCAAAAGTGAGGTGGGACAAATCCATGTTCCTGTGTTGGTGACAGAAGCCATTCGTTCAGATTGTGTGTTTATGACGCCAGGCTATGGGCATCTCTCAAAAGGTTTGACGACAGCCTTCGGAGTTGGTGCGAGTGACTCAGTTTTACACGTCACCTACACAGACCCGATCAGCGGTGGACAAGCGCTCAGCCAGACTTTTGTAACAGTAAAAAAGATTGAAGCCGAGTCAAGTGCTGAGACACTCAAACCACTTTATTTAGGAGAGTAGAAAATGGCTAAATACGGTTTTTTAATTGACGCATCACGCTGTATTGATTGCCGCGCCTGTCTGGTGGCTTGCAGTGTAGAAAACAATGTCCCAATGAAGAGCACACGTATCTGGATCAAGGACAGCGGTGTTACCGGTGAGTTTCCTAATCTGGAACACTATACCGCGCCTTTCCATTGTATGCATTGCATAGATCCGTCTTGCGTTTCTGCGTGTACAGTGGGCGCTTTGCAAAAAAATGAAGACGGCATTATTACATATGACAATGATGCTTGTATTGGCTGTCGTTATTGCATGTATGCCTGCCCCTTTGAAGTTCCTCATTTTGAATGGGCGAATCAATTCGCCTTGATCACCAAATGTGATTTATGTGTCTCCCGTCTTGAAGAAGGACAAGCAGCGCCTGCCTGTGCCGCAACCTGCCCAACTGATGCGATTCAATTTGGAAGCAGAGGAGATATGCTGGCAATGGCACATGAACGCATTAGAAGCCAGCCTGAGCGTTACATTGACCATGTTTTTGGCGAGCACGAGAACGGCGGTACATCTACCTTCTATATTTCCCCGATCCCATTCGAGCAACTTGGCTTCCCGTCCACAGAAACTACAGAATCCCCGGCTCACTTCAATCGCATCGCCACCGAGGAAGGTACTCCTATTATTGCTATAGGTGCGGCGATTGGTATGACGGGTATTTATTTAGCTCTTGAACATAACCAAAAGAAAAACGGCGCAGACAAAAACGAACATGTTGAGACAAAACATGACAGCGCAGGCAAGGAGTAGGCTATGGGAATCAATATCAAAATCAAAAGTTTTAAGGCGTTGGAAGGTCTGCCACGCTACGTGTATATTCTTGCTGTTGTCACCGCTTTGGGGATGAGCGCAGGTTTATACCGTTTATACGCAGGGCTGGCAGATACTACAAACCTAAGCACTGTATTCCCATGGGGGCTGTGGATCAGTTTCGATTTGACCAATGTAGCGTTTTCCGGTGCAGCATTTACGTTGTCCATGCTGGTTTATATCTTCCACATGCACGATTTACATTCCGCAGTCCGCCCTACGGTGCTCTTCGGTCTGCTAGGTTACAGCTCTGTACTGGTTATCCTGTTCTTCGATCTTGGTCGTTGGGATCGCTTCTGGCATTTTTTGGTTTACCCCAATCTTTCCTCTGCGCTCTTTGAAGTTAGTTGGTGTATTGCCATCTACAGTGCAATTCTAACTTTTGAATTTAGCCCGGTGATTTTGGATAAGTTCAAGAACGAGAAGATTTCAAAATTTGTCGAAAAAATGACCATTGGGATGGTCATTGCAGGTATCACGCTTTCTTCCATGCACCAATCTTCACTTGGTTCCCTGTTCGTAATTCAAATCCATCGATTGCATCCCTTATGGTATTCCATGATGCAGCCAGAGTTCTTCCTCGTATCCTCCATGGCGGCGGGTATTTCCACCATAATCATCGGCTCATACGTCAGCATTTGGATGTTCAAACAGACACTCAGTGAAAAAGTCCTTGAGAAGTTAGGGAGTTTTGTCCCATGGATCTTTGGTCTCTATCTGTTGATGAAAATTGGCGACCTGATTCTCGGTAATAAATTGGGACTGCTTTTCACAAGCGGGATACTCAGTGTCCTTTATATTGCGGAACTGCTTTTGACTTTGGCTGCGATCATCTGGTTCTCTGTCAAAAAATTGCGCGCCACTCGCAAGAATGCATTGAATGGCGCATTGATTATTGCAGCAGGCATTGTTCTCAATCGTTTTGATGTCACTTGGTTTGCCATGAAATCTCTTGATGGTGTGACCTATTTCCCCTCGTTTATAGAAATCGCCCTGCTTGTAGGCGTCACTTCTGGCTTGATAGTGGTTTTTTCGCTAGTGGCACATTTCTTCCCTGTATTCTCAGAAACCCTGCCTGTCAAAGACCTGCCACAGTCTGAACTCGCCATACTCCAGATTTCCAAACCTGTTGCGGGCGATTAACCATATACAAATAAAATTGAGCCACAAGGAGATACTGTGAAAATAGCTCTTATCACTGATGATGGAAAAACCATTAGTCAACATTTTGGACGCGCACAATACTATCTGGTTGCAACATTGGAGAATGGTCAGATTGTAAACCGTGAAATGCGCGATAAACTGGGTCATTCCCATTTTGCAAGCCAGCCGCATGAAGAAGACAAGACTGGTCAACCGCATGGAATGGATGCTGATTCACACAACAAACATTTACAAATGTCTGAAACCATTACTGATTGCGAAGCATTGTTATGCCGTGGCATGGGCAGAGGCGCATACGAAAGCATGAAAATACGGAATATTCGTCCAATGGTCACGGACATCGCTAGCATCGATGAAGCCATTATCGCCTATGTAAACGGACAAATCGTAGATCATATTGAAAAACTTCATTAATCGATCAGCCTGTATATCGTTAGTCAACATTGTCAGCTAAAGGACGATATTAACTACACTTAAACACCTCCCGCTCGAACATTCAGCGGGAGGTGTTTAAGCTCTACAACCTATGTCAACCCTTCGGGTTTTGAAAAAACCATAATTCCATTGCTATGATCATTACGCCCCTTCGGGGTTACAATCACAACTCACGATTTACCATTTACCAATTACTCTTTTATCATTCATTCTTTCCCCCATGCGACCTTCCTTCTTCCACCACTTGCACCCACCCACAATCCCAGCCGCACAATCGCGCTGGCGATATACCCTTGGCGCAGGCGGGACAGCCGTCTTTCTCATACTCATTCTCGGCATCACTGGGATATTGGAAATGTTTTATTACGTTCCCAATCCAGCAGAAGCCGCGCTTTCAGTTCAAACTCTCACGTATCATGTTCCCTTTGGCGGATTTATCCGTAACTTGCATTACTGGTCGGCGCAACTTTTATTGATCGTTTCAGCCATTCATCTTTTGCGTGTGGTATTCACTGCCGCATACGGTCATCCCCGTCGCTTCAACTATTTGATTGGACTCATCCTCTTTGTTCTGTTCATTCTGCTTGATTTCACAGGCTACATCCTACGCTGGGATGTGGACATTTGCTATCCATTGTTAACAGGTACGAACCTGCTCAAAACAATTCCGCTCATCGGGGATTCTCTCCACCGCATCGCAATTGGCGGAGGCGAAGCCTGTACCAATGGCTTGTTACGCATGTATGTCTGGCACATCTTTGGCTTAACCCTGCCCGTCATTATTCTGGTTGCATGGCACGCCTTCCGTGTTCGCCGTGATGGAGGTATCGCCGTCCCACCGCCGCAAGTACGCACAGATAACGCGCGCATCTCGCGCAACGAACTCGTCCGCCGCGAAGTGCTGGCGATGTTCATCGTTGGCATTGCGCTTATTTTATTATCCAGTTTTATCCCTGCTCCTATTGCCGCAGCCATGACAGAAGGGACAACTCTGGCAGGCGAAGCCAAAGCCCCGTGGTTCTTTTTGTGGGTTCAACAAATGCTCAAATGGGGTGACCCTTTTATCTTTGGCATTCTTGTCCCGCTTGGCATTCTCACTTTGGTTGCTCTCATTCCCTACATTTTTCGCAACCCCGCTGATTCTGATATCGGCACCTGGTTTCCAAAATCCAACCGCCTCGCACAAGTTGTCATTATAGTGATTGCGGTTTTTATCATCATTCTCACATTTGCAAACAAGTAAACATCCAAAACCATTATCAATTACTATTTACTAATTACCTATATGCGCCGCCTCTTACTTCTTTCCTCTTTCTTTTTACTTCTCGCCATCCTTCTCGTATGGTGGAACGACTCCCGCCAACCTACCCCCATCGCCCTCGTCCCAACTCTCTCTGGCGAAACCGAATATTGCACCACCTGCCACGTAGACTTGCCAGAGATCAGCGCCTCGCATCCTGTCGAAACCTTTGGCTGTGTCAGTTGTCACGGCGGCGAAAGACTTGCGCTTGATGCAGACCTGGCTCATAGCACCATGCGCGGCGGAGCGAATCCATCCGCTCTCAGCGTAGTCGAAGCCTCGTGTGGCGGAAGCAACTGTCACAGCGGCAGCGAAGCGGATGATCGTCATCACATCCAGCGCGTGATGACCAGTGTCCAATCCACCTATGCGGGCGCGATTGCCAATATCCGCTTTACGTTTGGTGCACAACCTGACCTTAACGCTCGCTTCGGCATTGCAGCCGTGAACGATGACGAAACACAAACGGGCATCACATCGCTTTTTGCATTTGACCCCATCATTGAAGATCATCCATCCATTCAAAAGTTTGGCGAAGAATGTCTCACCTGCCATCTGCATGCCGAACCACGTGAGGGCAAAGCCTTTGCGCGTGAAACGGGCTGTGCGGCGTGTCACTCCACTGAAAAACATACTCTGACAACTGCCATTCCTTATACCCAATGCAACGCCTGCCATAACCGCGGCAATTATGATTTACGGACAATGACTTTCATTGAGCGTACAGATCAACCCACTGACCGCTTGCATAATTATTACCAACCCATTGCCCAGTTTACTCAATGCGAATATACCCTCGACTGTGTGGATTGTCACACCCGTTCGGAGGTGATGGGCGATGGCGATATTCACAATAACCAGGCAGAGGTGGAGTATGTGCAATGCAAAACTTGCCATGGCACAATGGATGAGTTGCCGCTGACTAAAACATTGACCGACCCGAACGATGTTGCCTTCCGCATGGCTTTTCTAAACCCCGTGGTGGATTTAAAAATTGGCGACACGATACTGGTCACTGAAAGAGGCGAGCCGCTTTGGAATACAAAAGTTTTACCCGATGGCACGTATGAAATGATCGGCAAAGCCACGAAGCAATATTTCACCTTCCGCCCTGTGATGGGAACCGCCTGCGAACAAAAACCCGATGAGCAGGAATCACAGTACTGCCATGAATGCCACGCCGTGGAGAAATAAAATGACCAATATCTCCCGCCGCGATTTTCTTAAACTTGCCCGCAATGGCTTTCTTTACCTGAGCGGGGCACTCGCCACTGGCGGCTTGCTGCGTTTTCTCTCATACGCCCCCACGCCTGAACAAAAAACGGAATTTGACCTCGGCTCCGTGGACAAGTATCCGCTTGGCTCACGCACATCCATTCCTGAGATCCCTGCGCTTCTTATCCACGCCGAAAGCGGATTCACCGCTCTGAGCCTGACCTGCACTCACCTCGGCTGCACTGTCGAACCAAATGAAAAAGGTTTTGCCTGTCCCTGCCACAACTCCAGTTTTGACGTGGATGGAAACGTAACTAATGGTCCTGCTGTAAAACCTTTGCAGTCGTTGCGCATCGAAATCACAGATAATGGAACCATAAAAGTATTTACTGTTTGAAGGACATCCCTATGAACCTTGCCGAAATCCTTGAAATATCCATGCAGGACCACGACCATCTTTGTCCGCGCCAGATCCTTGGCGCACGGATTGGCATGGCTGGCATGAAAGTGCTTAACTTCACGGAGCCTCCACAAAAGAAGGAATTGCTCATCATCTCTGAAACCGACGGCTGTTTTGTAGATGGCGTCATCGCTGCCACTGGCTGCACCGTTGGTCATAGAACCTTGCGCGTTGAAGATTATGGCAAGGTCGCTGTGACCTTTGTGGATGTGAAATCAGAAAAAGCCATTCGTGTTGCACCCACACAAAATATCCGTGAACAGGCAATTCTCTATGCCTCAGAGGAACCACGTCATTACTTCGCACAAATGCAGGCGTATCAAATCATGCCGGATGACCTTTTGTTCACCTTCACGGAAGTGAAACTCACCACCTCGATACAGGAAATCGTTTCACACCCTGGAATGCGCGTAAATTGTGATATGTGCGGCGAAGAAATCATGAATGAACGCGAGGTCAAACAGCACGGCTACGTTCTTTGCCGCGCCTGCGCCAAACCATCCTATTATCAACCAGCTATCCAGAAACCTTTGCCAGAAGATAGCAATAGCCCAGTTTATGCCCAATAATTATGTTATGAATGATTATTAGATCACCATCAAGGCTTAGATGCTTTTTCCTGCGAAGAGAGGATCGGCTCGACCATGGGTTTGAGCTCCCATTGCAGCAAACCCTTTCGCATGAAAAGCATGAGCGCTCCGCCTGTTGCAAGACAGATAGCATTAACCAGGATGATGGTCTGCGTGCCGACTACTTCAGCGGCGTACCCGATCAGCAATGAAGATACAGGCTGCAAACCAAATGAAACCATGGTGAACAAGCTGATAATCCTTGCACGCATGTCACCGGGAGCCATCAATTGCATTACGCCCAAACCTGTGGTCAACACCAATGGCGCGCCGAGGCTGACAAGGAAAATAGAGAGCATTGAGAGCGGCAAAAACGTGGAGCGTGAGAGTAGAAAATAGAACACACCCATCCAGATCGCAGCAACGCCAACGATGCGTCCAATCCGTTTCGCGTTTTGAGAGAGCGGCAAAAGGAATAGCGTTGAGATAAGTGCACCTGCCCCCGATGAACCCATCAGCAGACCAAACGTCTGCGAGTCACCGTGTAGGACGTGATCTGCCACAGCGGGGAGGATGTTCATAATGGAAAGACCAAAAAAGGTCACGAGAGAGGCGAAGATCAATAGATCCACCATGCGCGGCTGTGCGCGGACGTAATCCAGCACTTCGCGGAATTGACCACGTCCACTTCCTCGTTTGTTCATCTCCTGTTTATGTGACTTGACCAAAAAGATGCTGAGCAATACCACCAAAAAGCTTAAGCCATTGATCCAAAACGCGGCAGCCGAACCAACTGCTTTAAGGAGAAAACCAGCCGCAGCCGGACCCAGCATGCGCGCCACTTGCAAGCCCATGATATTAAGCGTCACTGCCTGACGGACTTGTTTCATGCCAGAGAGGTCACCAATGAATGCCTGCTGGGCGGGGAAATCAAGCGCAGCGATGGTACCGAGGATAAAAGCAAAAACGTAAATATGCCAAATTTGCACAAGATTGGTTTGCACGAGGACTGCCAAAGCAAAAGCCAACAACATGGCAATGGCTTGTGTAACCAATAAGATCATACGCCGGTTGAATCGGTCAGCAAATCCGCCTGCCCAGGGGGCGAGCAAAAACAAGGGCAAGCCGTTCAACATCACTACGATCCCGAGCGAGCTTTCGGAACGGGTCAATTCCCAAACGACCCAGCTTTGCGCGGTGGATTGCATCCATGTACCCAGCAGAGAGATCGCCTGCCCGCCGAGGTATAAGCGTAAATTTGCATTCTTGAGGGGTTCAAAACTACGTGTATATGTATTGATCAATGAAGGTCGTTCAATGGGCTTTTCCAAACATTACTCCTTAAGTGTGTTGATACCATCTTACCAGATGGAAGGCTGAATTGATTTCTTACTGAAAAGAGTTGAAACACGGGTAAAATTCATAAGTAGTTCGGAGTGTTATATGAGGTTTAATAAACCAATTGCACGTTTGTTTTTCTTTTTTATCTTTATTCTAACGGCTGCTTGTGCGCCTGCACCTGCGGCAAACCCAACACCCACACCAGATATCATCGGCACCACGGCGGCGCAACTTGCATCTCTGATGCTCACTCAAACTTCAGCCGCATACACCCCCACCCTCGCGCCGGTGACAAATACTCCTCAACCTCAATTTACAGAAACGCCCACACTGGACCCTGCTCCTGCCGTTACGGCGATCCCATTAGTGAACGGCAACACGCAATGCTATGCTGGTCCTGGAACCAATTACCAGCTCGTTAGCAATATCTCAGACACCGAACAAGTGGAAGTTGCAGGCGTCGCGCATGTGCCCGGCTGGTATGTGATTCGCAACCCGATCTATGGTTCACTCTGTTGGATCAGTGCAAGCAATATGAACTTCAGCACAGATTTTGACCTGACCACACTTCCCGTAATTTATCCGTAACCGCTCGAGTGGCATAGCAAGAAAAGTTCACCACGCAGTACGATCTCTATTATAAGGAGACAGTATGAGCTATCTTGAAGACATTATCACGGAAGAAATCTCATCATTGGACGAGTTACGCCTAATTGATGTGATTGGATTTATCCGTTACTTGAAATCAGAGAAGCCCATCAAGGAGGAATTGATCGCGGGCTGGTTCGAGAATATCCTTCAAGAGATCCACGAACAGCGGGACAAACTGGGACTCACCGAAGAGGTTTTTGAAGCTATTTCAAAAAAGAAACCGAAACGCGGATAGCCCAAATGGGTGACGGATGTTGATTGCGTCCGTGCTACAATCCACGCCAAGGTAGACCGAATGACAACCCTCCGTACCCCGGCACGCATCATTCCGCGCGCATTTCCTGGCATCAAACCCAACGAAGTGCAGGAAATTATCGTCAACAGCCAGATTAAATCCTATCCGGCTGAGACGGTATTGTGCCAGGAAGATGCGATTGAAAGCACCTTTTACATGATCCTCGAAGGGGATTTCGAGGTTACCAAGACCATCAACAACACAGAAAAACGTTTATTGAAAACCCTCGGCGCCGGTGATTTTTTCGGCGAGATGGCGCTCATTCACAACGCGCCGCGCGCTGCCACGGTCAAAGCATTGAGTAGTGCCGTCGTGCTTGAATTAAACAAAGAAGGCTTCGACAGGGTGCTGAAGCACAGCCCCAGCGTGGCTACTGCCATGGTCGCAGAGATCAGCAACCGGTTAAGACAGAACGATCAGCTCGCCATCGAAGACTTGCGCCTGCGGGCAAGCGAACTGGCAGACGCGTATCAAAAACTTGCCCAGCAAGAAATGGCGCGCAAAGAATTCCTTACGAGCATTGCCCACGAACTGCGCACACCTTTAACCGCCGCCAGCGGCTATTTACACACCCTCAAAAAAGGAAAGTTATCTGGCGAGCAACTTCAAGTGACCATAGAAACCGTCAGCCGCAATGTGGACCAGATCGTCAACCTCACTAATGACCTGCTCTTCTTGCAGGAACAAGAACTGGTCTTGCATGATTTTCAACCCGTAGACATGCTGCAACTGGTAGAACTGGTCACGGGAAAACTCGCAGCCAAGGCAAAAGCGCGCGGCATATCAATAAAGATCCGCGGCAATACCCGTGTGCCACCGGCGCAAGGTGATGAACCTTCGCTTGAACGCGCCCTTACCGGGTTAATCGATAATGCCATTAAGTTCAGCGCACCCAACGGCACTGTGGATATTCGCTTTGCTGATCTGGGTAATCATGTCACTGTCAGCATTGTGGATCATGGCATTGGCATCGATCCGCAGATCCGCCCGCTTATCTTTGAGCGTTTCTTTCATCTCGAAAAGACCGGCGAAGAACTTTACAGCGGATTAGGCATTGGATTGTCCATTACAAAACAGGTCATTCAACAACACCGCGGAACTCTGGATGTAGATAGCGAGCCCGGTAAAGGCAGCACCTTTACCGTCTCCCTTTTGAAGTGGAAATAACCCAACCCATCTTTACGCCAACCTGGAAACATCAATGCCTGCTAAAAAGATGAAACAATTCCTGATCACCGCCATGCTGCTCGTCTCTGGGTGCAGCAACAATGCCAACTCAACTGCGCCACTGCCAGCCCTTGTTACTCCTGATGTAATATTAAGTGATTGCAACAATGCCTTATTTCCCATCAAACTAGGCGCTTCATGGACGTACTTCAGTTCGGGTGGTCCAAACGGGGATTTTACTTACACCGATACGATCACAGAATTTCAATCGGGTAGTTTCACGCTCACTTCCACCTTCCCTAGCTTAACACTCACTCAAAAATGGATCTGCACCCCTGAAGGCTTGGTTGCACAACAACTGGGCGGCGGCACCATTGGTAGCATCTCGATGCAAAACATGATCGCAGATTTCACCACACTCGCAGTCCGTGGGGTTAGTTTGCCACGTGAACTCACAGCAGGGCAGCAATGGGAATACAACCTCTCCATGGTCGGCTCGGTTGCCATGCCCGGCGAACAATCGCAATCACCAGGCACATTCACATTGACCATGAGCAACCTCGCCTCAGAGTCTGTCACCGTCCCCGCCGGGACGTTTGATGCTGTCAAAATTCAAGCTGTGTTCAATGCACAGATCAACATAGATTTTCAAGGCAGTGCGGTCCCGTATGCGATCAATGGGTCAAGCATTCTCTGGTACGCCCCCGGTGTTGGCTATATCAAATCCATCGAAAATATCGATTTCAGCGGTACCCCTTTCACATCCACTACAGAACTACAAACCTACAGCATTCCGTAGCTCAGTCGGCAAATAAAACCACCAACTGTTCATCTTTATAAAATGATCGTGCAGAAAAAGGCGGATTGCCTATGCTGATTCTATGGATTCGCTCCAAGAGGATCGGCAAATCCTCCACCACCGGCAGATGAGGCAACGCCTCCAACTTAACCCATTCAGGGGTGCCTTCCAGTGAGCTTTTTACTTCGCCTTGAGGATTCTCCCCCACCACCACAAAGAGACAGATACCCACATCCCCGGCATCGACGATAACTGTGCCGCACAACCACAATTCAGGGTGAGCTTGGTGTTGATACCAATGGTACAATTGATATTACTATTGGTTCACGCAAGCAGACCTTCCCGGTATTTGTTCAGCCGGGAATGGCAGATAAGACAATTGAGATCTCTTTAGGTTACGGCAG
>JAFLCE010000091.1 GCA_017303655.1 Anaerolineae bacterium
AAGTTCTGGCGCGCTCGCGCTGGTACGACATCACAAAAAATTCCTGCAAATGGGAACAAGCCTTATCTGACGATGACGGCAAAACCTGGGAAACCAACTGGGTGATGGAGTTCACCCGCGTATGAGCAGAGAATATTTCTCACCCATCGTTGAATTGCGCATGTACACCTTGCGTAAAGACCGGCGCGATGAAATGATCGAACTGTTCGACCGTGCCCTGATCGAACCACGCGAAGCCGTAGGGATTCGCATCCTCGGTCAATTTCGTGACTTGGACAAGCCCAATCGTTGGACCTGGTTACAAGGCTTTAATGACATGGAGTCGCGCCGCGAATCGCTGCACGCCTTTTACACCAGTGCAGCCTGGCTAGAAAATCGCAAAGCAGCCAATGTCACCATCCGCGACTCTGAGAACGTCTTATTATTGCGTCAGGTTCATGCAACTTCTGGCTTCAAACTAACACCCGGTGAACGTCCGCCACTGGGCAGCACCAAGGCACGCGAAGGCTTTGTCTCTGTCACGATTTGTTATTTCGAACAGCCAGCAACACCTGAGTTCATACACTATTTCGAGAAAACCATTCAACCTGTGCTCACAAATACAGGCGCAGAAGTTCTAGCGTATTTCGTCACGGAAGAAAGTCCGAACAGTTATCCGCGTTTGGCGATCCGTGAAGGCGAGCATGTCTTCGTCTGGTTCACAAAGTTTCGGGACGAGGAGTCGCACAAACGTTATAATGAGGCGTTGGCTGAATCCAAATCATGGGCGGAAGTGATGGCGTCGCTTAAGAAAAAATTCAATAGCACACTCGAAGTCATGCGGCTTAAACCTACAGCGCGCTCCTGGCTGGCATAAAAAAGTACCGCAAGATTGATGCACTCAGCATAAACCTTGCGGTACGTGTATACTCGCGGACATGTATCATCCCACCACCCGCGTGCTGGCAGTGTTGGCGCTCTTGCAAACGCATGGGCGTCTCACCGGCGCGGACCTCGCCCAGCGGCTTGAGGTCAACATTCGCACATTGCGACGTTATATCGTCATGCTGCAAGACCTCGGCATTCCCATCGAAACCGAACGCGGACGCAACGGCGCCTACGTCCTCTCAGCTGGATTCAAATTGCCGCCGATGATGTTTACGAATGAGGAAGCGCTCGCGCTCACTGTGGGACTGCTCTCTGCACGACGCCTCACCTCCGCCGACAACGGATATGCCGTCGATAGTGCTTTAGCCAAGCTGGAACGGGTAATGCCCCTCGACCTCAAGAGCCGCGTGCGTGCCTTGAGCGAGACGCTTACGCTTGACCTGAATGCAACAAACTCCATCCCCACTCGTGAGACCATCCTAAGTGGATTAAGCCATGCGGCACAACGTCAACAACGTGTGCATCTTCGTTATCAACAACGCGAAGGTGAAGTAACCGAAAGAGACTTCGACCCCTATGGGCTGACTTACTTTCAACATAAATGGTACGGCATTGGCTTCTGTCATTTACGCGGAAGTCTACGCTCGTTCCGCTTGGACCGCATCCTTGACCTGCAAGCTGTGAATGCAAACTTCGATCGTCCTAATGACTTTGATCCACTGCATTACCTCATGCAAGCCATTGCCACCCTGCCAAGAAAATATCCATTCGATCTTTTACTCAAAACCGACATGGACACTGCCCAACGCGAAGTCTTTGATGTGTTGGGAATTTTGGAAGTAACGCAAAATGGCATCACCCTGCGCGGAAGTGTTGACGACCTCGACTGGCTCGCGCGCCAGATCGCTTTATTCTCATTCGAGTTCAGCGTGCGCGCACCGAATGAGTTAAAAACTGCAATGAAGAATTTATCTATAAAACTGAGGAAATCAGCGGGGTGATTCTAAGTTTATTCATCGTTTAAAGTTACAAAAGGGCTATAATACAAACAGAAAAAAAAATCCGTATGCCCTCTTCCCCCAAACCCAAATCCGTCAAATCAATAAAAGCAAAAAAGCCTGTTGCAACCGCGACTCTTTCCATCGTAGGGATCGGTGCATCGGCAGGCGGGCTCGAGGCATTGGAATTATTCCTGAAAAATGTGCCAGAGGGTAGCAACCTGGCGTTCGTGGTCATCCAACATATGGACCCCACCCATAAAGGCGTCCTGGTTGAATTGCTCCAGCGCGTCACCAGTATGCAGGTCTTTCAAGTGAAAGACCGCATGCGAGTGCAAGCAAGTTGCGTGTACGTCATCCCACCCAATAAAGACATGTCCATCCTACACGGTGTGCTCCATTTAATGGACCCCGTCGCCCCGCGCGGACTGCGCTTGCCGATCGATCTCTTCTTTCGTTCCCTGGCAGAAGACCAGCAAGAACACAGCGTTGGCGTGTTGCTTTCAGGCATGGGCTCAGACGGCACATTGGGGTTGCGCGCCATCAAAGAAAAAGGTGGCGTGATCTTTGTGCAAGACCCCGCTTCGGCAAAGTTCGGCGGCATGCCGCACAGCGCAGTGGATACAGGCGTAGTGGATGTAATTGCCCCTGCCGATGAATTACCCGGCAGGCTGCTTGCCTACCTGAAACACCCAAGCATCATTGAAAAGAGCGGCACACTCCTCGAAGATAAAGCCCTAAGTTCCTTGGAAAAAGTAGTGATCCTGTTACGCGCACAGACGAGTCATGATTTTTCCTTGTACAAAAAGACCACGATCTATCGTCGCATCGAAAGACGCATGGGGCTTCATCAAATCACACGCATTGAAGCCTATGTCAGTTTCTTGCGCGAAAACCCGCAGGAAGTAAAAATACTCTTTCAGGAATTGTTGATCGGGGTCACAAATTTCTTTCGAGACGCAGAAGCCTGGGAGCAATTGAAAAAGGAAGTCCTCCCGGCACTGCTCGCCAGGACCGAAGCAAACACAACACTACGGGCATGGATTCCCGCCTGTGCCACAGGAGAAGAAGCTTATTCACTGGCAATCCTCTTTAAAGAAGCCCTGGAACAGCTCAAACCAGCCAGGAACATCTCGCTGCAGATCTTTGCCACCGACCTCGATCAACACGCCATTGAAAAAGCCCGCGAAGGCATCTTCCCTGCAAATATTGTTGCTGATGTTTCAGCCAAACGGCTGGAGCGCTACTTCATCAAAGTAGACCGCGGCTATCAGGTCGCGAAATCCATCCGCGAGATGATCCTCTTTGCGCCGCAAAACATCATCATGGACCCGCCCTTTACCAAACTTAATTTGATCAGTTGCCGAAACCTACTGATCTATCTATCGCCGGAATTGCAAAAGAAACTTCTGCCGCTTTTTCACTACAGCCTCAGCCCGGGTGGTTATTTATTACTGGGGAATGCTGAAACGATCGGTTCGTTTACCAACTTATTCTCACCCCTGGCGGGAAAGAACC
The DNA here is from genome assembly GCA_017303655.1 of Anaerolineae bacterium. Lineage (GTDB taxonomy): Bacteria > Chloroflexota > Anaerolineae > Anaerolineales > Villigracilaceae > Villigracilis. The sequence continues at coordinate 3,384 of JAFLCE010000091.1, forward strand.
GCCTCTATCGACGAAACGCCTCAAACCTAAACTCGGAACTGCCCGAGTTCCCCACGGCTTTTACCGCACTCAAGGCAGGTGAACCCATAAAACCCTTAAAGCCCACCAAAAACTTACAAGCCCTGGCAGATGAACTGATCTTGCAAGAGTATGCGCCCGCCGCCATTGTCACCAATGAAAGCGGTGACATCCTCTATATCAATGGGCGCACCGGAAAATATCTCGAACCTGCCTCAGGCAAGGCAAATTGGAACATCTTCGTCATGGCGCGTGAAGGCTTGCGCTATGGCTTATCGAATGCCTTCCAAAAAGCGATCCGCGGTAAGGAAACGGTCACCCTTAAGAATGTGGAAGTGGATACCGCAGGAGGCAAGCAAAGCCTGAATGTGACTATTCAACCGCTTAAGGGCTCCAGCAGTGGCATGATGATGATCGTCTTCACAGACATTGTAGTCAGACCGCGAGTTGCCAAAACCGGCAAACCCAGCAAAGACACCGAACGCATGACCGAATTGGAGCGCGACCTGGATCGGGCGCATCAGGAAGTGCAAAGCATTCGCGAAGAGATGCAGACCTCGCAAGAGGAGCTTAAATCTACCAATGAGGAAATGCAATCCACAAACGAAGAGCTTCAGTCTACCAACGAAGAGTTGACCACCTCAAAGGAAGAACTGCAATCCATGAACGAGGAATTGCATACGGTCAATCAGGAATTGCAAGCCCGCTTAGATGACCTCTCGCATGCGAACAACGACCTAAAAAACCTATTAGACAGCACCGACATTGCCACGCTCTTTCTGGATGACAACCTGTGCGTGCGGCGCTTCACCAGCGAAACGGGCAAGATCACCAAGTTAATTCCCGGCGATATTGGGCGCCCGATCACAGATATTGCCTCTGCCTTGATCTACCCCGAGCTGGCAGAAGATGCGCATGAAGTGTTGCGGACGCTGATAAAGATCGAAAAGCAGATCTCGCTGAAAAACGAAAAATGGTACATGGCGCGCATCCTGCCGTACCGCACATTTGAGAATATGATCGACGGCGTAGTGATCACCTTTACAGACATTACCGCCTACAAAACACTGGAAACAAACCTGCGAAATTTAGAAGAGCAACAACACAACAAACCAGATACAAGCTAGAAGAAAGCGTTAGCTATGAAATCCAATTCGGCAAACTCAGGGAATACGCCCGACTTACGACCAAAAGCAGAAAAGATATTGAAAAAGCGCAAGGGCGAGAGTTCAGACCTGCCCACCGAAGACTTGCTGCGCCTGGTGCATGAATTGGAAGTGCATCAGATCGAGCTGGAACTACAGAACGAGGAACTGATTCAAGCCCGGGCGGGGATGGAAGCGGCACTTAATCAATATTCAAATCTGTATGACTTTTCCCCCGCGGGCTATATCACGCTTACACAAGCAGGCAAGATCCACGAAGCCAATCTTGCGGCAACCCGCTTCTTGGGCATAGAACGGACGCTGCTACTTCAAAAACGCTTGATCAACTTTGTCAAGCCAGAGTCTCTGCCTGTTTTCAATGATTTCTTTAAACAACTGGTTGAAAGCCAAGGGGAAATATCCTGCGAGCTGGCGCTTGGTAGCCAGGAAGGCAACCCATTTTGGGTGCAGCTCGAAGCGACCTGTTTCGAAGGCGGTGAATATAGCCGCGTTACGCTCATGGATATCAATGAACGCAAAGAGGCAGAGCGGAACATCCGTCAACGTGTGAAAGAGCTGCAACTGCTTTACGATAACGGGCTGGCGCTCAGTCAGTTGCTTAACCCGCAGCAGATCGCAGAGAAGATCACCGAACTGCTTGAAAACCGCATGGACTGGCATCACATTGTGGTGCGCATTTTTGATGCCGAGAAAAATGGCTTCAAAGTATTGTCTGTGCGGCATGCGAGCCTCGCCGGGGATCAGGCAGGCGCTGATTTGATTGAACTGCTGAACAAAAGTATTTCGAAACCCAAAGATGGTCTAAGCGGGCGGGCGTTTGTAACGTCACGAGTCCTTCGAAGCGGTCAGCTCGAACAAGAACAGGGCTACATCGCCAGTTTCCCTGGCATGCACTCCGGTTTGTATGTGCCGATTCGAATAGACAATAACTCCATTGGAGTCATCAGTGTGGAAAGTCATGAGCCGAATGCCTTTTCAGAAGACGATGAACGGCTGGTTTCCACACTGGCAAACCAGGCGGCGGTCGCTTTTGAGAATGCCAGCCTTTTTGAGGCAGCCCAGAAAGAGCTTGAGGAAAGAAAACGAATTGAGCTTCTGCTGGCAGAAGAAAAAGAGCAACTGACCTATCGGGTGGCAGAGCGGACAGCCAACTTAAATAAAAGCAATTTCGATCTGGCGCTTGCCCTGCGTGCAAAGGATGAATTCCTTGCCAGCATGAGTCACGAATTACGCACACCCTTAGCCAGTATTTTAGGGCTTTCCGAATCTCTTCAGCTTAATACTTATGGCGAGTTGAGCCCAAGACAAACGAAAGCCATCGTCACCATCGAAGAAAGCGGGTCTCATCTATTGGAATTGATCAATGATATTCTTGACCTTTCCAAGTTAAACGCCGGGATGTTTGAAGTTTCACTTACACCCAGCGTAGTGGAACAGATCTGCCAATCGAGCTTGCATCTCACAAAAGGCATGTCTGAAAAAAGAAAACAACATGTCACCTTCACCTGCCCCGATACAACGATCACGATCCATGCCGATGCGCGGCGCATGAAACAGGCATTTGTAAACCTGCTCAGCAATGCCATCAAGTTCACTCCCGTCGGTGGCGACTTGGGGTTGGATGTGCAATTGGATGAGATCAAACAGCAAGTGAAGATCACCGTATGGGACAAAGGCATTGGCATCCAACCCGATCAGATGCCCAAGCTCTTTAAGCCCTTTACCCAAATTGATGCCAGCCTCTCGCGCGAATATGCCGGAACTGGCTTGGGTCTTTCGCTGGTAAAGGATATTGTGGAACTTCACAATGGCGAGATTCAATTGAACAGCATCTTCGGTGAAGGTAGTCAATTTTCCATTACATTGCCTGTGCTGGCTTCGAAAACGATCCACACGCAGGAACTCAATTCATGACTCCCAAACTCTCCTACACCATCTGGTTCACACAACGCACGGGCAGCACCCTGCTGGAGAAAGCCATCGAATCAACTGGCATGGCAGGCGTCCCGCGTGAGTGGTTCAACTGTCCGCCAGATCTGCTGACGACCTTCAAAAAGAAAGATCACGCCGAACTGCAAGACTATCTCTATAAACTCGGAACCACACCCAATGGGATTTTCGGAATCAGTCACTCCTTTTACGAGCCACACTTCAGCCAGTTGACTGAAACGCTTCGTCACTTTCCTGTGGCTGGTTCTGCCCCATTAGAGCGCACAGCCCTCTGGGAGCGCGTCTTCCCGAATCATCGCCACATCTTCATGACTCGTCGCAACAAAGTGCGTCTCGCCGTTTCGTGGTGGCGAGCGATCCAATCCAGCGAATGGCATGTTTCGTCGAGTGAACCACGTAAAGAGGTTGATCTTTCCGATAAATATTCCTTCGAAGCCATCAACCATCTTTACAACGAATGTTCCATGCGCGAAGCAGGCATACAAGAATTCTTTACCGAAGGCGGCATCACCCCGCTGAATATTTTCTATGAAGACTTCATCCAAAACTACGAAGCGACCGTGCGCACGATCCTTAATTACCTCGACCTAGACTCCAAGTCCGCGAGCATCGCACCGCCTGCTCTAACAAAACTTGCCGATGCTGTCACTGAAGAATGGGCACAACGCTTCCGCGCAGAACGCCAAGATGGCTGGACGAATCGCGGTTGGTAGCCTCCCTGTTTTGCAAACGATAAAAGAGTTGTTGCAAATAAAAAATGATGGTCATATAATAAAAAGCATACGCGGTCATAAAAAGGAAAATAAATCATGCCCTATGCCTTTGCTGCTTTATTCTTAATCCTCGCTCTGACAACCGGGATTCCCGCCCTGCTCCAATTACGACGAATGGAAACGATCAAACAAACTAGCGCTACCACCTCTGGTGTGGTCCGCACGATAGGACGTTCGAACATCGGCTGGAATTTTCTGGGAGAAGTAGGCAGATCAGCCCGCCCGCTGGTAGCGTTCCGCGTCGAAGACAAAGAGTTTGAGGTGGAAATGACCGATACCAGCGGCTTTATGAATCGCCGCTACGACGCAGGCAACACAGTCGAAGTCGTGTACCACAAGGATGAACCCTGGAAAGCCTACCTCACCTCAGAATGGGCATTCACCCGCCGCGACCTGTGGATCGCTGCCGGGGAAGTTGTCCTCGCCCTTGTGCTTTGGGAAATTGGCGCCTATTTGGGGATCCCTTTATAACATCTCACCTTTTGCCAACATCTCCACAAATTGAATGATGCGCTTCTCGCGTGTTTCGGCTTTCTTCGCCGTTTCAATTCTAAATAAAAACGAATATCGCCTTGACCCTGTCAACGTCTCAAAGAAGGCTTTGGCTTTTTTATTCTTCTCCAAAGCGGATTGAAAATCGGCGGGCACCACAATATTTTTCTGTGACGCATACGCCGCATCCCAACGCCCATCTTGCTTCGCCGCTTCGACTGCTTTCAACCCTGCCGGTTTCATCTCCCCACTCGCGATCAGACCTGCCACCTTTTCCACATTGATCTTGGACCAAATGCTCTTCGGTCTACGCGGTGTAAATTTCTGCAGAAAATACTGCTCGTCAAAACTCCCTTTTTGACCATCGATCCAGCCGTAGCACAAAGCGACATCGACCGCCTCAGCATAAGTGACAGTAGAAATGCCAGTCGTTTTCTTGGCGATCTTCAACCACAAGCCCGCGGATTTGTCATGATTCTTCGCGAGCCAGTCTGCAAATTTCTTCTTAGATTCAAAGGGTAAAGTGGGAAGTTCGGTCAGTGTAGGCATACCGTGTATTTTATCGCGTGTTCTTCAATTGTTGAATTTTTCATCTATGTAGTAGTTAACCCAAGTTGCTACCCACCACACGTTATGTCATGCTGAAGGGCGTTTGTTCCCCGAAGCATCTCTACAGGGTTGTGCCAGAGACCCTTCGCTATCGCTCAGGGTGACACAGTTGGGTGCGTAAGGTGAGTTAGTTAATAAAAATCCAAGCTCCTATTTCGAGCATATTCTTCAAAGCCAGAATCTTACCCATATAACTACCAACATTGATAACGGTTCTATTGAAGTTGTTAAGGGGTAAACCTCCATATCAAGCTACTATATAAAGCGGTTAATGCAATCTGCATCCAACCATTATCAGTATAAAGAGGAGACATGAAACAATCCGTTAACCTACTATTAAGTTTCTTTAAAAATCACAAATACGGCAAGATGAGTCTGGTGCTTTTAATTCTTGTTGTCGTTGCGGGTGGAGCCATGCTCATTAACTCAATGATGCAGGAAAAACCCGTCGCATTGAGTAATGTTGCGGCAGCCATATCAGCTGGAAAAGTAGTGCGAATCGAAGAAATCCAGGACAGTAACACCCTGGTCATTCACTATAAAGACGGGACGGAAGACACAACGCGGCGGGACAAATCCACTTCCTTTTTGGAACAAATGCAGTTCCTTGGCGTCAGCCGCAGCCAGATGGCGAAGCTGGAATATGAGGTCGTTGAACCCGGCATGGCAGCCAATGATACATTGATCAACACGGGCATCAGCATCGCCATGCTCGCATTGATGGGCTTTGCCGTCACACGTATGGGCGGCGGGATCATCGGTCGTAAAAAGTTTACAGAGGGCATCATTCCGAATGTCAATTTCAAGGATGTCGCCGGTATGGACGAAAACCGCGAGGAATTGGTCGATATCGTTGCTTTCCTAAAAAATACCCAACTGTACGAAGGTATTGGCGCACGCATGCCGCATGGTGTGCTTCTGGCAGGCGACCCGGGAACGGGCAAAACACTGCTTGCCAAAGCCATCGCTGGTGAAGCTGGCGTCCCCTTCTTCAGCGCATCCGGTTCTGAATTTGTGGAGATGTTCGTGGGCGTGGGCGCGAGCCGCATGCGCTCGTTATTCAAGAAAGCCCGCTCGAAAGCCCCGTGTATTGTCTTCATCGATGAGATCGATGCCGTTGGACGCAAACGCCACTCAGGCGGAGGCGGCGGTGGTGAAATGGAACAGGATCAAACCCTGAACCAACTCCTAGTTGAAATGGATGGATTCGCCGCCACAGACGGAGTCGTCGTCCTTGCCGCTACCAACCGCGTGGATGTGCTAGACCCGGCTCTGATCCGCGCCGGTCGCTTTGACCGCCACGTGACCATTTCCCGCCCCGACGTGAAAGGACGCCTGTCCATCCTGCAAGTGCATGTTAAGAATCGCAAGCTGGCAGCGGGTGTCAATTTGATGGATGTTGCCAAATCCACTCCCGGCTTGGTCGGAGCGGACCTGGCGAATATCGTCAATGAAGCGGCGATCATCGCAGTCCGCGGCAAACATGATTCAATCTCCGCGCTCGATTTTCAGGAAGCGGTTGAAAAATCGTTGATCGGCGGCGTGCAACAAAAAAGCCGTGTCATTAGCGAGGGTGAACGGAGAACCATTGCCTATCACGAAGCCGGTCATGCTGTGGTGATGCACGCCACGCCACACTCTGACCCGGTATACAAGATCACCATCATCCCACGCGGACAGTCTGGCGGCTTTACGATGGCGCTCCCCGAACAGGATAGCATCCTGATGTTCCGCAACCAGATCATGGCACGCATCATCGGTCTCATGGGCGGACGTGTAGCAGAGGAAATCTTCTGCCATGATATTACCAGCGGCGCATCGAATGATTTGCAGGTCGCCACGCAATTGGCTGAAGACATGGTCATGCGCCTCGGAATGAGCATCAGCGGCTTACGCGTGTTCCACAGACCTGAAGTGGCAGCATCCCTTGCAGGGCAAAAAACATTTGAAGCGCTCGACAAAGCCATCAATGAGATTCTCGATGAAGGTTATCAGGAAGCCAAACGCATCATCAGCGAGCAACGCGATGCTGTCGAACGAGTGACGCAAGCTCTGCTCGCACAAGAGACTTTGTCACGCGATGAGTTTGTCGCACTGATCTAGTATCAAACGAAATTTAGTAATGAACAAGACACACCCGAATTTATTCTTCTTCGGGTGTGTCTCTTTTTCCTCCATAGTTTTGGACGCAGATAAACGCAGAAGAACGCTGATTTGCACTATCTTCGTAAATCAGCGTTCTTCTGCTTCCAAATTAAATTTGGGGTTAATCCTGTTTGCAAATTGGCAATATTGATGGAAGATTTAAATAATAGTAAAATACGAAAAGTTATGGAAATAAGTAGATGGGAGATTGATTATGTTCTATGGCTTCTCTGTTTTATTTTTAGTCCTCAGCTTGGTAACCGGGTTCCCTGCCCTTTTGCGTCTCGCTAAAATGGAGAAAATTCGCAAAAACGGGGCAAGTACGTTTGGTGCAGTCCGCGCCGCAGAAAGTGACCTTGGCTGGCTTATGACCGGTGCGATGGGCAGAGTGACACATCCCCTGATCGAGTTTCAGGTCAACGAAAAGAAACACATCATCCAAGTGAACGACAACCGCGGATTCTTAGCCCCGCGCTATGATGCGGGCGATACGCTCGAAGTTATCTACGACAAAGACACGCCCTGGAAGGCATACATCCAGCAGGAATGGCGCATCGCTCTACTGGACTTGTCGAAATCCGTCGTAGAGGTCATCCTGGCTGTTGTACTTTGGGAAACAGGGGTGTCTTTAGGAATGCCTTTATAGGGTAGCCGAATGAGGGTGACTTTTACCGTTATACTTTTCTAAACCAGCATAAGAGGAACCCTCCGTGAAAATCTCAAACACTCTCTACCTGACCAACCCCAAAGACTGGCAGAACTGGCTCAAGCAGCATCACAAAAGCGAGACTGAAATCTGGCTGGTGTACCCCAGGAAAGCGACGGGCAAGCCGCGCATCGAATACAACGACGCCGTGGAACAAGCCCTGTGTTTCGGTTGGATCGACTCCATCATCAAGACATTAGATGACGAGCATACCGTTCAACGCTTCTCACCGCGCAAACCAAAAGCAAAATACTCGCAAGCCAACATCGAGCGCCTGCGGACCTTGGTTGCGGAGAAGAAAGTTATCAAAGAAGTAGCCGATACGCTGACAGATATCTTGAACGCCGAGTTCGTCATCCCGCCTGATATTTTGAAAGCCATTCAAGCGGACAAGGATGCCTGGAAGAATTTTCAAAGTTTTTCGGACGCGTACATTCGCATCCGCGTGGCATTTATTGATGGAGCACGCAAACGCCCCGAAGAATTCAAAAAGCGTTTACGGTATTTCATTGAAATGACCGCCAAGAACAAGCAGATTGGGTTTGGGGGAATTGAGAAGCATTATTGACCCCCACCCTATACTTCCCCAAATGCGACAATTGAAATTTTGGAAGTTATAAAAAGTCTCCATATCGCATTTGGGGGAGGTGCCGAAGGCGGAGGGGGTGCTTTTGCCGTTGTGCTTTGGAAAGCAAGGAAAAATATCGTACAACGGTTGTAATCAAGATGTATATTGACAAGGCTTAGTAAAATAGAAAAAGTTATAATACAATAAGCAAATCACTAAGAAAGGGATTAAAAATGCACATAACTCCTACATCTTTTACTATTGCAGACTATTGCCAATCTATGATTAGAAAAGAAATTATCGTTAACCGTGACTATCAAAGAAGCGATAAAGTTTGGCCAGCAGCCGCTCGTTCTTTCTTAATTGAAACAATACTACTTGGTTATCCTATACCAAAGTTATACCTTTATCAGGTAACAGATTTAAAAAGCAGAAAGACTATAAAGCATATAGTAGATGGGCAACAAAGAAGTTTTACAATTTTAGACTTCTATCAAAATAAGTTTAAATTATCTCGAACTAGCGAATTAGACGATCTTAAGGGTAAAGGGTTTGAAGATTTACCTGTTGAGTATCAACAAAAATTTATTGATTATGCTGTTCCAGTTGATCTTTTTGTGTCAGCAACCGAAGAAGAAATACGGGAAGTTTTCAGACGAATGAACTCCTACACAGTGCCGTTGAATGCTGAGGAGAAAAGGCATTCACAATGGCAGGGTGAATTTAAATGGTTCATCTATAAACTTTCAAAGAAATATGATCAGCCGTTTATCAATATTGGAGTTTTTAATGATAAACAATTAATTAGAATGTCAGATGCGAAACTCTTCTCTGAAATTACACATGCTTTCTTAAATGGAATTACTACGACTACTTCTCCTAATTTAGACAAACTTTACAAAGATTACGATGATGATTTCCCTCAATCAAAAAGTATTGAAAAACGAATCTCGCAATCCATTAATACAATCCTTGGATGGGACGAGTTACACAACACAGCATTGATGAGACCTCATTTGTTTTACGCATTAATTTTAGCGGTTTCTCATATACAAAACCCAGTCGAGGAGTTTTTCATTAAATATGAACCTACAAATCAAAATATTCATCCAAACGCCCAAACAAATTTATCCGCATTAGCAGATGCACTAGAAAATGAAGATAATGCCCCGAAAAAATTCCAAGATTTCGTTGAAGCGAGTGCTAGAACAACTAATGATGTAAGACGTCGTTCTGTTATATTTAAATTGATTTGTAAAGCGATTGAACTTGAGAAAATCTGATGCAACCAGCACGAAACTTCGACACACTACATGAAGCCGTGTCAAAAAGATTAAATAGGTTGCGGCTTATTGCAAACAGAGCATATCTTCGACCTTCAAATGAATTTGCTGAAAGCAATCGTGAAATGTCTTTTATTATTATTGAATTCCACTCTGCAATCGCAAATTTCGCAAGATCCTATTTCCTTTCATGCACAATTAAACCAAAGTCTAAATCTGGAGTTAATATTTCTTGCAATTCAGCAATTAGAAATTACGCCGATGCAATAGATGCGGCAATGAAAGCCTGTAAGAATTCTGTGTGGAGAAGATCACCTGGATACGCCTGGACTAGAAGAGATGAACCGTCATGGCACCAACCTTCTACCTTGATTAACAGTAGCCAAGAAATTAATTGCTCCTATCACACTAATATTCTTTCAGCATTTTCGGTGCCAACAAGAGTATTTACTGATTTGACTATTTTCCGAAATTTCTATGCCCATCGAAATGAAAGCACCGTAAGTTTGGCTAGGAATCTTGTGACCCACTACGGCATTACAACAACCACATCCTTACACCCTACAAGAATATTATGTACTCCTACATATAATCGACCTCAACCAATAATCCTTGATTGGATTGATGAGGTACAAATAACATTTGATTTACTTTGTCAATGAGATTTAATAACTACGACCTCCGAGAGTATGCTCGGAGGTCGTAGTTATTTGCTTATTATTTTAGGTTAATTTTAATACAAAGTTTGGTGAGTTTGATGATAAACCCTTATCTTGTCTACATCTTCCATAAATAAGTTTTTCACTTCCTGATCTTTGTATTTGTCCAGGTTATCGCGGAACCCCATTATTACAAATTTGTTTTCAAGAAATCTTTCAGTTAAGCCAGTCATGGGCACACTTGTTAATACTTTAGATGCAAAATCTTCTATTTCTGCAGAATCAAGGTCTTTTAATACTGCCCCAAATTGATATGAATTTTTTTCGTCATAAAAAATTATTCTGGCTTGAATAATCAAATTATTAAACTGAATACCTAATTTGGCGCTACGACTATCGAGAGAAACATTGAATAACAACTCAAATTCACTTGCGAACTCTTGAAACAATTTGGCTAATCGGTTGTTTGTCATATTTAAATACCCCCGATATTCTTTTAACTAGGAGCGTCTGTTTCGGACAATTCTGTTATTAACCTTGTAGAGTAAAACCAGTTTGAAGCATCAATTGGAGTAATGTACTTTTCTTCTTCAGAGATACGTAGCGGGGCTTCGATTTTTCGTAGACTGACCAATAGATCAGCACCTCTCTCGACCAGCAAAATATGATTAATAGTATCAATATCTAATTTATTTAAATCTCTTAATAAATCTGCGAGCTGAGTCTGGTTTTTATTGCTTAATTTCGAATATTTCTTACCCATCCATGCCTTTTTAATCTTGGCAATAAATCTTGTTAGCATTGTTCTAAACTCCTTGGCTTCCGATGAGTTATTACTCATTAATATCGATTTTCCGTTTTCAAAAATAGCATCTGCATAAGTCCATACAGTATCTAATTTTGTCAATTTAAAATTTTTATTCATTGATATCTCCCAGTTTACTATGTGTATATTTCCCATCGCCTAAATAAATCAAATTATATTTAAATTCTGTTAGTGTCTTAACTGCAGTTTCTTTGTTGATCAGTGAACTGTTTATCGCAGAAATCACAAGAGCAGCTAAAACTTCTGGTTCCATTTGCCCTTTTCGGGTTGAAACTATAGCACTAATAATATCCGATGTGTTTAAACTGGCATCGCCTTTTTTTTGTGGGATGCCCACACGCTTAAATTGTTCAAGTGGATCTTTATGTCCACTAACCAACCTAAATAGAAAGGGAATAGAAAGAGTAATCATAAGAAAAATAAAACATATTAATAGAATTTGCCATCTAAATAGACCAAATTCTATAACTTCTTTGGAAGATAACCAAGGTTTTGCATTTGTAGTCCACCAATTTTCAATTTCTAATTGGAATATAATCTCAGTTATATACTTAATAAAAACAGATCCTATAAATATAAAGAATCCATATTTTCCGAGGTTTTTAGCCCAACCAGGAATTTGCCTAGACATATATATTTGTATTACCGTTTCTACAGAAGAATTATACTGCTATTCTTAACTTAATGTACTTATCAATTTTGATTAATTTTTCTCGTCGGCACCCAGATAATCTGCCCCACCCCGTCCCTACCCTAACGGGCACGCGTTCCCAAATCCGAAATGAAAAGTCTGGCATTCTCCTAAATCCTTTCAATTTGGATTTGGAGAAGGTGCCTGCTTGGTAAGCTTAAAGCCATAAATGCCTATACGCAGACCAATTCAGTGATGGGTAAAAATCCTGTCTAGGGAGGATTGCAAACGAGTCTAGACTCGTTTTAAAAGACATTTCGATTTTTTGGGAAAGACTTCTAAATGTTTTCTCCCCAGAAAAGCCTGTTTTCGCAAAAAAAAGACCTCGGAAGTCTTGGAGACTTCCGAGGTCTAATCATCTAATCTCTACTATCGAATTATCTGCCCTTTCACTCCCCCGTCGGCACCCAGATATTCTTGACCTGAGTTGCCTCGTGTAGGAATTCGTGACCTTCGCCCTGCTCGCGATCCATCCAATCGCGGGGCAAACCGTAACCTGTCCATGTGCGCTTCATGTTCGCGGCAGATTCGTTCTCGACGTGGTAACTGCCTTCCGCCGAGCCGAAGTACCAGACCGAGTCCACATCTTCGTGTTGAACAAGCGTTTTGACCAAATGGTCACGGTCGCCTGTGACGATGTTGACCACGCCGCCAGGCACGTCGGACGTGTCGAGCACCTGATAGAAGTCCATGGCAGAGAGTGGATGTTTCTGGCTGGGGATCATCACCACGCTGTTGCCGCGTGCGATGGCAGGCGCCATGAGGGAGATAAATCCAAGCAAAGGATTTTCATCGGGGCAGGCAATGCCGATCACACCCATCGGTTCATTGACCGCGACGGTGATTCCGCGCAGGGTGGTCTCTTGCACGGTGCCACCGTATTTATCAGCCCATGCGGCGTAGGTGAATAATCTTTCAACGGACGCGTCCACTTCGGCTTGCGCGGACTTCTGCGTGCGTCCCGTCATTTCGACGATTCGTTTTACAAATTCGGCATTACGGGCATCGAGATTTTCAGCGATGAAATATAAAATTTGCGAACGGTTGTATCCGTGGCGCATCGCCCAGCCTGATGTCCGCGCTTTGTGTGCGGCTTCGACTGCATCACGAATGTCTTTGCGATTGCCATCACCGACCTGACCAACAAGTTTTCCCTTCGCGCTCAACACGCTTGAAGTGTACGCGCCGTCGGGTCGCACCTGTTTGCCACCGATGTACATCTTCGGCGTGCGATCTATCGGCGGAAGCGAATGTCCATTTGCCCGAGCAACCCCAGGCTGAGTCGGAAGCGTGGGCACGTGTTCGCCCCACTTCTTCTTTTCATCCAGTACAAACTCAGGGCGTGGACGATCCATCCATGTCGGTCTTAAATATTCAAACAGACCTTCACGCCCGCCTTCGCGTCCATAGCCCGACTCGCGATAGCCGCCGAAGCCCGAAGCGCCGTCGAATTGATTGGTGCAATTGACCCACACCGAGCCCGCCTTGATCTTGCTCGCGACATCGAGCGCGAGGTTGATGTTATCGCTCCAGACACTCGCCGCGAGACCATAGCGCGTGTTATTCGCAAGTTCGATGGCTTCGCTCGGCGTGCGGAACGTGAGCGAGACCAGCACGGGTCCGAAAATTTCTTCCTGCACGGTTGCGGCGGCGGGGTCAAGCCCCGTGATGAGCGTGGGTTTATAAAACAGTCCCTTTTCGGGCAGCGCGATATTTGGCTGAAAACATTCGCCGCCTTCGGCAATGCCCGTCTTCACCCAACCATCGATCGTGTCCCATTGCGACTGATCGACGATCGCGCCCATGTCAATGGATTTATCGAGCGGGTCGCCCACGCGCATGTGTTCCATTCTATTTTTTAATTTTTGGATAAACTTCGCTGCGATATTTTCCTGCACTATTAGCCTTGACCCTGCGCAACAAACCT
>JAFLCE010000092.1 GCA_017303655.1 Anaerolineae bacterium
ATACGATCACACTGCGGTCAGAGCCGGGCATGGAAAATTCCCAATAGTTATTGCGGTTTGCCAGCCATGTCAGCGGCATGGTAAAGACTCGCGCCACTTCTGCACCCGATGTCTTGAATGCATACGGGAATTGGATCACGCCAACCACTGGCGTCACACGATATTTGCTGATGGTCACCATGCGGCTCAACTTGCCGATGACTCGCACATCCGAGGGAGCAATGCCGATCTCCTCATCGGCTTCACGTAGCGCGGTCTCTTCGGGCGTGGTCTCGCCTTCGTCGCAAGCGCCGCCTGGGAAAGAGACCTGCCCCTTATGTGACTCGACCCGGTCTGTCCGACGCGTGTACAAGACATGCCATTCATTTTGAAAGAAGACCAATGGCACCAGCACCGCCGCACATTTCAAGTGAACATCTGGGTGGATCGGAATCTCAGCATAGCCATCTGTCTCCGCCTGTGAGCGATCAGACTCCGCCAACTTATTCCGAATAAACTCCTCGGTGATGCCAGTCATATTATTCAGCGCGTACAGGGCTGCCGCAATAATCACATTCAGCGGTCAACTCATCCAACCATTCAACTTCATCGGGGCGGACTGCCGCTCCGCATGATGGACAATGCGTGGGCAGGATGGCACGCTTCTGAGCGACAATCGCTTCTTTCTCCGCTGGAGCTTGGTCATTGTTCCTAAGCACGGATTCAACCTCATCCGCTTCGGCATTTAAGCCACGCTCGCGTAACTCGTTCACAACGCGTGCGCCCACCTTACGCAGACGGTGATAGCGTTGTTGAGTTGAAAGCAAGGTGATGCCACTGCGAAAGTGAGTGACTCCTTTTTTGTTATCGCCATTGAAGATGGCAGCTCGCCCAGCTTCGAAATAAAGGAAAGGCGCACGTTCGGGGAAGCGCTCTTCTGCTTTTTTTGCAAGGTCATGAAATGCAAGTGCCGCTTCGCCAAATTGACCAGCATCCATAAGGCGCTGTGCATTTTGCAAAGCAGGCGGCACCTGTGGTCCGCCTCTTAATAATCGTCGCGCACGTCGAAACATGGCTAACGTTCCTCTTCGATCCCAATAATTTCTTTTGCCAATGCCGCTCCGCGTGGATCATCACTAGGCTCGATCTTGCGTGCAAAGACAAGGTAGCCTGTATGTGCGATCATACGGTCGGTTGGGCGTAGACGCGCTGGGTTGGTTTTGTAATAGCGCAGCATCAACTCGCAAACTTCTACAAAGGCAAAGTCATATTTCTTCAGCGCATATAGAATCTTTTCCACCTGATTGTAGGTGGGCACGAGCGTCCCGAAGAAGCCGCCGGGTTTGATGGCATTGCGCACTTGCAAAATATAGTCGTAGGGATTCTGCACATCCAAGAAGAAGGCATCGGCATCAGTTTCGTCAAAGCCTTCTTGAATATCACGCAGTTTGAAGTCCACTCGTGAGGCGAGCCCGATTCGTTCTAGATTTTTACGCGCCAAGTTTTGCGTATCCGGCTTTTGTTCGTAGGAAATGACCTTTCCTTCTGGTCCCACAGTGGAGGCGATGGCGATGGTCATCGACCCTGAGCCAGTACCCGCCTCAAGCACCTTTTGTCCTTCTGAGATGCCCATTTGAATGAGGATATAGCCGATATCTTTCGGGTAAAGGATTTGGGTTGTGCGTGGCAATTCGTTCAAAATATCTGCCATCGACGGTTGAAGTAAAAAGAATGGCGCACCCGTATGGCTGAAGATCTGCGAACCCCAGGGCTTGCCGATCAGGTCATTATGTTTGATGACGCCGCGGTGACTTTGAAAGTCGCTGCCGGGTTGCAGGATGAAAATAAAATGTTTGTGGGTGAGACCGACCAATTGAGCCAGGTCGCCTTCGCGGGCGTTGAGTGAATAATTCATGAAGATGATTCTACCTTTACTTCCTCAGTAGGGATGGGCTTTGGCTCGGTTCGTAGGCTTCGATTAGATTTGAGCAACACGACGAACATGCCAATGCCGAGCACAACCAGTCCGCAGATCAGGGCTGGCGCAAAATTGAAAAGCCATTCAGGTTTACCGATCATTTCGCCGATGGAAGCGATACCTGCTCCTGCGGCGGAGGCGTTCCAGATCCCATGCACCAATACGGCAGAAAAATAAGCGGCGAAAAATCGTCCGAAGCGTTTCTCTTTGAAGAGCGAAACGATACCCCAACCTACCAATGCAGAAGTGGTCAGGTGCAGCAGACTAGTCCCTGCCCGCGCACTGACGATCACGCCCCAACTGGCAGAGCTATCGGCGCTGGCGTTCAGGCTTTCGATTAATGCGAACGCCACTCCGCTCAGTGCGCCCAGCACAAATCCCTGTGCAGGCGAGTCGATCTGCCGGGCAAATATCCAGACCGCCAGCGGTTTGAAAAGTTCTTCGATCAGTGGCACGATCAGGGCGATATAACTTAACAAAATGGTGAGCAAAGCCGGGTTGGATATATAAGGAGCCAAGCCTGTGAGCACGGCTTCTTCATTGATAAGCCCTTCATTGAACAGATCAAAAAGGGACGAGATTTCCTGCAGAATGGTAGGTTGGGTAACGGACATGTAAATAGCGCCACCCACGATGATGACCGCGATCACAATCACTTCAAGGACGATCATAATGAACGGACCCGCCGTCATACCCAAGCCAAGCGTGGCAAAGAAACGCCAGCGTGAGCCAGCTCCAATTCCATTGGAAGCAATGCCGAAGAAGAACAAGATTGGCAGGACGATCACCAACACGCTCAAAGGAGGCAGGAAGAGCCAGCTCAACCATGGCAGTTCGGCAAGTGAAACCCCAACACCCAGAGCGACTCCGGTAATCACAATGAGCGGAGTAAATATCCATGCCCAGCTGGGGAGCGAAAATGAGAAAGGAAGTTCGGCTTGCTCTAGTCCGCGCATTTTTTGCAGGACGAACCACCCGCAAATGAATAACATGATGGTTGCGAACCCGAATGCCCAGGCACTGATCATTTGTGAAGCCGGATCACCCTCTTGCGAGAACAAACCGATCAAAGACCCAACCAATAAGACTGCAACCAGCAGCAAGAGAAAAAAGGCACTGCCGATCAGCACGATCAACGTAAGGAGCGAACCCCAGTGAAATGGTTTTGTTTGCATTATTTCTCTTCTATGGTCACACGCAGGATCAAATCCCCTGCCGGTAAAAAGCCGCCTTGCGACGGGTCACGCGGAGTTAGTTGCTCCGCCACATCCAGCCCGCGAATCACCTGACCAAAAATAGTATAGTAGCCGTTCAAATGTGCGGTGGGAGAAAACGTAATAAAGAATTGACTGCCGTTCGAATTCGGACCTGAATTTGCCATGCCGACCATGCCGGGTTTGGTAAATAACAGGTCACTGGTCTCGTTATCAAAAAAATAACCAGGGTTGCCCCTGCCCGTTCCGCTAGGGTCTCCTGCTTGTGCCGCAAACCCAGGGATCACCCGATGAAAAGTGACACCGTCGTACCAGCCTTGCCGCGCCAAGAACAAAAATGAATTAACTGCCAGCGGCGCTTTATCAGGAAACAGTTGAATGACGATCTCGCCTTTTTCAGTTTCAAGCGTCGCAATATATTGCTTGGCAGGGTCCACATCGAAAGGTGGGCATTCTGTAAATTGCTTATCGCCCAACAAGATCAAACCGATCGCATCGCTCATATTGCGATAGTCCAACACATATGATTGCTGCAAGACTCCATTGATGAAGACCAGCGGCACAGCCGGAATGGATAATTGCTCCGCCGCCGCATACGCCGCCGCAAGCCTGTCCTTTGCTTCTTCAGCTTTCATCGCCGCTGTGAGTTGATCGGCATCTATGCCTACGCTGACAGCTTCTTTTGCCAGCCAACTTTGAAACTGACCCGGGCTGAGGTTTACCCATTCATTGTATTTAACGAAAAGGAGGTCGTACATCTCCCAAAACTTTCCCTGCTCGCCTGCGGCAAAGGCGGCAAGTGCCGAGCTCTCAGATTTATCCAAGACATTCAGCAATGGCAATGGGCGGAACACCAAACGGACATTGCCTTCATAGTCGCGCATGAGTTCGGCAATCGTTTGCGCCATCACCAGACAACCCTGCGATTGAAAGTCACAGTATTCCAAAATGGTCACCGGCGCATCAGCAGGACCGATTGAAAAATCTGTGTCGCTGATAACCGGCACAACAGATTGTGCTTCGGGTGCGGTGGTGGGAATGGCAGAAATAACCTTGCATGTAAATTCCGGTTTTGCTGTGTTGACGATCACCGGGCTGGCAACAAAAGTAGGCGTGGCTGGCAAGTTAGAATTTGTGGCACAGGCGGTTAGTAGGAATGCACCGCCAGCCATCAAAAGAATAAGCAAGATTTTTTTCATTATTGAGCAATGGCTTTCTGTAGTTGTTCGAAGGAGGTCATCCACGACATTGTGTTGACAAAATCGACCAGCGAGTCACTTTGGGCACGCAAGGTGCGGACGGCGGGACCGACTGGATCTTGACCCGCTGCACCGCCGGGCACGTCGGCATAGGCACCGTGAAAGGCAAAATACGCCTGATTGATCTTTCGCAATAGATAGCCATTCTTTAGGAAAACCTGACGGCGAACTTCCATATAGGCTTCAGCTTCTTCGATCTTTCCTTCGGCGAGCAGAATATCTACTTGCAGGCGGGTTTCGTGCATTTGAGCGCGGAAGTCAAATGGCGGGCGGGGCAAGGTTCCGGGGTTGGGAATGTCGAAGGAAAGCGAGACCAACTCTAAGTTAGGGAGTGAGGCGGCGGGTTTTAATTCCGGATAATAGGCATCTATGACCCAGGCTCCAATTTCATCCCCGGCAATGGATGCGGTGGTTTCATTCATCGTGCGTAGCTCGGGCGTTTCACCATATAGCACACCAAGCGGACGCAGGGTCAGGTAATTGTGGATCCATTCATGGGCGATGGTATTGAGGGTCCAAGGCATATTGGTGGTACGCATTACCATGGTGGGATACACGCCCACACCTCCGATCTGAACGACGAGGGCGGAGACATCCAAGCCTTTTGTTACATCCTCTTCGAGTTGCACTTGTGCATCTACGGTTAAATCTGTTTTGACCGAGATGTTGGCGGTTTGTTCAATGCGGCTGCGCGGCGAGATAACCAATGCCATGGGCAGGGGTGTGGCATGATACCAAACATTTGGAATGGGTTGCCCGGCAACGGTGAAGCCAAGTTCTTTCAAGGCTGTGTTGACCTGCGTTTGCAAAATAGATTCTGCCAATGGGGCGATGTCGTTTTGGCGTTTGTATAGTTCACTCAACTCTTCGATGGTTGTTTTTGTTGCAAAGTCTTTATCGGTCACATTGGGATCAGCATAGATCTGCGAGAGTTGATATTCTTTTTCGAGGATGAATTGTGTGCCACGAAAATATTCGATGACAATTTCTTTTTGGGTAGTTTCGTCGAGTGAATGGGGGAGGTTGACGGCGGCGGTGCGCAGTTTGAGTACGGCGGCGTTTGCCATCCACTCAGTGTAATCGAATTCGAGGTCGCGAGTATAAGCGCGGATTTGTTCAATGGGGTCTGTGAGGGAGGGATTGCTGTAGCCAGTGAGGGCAGCGAGCAGGAGGACAACGACTGTGATTTCGATCCCACGTAGAATGTTTTGCAGCATGCAGGCGATTATACCTAGCCCGGTCAAAAAATGCCTGTTTCATGCATGAGAAAAAGACTCATTTTATTTAAGTAGTGTTTACGCAGTTCAAAATCTTTTGCCACGAATTTCGCGAATTATAAAAAAATTTCGTGAAAATTCGTGTAATTCGCGGCTTGCTCTTGGGGTCTTGCTTTCGTCCTATTAAAAAATGTACGGCAGGATGAATTCATCCTGCCGTACAAAACACCCTGCCCTCACAACAGGTTATTTGCTCTTTAAGTATTCATCGATCGCGAGACCGGCTTTACGTCCGCCGACCATGGCAGTTACCACTAAATCAGGTCCGGTGACACAATCCCCGCCAGAGAAGACGCCTTCACGGCTGGTTGCCCCGGTGTTTTTATTTTTGACAGTCACCAAGCCCCAATCATGTGTTTCAAGGTCGGGTGTGGTTTTGCTGATGATCGGGTCGGGCCAATAGCCAAGCGCCAGAATGGCAGTATCGGCGGCAACGCTGAAGTTCGAGCCTTCCACCGGCACAGGTTTGCGGCGACCTTTTGCATCGGGCTCGCCAAGTTTCATTTCAATACATTCCACGGCGGCGAGTTTTCCATCGGCACCGGGGATGAACTTTACAGGTTGGGTGAGGAAGCGATATTTTGCACCTTCTTCACGTGCCAGTTTGCGGTCTTTCTTCCCACCCGGCATTTCGTTCTCGGTACGGCGATACAGGCAAGTCACTTCTTCGGCACCGAGTCGTAATGAAGTCCGTAAGCAGTCTGAGGCGGTATCTCCACCACCGATCACCACCACTCGCCGACCGATCTTCAACGGCTCTTTCATTGATTCAGGCAATTGATTCACGGGAATATTTCCACGGATCAGGAAATCGGTAGCTTCATAAACACCAGGCAGGTCAGTTCCAGGAGTGTCTTCCATCTTCGCATCCACTTCAGACCCAACGCCGATAAACACAGCATCGAACCCTTCGGCGAATAACTGGTCAATCGTTTTGTCTTTGCCAATATAGGTGTTAGGCACGAACTTCACACCGGCACGCTCGAACTCTTCCCACTTTTCCTGCCAAACATCTTTCGAAAGTTTAAAGTTTGGGATGCCATACACAAGCAACCCACCCGGCGCGGGTTTGGAATCGAATACGGTGACTTCATGTCCCTTTTGGATGAGGATATCTGCGCATCCCACCCCGGCGGGACCTGCTCCCACCACCGCAACTTTTTTCCCGCTCGGAATGCTCAACGGAATCAGATAGCCTTGCGTCCGTCTTTCATAATCTACAGTAAAGGCTTCCAACTCGCCGCATAACACGGGTTGTTGATGTTTGTTCAACACACACGAACCCTGACACAACGCTTCGTGCGGGCAAACTCGCCCACACACTTCGGGCAGGGAACTGGTCTTATGGTAAATTGCCGCCGCTTCTACGAACTTCCCCTGCTCGATCAACCACATGGCAGAGGGAATGTCATTGGCGGTCGGGCACGCCACCATACAAGGAGCCGGATCTGGGCAGTGAATACAACGCGAGGCTTCGACCATGGCGCGCTCAGGGTCGAATTCGATCACCACCGCATTAAAATCACAAGTCCGCTCTTCAGCGGGGCGGAGGTCAAGATCAGCAAACGGACGGTTCGCCCGTTCTTTTCTGTCAATCGCTAAAAACTCACTCGGTACTGCCTGCATGCGCCTCCAACCAAACCACATTAACTGTTAAAATATTTGGGAATGATAACCAAACTATTCGGATAGACACAGGTTTAAATGTCACATTTTGCGGGGACAATCGTCACGACTTATGCGCCGGATGCGAAACTAAGCTCTTTTTGAAACCTCCACAAAAAATCCACGTATTAATAATGAAATTGTGTTATACCTCGTAAGATTGTTGGGGTGCAGGCAGACTGTAATTTGAATTGGAGGATTTACCCTAATGCGACAGTTTTTTTCAAAATTTTCACGCCGAACCTGGATCATCATCGGCGTGGTAGCTGCGGTGATTGTCATCGCGGCATTTTTTGCTTTCTCAGGCAGTGGTGAAGAACCTGTTTTGTACCAAACCCTGCCCGTTGAGCAGGGAGACTTGGCAGCATCCGTCGGTGCAACTGGCAGTGTTCGTGCCCGTCAGACGGCGGTACTCACATGGCAGACGAACGGAATTGTTGGTTCCGTTAATGCCGTGATCGGGGATGATATCCCCGCAGACTTTGAACTCGCCAGCCTCGATAAAACTTCACTCAGCCAAAGCATCATCCTTGCCGAAGCCGACCTTGTCAGCGCGGAACGAGCGTTGGAAGACCTGCTCGAATCAAATACAGCTTTGCTCGAAGCCCAAAAAGTCGTAGACCGGGCTGAAGAGGCATACAAAAAAGCCTATAACTGGCGCGTGGAATTGAATGGAAAGATCGATATCAAGGAAACTTATTACGATCAGTTCGGCAACCTGCGAGTAAAGGAATACAGAGGACTCGCCAGCGCAGAAACCATTGAAGATGCCGATCGTGATCTGGCGCTCGCTGAATCCAAGCTGGAAGATGCTCGTCGCGACTATGAACGCCTGCTCCAGGGCGAAGACTCTGCTGAAGTAGCGGCTGCCCGGTCTCGGGTCGAAGCGGCAGAGGCGACTTTAAATCTTGCCAAGCTTACGGCTCCCTTTAATGGAACCGTTACCCAAGCCAGCCAAGTGGTGGGCGATCAGGTCGTGCCTGGAACAATTGCTTTCCGGGTGGATGACCTCTCCAGCATGCTCGTGGATGTTCAGGTTTCAGAAGTAGACATTAACAGCGTTGCAGTGGGTCAACCTGCTACCTTGTCTTTTGATGCGGTACTAAATCAAGACTACAACGGAAAAGTCGTGGAAGTAGGACAAGCGGGTGACACCTTGCAAGGTGTGGTCAGCTTCACCGTAACCATTGAATTGACCGATGCCGATGAGCAGGTCAAACCCGGCATGACTGCCGCTGTCAGCATTGTGGTGGAAGAAGTCTCCGGTGCTTTGTTGGTCCCTAACCGTGCCGTCCGCTTGGTAGATGGGGAGCGAGTGGTTTATGTTTTGAGAGACGGATTGCCCGTACCTGTAACCGTTCAACTTGGAGCTTCGTCGGATACGATGAGCGTTCTGTTGGACGGCGACATTCAACTTGGCGATGAGATCATTCTGAACCCGCCTGCCTTCAATGGGGGTCCCTTCGGTGGAGGCTAGTATGGACTGGGTGATCGAAGTACGTGACCTGGTAAAAACCTACAAGATGGGTGAGTTCGAGGTCCAGGCACTGCGTGGTGTTTCTTTTAATGTGAAACGCGGCGAAGTGGTCTCGATTATGGGTCCGTCCGGCTCGGGTAAATCTACCATGATGAATACCATAGGCTGTCTCGACCGTCCCACTGCTGGTGAATATATTCTCGATGGTGAGTCTGTAGGGCAGATGAATGACGACCAACTCGCCAGTGTCCGCAATCGCAAGATTGGCTTTGTTTTCCAAAGCTTCAACCTGCTTTCACGTCTTACTGCGGTAGGGAACACAGAACTACCCTTGCGCTATGCCGGTATTACTGAAGGACGTCGCAAGCTCGCCGAACAGGCATTGGAAGCGGTCGGCTTAAAGGATCGTATGTATCACCGACCGTATGAACTCTCTGGTGGTCAGCAGCAACGCGTTGCGATTGCCCGTTCGCTGGTCAATGACCCTGCCATCATCATGGCAGATGAACCGACGGGTAATCTCGACTCGAAAGTAGGCAAAGAGATCATGAACCTGCTGCTTAACTTGAATAAAGACCGCGGCACTACACTTGTCATTGTGACGCATGACCCGACCATTGCAGAACAGACCCAGCGCGTTATTCGTTTGCGCGATGGTTTATTGGATGCAGATTATCAAGTGAACAAGGAGATGGCGTCATGAGTTTTTGGCAAGCCGTCTTTGAAGCTCTCGAAAGTTTGAACGGAAATAAACTCCGCTCCGGGTTGACCGTGCTTGGCATCGTCATTGGTGTGGCGGCAGTGATCGCCATGCTTGCGGTGGGGAATGGGGCGCAGGCATCCATTACGGGGTCTATTTCCAGCATCGGTACCAATTTAGTCTTCGTATTTAGTGGCGCACCCAGCCAAAATGGACCTCCTGGCTCTGGTGGACCCAGCGGTAACAATGAGCGCCCGTTGACTCTCGGTGACGCAAATGCTCTCGCAGATACCTTCGCGGCACCCTCCGTTGAGGCGGTGGCACCGACCATTGAAACCAATGGCTTATTGACCTTTGCCAGCGAAAAATCCAATTCCAGTATTTCTGGCGTTACCCCCGATTATTTCATCGTCCGCAATCTTGAAATGGCAGAAGGTGAATTCGTTAATCAAGAGCACCTGCTAGGGCGTATGTCTGTCGTCGTGCTCGGACCAGAAGCCGCCATCACTTTGTTCGGTCATGCCGACGGTGTGGTGGGTGAGGTCATCCGCATCGAAGGACAGCCATTCCGTGTGATCGGTGTGTTGGTCGCGCGCGGCGGCGGCGCCTTCGGCAGTGAAGATAACAGTGCCTACATTCCATTTACCACGGCGCAAGCCCGGCTTGTCAAACGTGGCACTCGAGACCAGGTGGATGTCATCTACGTCCAGGCAGTTTCTGCTGAGGCTGTGCCCCAAGCCGTGGAAGAGATCTCGAACATCATTCGCCAACGGCATCGCACGCCCATTGGGATTGATGATTTCACCGTTTTCACCCAGGCAGATTTTCTAAGCATCTTTGCCTCGATCACCGGAGTCCTCACCATCTTCCTTGGTGGTATCGCAGGTATTTCCCTTCTCGTGGGTGGTATCGGCATCATGAACATCATGTTGGTATCCGTCACGGAGCGAACAAAAGAGATCGGTTTGCGTAAAGCCCTGGGTGCCCGTAAAAGAGACATCCTTTTGCAATTCCTGACCGAGTCATCCCTGCTTAGTCTGATCGGCGGCGTCATTGGCATTCTCTTTGGCTGGCTGATCGCCCTTCTCATCGAACAGATCGCCACCGCTACGGGAAATAACTTTATTCCCATCGTCGGTATGGATGCGATTCTTTTATCCACAGGTTTCTCGGCTGCCATCGGCTTGTTCTTCGGCATTTACCCTGCCAGCCGCGCCGCCAACCTCGAACCTGTAGAAGCCTTGCGGCACGAATAACATGACCCGCTTACGAATTATCTTTCTTATCCTGAGCATGGCACTCATCGCTCAGGCATGTTTACCCGCGCAAACTCAGCCGAACGAATCTGTAGAAGAACCGCAGACCATCACTGAGGATGCGCCGATTCCAACAGCCACAGCGACAGAAGCGCCTCTTCCCACGCCGACAATTGCTCCTACCACCGAGCCGACGGTTACGCCTGCGCCTCGTGTGCGCGTGCAAGCCATCGGTGGCAATCTCTACATCCGCCGCGGACCCAGCACCTTATACGACCGCATCGGCTTGTTGAAACGCGGTGAACAGGCAGAAGTCATCGGCACGGATGTGCTTTCCAAGTGGGTACAGGTTAAGATTCCCGGCACCGAACAAACCGGCTGGGTTTCGATCCTCACCGAGTATTCTCAAATTGACGGCGACCTTTCGCAAGTGGATTCCTTTACCTTTACCGATTTCCCTTTGCCTGCTTATATTGAAAACTGCACGGAACATGATCTACTCGTTTTACCGAATGAACTTTATTTGTATTCACTCTATACCAATAGCACTTATCTAAACGAAGTGCAAGTAGATCCTGGTGTGTACACCATCAAAGACCTGTTCGTTGAAGGCGAGCCGGTGTATCTGACTGTAGATGTGCGCGAAGGACAGACCGTTTACATTACCGAAAATGCGCTGGATGAAACCCATCTTTGTGGCGCGGTTAATTAGGGTTCGAGCAAAGCATTTGGGGAGATGATAAAATCAAATCAGTTATGATGCCGCTCACGGGTTGGTCAGGTTCAGAGAAACTGGAACAAGCCTGGTCGAGGTTGAGGCGGTTCGTGTCAAATCAAACTGGAGAATTGTCATGTCTGAAAAATTGGTTCAGTTGAAGGAAATCCTTGGGGAAGTGTCGGACCTTGGATCTGCCGGGTCTATTTTGAGTTGGGATCAGCAGGTGAATATGCCGCCTGCCGGAGCGGAAGCGCGTGGGCAACAGCTTGCCACGCTCGGCAAGATCGCTCAGGAAAAATTCACATCCGATGAAGTAGGCAGCCTGCTCGAAGACCTCAAAAAAGAATACACCGACCCCGAAACCGATGAAGGTGCTTTGATCCGCGTGACTGCGCGTACCTACGACAAAGCCAAGAGCGTGCCCGCTGAATTCATAGCGGAACAGGCGATCGCGGCAACCAAGGGTGTTGAAGCTTGGGTGGAAGCCAAAAGCAAATCAGATTTTTCCATTTTCCGCCCGTATCTCGAAAAGAATGTGGAGTTGGTAAAGAAGTATGTCTCCTTCTTCCCGCCTGCCGATCATCCTTACGACACTTTGTTGGATGATTACGAACCGGGCATGAAGACTGCCGAAGTGCGCGAGATCTTTGGTAATTTGAGACCCAAGCAGGTTGCATTGATCAAAGCCATCAGCGAAGCCAAACAGGTCAAAAGCGAATTCTTGGAGAAGTCCTACAACGAAAAGAAAGTGTGGGATTTCGGCGAAACGATCATCACCAAATTCGGCTACGACTTTAATCGCGGCAGGCAGGATAAAGCCCCGCATCCTTTTGAAACGACCTTCAACGTCAACGATGTACGCATCACCAATCGTTTTGAAAAGAACGCGCCGCTTGCCACGCTCTTTAGCGCCATGCACGAATGTGGTCACGCTTTGTATGAGCTGGGCAGCAACCCTGCCTATGAACGCACACCTCTTTCAGGCGGCACCTCACTGGCAGTACATGAATCACAATCACGCATGTGGGAGAATTTGGTTGGACGCTCCTTCCCATTCTGGGAACATTTCTACCCCGTCTTGAAAAAAACCTTCCCTTCGCAGTTGGATGGCGTCAGCCTTAAGAATTTTTATAAAGCCATCAACAAAGTTGAGCCTTCGTTCATCCGCGTCAATGCCGATGAAGCCACCTACAACCTGCACATCATGCTGCGCCTCGAGATCGAGATCGGACTCGTGGATGGTAGCATTGAGGTCAAAGACCTGCCTGAGATCTGGAATGCAAAAATGCGCGACTATCTCGGCATCACTCCGCCCAATGATGCCCAGGGTGTTTTGCAAGATATTCACTGGTCATACGGCTCCATTGGTTATTTCTCCACCTACGCGCTTGGCAACATTGTTTCGGCGCAGTTGTGGGAAAAGATCAACAAAGAGATCAAAGACCTTGATGAGCAGATCCGCAAGGGTCAATTTGGTGAACTGCGCGAATGGCTGCGCGCGAAGATCCATGTCCATAGCCATAAGTATGACCCACAGGACATCGTTAAAAAAGTGACTGGCAACACCATCGATTCTGCCGCCTATGTGCGATACCTGACGAAGAAATACAGCGAAGTGTACGGGCTGTAAATCGATTCCAATCAAGAGACGCCCTGCATAAGGGCGTCTCTTCTATTCTATAACTATGAAACTTCGACTGATTCTTTCCGCCTCTTTTCTTGGACTTTTAGCTGCTTGCTCCTCCCAAGCCGCTCCTAACCCCACGCCTCTACCGCCAGATTATCTGCCAACCGTCGTCGCATTGACGGGGCAAGCTGCTTTCGCCACTGCCGCCGCATTGACGCCAACTGCTGCGCCAACTGAAACGCCTCAACCTGTTATTGAAACTCCAATCCCTACTGCAACACCGACTCTTGCCGCGGGCTTCACAGACTATGCCCAGATCCGCTTCCTTTCGCCGGGACCCATGTCAAGCTTGTCTTCGCCTTTTGTGGTGCAAGCCATCGTCGCCGCGGGAGAGAGCGAACGCATTCAAGTCGATTTGCTTGGTGAAGATGGACGTCTGCTTCAGCGCCTGTCTCAAAAGCTAACGCGCAATCCGCTTGGGATTTTTCAGCGCTTTGAGATCTCCTTTGAAATCCGCGCCGTGTCTGAAGCCGGGTATATTCGCATTAGTACAAAAGATGATTTTGGCAGATTACAAGCCTTGAACACCATGCCGGTGCTACTTTACTCGGTGGGGGGTGGGCAGGTTAACCCAACGGGCAACACTATTTATGAACGCATCGCAATGGATGGCTTTAAAGAGAAGCTCAATTTTTATGCCGGTGAAGTGAGCCTGCAAGGACGCATTTGGCCCTTCAATGACCAGCCCTTTGTAGTGGAGTTGATTACAACTGATGGAAAACCAATTTCCACCCGCATTCTTAATATGAACGGCATTGATACTCAACCCTTTGAAACCAACCTACCGTATACCGTCTCTGAAGTCACTCCTGCACGCTTAACCTTTCGGCAGGAAAATCCTTTGCTCGCCATCAGTGACCCGGACTTGAGCAAGTTGATTTACGTCTATACGGTGGAAGTCATTCTGAATCCGTAACTGCCTTGCCAAAACAAGTCACAATGGTATAATCTGCCCGCTGTAAATCGGGGTGTGGCTCAGACCGGTAGAGCGCACGGTTCGGGTCCGTGAGGTCGAGAGTTCAAATCTCTCCACCCCGACAGCATTTATGCAAGAAAAGACTCCCAACCCGAGGGAGTCTTTTGATTTAATTTCGGCTTTTGCAAGAGCTCAATTCAACCATTTCGACAGCAGGTTTTCGATCGTTTTCAACGAGACTGGCTTGTTGATAAAGTCGTTCATTCCCGCCTCTAAGCAGGCTTCTTTGATACCCGACATGGCATTTGCAGTGACCGCGATCAGAATGGCATGTTTCTGATTTGTTTTTTCATGTTCGCGGATCATGCGCGCCGCGGTCATACCGTCCATTTCGGGCATGTTCAGGTCCATTAAGACAAGGGAATAGGCATCTGGGTTTACTTGTAAGAGTTCAAGAGCTTCTCTGCCATTCCCGGCGTGGCGGCTGGTGAGCCCGAACTCGCGCAATTGCATCGAAAGCAGATCACGATTCACCAGGTTATCTTCCACGATCAAGATCGGGCGCTGTTGCGAATAGTCCATCCATTTCGCTTCCGGCTCTTTCGCCACCGGTGTATGTTCCGGGATGTGTTTACCTAGCGGCAAGGTGAACCAAAAAGTAGAGCCGGTGCCTTCGACCGAGTCGAAACCGATCTCACCGTGCATCAGATCCGTAAGACGTTTTGAAATCGCAAGCCCAAGCCCGGTCCCGCCGTGTTTGCGGGTGTGTGAGGCATCTGCCTGTGTGAATGGCTCAAAGAGTTTGGGCTTTACTGATTCTGGAATTCCCTGCCCGGTATCTTGCACTGTAAAGGTTGTGATCAGTGCATCTTCGTTGATCTGTGTTCCTGAAAGATTGATGAAGACCAAGCCTCCGACTGGAGTGAACTTGATCGCGTTACTGATCAGGTTGCTCAAAATCTGACGGATTCTGCCGCCATCTCCCATCAACATATTTGGGATATTCGATGAGGCGATTACTGAAATATGAATATTCTTTTCCTGCGCTTTCGGTGTGAATAATTTTACAGTTTCCTCGATCAATGCCACCGGTTTGAAAGGAGCCGGAATGATGGCTAGTTTGCCAGCCTCGATCTTTGAGAAATCCAGAATATCGTTCAAGATCGCCAGCAAGTTGTGCGTGGATGCTTCAACTGTCTCGGCGAATTCACGCTGTTCCTTGTTAAGTTCTGTATCCAATAATAGTTCGTTCATACCCATGATGGCATTCATCGGCGTGCGGATCTCGTGGCTCATCGTGGCGAGGAAGGCACCCTTCAAATAAGAAGTCTCGAGGGCATGGTCGCGGGCTTCAGACAGCTCAATATTGGTTTTGCGGAGTAGTTCTGCATATGCGCGTAACTGTTGATCGGTGTGAAGTCGTTCCAATTCTTCGCCGATCCATTGCGCCATGAGCTGAATGAGATTTTTATTAGTCTTTGAGATTTCCCGTTCCAGGGGAGTCTTGCTCGAGAAATTCAAGGTTCCGTATACTTGATCGGCAATGAAAATAGGCACGCCCAAATAAGCTTCCAGTTGATGGGTTTGATAGCAGGGATGCGTTGCCCATTCACTCTGACTGGCATGTTGTACACTGATGGGGGCGTGTGAACGGATGGTCTCTATGCAATACAGGCTGCTTAATTCATATGTTTCCCCGTTTATTATGGAAGCATCTGGAGAGATGGCTTCGATTACGATGGACTTATTTCCTTTGATGTTCGACAATATGCCGATCGGTAAATGGAAGCGTCTTGTTCCCAATTCGAGCAATTTGCGCACTTTTAGCTCGAAGGTTTCTTTCATTGAGGTGATTTCATAGAGAGTTCGGATGAACTCCTCGTTTTCACGTAGGGTCGCCTCCATTTGAAGGCGTTCGGTCAGATCGGTAATGACCGTTACGGCACCTTCAAAAAGACCATTTTCTATGCGCGGTGAACCGGTGATGAGGGCATATACTTCTTCATCATTCTTCCCACGTAGGCGGGTTTCATAGCTATTGACATGCCCGCTGGCGCGGGTTTCTTGGGCATGTTGCAATGTATTGAAATCTTCGGCAAAGGTGACATCGTAGGGGGTTTTGCCAAGCAGTTCTGTCGGTTCATACCCAAGCATTTTTGCATACGAGGCATTCACGAAGGTGAAATGCCCATCTTTGTCCGTCACTGTAAGGCCCTGACCCATTTGCTGCATTAACATCTGTGCAAAATCGTTCTGGCGTACCAACTCACTTTCGACCCGCTTGATGTTGGTGATGTCGGTTCCGATACCGATCAGCATATCATTCGGACCTTTGGTGTCTGCCAGCATCAACCAACGCCATGAACCGTCCTTGTGACGTACGCGGTGTTCATAGGGCTTGCCATCTACTTTTGTTCTACCTGAAGCGGCATTACGGATATATTCTTTTTCCGCCTCTACATCGCCGCCTGAAATGCGTTCCATTTCCCACCAGCCGCCGCCAATGAGCTCTTCAGGGGTGTAGCCGATAATATTTTGCACCGACGGGCTGACGTAAATAATGTCTGCATTGCTGTTTGCCACCAACACAAGATTGCCAATCGAATTCAAGATGTTATCGGATAGAGCGAGCCGTGATTTCTCGGTCTCACGATCGGTAACATCCAAAGCATAGAGGTTGACATATGCCATTTCACTTACCGGTGCGAAAACACAAGAGTAAAAGCGTTCACCGTGTTGGATGATCTTTGTGACCTGAGTACCGCTTTCCAAGACTTCTTTTAAGTAAACATGCCATGCGGCATGGGCAATATCTGCGTTCGGTATGCCGATATGGGTTAAGAATTTGATGGCACTGGCATTGGCGTATAAGATTTCTCCGCTGGCGGCAATACGCATGACCGGGTTGGGATTTTCCTTTGGCAGCAACGCCAGTGACCGAAGGGATTCTTCAGCGCGTTGTTCGGCAGAAATATCTCGAAGCGAAGCAACCAGC
>JAFLCE010000093.1 GCA_017303655.1 Anaerolineae bacterium
GGGCTCGACAACGTCCAAAACGGATGAAACATGCATACACACTCTCACATTGGCGACCTCACCAAACAAACTACAAAACGTCTCACCCTCTCGTTAATTCTTACTGCCGCCTTCGTTATCGTTGAAGTTATTGCGGGCATCTTCGGCAACAGCCTCGCCCTGCTCACCGACGCCGCGCATAATTTCACCGACGTTATCGCACTGGGATTGAGCTGGTATGCACTCAACATTGCACTCAAGCCTGCACACGCTGGCAAGACCTTCGGTTATCACCGCGTTGGGATTCTCGTTGCACTAATCAATTCCACAACATTGATCCTGATCGCGTTCGGAATCTTCTTCGAAGCCTACAAACGCTTCATCACCCCGCCCGAAGTTGACTCTACCATCCTCATCGGCGTCGGCGCTGTGGCATTCATCATCAACCTCGTCACCGCCTTAATGGTTAAGGAAGGCAGTGAGCATGACCTTAACCTACGCAGTGCCTTCCTGCACTTAATGGGCGATGTCGTCTCCACGCTCGGGGCGGTCATTGCGGGCATCATCATCGCCTTCACCCAATGGAACTGGCTCGATCCGTTCGTCAGCGTTCTGATCGGCGCGTTCATCCTTTACAACGCCTGGGGCATTCTCAAGCAGACCATTCACATCCTACTCGAAAGCACACCCGAAAACATCGACATGAACAACATGGTAGGCGATCTTAAGAAAGTGAACGGCGTTCTAGACGTTCATGACTTGCATGTCTGGAGTATCAGCGAAAACTTACGCGTGCTCTCCGCTCACGTAGTCATTGACAATATTTCCGTAGGCGAGGGTGTCACCATTCAGCACAACATCAATGAACTACTCGCCCACAACTACAACATCCAACATGCCACGCTACAATTGGAATGCGAAGGCTGTTCTTCCTCCAGAGAGCTCTACTGCCAGATTTCAGAACATCATCAACACGTCCATAATTAACGTTTTCTAAAGAGGTACCCCCATGTCACAAGCTGCCAAAGCCCAAGCCCTGCTCGACCTGCATAAGAATGGAAAATTATTGATTCTGCCCAATGTCTGGAACCCGATCGGCGCGCGCATGTTGGAAGGCAAAGGCTTCAGCGCAGTGGCTACAGCCAGCGCCGCCATTGCGGAGTCTCTTGGTTATGGCGACGGCGAGCAGATCAAGCTGGAGACGATGTTGGAGATGGTCGGGCGAATCGTCAGCAGTGTGAACCTGCCCGTCAGCGCAGATTTTGAAGCGGGCTATTCCGATTCGATTGCAGGCTTGCAGGAAAATATTTCCAGGCTCATCGACACCGGTGCCGTCGGCATCAATTTTGAAGACGGACTTGATGATAGTTCTCGCTTGCGCCCGATGACGGAACAAGTGGAACGGATTCAGGCAGTGCGTGAGGCGGCAGAAAGACGAGGCGTGCATCTCGTCATCAACGCCCGCACAGACAGTTTCTTCGCAGATGGCTTCTCCTCAGATGAAGACCGAATCGAAGACGTCATCACCCGCTCAAATGCCTATATCCAAGCCGGGGCAGATAGTACCTACCCCATCGGGCGCGGGGACAAAGAGACGCTTGCCATTTTGCGAAAACGAATTAACGCACCGATCAATGTACTTGCCACAGCAAAGACCGCCAGCCTGAAAGACCTTCAGGAACTTGGCATCAACCGCGTCAGTTTTGGTCCTTACATCTTCCGCTCGCTGCTGGCAAAAATGTCTGCCATACAAGATGAGATTCTCAACATGAGTGGATATGAAATCGTTATGGACGGTTTATGGTCAGGTGGGGATATAAAGAAATATTTAAGCGCAGAAAAAGAGTAAAGAAAGCCTATGTAAATAAAAAGAGACGGCGTTTGCCGTCTCTTTTTATTACTTGAGGTTACGGGTTGGTCTGTTGATTTTGTGCGCCATGGTGCGCGCCGTTCATCATACCTTGTCCGCGTTGACCATTCTGCTGCTGCATACCCGTTCCGTCACAATCACCATCACCGTTTCGCCCCATGCCGCCACCCTGACCAAAGCCATGAGACAACATCCGGTCTGCCTGCTCTTGCGTGATGACGTTGGCTGCCACGGCTGCATTCACAGCCGTCGTGCGGACTTCCGTCATAATGGCGGGGAATTCTTCAGCGGTCACACCCGTAGAGAGGGCGATGTCGTACATGCTCTCGCCTGCCGCGAGCCGGGTATTGATGTCATTCACGTTCAGGTCAAGCGCTTTGGCGAACTCAACCACCATGAAGGTATGCAGAGGACCATCGCCATTCTGCATAGGTCCCTGCCCACTAAAAGCTGGCGGGGTACCATCTTGTGCGAATGCCACGCCCGCTCCAATGCCCATAACTGCCACGGCTGCTAAAACCAATGCTGCGATCAAAATTGTCTTTTTCATGATTATCTCCTTTTCTTTTTCGAACTTACAAACCCTAGTGTACAACCCACATATAAAGGCTTTGTAAAGAAAAGGTAGTGTTCAAGTGAAGGTTTTGGCATATAAAAAACACCCGCTTGCAATGAAGCGGGTGTTTTTTGCAGAATTTTCAGATCCCAGCGTTGCTCAAAATCGTGGAAACCTCCGAAAGCAACGTTGTGAGCGTAGGATACTTTATCTCAAATTTCTCCACGGCTCTTTGAAACCGATCCAAGATCGAAGGGGTTGCACCGGTTCGATCAAGCAAAGCATGAATATCCTGTTCAAGGTCGAGCAGGAATTCGCGCTCATCCTGATCCACATGGTCGATCTGCTGTAGTTCGGCACGCACTTTCTCGAGCAAAGAATCGATTTGCTTTTCATTCATGGTCGCGCCTCCTTGTCAAAAATAGTCTTTCTCCTATTTTACAACCAAATCGACCAAGTGTCGTCACTATGCAGGTTGAACAACTTCCACTGCTCCCATGTCACAGCGACCGGGGGGGCCGCCCCCAGGACCTTGATGCCGCCCTGCAAGGCGTTGATCATGCGTTAGCAGCACATCGTTAAAATCGGTACAACCATTTGGGTTGGCGGCATCTAAGCCGGTACCAAATCCGGGAAGATGTGTGAGGGTAAGCCCGCCATTATTTTGCAAGGGGGCAAGCTGCGGATTAACGCCAAGGATATTGCCAGTCGTGTCTCCGCTAATGGTACAACCGGTTGTGTTCTGCATCAGGTTATATGCTGCAGATTCCCAATGTGCGCTACAATCTGGTTTTTTAGCAGATGCGGTCGTGCTCAAGTCGGCGTTATCGGCAATGATCGAGTTTTTAATAAGAAAACCTGACGTACTTAAAGAGTTGGCACCCAAGCCGCCGCCATTGCCGCTATTGTTACCGTCAGCATCTGCTGTATTTTTCGTCACGGTGACACTTGCCATTTTGAAACGCGGCAACACATCATGCTGGACGGCGCCATATAAGCCACCACCATCATCATTTGCAAAATTCCCACTAACAGTCACATTGATCAACTCTAACTGCCCGTCTGAGGAAACAAAAATCCCGCCGCCATCGCCGCGCGACAGATTTCCACTGATGGTGCTGCCTGTGATCACAGAGGCGATTGGCATATCCTCATTTCCAGTCACGAACATACCACCACCATTACTGGAAGTGTTCCCACTGATCGTAGTCGCGCTGATGGTCAGAACAGCATCGGCTGAATGATGGATACCGCCGCCTTTGGAAACAGAATCTGTGGTCAGGTTGTTGCGAACGGTGCTGTTAACAAGAGTCAGCGTACCAAGGTTACTGATTCCACCACCATCATTTACAGAGGTGTTATTTTCTATGATCACATTGTTTAATGTGGCAACACCAGTGTTCAAGAGTCCTCCGCCAGCTTCACTGGTATTGCCAAGCTTGATAATGATATTGTTCAAGACCAAACCTGGGTCAGACGAAAAATTCTCAAGGATGCGCTCTGTCCATGCCCGCCCCTGAATGGTTGCCATCCCAGCGCTCCCCACCTGGATCGTGAGAGTATCAGTTATATCGAGGTCGCCCGAAGCGGAAGTATCGTCGTTATCTGCCGAAGGGTTGCCATCAATGGTTAGGGTATAACGGCGAGGTTCCAGCACAATCACGTCTGCGCCAGCCAGTGCATTCGCTTCCATAACGGCGGCGCGCAAGGTGCAGACATTGGTTGATGTGGCGCAAATTCCATTGCCGGGATTCGCATCCACAATATCACTGATCGAATTGACCGTAAATGTAGCGGCTGCCCGGGCAGATTGAACGGGCGCTGTAAGGTAAAGCCCACCTATGAGAAACAAAGCTACTAATAAACGTACGAACCTGTTCATATTTTTCTCCTTACGAATAAAGTTGAAAACGACCATTAAATTTATTTGAACTTTAGCTCTATACGAGCTCCTTTTCTGCCTGTTCTACTTCGGCATAGACCTTCTTGACCTCGTCCTTCATCTCTGCGGAAACACCCGCCGTTTGCGGGATGAACTTGACCATATCCTTTGCCTGGCGCAGGAGGTCACGGATCTCGGCGATGTAGGAGAAGTCGTTCTTTCCGAGTCCCTCTGCAGGGATGGGAAGTTCTCGGGCTTGTTGGATCAATTTGCGAGCGCGGAGGAGGCGCTCCGTTGCGGGAATAAGTTTTGCCATACATTCATTATATATGTCTCCCCAGCTAGTGGCATCCTGACTTTTGTGATGAAAAGCGCCTAACTTTCGTAGGTACTAGGAATGCTGTGCAGGAATTATAATCAGACTTAACATCTCCATTTCATCTAAAGGATAAATTTATGATCACTCCACTTACCCGTACTTCACTTCGTGTTTCGGCAGTGCTCTATGCCGCGTTGGGCGTTGCGCTCTTTGCTGCGCCAGATTGGTCGGCTGCAAATTTTGCCTGGAAGATCTCAGCCTTCGTGGCAATGACCATGGGCGGCTGGTGCATTGGGAATGCCTACACCGCTTGGGATGCCGCTCGAATTGGGAATTGGTCCACAGCTTATGGAAACTTGGTCTATTTATGGGTGTTTGGCGTGCTCGAAGGCGTGGTCATTTTTCTCTTTCGCGAGAAACTTCTTTTGGGTTCGCTGCTGGCAGCCATGTATATGCTTACACTTGGTTCGAATGTATGGGTTGCGATTTTGTTGACCAAGGAATGGATCCAAACCCGACCCGGACTCTCTACCGAAGGGCATAGCGTTCCCACCTGGGTGCGCGGATTGATGATCGTCTTTATTCTCTTTGTTGGGTTCCTCGCGCTCTATGGCTGGGTCTCGGGTGCCGAAGGGCGTGGAGCCGATGCCAGCATCTTCCCTGAACCGCTAAGCATGTTCAGTTTGCGAGCCTTTGCTTCTTTTTATGCGGCACTGGCAATGTCAATGGTGCCCATGCTGTGGGCAAAGGGCAGCCAAAGTGTGCTAACGCTTGGAAAAGCAGGCATGTCTTTCATTGTTGCCATTACAATCGCAGCATTAGTGTATCTCAGTATATTTAACTTCTCAGAACACCCCGGGCAATTGATGTACATGGGCGCATATGTAGGCGCCTTCTTTGTACTGATCGGTTTGTTCATCTTTGATAAACGCATTCAAACAGCCAGCCCAATCGCAAGCGGACGATAAAAGAACACGCCTTAACCAATTGAAGAATTGATCCATTCATAAAACAGTCCCGAAGCTATAAACGCTTCGGGACTGTTTATGCTTTCCCGCTATAATGAACGGGTCGATTATAGACAGAAAAGGAACTCACTATGGGACTCTTTGGGTTTGGCAAGAAAGCAAATAAGAATGTGCCGGTGCTTACAGCGGACGAAGTGCGGGCAAGACTCTTGGGCTTGAACCGTGAGACGGCTCCGTATCAGATCATTGATGGGGCTGCTGATAAAGTGGATTTGATCGCCGAGTGGAAGATCGTGGACGCAAAATGGTTTCAACTGTTTGGGAAGGCGAACATCACCAAGGTCTTCCGCATTTTTATGAAGTTCGATGCGGCGAAGAACGAGGTGCGCGCCAAGGACGAGGAATATGAGGTCGAATGGCACTCTGGTGTGCCACGCCTTTCGATCTTGGTCTCAAAGTTTCAGGGACAGATGACTTCGGTGGAGTTTGGCGCGGCGTATGCCTTTACTGAGGAATTGAAACCGGGCGTGGTCTATAACTATCGCTTCAGCACGAATGAGATCAAGAAGCCGATTCAAGAAGCGGTAGCCGCCAGCGGTTGGAATTACAAAGGCGTGGCGTTCGGCAAGTTGTAAGAAGTAATTCTATAAATCAATCATGACTCACCTGGAAATTAATATTTCCAGGTGAGTTTGTTTTAAGAGCAAAATGGGACGCTGATTCACGCAGAGAACGCTGATTTTTCTCAACAATCAGCGTAAATCAGCGTGGACAATATCTTCTTCTGATACCACAGCCTGCCGGACAAGGTTTCGAAGAAGCCATTATGCCCGCCGTGCGGGTGGATGATGAGTTCGGTGGTGGGACTGAGTTTGAGGTCGTAGAAGTCTGCAATGGGAATGACGGGGTCGTCTTGGGCGGTGATGATGGTGGTCGGGACGTTGAGAGCCGTGAGCGCGTCGTTGAGGAGGGCGTATTGGCGGAAATAGTCGCGCATGATCGGGTACTCGCTGTAGTGTTGGAGCATCCATTCGGTCATTGCCATGAGGTTGTTGTATTTAAAGCCTTCGTCAAAATTATAAAGTTGCGGGTAGAGGCTTTGCTTTTTGAGCAGGGAGCGTGACCAGCCGCGGCGGAAGTATTTTTTCAGCATGGGGTGTTGATCAATTGCAACCGTAGACTTTTCGGGGTCGAGGACGGGGCTGATGCTGAAGATGTGCTTGAGATTGGGAATGGGTTGTGCCGCGCATTTGCGTGCAACTCGCAAGGCGAAGTTGCCGCCCATCGAAAAGCCGAGGAGGAAATAAGGCTTGTGGGTTTCGTACCCAGCCACGGCTTGGACGGAGGCGAAGACTTCATCCAATAAGATGGCGTAGAACAGACCGGGGTTGAGGTGATGCGTGTCGCCGTGGTCGCGGTAGTTGAGCCGAAAGACGGAGTAGCCGTGCTCGTAGAGAAATTTACCGGTGCGCAAGACATAGGCGGAGTTGACACTGCCCTCCCAGCCGTGCAGGAGCATGACGACGCCCTTTGCCTGAGGGTGCGGCGAGTAGAAGCCTTGCAAGGTGACGTTTGGAATGGGGTTGAGCAGCACTTCGCGGGCGGCGTTGAGCATGGGATTGTTGCGCTGGGTGCCGAGTTTGTTGCTGGCGAGCAAGGTTTGGACGAAGGCGTTCTTGAGATAGAAGGGCGGGTTGAAGGCTTGGCTCATAAGCCGGGGATTCTATCGCTCTGCGGGTGGGGTTGTCAATTGGATATTCAAGGTGACAGTCACTTTAAAAGTGACTGTCACTTTTTTTTATTAGGCAAGGCTTGCTGGTTGTTCTTTTACGCCTTTGATCAATAGCCAGAAGCAAAGGGATAACTCCGCGATCGTGGCGACTGCCAGACCTGGGTACGTTATCACTGCGAGGTCAGGGAAAAGGAAAATCTGAAAATATTGGATCAAATGACCAAAACAGGCAAGTATCACCATGATGCTCAGAAGCTTGGGGAAGTAGCCCGACTTGAACCCTACATAACCAACGGGAAGTAACCAAAGACCAAAGAATATCTGGGCAATAAAATATCCATATTTATGCAAATTGAGAAATAACATTGCCAATGCCTGGAGTTGATCTACAGAGAAGACTCTCAAGTAGTCAGCGCCGCTTAAGAGGAGCAGGGCGGCAAACTGATTAAGCATATTGAGCGACATGATTGCAACGCTGGCAAGGGTAAGCAACACAAAAAGCAGGGAGAGATCATGGTTGGCGGATTTCAGGACCAGGTATAAAGTGTATGCCAGAAAGAAATAACACGTCATCATAATCAGATCGCTCATAAAGCCGATGCGGAATAGCGAAGCAGAAGCCATGATGTTTTGGGCGGTTGCGGCGGCGTCTCCGGGGACGATCAGACTGGCGCGCACGCCCACCTCAGCAAACGCTCCAAATACGACTACCAGCAGATACAGCACCCCGGCAATTCTTGCGGTCTTTTTGATTGAACTCATCTCTATTATTCCTTTTTTGAATGATATGGATAAACGACGCGGAATTGGATGCGATTGCCCGAAACCAACGGCATTCCTAAACTTAGGGTAGTTTACGAAAATACCTCCTGAAAGTTGCAAGCGGACAAGATTCGACCTCTCCCCAGCCCTACCCCTTCGGGGCACACGTCCCCTAAAAGGGAGGGAGCTTTTGCTCTGTATAGTTTCTGTCTTTCAAAAATGGACTTTGCTCTGCAAGCCCGCGCGGACGTAAACGTCCGCGCTATGTTTACAAAGCCGATTGAAAATCGGCTAATCCGCTGAAGCGGATTTTGTATGAGTAGCCGGACGGTTCACCGTCCGGCGGGTGCGCCAAGCAAGGGTTGCTAGATTTCATTGTTATTCGAAAAGGGAGAAGTTCTTTTTGCTTTGTAAAATTTCTATCTATGAAAAACGGACTTCGCTTTGCAAGCGGACAAGCTTCAACCTCTCCCCAGCCCTCTCCTAAAGGAGAGGGAGCTTTTTGCTCTGTATAGTTTCTATCTATCAAAAACGGACTTTGCTTTGCAAACGGACAAGCCTCTCCCCTTTAGGGGAGACGGGAGAGAGGTTGCCTTTTGCTCTGGAAAATTTCTGTCTTTCAAAAACGGACTTTGCTTTGCAAGCGGACAAGCCTCTCCCCTTTAGGGGAGACGGGAGAGAGGTCGCTCTTGTTCGTTGACAATTGGGGAGGTGTCCAGAGGACGGAGGGGGTCTTGTAAGTCTATACGCAAAAATGTCAGTACATCTTTGGGAAAATGACGGTTCAGCTTCTAAAAAGGATAGTATATTTTAGGAAAAATGACAGTATATTTTTCAAAAATGAAATCTACGACAATAAAAAAGGCGAACAATCTCATCTATACTGACATTATTAACAGAGACTCACGAAGAGGTGGAAGTTTTGTTGCGAAGTGTTTCCATTGTTGCCCAGAAGTTCGCAACTGACGAAGGCAATGTATTCCTTGCAATGAAAACCCTGCTTGAATTGCAGCATCAGCTAATATAAGGTCAACCGGAATATGAACACCGCCAAATGCAGACGTAGAAACCACTAACCACACCTGCCCATTACGACGTAGCTTAGGTTTTAGTTCTTGAAACAACTGATGCATATCATCAAAGTAAGCATGAACCATTAAAGGAATATTTTTATTCCAAAGCATCTCGTTGTTCTTTAATCTTTCTTTGATTGGATTTAACAACATTGACTCAAAAGACATGTCATCAGTCCATAGAGTTTGAACATGAGATCTTAGAGTCTTCAGACGAAGGCTTTTTAGTTCATTATTATCTTTTACATATCCACCCAAAAAAAGTTCTGGTCGATAAATGTCCGAGTAATCGAAAGAATTTAAGTAAGGTGGCGATGTAACAACTAAATCAAAGCTCTTATTATCAAGCGTAGATAATAACTTACGAGAATCTCCATTAATAATAATAGGGCGAAACTCACTATTTATTGAATGGCTAGCCACGTCTTGACCCATTACGGAAGCACGGACGCGAAATCGATTTACAAACTCTTTATCCGAGTACTTCAAATCCTTCCAATTTTTTTTGTAACGAAGTGCTTTTCCATCTCTTCTTGCATTACAACAGTCATAGGCAGCGACAATAGCAGCTAGTTTAAGAGAGTCTCTATAAGTTCCGCCAACGTCATCAATTACTTTTACAAGTGAAGTATATCTTCTCAACACACTCTTATTGAAGAGCCATTTTGTTAAAACATCTCTTTCA
Source organism: Anaerolineae bacterium (assembly GCA_017303655.1). GTDB lineage: Bacteria > Chloroflexota > Anaerolineae > Anaerolineales > Villigracilaceae > Villigracilis. Next base: position 9,827 of record JAFLCE010000093.1, read on the forward strand.
GTAAAGGTAGAAAAACCTTCAAGAGGAGAATATTCGCCTCTTGTACTTTCTTCTATGATCCTGTTTACATATACATTAAAGCGATCCGTATTCCATTTACCTGCAGAAGTTTTGACTTTCGCAGTGAATGCAAGAAAAGGGTTGACTTCAATAGCTGTGGATTGATGATGATTCAAAGCAGCAACCAAAGGAGTAGTGCCAGTGCCTCCAAATGGCTCAAAAATTCGAAGAGAGCGAACTTTACCAGAAAGTTTCTGGTTTATTGCTTCCTCTACAAGAGAAGCCGAAAAACCTTCTTTTAGGTGATACCATCGATGCCTAGGGAGAAGAGTTGTCTTGGAGAAATTAAAAAAATCTCCACCTTTATATTTACTATCTTGAATAAGTTCATACATAGTTACTAGCTCGCCTTTGTATTTGAGGCAAATCGACTTTCTAAATAAAAGACAAGCCCCATACCTCGCTGAAGCAAAATCTCTGATTGACATTCAGATATTTCTTTCCATTGTTCAGGCTCTTCATTGATTGCAGGTAATTCTTCAAACTTAGATAGTTGCCTTCCATCATAAGCAACCAAACAAACCTCAGAAGCAAGTGGGTCTCGCTGAAGATATGCGTTTACCTGCTTAATTCCATCCCTCAACCTAGACTCAGAATATTTAGTTTTTCCATTGTCTCCCAGCCATTTAACTTCAACAATAAAATAAACGTTACTTTCACTATGGAGACGAATTTCAATATCGGTTTCATCCTCAGAGATTTTTTTTACACAGCCCAACACACTAGCACCTTCGAGGTTTTCATCTAGCCAATTCTGCAAATTATTATGGAAAAGTTTTTCTGTCTTTTTGAGAGGGTTTTGAAGAATTCTCTTATTTCTATCATGCCAATAATCAGAATAAATTCCACCATAACGAATTCTTTGGCGGTAATGGTCAATAATTGAAAGCTTATATGCATGACCACTTTTAGCGAATTTTTTGCGTGTTGATGGGCTAGCCAATGGAGCAATTAAATTAATCTCACTTAAAGTATATCCCTTTGCATACACAACGATTTCAACTCCATTTTGCACAAAAAGCAAACAGCATTCATTGTCTTTCGAATAAGAGGAAAGTTCAGGTGAAGATAGTGATATCTTTGTAGAAGATATCATACTAAAGTTTTCGTCAACTTCTATTAAATTTGCACCAATTCTTAAAGCATTAATCAGAACATCTGACGTAAGAAGAGGTGTTTTTGGGGTACTCTTAATAGAAAAAATAGGTTTGATTACAAATTGGCGCTCTCCAATTTCAGCAATGTGATCTCGCAGGAATTTTGTCACCACTTCAAAAAAAACTGATATTTTTTCATGGTCTAGGTCCGGAAATACTGAAACAATCTTTGTTGCAGGTTCACGACAAACATTAGCAATGGCAGTAGATAATTGCGGAGAGCGAGAAAGCACCATATTATTGATTACCTATTAATGAATAATTATCTAAAACTCGAAAAAAAATCGAGACCAAGTTTTTCTTATTTATTTTTCCACCTGAATCAACAACTAAATTATTAAATCCCAACAAAACACGAAATGATTGATTTGATAACAAGCTATCCAATACCAATGGTTTGCCTAAACCATCCATCTTTTCAGTCAAAAATGTTGCTTCGGAGTAAACTAGATTTTTAAGCTGACTCCAGCCTCTAAGATTTATATGATGTCCTAATATTCCATAGAGTTCATATTTCGCACTTACCCCTAATTCCTCATGAAAGCTTTTAACTATACCAATCCCATGCTTAGAGATTTGATAATTTACCTGGATTACATTATCTGATTCGTATCTAATTCTAGCAATATCTACTGCGCCTCTAAAAGACAATACATCCACAGCATTCTGGATATTTGGATCGTAAGGACCATGTTTATAGGTCTGATATCCGTTTGCAGCAATAATTTCCCAAACAAGAGATAAAGTATCTGCTAAGTAAATGAACTTCTGCAACTGTAACCTACCAAGTGATTGGTGGTATGTCCCAGCCACATCAAGTGCAAAAAGGACATCTTTTAACCTGCGTCCAATCTCAATCATAGTTCCCTCTAAAATCCATTGAAGCCAAGTACATCTTCATTGTAAACTGCTTCCAAAGCTGAACGATTATTTTCCTGGACATCAGATAATTTCCCGTAATTCAGCAAGTTCAAAATACTCTTCGATCTCGATTTTTTAGCAATATCAAACAACATAGGACCAGCAAGTCCTGCGGGCTGCAAATTACCAGATGCAATAAGGGAATGTCCTTCTTTAGAAAAATCCCTAAACATTTTTGCAACATTTTCTATATAAGTAACATCTAGGGCATTTTCTGGAGTTTCACAAATAAATGTTCCCTTTGCTTGGCTTAATTCTTTTGCTAGATCTATTACAGACATCCTGAAAGCAATATCCAAAAAGAATCTTTGCGCCTCGGAACAATCTTCAGGTGCCGAACGAATTTGTCCATTAAATTTAGGGACGAACAAATCGAGAGACAGAAATTTTATATCAGCAGTACGCTTTCCCAACTCGCAACGAGTACCTAAAAAGGAAGTTGCATACGTTTCATACAACTCACCTAGCCGGATTACTCTTTCGTTTGCGATTTTAGTAAATTCGTTATATTTTTTCTCTAATTTCCTTTGCAAGTCATTAAAGCTTTTCTCCACTTCAAGGTAATTGAGTTCAAGTTCTCGGGCTCGTTTTTTTAAGTTTTTCTCAGACGAAATTTTCACATCTTTAATATTGATTTCTTCCTCAGAAAACTCTTCAGAAGGATTGATATTATATTGATTTAATTTTATTTTATTATACGTAAATTGCAAAAGATTCTCTTGTTCTTCCAAATTCTGAAGGAATCTTTCCTGTTCAATAAAGTTTTGTTCTAAAGAAAGCTTTGCCCTCATTTTTTCAGAGAGCTGCGCCTCAATCAATGGGTAGTCTTCTTTATCTGATTTTTTTAGTGAATGTTTAGATCCACATAATGGGCAACGCCCTTCAGCTTTATAAACTTGTGCTTGTTTTGATAACTCTTCCGCTTTTTCACCACAAGAAGGACAAATCTGACGATGAATTAACTTGTGCAATGCTAAACGGACTTCCTCCGTCTGAACCTTGTCTAGTTTATCTAGAATAAATGCCTCTTCTATTTCAAACAATGTATTTTGTATGTTTTCTATTTCTTCTGCAAGCTGAGTAAGTTCCTTATTAATCCTCTTAGTTTCTGTTAATACAAGAGCTTTTTCTTCTGAAACGTTGTTGAGTTTTTGAAGAAGTGTTACTTCATCTTGATCATCTATTTGTAGTAGTATAGGCTTTTCAGAAACATTGCCTTCGATTTCGTTATTAGACTGCTTCTTATTTTCAGTCTTGACAGAAAATTCAGTAGCCAATCTTCCCTTAACAGCGTTCCAATCAACATTTATATGCCTCTTTTGACTATCAAGCATTTTTAGTTGAGAACGCTTTTCTCTAAATTCTGTTTCATCAATAATGTCGCCAAAAAGCAACATCATAAGTCTAATTTGATTCTCAGAATCCCATACAAGATTAGATCTGTCTTCTGGGAGGTAACAAAGTTTATGTACCAAAAAGCGAAAATCATTTATTGACTGATATCCAATTGATTCTCTTAAATAATCTTCAAATTCTTTTTCGCTATCAGGGTTATTACCCAATACTTGATCATTGAGATTAAAACTTAACAGCCGTGATGACTTAAAACCTCTTTTTAAGGTCACCATATCTTCCCCCAAAAAGAAATCGACTTGAACATATGCATCATTGAAATTTTCGATCCGTCCATGAAAATATTTTCTTCCCCAACGCTTTTCCTTATTAGATTCAATCTCTGAATCTGCCTCGCCAGCTACACAATAGATAATCGATTGGAGGATAGTTGTTTTACCAAGTCCGTTTCCACCTAAGACAAGCAAGCGGTTTTTTTCTACAGAAGCCTCTATTGGTTCGTCAAAAAGTGGTTGAAAACCAAAAAGAATAAACTTGTTAATTCGAGGAATAATTGGGGTTTTGAATGGCATCTGGTAATTCCCTTCCTATGCTAATATTAATAAAAGTAATTTTAACTCACAATTTGAAGAAATTGGTAATAAAGTTATTTTTTGTTCTAGGGTTGCAAAAATATCGATAACAAAAAGCGGGCAAGTTTCCTCGCCCGCTCAATACGTAAAATTTCAAAAAAATCTACTTCCTAACACACCTGCCCCTTCGACCTGGCGGTCGCCTTCAACATGCTTTCCACCACGGAAAAGTCCACGCGCTCGGGCTTGGAGTAGCGGATGCATCCCTTGCCGTGCGAGATGCCCGTCCCTTGCAGTTGGTCGGCGTGGGCGTTCATCACGTCTGTGCGCAAGATGTAGAGGGCGATGAAGTTCTTTTGGCTGGCGAAGCCCACTTCTGCAACGTTGTCCCTGCGGTAATTGGGCATGCCGTACTCCATCGTCTCCTTGAAGCCTTTGAGATGTTTACGGCACAAGGCGCGCAATTTCTTGAGGACGGCAAGGCGTTCTTGCGGCACTTCCAGCAGATACTCGGTCACAGTTTTGGCGTCACTTTGCATGGGGCACCTCTAAAAATAGGGGCGGGGAGACCCCGCCCCTACAACTACCAAACTATCTAACTATCAAACTACCTAACACTCACTATACCCGCACGCATAGCACTTGCGGCAGCCTTCTTCGTTGACGACAGCGGCTTCACCGCACTCGGGGCAGATGTCACCGATCTTCATTTTGGGAGCGCTTTCAACAGGCGCGTGGCTTCCGCCGTTACTACCGCCGCCGTTGGATTTGACTTCTTCGACCGCGATGCCGTCTTTGCTATTCAGGTACTGTTCGAGCACCTGTCCAATGCCATCGGGCAGAGAGCGCACACGGTTGATGCCGAAGCCCAGCGAGCGTCCGCCGCCGATGCCGATGAGCTGCACCACGACTTCACGCAGTCTGTCTACGGGGGCGATGGGCGATGCCATGCGCAAGATGTACGAGATCAAACGTCCGATCGCTTCGGAGACGGCGGCAATTTCAGAGCCTGCCTTGGCAGTATTGATGAACGCCTCGAAGGGCTGGTCGCCACCGTTCTCGTTGATGGTGATGAATGCCTTGCCCACGGGCGTGTCGATGCTGTGCGTGCGTCCGGTCAACGCCTTGGGGCGCGGCTTCTTGGTCCCATGCCAGATGGAAGGAGAAGCTTGGGCAGCAACAACAGGCACGGGCGCAGCTTGAGGCGCTTCTTTCTTATCCGCAGTGGCTTTGGTTTCCAAAACTACTTTATCGCGTGAGCCGGTCACATACACGGTGATGCCCTTGCAGCCGAGTTCCCACGCCAGTTGGTAGGCAATGGCAACGTCCGCTTCGGTGGCGCCTTCAAAGAAGTTGACCGTCTTCGAGAGCGAGTTATCCACAAAGGCTTGCAGCGCGCCTTGCATACGCACATGTTCTTCGGCGGTCACATCGCCCGAAACCACAAAGGTATCGCGGATGTGCTGGGGCAGTTCGGGGATGTGCTGGCAGGTTCCCTGGCTCATCACCTGCTCCACGATCTCCTGTCGCTTCTCTTCACCCAAGCCAAGTTTCTTCAACGCCTCATCGAAGCGTGGGCTGGCATAGGTCAGTTTCAAGTCTTTGCCGTTGTCGTTCACGTGGCGGATATATGCCAGCGCGAAGACGGGTTCGCAGCCGTAGCCTTCACAGCCCGCCACAGTGGCGATGGTGCCGGTCGGTGCGACAGTGGTCTGCGCGGCATTGCGGATGCCATGCTTCTTGATGCCAGATACCACCGCATCCCACTTAACCTCGGGGCGGTTCCAGTTATTCTGGTAGCTCACCAGTGATTTGGGCGCTTCCCATTTCATATTGTCCATATCGTAAATGGAACCTTGAATGGCAGGGAAAGGTCCGCGCTCTTCGGCAAGCTCAACGCTGGTCATCATGGCGTGGTAACGTACGAACTCCATTACCTGCGCGCCGAATTCCTGTCCTTCCTTCGAACCATAACGCACGCCCACGTGGTACATCAAGTCGGCGAGACCCATAATGCCTAAACCGATACGGCGGGCTTTGTGAGCAGCTTCTTTCAACTGCGCCACAGCCGGAACATACGCATTGGCTTCGACCACATCATCGAGGAAGCGTGTGGAGGTCACAACACTCTTACGCAAAGTTTCCCAATCGACAGTGCCATCCGGTCCGCAATGCTCGTTCAAATTGACAGAACCCAAGCAGCAGTTCTCATACGGTCCAAGCCATTGCTCGCCGCAGGGGTTGGTCGCTTCTAGCGGATACAAATGCGGCACCGGGTTGCTGCGATTGGCGGCATCCAGGAACAACATGCCGGGTTCGCCGTTGTGGTGCGCCTGCTTGACGATCTTATTGAACAACTCGCGCGCATTGACTGTCTTATAAACATGAATCTTGATACCAAGTGCTTCGGCTTGTTCGAGCGTACCGCTGAATCCCTTTTGCTTCATCTCGATCAAATCGGGGAAGCGCAGTTCCCATTCCTTATCGTCGCGCACAGCTTCCATGAACGCATCGGTAATCCCGACGGAAATATTAAAGTTAGTAATGGAGTTCTCGTTGATCTTACAAGTGATGAACTCTTCCACATCCGGGTGATCCACGCGCAGCACAGCCATATTGGCTCCACGGCGGGTTCCGCCTTGGGCGATCTCACCAAAAGCATGGTCATACACGCGCAAAAAGCCGACCGGTCCGGTTGCCTGCCCGGCTGAAGTTTGTACTCTAGCGCCCTGAGGGCGTAAACGCGAGAAGGAGAATCCATTGCCGCCGCCTGTCTGCTGGATCAGGGCTGCGTCACGTAACGTCTGAAAGATGCCCGCGCTGTGACGTCCCATATCATCGGTGATCGGGAGCACAAAACAAGCCGCGAGCTGTCCCAACGGAGTGCCAGCACCAGTAAAAGTTGGGGAATTCGGGAAGAACTTCTTGCTCGAAAGTAAATGGTAATACTCAATGGTGCGTTCCTGCACATCCGCGCCCCATTGCTCTTCGACCTTGGCGACATGATGCGCCACACGCCAGAACATCTCTTCCACGTTCTCGGCGGGCTTGCCATCGTCACCACGGCGCACATAGCGCTTCATCAACACCTGGCGGGCATTATCCGTCAGGGTTGCGCCGGGCAGTCCCTTTTTCATGGGCGGCGTGGGCAGCAAGCCGTTCTTGACTATTT
>JAFLCE010000094.1 GCA_017303655.1 Anaerolineae bacterium
GCCATCATCGGATTGGGCTTGATGGGCGGTTCGCTGGCATTGGGACTGCGCGGTAAATGCGCTGCGCTCTACGGGATCGACCCGCATCCTGCCACGCTCGAGCTTGCTCTGTCCCAACATATCGTGGACTACGCTGACAGTGATCCTGCCAAGCTGGTTCCCGAAGTGGACCTTGTGATTCTGTCAGCGCCCGTCCCAGCAATTTTGACTCTGCTTGAACGACTACCAACATACACGTCAAACTCTTGCATCGTGATGGATATGGGCTCAACCAAAAAAATGATCGTCGAGTCCATGTCTAAACTTCCCGAACGCTTCGACCCAATCGGGGGGCATCCCATCTGCGGCAAGGAAAAACTTTCGCTCGCCAATGCTGAGAGAACACTTTATTACTCCGCGCCATTCTTGCTGACGCCGTTAGAGCGGACATCACCACGAGCCATCTCCGCCGCGAATCAGATTATCGAAGCCCTCGGCGCAAAAGGCAAAACGCTGGATGCCGTTGAACATGACCGCATTCTCGCTTCGACGAGCCATTTGCCATTCTTGATATCGTCCGCCTTGGCACGTACCACCCCGCAAGATGTCGCCCCTTTCGTCGGACCCGGCTTCAAGTCCACGAGTAGACTCGCTGGCACGTCGTCATCCATGATGCTGGGCGTCTTGCAATCCAACCGTGAAAATGTTTTAAACGCGCTACGCGGAATGCAAAGTCAACTGGCAGAGATCGAAGCCGCATTATCCGCTGACGATTTTGAAAAACTAGAATCCCTGCTCAATGAAGCGCAAAGCAAGTATCAGACATTCACTCAATGAATCCTTCACTGAAAATTATTCCCATCACTCATTTGTTAAATGCCACTGTCCGCGTGCCTGGCTCCAAGTCGCTGACTAATCGCGCTTTGCTTATCGCCTCGCTTGCGAACGGCACTACATATCTCACCAACACCCTCTTCTCCGACGACTCGCGTTACTTTGCTAAAGCCCTGCAAACTCTCGGCTTCGACCTTCAACTCGATGAAGCGCATCACTCGATGACCGTCACAGGCTTGGGCGGGAAAATTCCAGCAAAGAAAGCCGAACTCTTCATTGGCAACGCGGGTACCGCGGCGAGATTCTTGTCTGCATTTTTGACTCTCGGCAATGGTGAATATATTTTGGACGGTGAGCCAAGAATGCGAGAACGTCCGATAGGGGATTTGGTGGAGGCATTGGCACAATTGGGATGTGACATCCAGCCGTTACAGAAGGTAGAAGGCGGAAAGCAGATTTGTCCGCCAGTGAAAATTATTGCGTCAGGTTTGAAAGGTGGAAAGACAAAGATCGCAGGTGATATTTCGAGTCAATTTTTATCAGCGTTATTGATGACCGCTCCCTACGCCCAAGCTCCCATCGAAGTCGAACTCACTACTGACCTCAACTCCAAACCCTACGTGGACATGACCATCGCCATCATGAAAGACTTCGGCGTGGAAATCCAACGTGACGACTATTCACGTTTCACTATTCACCCTTCTTCCTTCTTTCCTCTTTCTTCTTACGCCATCGAATCGGACGCCTCTGCAGCCTCCTATTTCTTCGCCGCGCCTTCCATCTGCGGTGGGACTGTCAAAGTGGAAAATATCTCGCGCAAATCTGTGCAAGGTGATATTGCATTTCTCGATGTGTTGAAACAAATGGGATGTGAAGTTGAAGAAACCAATAACTCAATCACGGTCCATGGTCCGTCGTCAATCGTCGGAATTGACGTTGACATGCGCGACATCCCCGACACCGCTCAAACCCTCGCTGCTGTTGCACCGTTTGCTTCATCACCAACGAGAATTCGGGGCATTGCATCAGCTCGTGTGAAGGAAACAGACCGTGTCCATGCGACTTGTGTTGAGTTGGACAGACTCGGCGTCCGCGTGGAGGAGCATGAAGATGGAATGACCATTTATCCCGTAGAAAAGATGCGAAGTGCTTCTATCCAAACCTATAACGATCATCGTATGGCAATGGCATTTTCCTTAATTGGTTTGCGCTTCGATGGAGTGACGATTGAGAACCCATCCTGTGTGTCCAAGACCTTTCCTAATTATTTTGAAGTATTGGAAACCTTGCGATGATTCAACTTGGACTCATTGGATATCCGCTGGGGCATAGTCTTTCGCCGAAGATTCATGCCGCAGCCTTGAACGCCTGTGGATTGGAAGGAACCTATTCCTTATTCCCCATTCATCCCGAAGACAAGCAGGGATTGAAAGATTTGCTCGCCCGCGTTCGTACTGGTGAGTTTCGCGGACTCAATGTCACTATTCCGCATAAACAAAATGTGATTGAGTTGATGGATGAACTCACTCCAACAGCCAATGCCATTGGTGCAGTCAATACCATTTACATGCGAGAGAATAAACTCATCGGTGATAATACCGACGCTCCAGGCTTCCTAGCCGATCTGAAACGGGTTTCAAATTCATCATTCATCTTTCATCATTCTGCATTGGTCCTCGGTGCTGGTGGGTCTGCAAGAGCTGTTGTGTATGCTTTGCTCAATGATGGCTGGAACGTCACCCTCGCTGCCCGTCGGATCGAGCAAGCCCAACAACTCGCAGATTCTTTTAAGAATTATGAATTACATATCACAACCTTCGATCTTCAACCTTTGACCTTTGACCTAATTGTGAACACTACCCCATTGGGAATGACACCAAATATAGAATCATCCCCTCTGCCTGAAAATCTATCATTGTCTTCGAATACATTTGTTTATGATTTAGTGTATAACCCACGCGAGACCAAACTTGTTCGCGACGCCCGCGCACAAGGACTGAATGCCTCCACGGGGTTAGGCATGCTCATTGAACAAGCCGCCCTTGCCTTCGAAACATGGACAGGTGCAAACGCAGACCGCATTGCCATGCTGCAGGCAGTGTCTTGATGAAACGTATCCTTGAAGCAGCGCATGAAGGTTGGTTTGGTGCCAAAGAAAATTTAATCCCTGGCTTGGTCATCATCTTTTTTGCGGGATTACTGGTAACGGCATATTACGCCTTTTCTTTCGTCCGCGATGCATTGGAGGGGTTGCAATCCCTCCGTAATTCCTGGGGACTTGGTTTCTCAATGCTGACCAGCGCCATCGGAGCGGGATTAATTCCAGGTTTGTATCTAATGGCAGTCGGAAAAAGTCAGCATGATGGACGTGGTTTCGTTGACTTGTTTTTTACCAGCCTGGTTTGGGCGACCAACATGATCTGGGTAGATAATTTCTACAACTTTCAAGATTGGTTCTGGGGTCCTTCTGCTACATTTGGTATTGTGATATCAAAAATGTTGCTTGATCAATTTGTGTTCACAGCCTTTTTTAGTATTCACCATGTTGCCCTTGGTTTTCGGCTGCGCGATCTGAACTATGATTTCAAGGCACTCGGAAGTGCCTTGCGTGATGATTGGATCATCAAGACGATTATCCCCATGCTGGTAAACTGCTGGTTGACTTGGATCCCCGGTACATTGGTAATATATTCACTCCCGCTTCCACTTCAGATCCCGCTAATGGTTCTGATTCAATGTTTCTTCGCACTGGAAATGGCTTTTGTTTCAAGCCAAATAAAAGTCTCATCAGTTATTTAATCCTTGGAGTTTCTTATGTCTTTACGTTTCTTAACCGCTGGTGAATCGCACGGACCCTCATTGACGACCATCCTTGATGGCATCCCTGCAGGGCTTTCCCTCACGCCCGACATTATCAATAAAGAACTAGCCCGCCGCCAACAGGGATATGGTTCAGGCGGACGAATGAAGATCGAAAAAGACACCGTGCAGATCCTTGGCGGTGTTATGGGCGGAGAGACCACTGGCGCTCCGCTCGCTTTGCTCGTGCAAAACGATGACCATGTCAAATGGAAGGGCAAAGCCATCGAGCCGATGACCGCCCCAAGACCCGGTCACGCGGATTTAACGGGCGCGGTCAAGTATGGCTACAAAGACTTGCGCCCTGCATTGGAACGTGCCTCCGCTCGTGAGACCACCATGCGCGTCGCGGCTGGAGCTGTATGCAAACATTTCCTTGCGCAGTTTGGAATCATCGTTGGCGGATACGTTTCCTCCATCGGCGAAGTGTCCGCGGATTTTCGCGACATGCCCTACGAAGAACGCTTCACCCGCGCCGAAGAGTCGGACGTGCGTTGCCCAATCGAATCCTCCGCTGAAAAAATGCGCGCCGAGATCGAAAAGACTATCCACGGCAAAAATACTCTCGGCGGCGTGTTGGAAATTGTTGCACTCAATCTTCCTGTTGGTCTTGGCAGTTTCGTCCAATGGGACAGACGACTCGAAGCCAAACTCGCAATGGCAATCATGAGCGTTCAGGCGATCAAAGGTGTTGAAGTTGGCGACGCATTTGAAAATGCGAAACGGATTGGTACCGAAGCCCACGACCCCATCCAATTACCAATTACCAATCACCAATTACAGCGAAGTACCAACCGCGCAGGCGGCACGGAAGGCGGCGTCTCCAACGGACAGCCCATTGTCATCCGTGCGGCGATGAAGCCAATTGCTACGACTCTTGTTCCGCAGCAAACGGTTGATCTTGCTCTCGGTGAAAACGCTCCCACCAAATATGAGCGCTCCGATTTTTGTCCCGTTCCACGAGCCGTTCCCATTCTCGAAGCAATGGTTGCTTTCGTCCTCGCGGATGCCCTGCTCGAAAAACTCGGCGGCGACTCAATGAATGAAATGAAGCCAAGATTTGAAGTATTGCGCAAAGCGACTCTCGAAGGCCTGCCAATGGATAACATTCCGCATATTTTCTGGGAATAACTCCCACAACTGATTACTGGACACTGGATACTCATGCACCTCTTCCTCTACGGACCTCCCGGCACGGGCAAAAGCACCATTGGAAAAAAGCTCTCTGCTAGCCTCAAACTTCCATTCATTGACCTCGACCGCGTCATCGAGACAAATGTGGGCATGTCTATTCCGCAAATTATGGAACAACACGGTGAGACTTCCTTCCGCGATATGGAAACTGCCGCATTGAAGTCATTGACAGTTGAAAAAGAAAGCATCATTGCATTGGGTGGCGGCGCTTTACTTCGCGATGAAAATCGTGCATTTGCAGAAGCAAATGGCAAAGTGCTATTGCTTATGGCAGAGCTTCCCATTCTGCTTGAGCGCATTCAACATGAGCCGGGCAAACGCCCTTTGCTTGCCGGAGACTTAAAAAATAAACTCACTGCCTTGCTTGAAAAACGCAAAGACCATTACAACTCATTCCCTTTGAAACTTCAGGTCGATGGCAAGCCCTCCGAACAAAATGCACATCGTGCACAAATCCTTCTCGGCAGGCATCATCTCTCTGCCATGGGTGAATATGAAGTCATTGTAGGTCGCGTTTTTAACGTGACAAACCTGCAAAACCCCATCATCGTCACTGATGAAAACGTAGCGAAATATCATCTTGAAAAAATTCAAAACCTTCTCAATGCTAAATCAGTCATCGTGCCTGCGGGCGAAGAGCATAAAAATCTCGAAACCGTTTCGCGCTTGTGGAAAGCCTTCCTCGAAAACGGGCTCGACCGTAAGAGCACCGTCATCGCACTTGGCGGCGGTGTGATCGGTGACATGACCGGCTTCGCCGCGTCCACGTACATGCGTGGTATTGATTGGATCGGCATCCCGACCACTTTACTTTCCATGGTGGATGCATCTGTGGGCGGGAAGACCGGTTTTGATTTACCGGAAGGAAAAAACCTCATCGGCTCTTTCTACCCGCCGAAGTTGGTCATTGCAGACCCAAGCCTTTTGCTCACGCTGACAGATCGCGAGCTCCGCTCCGGCATGGCGGAAGTGGTCAAGCACGGCATCATCTCAGACCCAGACCTCTTTGCCATGTGCCAACAAGGCATGGACTGGGTGAAAGCCAATCTAGAAGAAGTGGTCAAACGTGCGATGGCAGTGAAGATCAAAGTCATCGAAGAAGACCCGTATGAAAAGGGAATTCGCACCGCGTTGAATTTGGGTCACACCGTTGGGCATGCGGTGGAACTCGTCAGCAAGTTTGAGCTGCGGCACGGCGAGGCAATTGCGATTGGCACAGCGGCTGAGGCGAGGTATGCGGCTCGGGTTGGGCTGGCAAGCCAAAGCACGGTCGAGGCGATCGAGTCCACGTTGTCAAAGTTAGGGTTACCCATCCAAATCCCATCTGAAATGCCGCGCGAGAAAATCATCCAAGCCATGCGGGTGGATAAAAAGAAAAATGCAAAGGCGATCCGCTTTGCGCTGCCTGTTGAAATTGGTAAAGTTGAATTGGTGAACGTGGATGATCTGGAATCTGTTTTGGAGTAACTATGAGAATTTTGATCCTGCACGGACCGAATTTAAATCTGCTGGGTACGCGTGAACCTGAAGTGTACGGTTCGATGACGCTGGATGATATCAACCAGAAGATGATCACGTTAGGCAAAGAGTTGGGCGTTGAAGTGACTTGCTTGCAATCGAACCATGAAGGTGCGTTGATCGATGCTTTGCACGATGCGCGGACATGGGCTTCGGGCGTAGTCTTCAACCCGGGCGGGTACACTCATACGTCGGTGGCGTTGCGCGATGCGATCTCTGCGATTGTGATTCCGGTGATCGAAGTGCATCTCTCGAATGTGTATGCACGCGAAGAGTTTCGGCATACGTCTTTTGTATCTGCGGTCTGCAAAGGCAAAGTGACCGGCTTTGGTTGGCGTTCATATGAGTTGGGTTTGCGCGGGCTGGTTGATATCATACCTACTTGAGTAGGTATAATCAAGGTGTGAACACCCAAACTATTCCTACAACTGAACCTTTTTTTCTTCCTGGTGGGCGGACCGGTGTATTGCTTATACATGGCTTCACGGGCGGACCCAAGGAAATGCGCTGGATGGGGGATTATCTCAATCAACAAGGATATACCTGTTTAGGTATCCGTCTTGCGGGGCATGCGACAACACCTGAAGATATGATCCGTTCACGTTGGACGGATTGGACGGCTTCGGTGGAAGACGGTTACAACTTGTTGCGCGGCGCGACTGATCGTATTTTTCTTGTGGGGCTTTCGATGGGTGGTGTGTTGTCGTTGTTGATGTCCACTCGCTTGGACGTGGCTGGGGTGGTGGCAATGTCTACGCCGTATCAGTTACCGCGTGACGAAAAAAATTATTCACCGGAATTTATAGAGCTGTATAGCCGCTTCGTAAAGTTCATGCCAAAATCAACCGAAGTGCCGGGCGCTTCATGGTTCGACAAGGAAGCGTTCCAGAGTCATATTTCGTATCCGCAAAATCCCATTCGTTCGATCGCGGAGATGAAACGTCTCATCCTTACCATGCGGGCGGCATTGCCGCAAGTAACGAAACCTGTGCTGTTGATCCATTCAAAGAACGATAAATATGTGCTACCCGAAAATGTAGAGCGGCTTTACGATGGGTTGGTCAATGCATCAGACAAGACAAAGGCGTATGTCGTGGAAGCAGGTCACGTTGTGACAAGGGATGCGGCTCGTCATCAGGTCTTTGAATTGGCACGAGATTTTATTCGTCATTATGAGTAAATCAGACCTGATAGGTTTTAGAAACCTGTCAGGTCTTAATAATAAGAGGAAGCTTTGAATCGGAATCTATTTTTTATTGCTGCGGCGTTGTTGCTTTGGGGCGTGGGCGAGGGCATGTTCTTTAATTTTGTGCCGATCCATTTGGAAAGTGAATTTTTATTGAGCAAACAGCAAGTTGGCTTTGCTTTGGGGGCGTTTGGTTTTTTTATGGCAATTACACATATCCCTGGTGGTCATCTGGCAGACCGTATTGGACGGCGTCCATTGTTGATCGCGGCGTGGGGGTTGGGTCTTGTATCTACATTGACGATGGGTATTGCCAAGAGTCTGCCGCTGTATTTGGTTGGGTTATTTCTTTATGGCGTAACTGCTTTTGTGGCTTCACCATTGGGAAGTTATGTAACAGCTGCCCGTGGAAAGTGGGAAGTAGGCACAGCCCTTTCGCTAACGACAGCGACTTTTAACATGGGCATGGCATTGGGTCCCGTCACTGGCGGTTGGATCGCGGAGAATTATGGAATGCGCGCCAGTTATCTGGTGGCGTTTGGTGTTTTTGTAATTTCATTAGCATTCATGATTTTCATTCAAGCTCAGCCGATCGATAAACATGACCCGGAAGCGCCTCCGCAAAACTTAATGCACAACACACGCTTTATCAACTTCTTGATGATCTTTGCGTTCGCGGTCTTGGCGTTGTATCTTGCTCAGCCGTTAACGCCAAACTTCCTTAAGGGAGAAAGACAATTAACCCTCACTGAAACCGGTTGGGTATTTTCGGCAGGTGCCTTGGGGAATTCCCTGCTGGCATTGGGGATCGGACGATTCAATCCGCGCCGTGGATTTCTATTGGCACAAGTGCTGGTTGCCTTCTTTTCAATGCTGATGTGGCTTGGGGCTGGGCTGCCGGTCTTTATGCTGGCATATTTCCTGTTGGGTGGTTTTCGCGCGGCACGTCCGATGGCGATGGCGCAGGCACGTGGATTGGTGCATGAATCGCAAATGGGCTTGACCTATGGTTCAATGGAAACGGTCAGTGCGATCATTTTCATCATTGCACCGCCGATTGCCGGGTTTATCTTTGAACGTGATCCGTTCATCATCTATCCAATTTCAATTGGTCTGATCATTGTTTCGATTCTGATCAGTTATTTTTTCACCCCGCGAAATCAACAAACGTAAATCGTAAATTGGAAGGTTCTTATGCTTGAAATCATTACTTTCACCCTCGGTCCTGCTTCAACCAATGCCTATCTCGTTGCTGACCCGGATACCAAAGAAGCCGTAGTCATTGACCCTTCGTGGGATGGTCACATCATTTTAGGCGAAGCCCAAAAACGCGGATGGCGTATCGGGCACATGTGGTACACGCATGCACACTTCGATCATATCGGCGGCGCGGCAGCCATTGCAGATGCGCTTAACCCGTTGCCGCATGTTGCACTCCATCCTGATGATCATGTCCTCTGGCGAGAGGGTGGTGGCGGTAAAAAATTCGGTTTGGATATAGACCCGGGTCCCGAACCGACCATTGACCTGATCCACGGGATGAAGATGATTCTCGGCTCGAACGAATTCGAAGTCCGCTTTACGCCCGGTCACACCCGCGGACATTGTGTGCTATATGTCGCGAAAGAAAACATCTGCTTCTGCGGTGACTTGATCTTCAACGAAAGCGTCGGTCGCACCGATCTGCCCGGCGGCGACTTTGCCACTCTGGAGAAAAGCATCCGCGAGCAAATTTACACCATGCCTGATGAAACGATTTTATTGTCGGGGCACGGTCCGCAGACGATGGTGGGGCATGAGAAGAAACACAATCCATTTGTGAGTGTGTAATTGACTAGCGCATTAAAACTAAAAAGGCGTTTCACCCTATACAAATGAAGTTTTGAACGCCACATCTTGAAACAAAAGGAGGTCTTTCATGACCACAATCACTGTCATCGGTGCGGGTAGCGCCTCGTTTGGAGAGAACACACTCGCTGCCTTGATGCGTTCTAAAAAACTTAAGGGCTCCACCCTGCGCCTTGTCGATCGCAACGCACAAAGCCTTGATATTGTTCACCGTCTTGCCAAGCGTTTGAATCAAGAGTGGCAATCAGGTATCACCATCTCGGCACATACTCATCATAAAGAAGCACTCGATGGCGCTAATTTTGTTGTCTCGGCGATTGAAGTCGGTCCACGAGAAGAACTTTGGAAGTCCGATTTTAATATCCCCTTGAAGTATGGGGTTCGGCAACCCTATGCCGAGAACGGCGGACCCGGCGGGTTTGCTCATGCGGCGCGTAATGTCAAACCGGTTCTAGAGATCGTCCGTGATATGGAGCAAGCCTGCCCCGATGCCTGGTTCATTAACTTTACCAACCCAATGGTGCGCATTTGTGATCTGGTCAATCGCTATAGCAAGATCAAAGTTGTGGGATTGTGTCATCAAATTTTCATCGGCTATTGTTTCGTAGGCATGGTGCTTGGCAAAGACCTGGGCATTGACGTGCCCGACGGCATTACCGGCATGCATGCCGATGTCTTAAACCATCCTTTGCGTGAAAAGGTCGTACATCAAACTCTGCCGCTTATCGACCTGCGTGCCGCTGGGACGAATCACTTTAGCTGGATTCTGTCCATTCATGACAAGCGCACCGGTGAGGACCTTTATCCTTTATTCAGGGAACGCTTCGCCTCCTTCGACCCGCAATTTGAACCGCTCAGCCGGGAAGTGTTCAACGCCTTTAGCTTGTTCCCCGTCCCCGGCGATACCCATCTGTGTGAATACCTGCCGTGGTTAAGTGACCCGGTCACCAAGCCCTGGGAGAAGTTCAATATCCGCTTATATGATTGGGATTTGATGGCAAGCTTGCGAGATTTCAGCTTGGATCGATTAAATGAGATGGCAAATGGAAATGTCACGACAGATGGCTTGCTCGAGGCTGATTCTGAAGGCGCCCTTGAAATGATCGAGAACATCGCTTTTGCCGGAAATCATTATCACCTGGCTGCGAACCTGCCAAACGTCGGGCAGATAGCCAACTTACCCTTGGGTGCCATCGTTGAAACACCGGTGCATGTGAATGGAGCAGGGATTCATCCCATGCATGTGGGCTCACTGCCCGAGTCAATTGCAGAATTATGCCGCCGTGAATTAATGTCCGCGCAATTGGGTATTGATGCTGCGGTGGAAGGCGATTATCAAAAAGCTTTGCAGTGTCTTTTGCTTGATCCTGTCATCACGGATATGAATATCGCCCGAAAGATCCTTGACGATTATCTAAAAACATATCGTGAGCATCTCCCTCAATTCTAAAAACAATGCTTCAAAAGTGAATAAATAGAATCAAGAACGGGACATCATGTCCCGTTCTTGATTCTTAATGACGTTAAAAACCTTAAGAATCTTAAAGATTTATGAATGTGGTGGTTGAATAATGAGATTGACCTGTGAATATTTTAAGATATTGGTACATCAAAAAACCTTTACATAAATGAATAGTTGTATAAAATAATAAGTGTAGTTGATTGATTGAAACAATAGTATGTTGAAATAACAAAACATTAAATAAAAATCGCTTGATAAACATGAAAACAAACTTCTTAAATGAAATAAAAAGGAATAATAATAAAAAAGGAAATGATATGTATATTTGCGTATTAACCAGCACGCCGGATGAAAATGATATTCCATACGACCCATCACCCTACATGAATGGGTATCGTTGGAAGCAGCATCTGGTTGAACCTGTCAATGTTGAAAAACAGATCAAAGACTTAATGAACGAAGGCGTGGATGTATTCGTCAACTTGTGTGACGGAACTCCCGATGATGCACTTTCTGGCATCGCCTTGGTCAAAGCGCTCGAAAAATACAATGCTGCCTTCACCGGCGCTGACTCTAAATTCTTTGACCCCACCCGCGATGAAATGAAGAATGCTGCCCGCCGTGTCTCGGTACCGACTCCCAACTGGATGTTCGTCAATCGCGCCGAAGATGCTGAAAAGGTCGCCAAGCGTTTGAAGTTCCCCATGCTGATCAAACCGCCGCATGGCTATGCCAGTGTGGGCATTCGCCGTAATTCTCGTGTTGAAAACGTTGAGCAACTTCGTGAACAACTAAAACCTGCCATCGAAGAATTTGGGCGTGCGCTCATTGAAGAATTCATTGTGGGACGCGAATTTACCTGTCTCATGGCAGAAAATACCCAGAAGCCTAATAAGCCGTATTCCTTTACTCCGGTGGAGTTCATCTTCCCCGAAGGCGAAACCTTCAAACATTACGATATGAAGTGGGTGGATTACGAAAGCATGTCTGTTGCCGTGGTGACCGACCCGCGCATTGACAAAGTCCTTCGTGAACAGACCCTCCGCGTTTTCAAAGAGCTTGGTGGGAACGGATACGCCCGTTGTGACTATCGCATGGATGCCGATGGTGTTATTCACATGCTCGAGATCAACCCGAACTGCGGTATCTTTTATCCTCCGCATGAGCCGGGCTCGGCAGATTTCTCCCTGCTCAACGACCCGACCATGGATCACACCAAGTTTATGAAGTTGATCCTCCGCAATGCGCAGTTTCGTCAGACTCGCATCGCAGCCGAGCGCATCATCAAGCGCCAGCAGCGCAAGCGCGTGCCGGTCGAACAAATGGCATATACCTAATCCAAACGGGACACAGCAATGTGTCCCGTTTTTGTTTAAAGATAAGCTTTCTTTATTGGTTATCTAGTCTGTAAAGGCGGGATGTATATTTGGCATTAAAATGGGTCTGGAATTTTGGTGCATCATTTTGATACCTGTCACGTATAAACATCATAGAGGCTTCGTGGACGACCTAGATTTACTGAAAAAATTTGAACCCGTGGTACGCTATGCAAAAAGCGAACGCTTTTATCCAATGGCAGTTGAGCCATACCTGGAAAAATGCATGCTCTTCCCAAGTGGACCTATTGGGGCTGCAGAACTTTTCGGTCACCTTAATGAGCCCCTTGCTGGGAAGATCGGTAGGTTGGAAAGCCATCAATATTTCCTACGCTTTGTAAATAAACCTTTATACGACTTCGACGCCTGGTTGTGGTGGGTTGCAGGTTCAGTGATGGCGTTGGTAGTCGGCTGGTTCAGCCTGGGTTGGGTGGGACTGGAGATTGCAATCTCCGCTTCGCTTCTGGCGGTTTTGGTTCTGTTTCTTTTGTCATCTCCTATTCGTTTGCGAATCATCCCAGCTACGCTGGCAGTTTCGCTTTTCATTGGTTTGAGCGTTGCCCCGGTCTGGTTATTTTTTAGACCCATCCCAGGCGTGAGCATTGCTGTTGAATATTTCATCCTGCTGCCCATCTACCTCTTTATACTTTTTTATCTATTAATGCGCACATTGAAGTACATTATAGAAACCATATTGCCCGAGGGACCGGGCTTGGTCATGGATATGCTTTCACAATCGACCGAACGGATCGCCAAGGAAGCCGGGAAGCTTTATGCTGAGATCTTAAAAAATCATCACCAGCCGGTTTATTATGGACGGGTCGTTCGAGAAACGGATGTCTCAGGCGCTGAGTGGACCATTCTTCAATATCATTATTTTTATGCATTTAATGATTGGCGCTTAGCAGCAAACGGCTTTAACCACCATGAAGGTGATTGGGAGATGTCTGCCATCTACTTAAAGAACAATCAGCCGGTTTCTGTTCTGCTTTCTCAACATGGCGCAGGCTATATGGAAACATGGGACAATATGCTCAAAGCCATCGACCACGATGGGAACAAGACTACCCACCCGATCATTTATGCAGCGTTGGGATCGCACGCCAATTACAGCAAACCGGATGTGATCCGTTCGCCTGCCATGTATAACCCCGGGCGATTACAGCGCTTCCTCTTCTGGTTCGATGGCTTGATCCACTACCTGTTCCTTTGGTTTAATCCCAACCAAAAGGCGCGTCATATTGCGTTGGAGGAGATGCGGCTGAAGCAGGAACATTTGTTGGAAGAACACGCCTTTGACCAATTGCGTGACGAGACCGATCATTATGTTGTGCGCCTGCCAATGGAGATCGCCACTGGCGATGGGGTGCGTATCGGCGCTCAAGGCAAGAGTTCCAAAGAGCCAATCATTAAATCCTCGCAATATTTGAGGCGGGTCATGTCTGACCGAAGCATCACGCTCCCGGAAGTCCGGGAGTGGCGTTGCATCCTCTTGAATTCAGAGCAGGGATGGGTACAATATAAAGGATTATGGGGTGTAAAAAGTATATTGGGTGAAGAGTCCGGTCCGCCTGGACCTAAATGGGACAAGCCCAAGGGCAAGAAAGCAATTGTGAGCGAACGCGTTCGCTGGGACAAGCCGCTTGAATGGCTTGCGAGATTGGAAAAGAATAAACATTAATGCAACTCAAAGGAGAATAACATGTCGATTTCACAAGCGCTTGAAGTGGTCATTGGTTTGATCTTCGTTTTTTATGTTTTAGGTTCGATCGTTTCTCTGATCACACAATGGATCAACGAGGCATTTGAAACTCGCGGCAAGTCGCTGGAACGGCATTTAATGAAGATCGTTGGCAGCAAACATGTGGGCGACTTCGTTAAATTGCCCCAGTTGCAGGCGTTGCGCCCCATCCGATATAAGAACTGGTTTAGTGTTCTCACTTCTGCAACGGAGCCAAAGATGCTTGAGAAGATACCCGCCTCTACTCTGGTGGAATCGTATTTTGACTTTGTTGGCTTGACCGCTTCGAAGGAATTTCAAGCGGATGAGTTGAAGGAATTGATCAGCGCCTTTCCTGAATCAGAGGGCAAACAGGCGATGCTCAAGTGGGTGAATCAGGGTGTGACGAATATCGAAGAACTGCGCAAACGCACCACGACCTATTTTGGCGGTGTGATGGAGCAGGCAAGCGCAACCTTTCGTGCAAATGCTCGTAGCTTTGTCATCATATTATCTATTCTCCTTACGCTTGTACTCGGTACAGATAGCATTCAGCTTGCGCGGACTCTTTGGAACAATGCCGGTGTGCGTGCCCTTGCCGTTGCTCAGGCAGAATTGGTGGTTCGTCAGGATGATGCCGAAGCCAGGATGGATGATCTAATTCAGCAATTATTGGATTTGAACATTGTCCGCATTGGATGGTGGCAGACAGAGTTACCGCCCGCAGGCTCCACGGCTGGGGAATGGGTTTGGTTTTCGGTCTTGAAGGTATTGGGGCTTGGGCTCACCGCAGCCGCGATCTCTCAAGGATCTTCGTTCTGGTATGACCTGTTGAAGAAGATCACAACGCCTACATCCAGCAGCAGTAGTTCAAGCAGTGGGGGTGGGAGCAGTAGCAGCAGTAGTAGTTCAAGCGGATAGTATATGAAACAAAAAACTCCGAGGTCCTGAAGACCTCGGAGTTTTTTTTATTGAGAAGACCATCTCGCATAGACTGCCTGGGAGAGCAAGCGGTTCGCGCTTTTTTCTCTTGTTACGAGCTCGCCGCTATCGAGCGTGCCTTTGTACTTTTTCATCATCTCATCTACGGCTTGGGCGACGTGAATGGCGGAGGCACGCACGGCATAGACAGTGACAATTACGAAGAGCGGATGATCACTCAAACATTGACGGATATCATCTAACAGGCTCGGCAAGGACTTGTACACTTCCCATATTTCGCCTTTAGGTCCGCGCCCGAACTTGGGCGGGTCGAGGATCACGCCGTCATATTTGACCCCACGTTTGGCTTCGCGTTGGACGTATTTCAACGCATCCTCCACGATCCAGCGGATGGATCTATCACCCAAGCCGGAGAGTTCCTGATTCTCGCGTGCCCAACTCACAGACTTCTTTGAGGCATCCACATGAGTGACCGATGCTCCCGCAGCGGCGGCGGCAAGGGATGCAAGCCCGGTGTAGCCGAAGAGATTCAAAACATTCGGCTTGGTACCCGCTTTCTGGATAGAGTCAGCCATAAAGTCCCAGTGAGAGGCGACTTCAGGGAAGACTCCGAGGTGGCGACCAGGCGTCGTCATCACGTTAAATCGTAAGTTGCTTTGAGTGGGGAGGGGATAGTTCATCTCCCATTGCTCGTCCACTCGCTTCTTTAGACTCCAATGCCCGCCGCTTTCTTCGCCGCTCGGGACGAAGACGCCGTGGGCATTATCCCATTCGGATTGGGGCAGGGTACGGCTCCACATTGCCTGGGATTCGGGGCGGGCGAAGGTGTATTTTCCGAAGCGTTCGAGCTTTAGCCCGTCTCCGGAGTCGAGTAGTTCGTAATCTTGCCAGCGGCTGGCTTCAAGGAAGGTGAATGTGGGCATAGTCCTCATGAAAATGCAAGGGTGAATATCTTCACTCCACTTGATTTTTACCCTCGAAAGGGTATAATGTGGTATGAAGTGGTAGAAAGTGGTAAGAGCGCCGGGACCTCCGGCGTTCACGCTATTAAAAGGATAAGTAGCACAAATGTTCTTAGGTCAGTTCCAGCACAACCTCGATGATAAGGGTCGCCTGATGATTCCGGCGCGCTTCCGTGAGTTGCTGGAAGGCGGCGCCTACATCACGCAGGGTTTTGATAAATGCCTCATGGTTCTGACCGAGGCGTATTTCAAACAGGTGTATGAGCGCATCGAAGCCATGAACCTCGCTGACCCGACTGCCCGTCTCTTGCGCCGTTTGATCCTCTCCAATGCCTATCCAGTCGAAGTGGACAAGGTGGGACGCATCCTCGTTCCGCAAAACCTGCGCACTTTCCTCGGCGTACCGAGTGGTGAGCTGGTGGTGGCGGGGCAGGGCGAGTACTTTGAAGTTTGGACGCCCGCAACCTGGAGCGAGCAGATGGCTCTGCTTCAGGATGTTGAAGCCAACAACGCGCGCTTCTCCACACTCGATCTTTCCAAAACGAATTCCGCGTCGTCGTAACGGTTGTTATGACTGCGCATAAACCTGTACTTTACCAAGAGATTATACACGCTCTGCAACCCCGCACTGGCGGGCGATATGTGGATGGTACGGTAGGCGCGGGCGGACACGCTCGCGGCATCCTGGAGGCTTGCGCGCCGGATGGGCAACTGTTGGGTCTCGATGTAGACCCGCAGGCGCTGGCGATTGCTCGTGAGACCTTGGCTCCTTACGAGGGTCGCTTTCATCTCGTGCAAGCCTCCCATATCACTCTTAGTGAGCAGCTTGCTTCGCTGAAATGGGACGGCATTGACGGCATCGTTCTTGATCTGGGTGCCTCGTCCATGCAGTTTGACAATGCCGAACGCGGCTTCTCGTTCATG
>JAFLCE010000095.1 GCA_017303655.1 Anaerolineae bacterium
GTCCGGATTACATTACGCAACCGAAGCTCAGGCGGGATTTTATGATGAGAATATCTATACGTATCCTGCCGCTTATCTTGTCCATAACCTGGAACACGGGTATGTGATCATCTGGTACAACTGTGATCTGTTGGATGAGACGGGATGCGCGGAGTTGAAATCGCAGATTCGTTCGGTCATGGATGATCTGGGTGGCGTGAAACTGATTGCATATCCCTGGAATTCCATTGAGGTTCCGGTGGCAATGACCTCATGGGGGCGGATCCAAAAGTTCGAGATATTTGACATGGAACTAGCCAAAGCCTTCTACCGCACCAACCTCAATCGCGCTCCCGAACCGAACGCGCCCTAACGGAATGAAATGTCAACAACCAACTTGAATGCCCCTAAAATAATGAATGCTTTTCAGTGGATAAGCGCCCATTGGTTTGCCGTTTTTCTGACCATCTATGGTCTTTGGGTGTTTGTTCCCTTCCTCGCGCCTGTTTTCATGCAACTGGGATGGACGGGCGCGGGAAAGGCGATCTACTTCATTTATTCATTCTTTTGTCACCAACTGCCAGAGCGTTCCTTTTTTTTCTTTGGCGAAAAGACCATGTATTCGTTGAGCGAAGTTCAATCCGTATGGCAGGACACGATGAATCCGCTCATCCTGCGCAAATTTATCGGCAATGAAACAATGGGTTGGAAAGTCGCCTGGTCGGATAGAATGATCTCGTTTTACACCAGCGTTTGGTTCTTTGCGTTACTCTGGTATCCTCTGCGTCGCAAAATTAAACCTATTACATGGTGGAGTTTCATATTCATCCTACTGCCTCTCGCGGTGGATGGCGGCACACATGCGGTCAGCGACTTCGCTGGTATCGGACAGGGATTCCGTGATACAAATACATGGCTGGCTATGTTGACGAACAATGTATTACCCGCGACATTCTATGCGGGCGACGCGCTCGGCTCGTTCAACTCGCTCATGCGCTTCATCACTGGATTTTTGGCTGGTCTGGGAATCGTCTGGCTCGCCTTCCCGTATGTTTTTCAAACACAAGCCTATAATCAAAAACTGGATGAGATAAGTTATGCCAAAGTCATCGAACAAATCAAAAACCAAAATCCGCATTCTTCTGGCGGATGATCATCATATCGTCCGTGCGGGGGTGAGGCAACTGCTTGAGAGTGCGACCGATCTCCAGGTCATTGCCGAGGCGGGGGACGGGGAGGAGGCGCAGTCTCTCATCCAAAAGCATAAACCGGATGTTGCCGTCCTGGATATCCAAATGCCCAAAGCCAGTGGCATTGAAGTCACCCGCTGGGTGCGTGCCCATCTGCCCGAAGTGGGCGTGTTAATCCTGACCGCTTACAACGATGATCCCTACGTGATGGCGGTTTTGCAGGCAGGCGCGAATGGCTATGTTCTCAAAACAGGGCAGGCGGATGAACTGATCCAGGCGGTGCGTGATGTCTATGAAGGCAAGTCGGCGCTCGATCCGTCCATCACCAGCAAGTTGATGTCCACCATCTTCAAAGGATCGGAAAAAAAGATCGTCGAGCCATTGACTGACCGTGAACTGGATGTGCTGCGGCTTGCCGCCAAAGGATTTACCAACAAAGCCATCGGCGTACAACTCAATATCAGTGATCGCACGGTGCAGGGACATCTTGCGCACATCTTCGCCAAACTGCAAGCCAACAGCCGCACCGAGGCGGTCATGCGCGGGGTGGCGCTGGGGTTGATCTCACAAAGTTCGGGCAATATTACAGAAGAATGAAACGACTCCTGCCGGGCTGGCGTGGTCTGACACAACTCTTTGCAGTCACGGTTCTGCCGCTGACGCTTTTGTTGTTGTTCATTGCGTTCGGCGGGGTCAACATGCACCAGCAGGACATGCGCACCCTGGTCGGGGAACGCGATGAACGTGCGGTGCAGTCCGCCGCCGCCGCCCTGCAATCCGAGCTTCATCATCGCGTGGCGACCATCACGAGCATGGCGGTGCTGGCATCCGAGGACATTTCCTTCAAGGATATATTCGCCACCACCAACGACCTGGCAAAGGATTTCAACGGGGGGATTGCCTTCCTAAATACGGATGGACACTTAATCGAAAAGACGGATAACGACAGATTTTGGGGATGGGTATCTCAAAATCCCAACTTGATCAAACTCGCTTCCTCTTCCGACCTCGAACCTGTTTTCTCCGATCCGATCCTTGATCCCAGCTCCGATCAACTCTTTGTTATCATCTCAGCCTATTCTGACTCCCGTGATGTGATCGTCGCCGGCGCATTTTCACCCGAGGCGCTGGCTTCCGAGACCCTGACACCCACCTATCCAGCAGGCAGTCACGTGACCATCTATTTGCTGGATGATTCCCGCCGACTGTTGTTCGTCAGCGGGACGCTTGAGCAGGAAAGTCTGGAGGCGGATCATCCAGGTGTTAAGGAAGCCTTGAGTGGGAAGAGCGGAGTTCTTTATGTGAAGAAGGAAGCAACCGAACATGTGGTTGCCTACAGCCCGATTGAAGCAACAGGCTGGGCGTTGATCACGGAGGAGGAATGGGAAATGGTAATCAGCCCCTCCCTGCAATTGACCCAGATGGCTCCGCTGGTAATGGTGCCTGCCTTCATCCTGGCGTTGATCGCAATCTGGTTCGGCGCAAAACAGATCGTCCAGCCTCTGCAGAAACTTGAGTCCAAGGCGGCGGCGCTGGCATGGGGAGATTTTGAAGCCATCAAAGAATCCGTGGGCGGCATCTCCGAAGTACAACATCTGCAAATGGAATTGACCGAAATGTCCCGCAAGGTGCAGGCGGCGCAGGAGGGTTTACACGATTACATCGGCGCGATCACTTCGGCACAGGAAGAGGAGCGGACGCGTCTGGCGCGTGAACTTCATGATGACACCATTCAAGCCGTGATTGCCTTGAAGCAACGCGTCCAGCTTGCCCAGAAATCCATTAAAGAACAGAATGGCAAACAATCCCTCAAGGAACTGGAAACACTCGCGGAACAGACCATCGAAAACCTCCGCCGGCTGACGCGGGCGTTGCGCCCCATTTATCTCGAAGACCTGGGGCTGGTCACCGCGCTTGAAATGTTGGCGCGGGAAATCAGCCAGGGTAATCCATTGATCGTGGAATTTCAAAAGACAGGCAATGAACGCCGCCTTTCGCGCGAAGCGGAATTATCGCTCTATCGCATTGCACAGGAGGCGCTTAATAACGTGGTCAAACATTCCAGAGCAACCCGTGCCGACTTGTCGATCCGTTATTCTGATTCGGAAATAACAATGATGATCTCTGACAACGGTAACGGTTTCACCACTCCCGCCAGTCCGACTGAATTCGCTCCCAACGGACACTTTGGATTGCTCGGTATTCACGAGCGTGCCGACTTGATCGGGGCAAGGCTTGAGATTGAATCCACATTGGGACGTGGGACCAGTCTTGAGGTCCGATTGTGAAGCGATAAAACTCATAAGCCATTTTGCTTACCGATTTCCCCGCCATCCTGCGCTCATGCAGGGGCGGGGTTTTGCTTATCATGGTGTCATACCTTTATCGAACAGGAAGACTTATGACCACTGACACTGTCAATCCCCGCTTTCCCTCCCAAACAGAACGATTGAAAATATTTTTACACGCACTGCTTTTCGTCCTCGGCTTCTCGCTGGTGTTTGTGATCGGCTGGGGCGGCTCGGTGACGGCGCTGGGTCAATTATTCGGCGCATACAAACAGGTCATCGCGCAAATAGGGGGTGTGGTCGTGATCATGTTCGGTTTGGCAACCCTGGAAGTGATCCGCATCCCGTGGTTTTATGCGGACACGCGCGCCCAATACGCGGGTCAACGTGGAACGTATGGCGGTTCAGCGTTGATGGGTGTTTTCTTCGCGGCAGGCTGGAGTCCGTGTATTGGCGCGACACTCGGTGCTATTCTGACAATGGGTCTCAGCCAGCAAACGGTCGGACAGGCAATGTGGCTGTCTTCAGGTTATTCGCTTGGGTTGGGCATTCCATTCCTCGCGATGGCAGTTGGACTGGAACGCGCTTCCGGCTGGCTCAAGCGCATGCGACCCTATCAAAAATATTTCAAGATCGCCAGTGGTGTTTTCATCATTGCGATAGGTGTTTTACTGTTTACAAACACCATGAGCCTGATTGCGATCTGGGCATTCAAGAATGGTTACTTCATCGAGTCATTCACCACCTACGCGGCGGCGCCCACCTATATTACAGCCGTCGTCGCAGGGTTGTTGTCTTTTCTTTCGCCTTGTGTGCTTCCACTTGTGCCTGCGTATCTCGGTTACCTGAGCGGGCACACGATACAAAGATCATAATATTTTTAGAGATGATACCCTTATGGATACCCCCATTAATTCGGAAGATACCATTACCTTTAAACGAACCCATTTTTATTCGGTCCTGGTGATACTGGCTTTCGCCATTGGCATATTGACGGGTTATGTTGTCTGGGGGCTTGCACCCCGTTCACAACAAGCGATTATCGATAACCCACCTGTTGCCCAGGGACCCATTGTCGAAGCGCCAGCAGCGACACAGGCGCCGCAGTTCACCCGTTATGAAATCCCATTCGAAGGCTTTCCCAGCCAGGGACCGGTGGATGCGCCCATCGTAATTGTCGAGTTCAGCGACTTTCAGTGTCCGTTCTGTAAACGTTTCCAGGACGAGACGGCTGGACAATTGCTGGCGGCGTATCCCGGTCAAATCCGTTTTGTCTATCGTCATCTTCCCCTGACATCCATTCATCCCGAAGCTTTTCCATCGGCGGAAGCCTCGATGTGCGCCAACGAACAGGATGCCTTCTGGGACTACCATGATAGGATTTTTGAGAATCAGGACAAGCTTGGTCGTGAGTTGTACCTGCAGATCGCCGCTGACCTCAATTTGGATGCAGTCACTTTCGAGGAGTGTCTGGATTCGGGCAAATATAAGGATGTCATCCAGCAGGATATGGATTTTGCGCTCAACCTTGGCGTTCAATCCACCCCGACATTTTTCATCAACGGGTTGGCAATCGTTGGCGCGCAACCCTTTGAAGCGTTCAAGCAGATCATCGATCTTGAGTTGGCTGGAAAAATTCCATGAAACAGATCCTCCTCATATCCTTGTTTCTGCTTGTGACACTGACCGCCTGCCAGAGCAGTGTCGAAGAGATTATGGGCAAAGAGATTACAACCGCTTCCGGCTACTATAAAGACATCACCCCTGCCGAATTGGATGCGATGTTGAGTAACAAGGATCTTTTCCTTGTCAATGTCCATATTCCTTTTGCAGGAAACATTGCCGATACAGACCTATCCATTCCCTACGACCAGATCAGCGCGCCAGAAAACCTGACGCAATTGCCAGCAGATAAAGATGCAAAGATTGTGCTTTACTGCCGCAGTGGGCGCATGAGCGCAATTGCGGCAGAGGAACTTGTTTCGCTCGGGTATACCAATATCTGGAATCTCGAAGGCGGCATGGTCGCATGGGAACAGGCAGGACGCGAGATCGAGAAATAGGATAGGCAGAATTGCCTATCAGAGCGTCAGTAATATGGCTCTCGTTGAGGCTGTCTTTTAATTGCATAATTCAAAGGAAAGGAGACCTGTTTATGACAACTACTGTGCATGACCCCGTTTGCCACATGGATATCGATCCTGCCACTGCTGCCGGCACATCCGAATACAAGGGGCAAACCTACTACTTTTGCTCGCTAGGCTGCAAGAAGGCGTTTGACAAGGAGCCCGAAAAGTATCTCGGCAAAACTGATGAACACGCGCATCAGCATTAATTCCATCCTCTTCTCCTCAGGTAACCTGCCCGCCGGGCAGGTTATTTTATTTTCAGACAATTTGCCGAAACAAAATCTTCAATTACTCTTTGTCGTGCCTTTACACATTCTTTAATCACGCCGGGTATTCTTGGATCATCAAGAAAGGAGCAAATCATGTTTCTCATGTGGATCGTCCCCTTATTACTCGTTGGCTTGTTCGTCTATGGTGTTTCCGTCAATAACCTGGTCAACGCGCTCAAACCTGTTACAAGCCGTACTTGCCCCCAGTGTGGACAGGCTACGCAAAACGACTGGAAAAATTGCCCGCACTGCGGACAAACTTTATGAAAGGAAATCAAAATGAAAAAAGTTAACTGGTGGATCGTTGGCATTGTGGCAGTCATTGCCGCTCTGTTCCTTTTCGGAGGCGGCATGATGTGGGGTAACCGTGGATATGGCATGATGGGTGGGTATGGAATGATGGGTAACTGGGGCTTCTCTCCATTCGGCTGGTTCGGCATGGGATTGGGTATGATCTTCATGTGGCTCATCCCCATCGGTGTCCTCACACTCATTGTTTATGGCGTCGTTGCGCTGGTGCGAGGCACAGGAAATACCGCGTCCTCCACTCCCCTCACACCTTGTCCACACTGCGGAAAAGGCACCCAAGCCGATTGGCAGACTTGCCCCTACTGTGGCACTGCCTTGAAATAAAGTACCCTCACGTTCTCAAAGTAGCCTGTCGAAAGATAGGCTATTTTGCTTATATACAACTAGGCTGAAATCCGCTCCCTGCCATCGTCTATTGGATATACACTATTGGCATCTTTATAAAAGGTAGGCAACCATGACTGTCCGTGACCCTGTATGTGGAATGGAAATCGAACCCCAAAGTGCCTTCGCCAATCGCGAACACATGGGGCAGACGTTTTATTTTTGTTCAAAATCTTGCGTGGATCAATTTGACGCAGACCCACACCATTATGTGATGACTTCGGCAACAACGGGTTTTAATCCCGAACGGACGCTCGCCCGCATCGAACTACCCGTCGCCGATCTCCCATTTTACAAGCCTGTCACCACCCTGGAATCTGGTTTGCGCGCCCTGGAAGGCGTTCATCAAGTAACCACCAATGCAGGCGCAGGTGTATTGCAAGTCGAATATGATTCTAAAAAGGTGAACATTCCGCAAATGGCGGCAGTGATCCGCTCGGCGGGGTTTCAACCAGGTGGGTCGAACGTCAAGATCGGAATCGAAAACCTGCGCTGTGCCTCCTGTGTGAAGTTCATCGAGGATGAACTGAAATCCACGGATGGAGTCTTGAGCGCAACGGTCAACATCGCCACGCAGGAAGCGAGCGTGGATTATCTCCCCCAAAAGGCGACCCTTGCCCAGTTGAATACAGCCATCGAGGCTTGGGGATATAAGCCGCGCCCCTCGTTGACAGACGCGCCAGTGGATAAACAGGAAGAGGCGCACGCGCGTGAATATCGCCGCTTGATGAGAATGTTCTGGTTCTCGGCAATTGTGTCTGTGCCCGTATTGGTTTTCGCGTACCCGCAGTATGTCCCTGGTATCCGTGACCTGTCAATGGAGACCATCCGTTGGGCATGGATTCTTTCTGCCGTTGCCACATTGCCCGTGCTGTTTTATTCGGGCTATGATTTCTTCACAGGCGCATGGGCGGCATTCAAGCATCGTTCCGCCAACATGAACACATTGATCGCGCTGGGCACAGGCGCCGCCTGGTTGTATTCGACGTTTGCCATCGCATTTCCGTCCGTGTTTCCCGAAGGGACATCTGAGCCGTTTTACGATGTTGTAGCGGTCGTTATTGCCTTGGTGGTTTTGGGTCAGGCGCTTGAACTGCGCGCCAAGGGACAGTCCAGCGCGGCGATCAAGAAATTACTGGGTTTACAGGCGAAGACTGCCCGCGTGATACGAGATGGGAAGGAACTAGATTTGCCTGTCGAGGAAGTGTTGGTCGGCGATGTAATCCAAGTCCGCCCTGGAGAGAAAGTGCCTGTTGACGGTGTCATCGTCGAAGGCAGTTCTGCGGTGGATGAGTCCATGCTGACGGGCGAGTCGCTGCCTGTTTCCAAGAAACAGGGAGATGAAGTAATCGGGGCAACCTTGAATAAGACAGGTGCATTTAAATTCCGCGCCACGAAGGTTGGCAAGGATACGGCTCTCGCGCAAATCGTGAAGATGGTACAGGACGCACAGAATTCCAAAGCGCCGATTGCCCGCCTCGCCGACACCATCTCTGGTTACTTTGTTCCCATCGTGATGATTCTTGCCTTGTGGACGTTTGTCATTTGGTTCGTGATTGGACCTCAACCGCAATTGGTGTATGCGCTCGTTACCAGTGTGACCGTGCTGATCATTGCCTGTCCCTGTGCCTTGGGTCTTGCCACCCCCATGAGCCTGATGGTTGGCATTGGTAAAGGCGCGGAGCATGGCATCCTGATCCGTTCGGGCGAAGCCCTGCAAACCGCGCGCGCCATTCAAATCGTGGTGCTGGACAAGACAGGCACGATTACAAAGGGAAAGCCTGAGTTAACGGATATCATCCTTACCAATTCCATGAATGGTAACAGCCATCAGCTGTTGCGCCTGGTGGCATCGGTTGAAAAGGTTAGCGAACATCCCCTGGCGCAAGCCATCGTGGACGGAGCACAGGCTCGCCAGATTGAATTAACAGAGGTCAGGGAGTTTGAAGCCATTCCAGGTCACGGCGTCTCGGCTACAGTCGAAGGAAGAAGCGTTCTGATCGGCAATCTCAAGCTGATGAACCGTGAAAAGATCGCCCTCGGTCAATTGGAAGAAAAATCCAAATCGCTTGCCGACGATGGCAAGACCCCAATGTTTGTTGCAGTAGATGGCAAAGCCGCTGGCATCGTTGCCGTGGCTGACACGGTCAAGGAAGATTCTGCGGAAGCGATCAAAGCCCTGCAAGGTATGGGAATTGAAGTGGTGATGATCACAGGCGATAACCGCCGCACCGCTGAAGCGATTGCCCGCAAGGTTGGGGTCACGCGCGTGTTGGCGGAAGTATTGCCCGAAGATAAGGCAAACAACGTTCACCTGTTGCAAGCGGAAAACAAAAAGGTTGCAATGGTCGGCGACGGTATCAACGACGCGCCCGCGCTTGCTCAGGCGGATGTCGGTCTTGCCATCGGCACAGGCACGGACGTTGCCATCGAA
The DNA here is from genome assembly GCA_017303655.1 of Anaerolineae bacterium. GTDB lineage: Bacteria > Chloroflexota > Anaerolineae > Anaerolineales > Villigracilaceae > Villigracilis. The sequence goes on from JAFLCE010000095.1 coordinate 8,983, forward strand.
GCATCGGACATCACGCTGATCAAGGGCAGTCTCAAGGGAGTGGTCACCGCCATCGAAGTCAGTCGTGCCACGATGACCAACATCTACCAAAACCTTTTCGGCGCGTTCATCTACAATACTCTCGGTATCCCCGTCGCAATGGGGTTGCTCTTCCCCTTCTTCGGTTTGTTGCTCAGTCCGCTCATCGCGGGCGCGGCGATGGCGTTCTCATCCGTGACCGTCGTTGGCAATGCCAACCGCCTGCGCGGGTTCAAGCCGAAGTTTAGTGTGAGGTGATTCGTGAAGATAGAACTGCTTTACTTTGATGGCTGTCCCTCCTGGGAGATCGCCTTGAAGAATCTCGAAACCGCACTGCAGGAGGAGAACATTATCGCGTCCATTAAGACGATTAAAATTACGGATGATGAAGATGCGACTCGATTGAATTTTCTTGGCTCACCGCATTTTCGGGTGGATGGAAAGGATTTATGGCATGAGGTACGCGAAACCTTTTCGATGAGTTGCCGTGTTTATTCCACACCTGAAGGGATCAAGGGATTTCCCACGATCAATATGCTGAGGGAGCAGCTGGGTTCGTTGGCTGGATAACCATGATGAACAATGCGCGCTTTATCACGTGGATGACCTGGGCTTTGATTCTCGGCATGTTCTGGGCAGTGCTCTCGCGCGTCCCGCCCGACCAACCTCAGGCACAACAGGGCGCTCTCGCCAAGGAAGGCTTCACTGCCCCCGATTTCACCCTCGACCTGCTGGATGGCGGCACAATTACGCTCTCTGAATTACGCGGCAAGGCAGTTCTGGTCAACTTTTGGACATCATGGTGCCCACCCTGCCGCCTGGAAATGCCAGCCATCGAAAAGACGTATCGCAGTTACAAGGATATTGGCTTTGTCGTGATCGGATTGAATCTCACCGCGCAGGATTCAGAACAAGCCGCGGCTGATTTTGCAAAAGAGATCGGTTTAACTTTTCCCATCGCACTCGACCGCGACAATGCCATTGGAAACCTTTATCGCGTCAATGCGCTGCCGACATCATATTTCATTGACCGCAATGGCGTGATTCGATCCATCGTTGTCGGCGGACCAATGAACGAAGCGTTGCTTCAATCCAGGGTCGAAGAGCTGTTGCGGGAGGGCGAGTAATGTTCCCCTACCTCCGTCTTGGACCTTTCCTGCTTCAAATGCCCCTGCTTGCGTTGTTCATCGGTTTTTGGATCGGCAATACCTTTGTCGAGCGCGAAGCCGTCCGCCTTGGGTTGAACAAAGAGAAAATAAACAACCTGATCGGGTACGGATTGTTCGGCGGGATTTTCGGCGCAAGGCTGGTGTACGCGGCGCAGTATGCTTCAGTGTATCTGGCGAACCCGCTTGGTTTGTTTTCATTGAACACGAGCACGCTCTCTCCCATTGGAGGTTTCCTGATTGGCATTGCCGCCGCTGCCGCGTATGGATACCGCCATAAACTTCCATTCCGCAAAACACTGGACGCGCTCACGCCAGGCTTTGCATTTTTCATGATTATGATCGGCGTCTCGCACCTCTTGAGTGGTAATGCCTATGGCGCGCCCACGCGCGTCCCCTGGGCAGTCTATTTATGGTCAGATTATCGCCAGCCAACACAACTCTATGAAATCTTTTTCGCGCTGATGATTTTTACAATCATCCTGCCTCGCATGATTCCCGCGAATGCGCCTGGCTTGCGATTTGTGCAGTTCATCGCTCTCTCTGCCGTTGCGCGTGTTTTTATCGAAGCCTTTCGCGGCGACAGCGTTCTCTGGTTGGATGGTTATCGCGCCGCGCAAGTGATGGGGTTGCTTGTTCTTATTATTTGCATTGTCTTGTTGAGGCAATGGGAAGGAACTGAACAATATGAGTCAAACACCCAATGACGTTCGTTATATCCCCGCTCTCAGTTTCAATTGGCTCACGCCGCTGTACGATCCATTGCTTCAATGGGTCATGCGCGAAGAGACCTTTAAGCGCAAACTGGTTCAGCGGGCAAATATTCAACCGCAAATGAAAGTCCTTGATCTTGGCTGCGGCACAGGCACATTGACCCTCATGCTCAAGCGCGCCCATCCCGAAGCGCAGATCACAGGTCTGGATGGCGACTCCGAAGTGTTGGACATCGCGCGAAATAAATCCCGCGGCGCAGACATTCAATGGGATGAGGGACTCGCTTCCTCCCTCCCGTATCCTGATTCTGCCTTCGATAGAGTGGTCACCAGCCTTGTCATTCACCACCTTGTCACCGATGACAAGCGCCGCGCATTCGAGGAGGTTTATCGCGTCCTCAAACCAAACGGCGAATTATATGTGCTCGACTTCGGCGCGCCGCATTCCTCTCTTACCCGCTTCATGACGAAATATATGCGCCGCCTCGAAGAAGCCGCCGACAATTTCGACGGGTTGATTCCGCTCTTCGTAACAGAGGCAGGCTTCGGGTCCGTAAAAGAGGCGGAGAACTTCGTCACGGTGTTCGGTCCGTTATCCATCATCCAAGCAGTGAAAGGAACTTGATATGACTCAAATTCAAATCTTTGTGATTCTTTCGGGAATCGTGTTGACTGTATTGATCGCCTGGTATTTCTGGTTTGCCCCCAAGGCGCAGACTCGTGTTGCGGTTTCCGCTTCAGGCGCGCAGGAGGTGGCAATCACGGTCAAGGGCGGATACACCCCCGATGTGATCGTGGTGCAAAAAGGTCGCCCCGTGCGGTTAACGTTCACACGTCAGGAGAGTTCCGCATGTTCCGAAAAAGTGCTGTTCCCCGATTTCAATCAAAACGCATTATTACCTGAAGGCGAACAAGTCACGCTTGAATTCACCCCTGCCAAAGAAGGTGAATATGGTTTCCAGTGTCAGATGGGAATGTTACGTGGTAAGTTGATTGTGGAATAATGATGAAAGGAAGATACGAAATATGAAACACACAAATATCCACATGCCCAACCTTACCTACATCGCGGCGTTTGTCATTGGAGTGATCTTTTTCGCCGTATTATGGAAGATGTTATTCGGCTCGGCATCCAGTCTGGTGGTTCTGGCTGGCATGATCGGAGCCGCCACTGCTGTGACTCTCTACTGGCTCAGGAATGAAAATCGACATCATGGAAAAGGAAAACAATGACGCTGGACCAAAACGAAATGCTCTCTGCCCCTCCACAACCGGAATATAAAACTGCTTGTGGAGGAAAAATCAAAGATCCATCCAAATATCCCAGCGCAGAGTATCGCGGCGAGAGGATATATTTCTGTACGCAGGCATGTTTGGATGTATTTCTTTTGGACCCAGACCCTTTTATGGCTGGTGAAATCGAACACCCTCTTGATTAATTCAATATGACAATCAGGAAATCATTCCTGATAAATATCATAAGCGAATCAGCGCATTTCGAAACAGGTCGAAATGCGCTGATGATTATTCCATGCGGGATGTAAGATGAGTTCGAAGCAAGACAAAATTCATCCTAAAAGGAGTAAAAAAATGACTACTCAAACCATGTCCCGGGAATATCAACTCGCTGATGTTCCATTCACGAAGACTCTGTTCGAAGGAAAGGCATTTGCCTGGCTGTGGCTCGCCATCCGCCTGTACCTGGGCTATCAATGGATCGAATCGGGCTGGGGCAAGATCACCAACCCCGCCTGGATGCAGGGCGGCGAAGCGCTAAAAGGTTTCTGGGATCGCGCTGTCCTCATCCCCGATGCGCCTGCCCGTCCACTGATCGCCTTTGACTGGTATCGCAATTTCATCCAATTCATGCTCGATAGCGGCAACTACGTCTGGTTCGCCAAACTGGTGGCGGTGGGCGAATTGCTGGTGGGCGGAGCATTGATCCTGGGTATCTTCATCTGGTTCTCTGCCTTTATCGGTGGCTTCATGAACTGGAACTTTATGATGGCTGGCTCCGCCTCTGTCAATCCTGTCTTCCTGATCCTCTCGATCCTGCTCGTCCTTGCCTGGAAAACATCTGGCTGGATCGGTCTCGACCACTGGCTTCTGGTGCAAGTGGGCACACCCTGGCAACCCGGTTTGTTGTTCCAACGCAAGTAATCAAAATACAATTATTTGAACAATCATCCCCTGACTAATCAGGGGATGATTGTTTTTTAGAAAGGTAATGAACCGTTAACCATAAGTCAAAAACCTGTCATACATTGTGCATGATGTTTGACACAAGTCATTCTGCCTACTCGTTTTTGCGCCATATCGCGCTACTTCGGATGGGGTCTTGCTTATAAGATAGGTCAACTTTGCAGAATAAGGAGCTGGGCTTTTCATGGCTAAAAAAATTTCAGGAATCACCACCCGAATGGTCATCATCACAATGCTTTTGATGGGCTTTCCGGGAACTGCACTTGCCGATGGCGGGGATGGTGGATATGAAGCGACTGCAAATGGATATCACATTACGCTCGTATTTTCCGAGCCTGTCAAATCAGGCGTGAATGAATTTCATGTTTTGATCGCCGACTCGATGGGTATGCCGGTCTCCGACGCCGTTGTGGAAGTAGTCGCCATGCCAGTGGAAGACATATCCGATCATTCAGAAGAACCTCCCGAGGAAACGCATGGCATGGAAATGGCTACTGAAACCCCAGCCCCGGAAGATGCGCATGGCATGTCAGGAATGGATATGTCCAGCGAGTCCGAAGTCAACGAGCATGAAGCTGTCGAAGAGGTTGCTCATGAGGAAGAACCTGTTGCAGTGACACTCGCAAGTGGGCATGAAGCTGGCGAATATTCAGGAGAGATCCATCTGGATGCTTCCGGCAACTGGACATTCAATATCCACTTTACTCTGGGTGACCAAATGACCGCAGTCGAAATCCCCATTGAAGTTCCCCGCGCCATTTCTAATTATGGGATTCTGGCTGGTTTTTTCGGCATCAATGCAACGGTGATTGCCACAGCCGCCATCACAAAACGAAAACCCACTTCCCCAAGGTCCTAAGAGGATTATTTCATGACAACATCTCTTCCCACCCCACCCCCCTCCCTGCTGAATGGCGGAAACCTGCTCAGCAACAAATGGATCGACCGTTTCCTGCGCAGCCGCTGGTATCCCGGCATCATCCAATGGCCCACCCTGATGATCTTTATGGTCATTATGTTCGAACTCATTCTGGGACCTGAATCGGCGCATGACAACTTCGGCACCGCGCTGACATGGGTGTTGTGGTGGCCGCTGATCCCGATCATTTTCCTTTTCCTTGGGCGTTTCTGGTGTGCGATCTGTCCGTTCGCGAAGATCAATGATCTTGTCCAAAATTTTGTCGGCAATAACCGACCCGCGCCACGCTTCCTGAAGAAATACGGCATTTGGATCATCGATGCCCTTTTCATCTTCATTACCTGGAGTGACCACGTCTTTGGCGTGGTGGAAAACCCGCTTGGCTCCGGCGTGTTGATGTTGACCCTAACCACGGGCGTGATCGTCTCTGGCGCCTTTTACGAACGCCGCACCTTCTGCCGATATGTATGTTTTCTGGGCGGTCTTTCAGGTAACTATGCCCGTAATGGTATGTTGAGCCTGCGTGGCACTCCGGAAATTTGCGCCACCTGTACCATCGCTGCCTGTTACAAAGGCACGGACAAGTCCATGCCCTGCCCATTGTATGAATTCCCCAAGACCATGACCTCCAGCGCCAACTGTGTCCTCTGTGCAGAATGTATCAAGGGCTGCCCTAATAACTCCATTCAACTCACGGTTCGTCCGCCCACCAAGGAACTGTGGTTCATCCGCAAACCGAAACTTGAAGAAGCCTTCCTTTCAGCGGTCATCATGGGCATCGTATTCGTCCAGAATGTGACCATGCTAGAAATCTGGGAGTCCATGTTGAAATGGCTGGAGAACGTAACCGGCACGACCAGCTATGCCATTACCTTCAGTATCACTTTCGCGACGGCCATTGTCATCCCGGTAGCTTTGCTCGGTCTGACATCCTGGATCGCAAGCAAGTTCAACAAAGCCACGCTCGTTGAAAACTTTGCCCGCTTTGGCTACGCCATCATCGCACTGGATATGGCAGGGCACATCGCACATAACCTGTTCCACCTGCTGGCGGAAGGCAAGTCCATTCTATACACCGGTATGGCATTGTTTGGGACGGAAATCCACGGCGCGTCGCCCGCCATTCTCAGTATGCAGGAGATCCAGTGGCTTCAATTCGGCTTGATCGCGCTCGGCTTTATCGGGTCTCTTTACACTGCCTATCGCATCTCCCAATCGAATCATTCCGGCGAAAAGGTCTGGGGAACATTTGCACCCTTTGCGGTGTTGATGGTCGTTCTGACCATTATGAACGTTGTTCTCTTCACTCTGCCGATGGCAATGCGCATGTAATCAAAATTCACAGTATCAATAGGAGAAATCTCATGGATCAAAATTGTCATGTCGAACCAATTCAAAAAGCAGTCTTGGATAGTGTCCTCAAAAATGCAGATACAACTCTGTTGGCAGTTTCCGGCATGGGTTGTGTCAACTGCGCCGCCCGTGTACGTAATGGTCTCATTCCACTTGATGGTGTTCATCACGCCGAGATTTATTTGGAGTCAGGGTTAGTGGAAGTGTATTTTGACGGAAGCAAGATCACTCAAGCAATGCTGGTCAATGCTGTTGCCGGCGCTGGCAATGACGGGCGGCATCATTATAAGGCGGTGGTTGTGGGCCAATCATTCCACATTGAACCTGCGTGATATTATCGTGTATTAAGTCGTCAGACTATTTTGGGTATCCTCTGAATTCGGAGGATACCCATATGTTTAATAAGAGTAGAAAAATGCATAGCCTTGCTGCACCTGCCCAGCACCTGTTTTAGGGAACATCTCCTAATTGATGAAGCCGGGTTAATGCAGGCTCGAAACCGGGATGGTATTTGAGTGCCGTCCGAAGATCCATCCTGGCTCTGTCATTATCCCCCAATGCTTCAAGGGAACGGGCGCGCCAATAGTAACTTTCTTCGAGGACCGGTTCACTCATAGCCTTGAGGGTGGTAGTGGCAAGCTCCATCACATCCTGATAACGCCCAGTGTAAAAATATGCCGAGTATGGCCCGGTCTGATACCACATCATACGCCAGGGTCTCTCCTGGTCTGGAATATCAGTATACACGTCAAATGCTTTATCATACGCCAATGCTGCACCAGCGTAATCTTGGAGCTGGACCAGACTGCTACCCAGATTAAACCATGCAAAAAAATGATCTCGTCCGGCTAATTGGACTACATCTTCCGTTGCCACCTGCGCAGAACTGCGGTTGCTGTATTCCACATCAAAATTGGGACCCAAAATCACGATCACATCTTTCCACCGTTCAATCGGATAAATAACAAGATACGTGAAATTAAACGCCCGCCAATTACTCTCCAAATCCTCATACTGAATAGACTGATCAGGTCCGTAATACGAATCCTGGACAATAAACTTGCGTTCGGTT
>JAFLCE010000096.1 GCA_017303655.1 Anaerolineae bacterium
TCTATCAGGGAATCCCTCCGCCGCGACTCTGACTCCCATCTCCCGCCCCGCCTCAAGCGACCTTGAGCCTGCCAGCCCAACCAAAATTAAATCCACGCTGATAGTTTTCACTGCCCGCGCAATCGCAGTTGCCAATTCAACATCCTTTGCCGATTGGTTATACAATGCCCCATGCGGCTTGACGTGAGTCAAAACTGCGCCTTCTTCCTTTGCAATGGCTGCCAGAATTTGAATTTGCTCAAGGACCAATTTCTCTGCTTCTTTGGGCGAAATATTCATTTCCTTACGCCCGAAATTCTCACGGTCATTCCAACTTGGATGCGCACCAATATTCACACCAAAACGCTTCGCCAAATGGACTGTCTCGCGCATGGTCTTCGCATCGCCCGCATGGAATCCGCAGGCAATGTTGGCAGAGGTGATGTACGGCATGATGGCTTCATCATTGTCCATGCCTTCGCCGAGGTCGCAGTTGAGGTCGATGTGAATTTTCATTACTATTGGGTTGGTGTTATATCCAAAATATGAGACTAATTGCGAATACAATCAAAGCTACAATCCAAATTACAGAAAATATAATTGCCCAAACCCCTCTTATTGGACTTGCTTCTCCATGAACATATTTGTACTTGATTTGCCAGTAGCCACTTGATGCCATAATTAATAAACCTGCCACTGCGATTATTTTTCCTAAGGGGTTACTAAAAGCTTTTGGAATAGCAAGTCCAATAATTGTTATAGCTAAGCCAATTATCATAGGTATAAGAATCTTATCATCCCGCTTGTTTTTTTCAACCTCTTGTTCACGCCTTAATTTTCTACGCATTTCTATTCCTCCAGATCCCGTCAAAGAGAGTCTTGAATCTTTGTTGTGAATCATTAATTTTTGTTTTTCTAAACCGAATTCTACTCACGCCCGCTTCACACTGTGCCAGCAATGGCAGACTTGCGCGAGTTACATTGGCGATCTTAGGATATCCGCCTGCAGTAGGAGCATCTGCCATCATGATAATGGGTTGCCCATCCGCTGGGACTTGGATGCTGCCCATGGTCATGCCTTCGGAGATGAGTTCTTTGGTGATGGCTTTTTCGATGGGCGAACCTTGCAAACGATAGCCCATGCGGTCAAAGGACGGGCTGAGAGTGTATTCGCTTTCGTAAAACGTGCGGATGCCTTCGGGGGTGAACCAATCCGCTTGGGGCGCGGGGATGACTTCGAGGGTGGGCGTTTGGCTGTAGGGCATGAACTTGTCCACGGGGAAGTCGCGGGCGGCGAGTTTGAGTAGGTCGGTGGCAGGAGTGAAGGAATTGAGAACGTCACCGGCTTTCAGGGCAGAGCCGATGCCACCACGAAGATAGGTAGAATGAGAATTCATGATGACGGGAGAATCAAATCCGCCTGCGATGGCGATGTATGCCCAATTGCCGCCACTTGTTTTCTTCACACGCACCGTCCACCCGGCGCGGACATAAAAGGTTGTCCAAAGCGGGAAGGTCCAGATGTAGTTTTCTACTTCGTAGCCTGCGCCAGTGACGGAGAGAACGGTGTTGCGTAAAGCGTGAAACGTGATTTCACCGAGTCCGAGTTCGATGACTGCTGAGTTGAGTGGATTGTTTAGTAAAGAGTTTGCGGCTTGATGTGCGAACCAGTCCATGGGACCGGAGGTGGGGACACCGAATTTGTTCCATCCGCGCCTGCCGGAGTCTTGAATGGTGGCAATGCCGGAGACTTCAAGAATCTCAAGCATGATCGCCTTCAATGGGGATGAACTTTACGGTGTCACCAGGCGCAAATAAAAACGGATTCTCACTCAGCGGGTCAAACAACTTGAGAGGAGTCCAGCCGAGAATATGCCAGCCGCCGGGCGAGTCTAGGGGGTAGATGCCGGTTTGAGAACCAGCGATGGCGACAGAGCCAGCGGGCACACGAGTCCGCGGGGTGGACATGCGTGGCAGGGTCAGTTTTTCGTTAAGGATTCCCAAGTAGGGAAAGCCGGGGGTGAATCCCATCATGTAGACGGTGTACTCGCGCTCGCTGTGCAGGCGAATCAGTTCGGAGGGAGATAAGGCTAGGGTTGTTGCGACAGTTTCAAAGTCCAGACCGGAGGCGTTGCCATAGAGGACGGGAATATCCAAGTGGCGAGAAGGTCTGTGAGTCGAGTCATCTATGAGTGTAAGTTTTTCTTCAATCAGATTTTTAATTTCGTTGTAAGTGGTTGTAATCAAATCGTAATGGACGAGGAGTGTGCAATAAGCAGGAACGGTTTCGATGACGGCAGGTATGCTTTGCAAGAGCGCGTCGAGTGCGTGGACGCGTTGATTCAGGATCGGATCAATTTCGTCGCCGAGTTGGATGAGGATGGATGAGTCGCCGAGCGGCTTGAGCATGTCAGCGCGTGAAGATGGAGATGGACTCGATGTGATAGGTTTGCGGGAAGAGGTCGAAAGGCGTGACCTGCTTGAGTGTGTAGCCGCCTTTGATAAGTCGCGCCGCGTCTCGTGCTAACGTGGATGGGTCGCAGGAGACGTAAGCGATGACTTGCGGATTGATTTGCAGAATCGCATCGAGGGCAAATTTATCGATGCCAGCGCGGGGAGGGTCAACGATCATGTGCATGGGTTCGGTCAGCTGCGGCGCGAGGGCGGGCAGGATTTCTTCGGCGGCGCCTTCGTAGAGTTCGACGTTGTCGAATTCGTCGAGATTGATGGCGAAATCTTCATTGGCGGATTCGGAGGATTCGATGCCAATGACTTTTGCATATTTTGGTGCAAAGAATTTGCTGAATAAGCCGACGCCGCAGTAGAGGTCGATGAGCGTGAATTGGGAATCGGGAATCGGGAGTTGGGAATCGGGAATCGGGAGTTGGGCTTGAAGATGCTGCACCATTTTTTCAGCCATCTTTGTGTTGACTTGGAAGAAGGATGGCGCGGAAACGTGGAAGTCTTTGCCGAGGATTTGGATGGTGAGCGAGTCACTGCCTGCAATGACGACGGGATGCTCATCGTAGATATGAACAATGGAGATATCCGCTTCGATCTCGAGTTCAGGAGTTTCTTCGGTTTCAGATTCAAGAATGAGCATGAGTTCTTCATTGTCACCAGAGCGAAGGGAGATGCGCTCGAGGTTCATGCGTGATTCGAATTGAAGTTCGCGCCAGAAGTTGTCGATGCTTGATTCGGGTAAATGACATTCTTCGATGGGCAGGGTGGAATAGCCTCTTGAATTGATGAAGCCGATCTTGCCATCATTGGTGAGGTGGAATTGGACGTGGTTGCGATAATTCCACTGATTGGGTGATGCAACGGTTGGTTGAACAATTGGGTTCTCGATTTTGCCGATACGTTGAAGTTGATCACGCAGGATGTCTGCTTTAGCGAGTAGTTGCTTTTCGTAAGGAAGATTCTGGTAGTGACATCCGCCGCATTGGGTGAAGTGTTTGCATTTGGCTGTGATACGGTCTGGGGATGGTTTGAGAATTTCAAGGATTTCACCGCGCGCGAAGTTTTGCTTTTCTTGCGTGAGTTGAATCCGAACGGTTTCGCCGGGTAAGCCGAAGGGAACGAATACGGCGCGACCGTCGGCGAGACGTCCCATCGCTTCGCCGCCATAGGTGAGTTTATCGAGGGTGATTTCGTGTTCAGAAGAAGACATGCCTGAATTATATAATACCCACGGTCCCAAATTGCGTTTTCCACCTTCTGAAAAAACGCAATTTGGGACCGTGTGCGGTATACGTCAACAAAAAAGAGGAAAGACTAGTGTATCAGTCTTTCCTCTTTTTTGTCTTTTCTCTCTATTTCAAAATGAACGAAAGCACCACCAGCACGGTGATGAAGAACACAGCAAGGGTGCCAATGCGTGCCAGGTCCTTCTTGATCATGCTGTAATCGGGGTTGAACTCAACCTTCTGGGGTTGGTTCGAAACCGAAACAGCCGGTGCGGGGCGTTGATTTTTCTTAGCCATTGTATTTCTCCTTCATTTTATTTTGTAGGGACAAGCCACCAAGACAACCTTGACGGGTCGCCCCTACGAATTAATTTTGTAATCGCGCAAAGACAACAATGCGCTGATCGTTGACAAGGTAAGGATAACACGAGATCAGTGTGACCGTGGGCGCACTGGTAGGCGCCATCACTTCCACAGCCGTTGGTTCAACCAGCACGGTCCGGTCTACCACATACACGAACTGTCTTTGTTGAGTGTACACAATGATCTGGTCGCCGGGGACGAGTCTATCCAAGTAGCGGAAGATCTCGCCATACACATCGTTATGCGCCGAGAGCACTAGGTTGCCATCGCGCCCAGGAGCAGATGAACCGATATACTGCCCGACACCTTTTTTGAGTTGCTCCCAGCCATCGCCTTGCACCACGGGTGCATCAATGTTAAGGGCAGGCACCTGAATGCGAACTGCCTGATCTGGCGCAGCTGTGGGCACAGGAATGTTCGACAGCGATTGCACCATCGGCAACAAGTGAGAGGGAATCTCAGCTTCGTTCGGCTTGGTATTTCCCTGCGCATCGGGCGGGGTATGCCCGGAAGGCAACACAACAGCCATCACCAGCGGCGTAGGAACGGCAGTCTCTGGGTTCAGCGCGGCGACAACTTCGGTATTGAGCGTGCGCAGGAGACCGACTCCATTCAGGATGATCGCCATCAACCCCAGCACGGCGAGGACTTCCACACCGAGGAGGATACGGTCCAGGAATTTGCGTCGCGGGTTGACAGGCGGCGGCTCAGGCGCAGGGATGGCTGAATCAGCGGTATCAATCGTCGGCGTGGAAGGAGGCGAGTCAAAGTCCAGATCTGGTGCGAGGGAGATCACGCGTCCTGTGCGGCGATAATGTTCCAGCCGGTCTTTACGCGCCCCGCGTCGCTTTTCAACGAGCAGGCGGCGAAGTTCTTCCACCGAGAGGTCTTCAGGCGCTTTTTTACGTGCCATAGCGTGGCGATTATACCCTTTAAAATAAAGGGGATTGCCATTTTATGGGACAGTCGGTATAATGTGGGTCGCTTTCGGGCGGGTAGCTCAGTTGGTTAGAGCATCGCGTTGACATCGCGAAGGTCGTAGGTTCGAGCCCTATCTCGCCCACTTGGTCAGTTTTTAGTGACCAGTATTCAGTAAAATAGTAAATGCGTCGACCGAGACGAGTACGTGGTCAGATCCCGAACAGGGAGAAGAGATCGATGATTGAGAATCTCTTCAAGGGATAACCACAGAAAACCACTCGCGAGCATGAGACAGAAAGCTTTCAGCGATTAGCTGTCAGCGATTAAGTTGAACGGATGGCTCCGTTAGAGGCTTAAGAGATATGTCGTTTTGGCATAAATCGGGTGGAACCACGTGAGTTGAAACTCTCGTCCCGTTGTGGATGAGAGTTTTTTATTTGCCCTCACCCCCTGCCCCTCTCCCAGAGGGAGAGGGGAGAAAAGAAAGGAAGCATAAAATGGCACAACAAGTTACGGAAAAATACGAAGAAACAAATCTGTACAAGATCCGCCACTCGGCGGCGCATGTGATGGCGCAAGCGGTGATGGAAATCTTCCCGGATGGGAAGCCGACCATTGGTCCGCCCGTGGAGAATGGTTTCTATTACGACTTTGACTTGCCGCGTAATTTAACGCCGGAGGATCTGGAAGCCATCGAAAAGCGCATGCGCCAGATCGTGCAAGGCAAGCATGATTTCAAGAAGACGGTCATCTCGGCAGAGGAGGCGAAGAAAATCTTTGCCGACCAGCCCTATAAGTTGGAGTTGATCGAAGGCTTGGAGAAAGGCGGCTTGGACGAATATGGCAATCCGCTCAAAGAGAAGCCGGAGATTTCCATCTACCAGCAAGATACCTTCACGGACTTATGCCGTGGTCCGCATGTGGCAAACACGAAGGAGATCAAGCAAGACGCCTTCAAGTTGATGTCCGTTGCGGGTGCGTATTGGCGCGGCGATGAGAACAACAAACAGTTGCAGCGTCTGTATGGCACAGCGTGGGAGAGCAAGAAGCAACTCGAAGAATATCTGCATCAGTTGGAAGAAGCCAAGAAGCGTGATCATCGCAAGCTTGGCAAAGAGTTGGAAATCTTCATCTTCGATGAAGAGGTCGGTCCGGGTCTGCCGTTGTGGCTGCCAAACGGCGGCATCCTCATTGAGGAGTTGGAAAAGCTTGCCAAGGAAATGGAAGATAAGGCTGGCTATGACCGCGTCCGTACGCCGATCCTCACAAAGGAAGACCTCTTCCTGCGCTCCGGTCACTTACCGTATTATGCCGAGAGCATGTATGCACCTATGGAACTCGAAGGCGTAAAGTATTACGTCAAGCCGATGAACTGCCCAATGCACCACAAAATATTCGGTTCGAAAGGACGTTCCTACCGCGATTTGCCCGTGCGCCTCGCTGAATACGGGACGTGTTACCGCTACGAGAAATCAGGTGAACTGTTCGGCTTGATGCGCGTCCGCTCGATGCAGATGAACGACGCCCACATCTACTGTTCGGAGGAACAATTCGAGCAGGAGTTCATGGGCGTGGTGGAACTTTATAAGAAATACTTCGAGTTGTTCGGCATCGAAAAATATGTCATGCGTCTCTCATTGCACAGCAAGGAAGGTCTTGGCAAGAAGTATGTAAACAACCCCGAACTTTGGATAAAGACAGAAGAGATGGTGCGCCGCGCCATGGATAACGGAGGCGTTCCCTACGTGGAGCGCGAAGATGAAGCCGCTTTCTACGGTCCAAAGATCGATGTGCAAGTTTGGTCAGCCATCGGGCGCGAGTTTTCACTGATGACAAACCAGGTGGACTTTGCCGTACCGGAACGCTTCGACCTGAAGTTCACGAACAGCGAAGGTCACGATGAAGTGCCGTTGTGCATCCATCGCGCGCCGCTTTCCACGCATGAGCGCCTGGTCGGCTTTTTGCTGGAGCATTATGCTGGCAGTTTCCCGGTCTGGCTTTCGCCGGAGCAGGTGCGCGTCATCTCCATTACGGATGAGCAGAATGAGTATGCCATGAAGATCGCGAAGGAATTGCGCGAGAACGGCATCCGTGCTAGCGCGGACATGTCGTCTCAGCGCATGAACGCCAAGATCCGCCAGGCGCAGTTGATGAAAGTGCCGTACATGATCGTGGTCGGCAAGAATGAAATGGAAGCCGGTCAGATCTCACTGCGTGTGCGTGACGGCAGCCAGCAGAACGGGTTTGCCTTGAGCGAATTCATTGAACGAGCCAAAGACAAGATTGCCCGCCGAGCCAGCGAGTTGTAGACCGTATAACAAAAACACGCCCACGAAATTTCGTGGGCGTGTTTTCTTTTAATTTCTGATTACTACGAAGCCCCCGGCACGTACTTGTTTTCCCATTCCGCAATCGCGGCGCGGATGGCAGCCTTGACCTCAGCATTGGGGACGTCGTCAATGGACTCAAATTTATCTGTGCCGATGTGGACTTCCAACCCGCCTTGTAACGAATCTTGTAAACGCAAGCCGATCTTTTCGAGCGATGTGCCGATGAGGCGTTTTTGCAGCACGGTATCAATCTGCTGCACCATGCTCATGAGCTTGAATTCTGTTTGCGGGTCCACTTGCTTTTTAGGAGCCGACCCAAAGATAGAGATGGGCTTCACGGTGGAAGAAACTACAGGAGGAGTAATAGGCGAAACCGGAATCTGAGATGAAGCAGATGAAGCAACAGCGGGAGGAACGGTTAGGGGTGTAGAAACAGGCGCGGGCACGGCGGGAGCCGCAGGGGCTTGTCCACCTTCGAGCCATGGACGAAAGTATCCGATCAACTCGATCAAGCGTTTGCGCCGTTCGGGAGTCAATGTACCGGTGAGGGGTTGCCCGTCCATGTCGGCAAAAATTCCGCCGCTTTCTCTGCGCATGCGTAATAAGGTGGGCGCATCCAATGTAGAGGGATCCCCAACCAGAGACTTTGCCTCATTCAATTTTCGTTCCATTTCGGCGATCCGTTTTTCTGCATCGGTTCGCAGCACTGCGGCTTTTGTTTCAGCAGCCTCTGTTTTTCGGCGGGCATCCACATTCATGTTGAAATAGCCAAGCAAGGCGCCGCCCGAAAAAATGATAAGACCCAGGATCCATACCATGATGGTCGGCAAAGTGATCGTGGCAAAATTTAGCTGCATAATTATTTCCTTTCGAACTTCTGACAGGTAGGGCACACATGCGTGCCGCGTTGACCTACCGTCAGTTTTACGATCTCGGTTCCACACACAAGACAGGGCGTACCTTCGCGGTCGTACACGCGAAAATAATTTTGATACTCGCCGCCGCGATAAACCCAATCGATGCTAGCGCCATTGCGGCGAATGCCTTCCTGCAAAACGGACTTGATCGCTTCGCACAGCGCCGTGGCTTGTTTCAGCGTTACGGCATTCGACAACCCGAGCGGGTGCAGCTTCGCCATGTGCAGGGACTCATCTGCATAGATGTTGCCAACCCCAGCAAGGAAAGTCTGGTCTAGAAGCAGCGGCTTGAGTTGACGGCTACGTTTGTGCAGGTTCTCGTGCAACCATTGCGGCGTAAACTCTTTGCCCAGGGGTTCTGGTCCCAATTTGCCGAGCACGCTTTCAGGTTCGTCTGTCAGCCAGATGCGCCCAAACTTGCGCGTATCGTTGAAGGCGAGATAGCTCTCTTTGCCGCGTTTTCCACGTAGACTGAGGATGACCCGGTCATGTGTTTCTGCTTGGATTTTACCTTTTCTCACGGTCAGGTCGCCGCTCATCCGCAAATGTATCAGGAGATTGTAATTTTCGAGCTGGAGAATGATGTACTTTGCCCGGCGCGAAACCCCCAAAATGCGCTGACCCTGTACTTGTGACTTGAATTTTTTCAGCGAAGGCGTGGCAACCGTCCGCGCCCAGCGTACATCTGCCGCCACAATGGTGCGACCGACAACATCCGGTTCGATGCTACGTGCAACGGTTTCTACTTCAGGGAGTTCAGGCATGAAATCAGCTTTCAGCAATTAGCTTTCAGCAATTAGCCAATAGCTGACCGCTGAAAGCTGACCACTACTCTTTATTCGTTAAACATCTCTCCCACCGAACGCCCTTCATGAGCGCGGCGGATGACTTCGCCTAACATGGCAGAAATCGAGAGGACGGTAATTCGATCTTTAAGGATATTGAGCTTTTCAACCGAGATCGGCACCGAGTCAGTTGTAATGATGTGCTTGATCGGCAGGGAAGCCAGGCGGGCAGCGCCATTCGCCGAAAGGATGGGATGAATGAACGCGAGATAAACATCGCGCGCGCCGTATTTCTTAACCACATCCACTGCCTGCGCAATTGAACCGCCAGTATCCACTTCATCATCCACAATGATGACGTCACGATCGGTCACATCTCCAATGAGGGTTAAGGCTTCGGCTTTAGCATCATTGCCATGCCTGCGCTTCTCGATAAAGGCGATCGGCATATCCATATCGGCGGCATAGTTGCGTCCCTTTTTGGCAAAGCCAAGGTCCACCGAAACCACCACCGGGTCTTTCATTTCTGAGCGCAGGTTATTGTTAATATGATTGATCAGAAGATGAGACGCTGTCAACACATCGCCAGGGATGGAGAAGAAGCCCTGGATCTGCCCGGCATGCGGGTCGAAGGTCATGTAACGATCTGCACCTGCGGCTTCGATCATATCTGCCACCAAACGCGCCGTGATCGGCACACGCGGCTGGTCTTTCTTATCAGAACGCCCATAACAAAGATACGGAATCACCGCCGTAATCCGCGCCGCCGAATCCAGCTTCAAGGTTTGGATCATGATGAGCAGTTCCATCAAATTACGATGCACCGGCGAAGAAGTGGTTTGAACCACATATACATCCTGTCCGCGTACACTGCCGCCTAACTTAATAAAAAGATTCTCGTTCGGGAATTCGATCACCTCGCGCCTGCTCAAAGGCAGCTCAAGATACTCTGAGACCTTTTGCGAAAGCTCAGGCGAACCAGTACCGCTAAATAACTTGATGCCGCCGTACACTTTTAGATCATGATGGACATGGTGCATGTTAACTACTTCTCCTTATTGCGCGAGTCCCACTCTGAACGCAGAACGCTCATGAGAAGAACATCGTCATATGTTCCGTGTTTATAAACTGCCTGGCGCAAACGCCCCTCTAAAATGAAACCGGCTTTTTCATACGACCGCACCGCGCGTACATTTTCAGAATATACGCGCAAGGCAATGCGGTTCAAGTTCAACGTTTCAAACCCGTGGCGCAGCAACAGTGTCATGGCTTCGGAGCCATAGCCCTTGTTCCATTCGGCTTTATCGCCGATCATGATGCCAAGCTCGGCACTGCGATTGGTCATTTCAATATCAAAGACGCCGCAATTGCCGATCAGCTTCCATGCCTTGCCCTTGTGCACTTCAATCGCGAGCGGTCTTTGATTCGGGTCGCGTTTTGCCAGCCCATCGAACCAATCCGTTTCATCGCGCATCGACATGGGCAGATACAACATCAACCCGCGCGTCACTTCCGGGTCGTTGACCCATGCATGAAATTTCTGCACATCCTCGCGCTCCACTGCGCGCAGACGAATCCGCTTGCCATAAATAATACTCATGATTGCCTTCCATTCATCAACACCGCCGCAGCTTCCCACGGCGAAACTTTTCTTTGGATGACTGACTCAAGCATAGTTTCATACGCCTCAGCCTTCATCTCCTCTTTGAATTTGTTCATCAATCCCTCGCGGATCAACGCCTCCAACTCGACCTCGAGCCGGGTACGCTCACGAAGAGCCCAATCACCGCTCAAGCGGAGGTGCGCCACATGCCGCGCAATCGCATCCGCCAGTTCAGGGATACCCACACCTTCGGTAGAGACTGCCCGTTGAATGGGCGGAATCCACATATTAGTGGTTTGTTTTTGTTTAGGCGCTTCCACTTTCATCGAAACACCATGATGTTTAAAAATACGTTCTGCCGGGTGAGCCAGTTCAAGCATGGTCTTCAAGGCTTTCTCAGTATTTTCTACGCCGGGTCGGTCCGCTTTGTTGACCACGAGGATATCCGCGATCTCAAGGATACCTGCTTTAATGGCTTGGATGTCGTCCCCCAGCCCGGGAGCTTCAACAACTAAGGTCGTGTGAGCGAGGCGGGCAATATCCACTTCACTTTGCCCAGCACCCACAGTCTCCACGATGATGATATCGAAGCCAGCCGCATCAAAGACTTGCACCATATTGGCAGTGGCTTGAGCGAGCCCACCGAGTGAACCGCGTGAAGCCATCGAGCGGATGAAAACATTCGGGTCACCCGAAAGGTCGCGCATGCGCACACGATCCCCGAGCACGGCTCCGCCCGTGAATGGACTGGACGGATCGACAGCAACAATGGCGATGCGTTTGTCTTCTTTCTTACGATAATGCAGCGCCAATTGATTGACCAGCGACGATTTGCCCGTGCCCGGCGCGCCGGTCACACCGATGAGATGCGCCTTGCCCGTATGCGGGAACAATTCCATTAACGACGAACGCCCCTCTTGCGAATTGTTTTCCACCTGGGTCAACATTCGGGCGAGGGCAAGTCGATCTCCGTTAAGGATGGCTTGGGAGTTGGTCATTCAATTCCTGTTTTTTGTTAAATAGGGGCGACCCATCTTTGAGATTCTTGCAATGGGCGGGTCGCCCCTACTGGGATTAAGAACAAAACACAGAGCATCGTCCGCTCTGTGTTGGATGGAACAGTCAGGTTAGACTGCAACCGCCTGTTTAATATCGCGGATGATGTCTTCGGTGTTGGCGCCGGGACCGTAGACTCCCGTCACGCCCATTTCCTTCAAACGATGTAGGTCTTCATCAGGGATGATGCCCCCAAGGAATAGCTTTACATGCGACTGCCCGTTGGAACGCAACAACTCCATCACACGCGGGGTGAGCGCCATGTGTGCGCCCGAAAGCACAGACAAGCCGACGACGTCCACGTCTTCTTGAAGGGCGGCTTCGGCGATCATTTCAGGCGTCTGACGCAAGCCCGTGTAGATGACTTCCATCCCGGCATCGCGCAAGGCACGTGCAATCACTTTGGCGCCGCGGTCGTGTCCATCGAGACCAGGTTTTGCTACCAATACTCTAATTTTCTTTTCGGTCATTTATCCTCCGATAAAGAATCGTTAATGTGATTATACTATGCATCACAAACGAAAATAGAACAGTAAGGTAAATGAAAAGACGCGCTTCTCACGCGTCTTTTCATTTTTAAATTCAATCTGGTACCAATTTACTCACTTGCCCAAATCACCGGGCAATGCAAAACCGCGGGTTGCAGCCCGTCCGGCAGTGGAATCGGAATGTTATTCGGGGTTAATATCTGAATGCCGCCGTCTTTATTTTTTGTTTCGTAAACGAGGTTGTTATCCGGCGTCCACCCGCAGGCGATCAGGTCGCGGGGCGTGTCCATGAGGCTGTTGGTCTCAAGATTAATCAATTTATCGCGGCGAGGTTCGGTGCCGCTTTTTTCTTCGCCGGTTTCGGCTCTGGTGTCGTATTCATAGCGCACATGCACGAAACGTTGGTCAGGCGACCAGTTCACCGTGCAGAGATGGCGTGGGTCAATGTCGTATTCGGTGATCTGGGTTACGTCTGAAAAGTCAGAATTGGCGCTGTAGACCCACTCACGATCTTCCAGGATGCTGCCGCGAACGGTAAAGACCGCCTTTGTGCCATCGGGGGAAAAGGAAAGACATTGAATCCCATCGTTCACGTCTAAGCCGGTGAGCGGAATATCTTGCGACGGACTCCGGTCAATGAAGATGGATTGGAAATTGGCAACAAAGTTAAGTGGATGAATCACTGCGCCGTTCGGGTTCCAGGTCAATTGCCAGCGGTCGTTGATAACGGCTCCCAGCGGGGTGAGATTTGTGCCGTCGCTGTTGACGGCGAAAAAAGACGTCAGATAGTACAAGGCTCGGTCGTAGGACCAGGCAGCTCCGGCAAGTTTTGAGCCGTCTGGGGACCATTGCCAGTAGACACCGTAGGCATTCGGTGGGATGGGAAGTTCGGCTACAGTTTTTGTATCCAATGAATAAACATAATCTGAAAACAAACAGCGATACCGGGCATCAATATCCGCGCAGATGGTGACAAGGGCTTGAGACCGATCTGGCGAAAGTGAAATTTTGAGCGGTTGCTTGGCGCCGTATGTATAGGAATCTGCAGAGCGGTCTTTTGCCAGACTCGTTTCCAATTCTGCACGTGATAGCAAAACGTCTGCATCCCCTGTGTTTGGGTCAATAGAAAGGATGTCCTCTCCATTGTCGTAAATGATCGTGCCTTTTTGTGGCGGCGCTTCTGGTGTGGGACTTTCTGCCGGGGTGCTTGTAACGACAACGATCACAGTCGGCGGAGAAGGCGGCGTATCTGTGGGTTGAGGAGGCGGTGTGGGTTGCGGGGTCGAACAGGCTTGCATAAAAAGAAGAACGGCAAGGATGCCGGTGATTTTGATTTTCATTGCAAAATTCTCCGAACGGATCTTATTCTTCTGTATTGATCGTGCTCTGCGGTGGTGGGACGTCACCATAATCCAATACCTGACGCATTTGGGTCGCACCTTCGGGCTGCCCGACGATCTTTTTATCTTCCATCGTGTCCATCAAACGGGAGGCGCGGGTGTAGCCGATGCGCAATCGACGTTGCAACATGGAGACCGAGCCCTTGCCTTCTTTGCGGACAATTGCCACGGCTTCTTCATACAATGGGTCGCCGTTGACTTTTTGATTCTCTTCCCAAAGCGGCACTTGTTTCAGCGGCACATTTTCGGGGATCGTATCTGCCGGGTTGCCAGCTGCAGCGGCATACGGACTGGTGTTGCCTGCCTGGTCTCGCCAGAACTCCACTAGTTTATGGATCTCGCCATCAGAAACGAAGACGCCTTGCAAACGAGCAGCGGCAGGTGCATCAGGCGCTTGATAGAGCATGTCACCACGCCCGAGCAATTTTTCTGCGCCGGGTTGGTCGAGGATGACGCGGCTATCTGTATTGGATGCCACGGCAAAGGCAATGCGTGCCGGGAAGTTGGCTTTGATGAGACCCGTCACCACATCCACAGACGGGCGTTGTGTGGCGAGGATCATGTGAATACCTGTAGCACGCGCCAATTGAGCCAAACGAGTGATGGTCTTTTCAGTTTCATCTGGCGCGATCATCATCAAGTCTGCCAACTCGTCGATGACGATAACGAGGAAGGGCAATTTTTTCTCGCCCTTCAACTTCATCTTGGCGTTGTAATCGGTGATGTTACGCGAACCGACTTGCGCGAACATGTGATAACGCTTATCCATTTCACGCGTGATCCATTGCAATGCACCGATGACACGGTCCATTTCAACGACCACGGGTCCAAGCAGGTGCGGCACACCGTTATAACCGGTCAACTCCACGCGCTTGGGGTCAACCAACACAAGGCGCAGATCATCAGGCGTGTGATACAAAAGCATACAAGTCAAAATCGAATTGACACAAACCGATTTACCGGAACCGGTGGTACCGGCGATGAGCATGTGCGGCATGTTTTCGATACTCGAAATGGCGGGCATGCCTGCCACGTCACGTCCGAGCGCAAAGGCAAGCGGCTTCTTGTAATTCTTAAAAGTCTCGCCCTCCAAAATATCGCGCAATGCCACACGCGCCATTTCTTCATTTGGCACTTCGATGCCGACATAGCTATGCCCCGGCACTGGGGCTTGAATACGGATGCGCGGCGCGGCTAAGGCAAGCGCGAGATCATCGGAGAGGGATGCAATTTTTGAAACGCGGACTCTCGTGCGTACGCCGCCTCTTGTCTCAAGAAAAAGCGGCTCCACCCCAAATTGCGTGATCGTGGGTCCACGGCTGATAGCAACTACTTGCGCTGGCGCGCCAAACGAAGCGAGTGTTTCTTCGATCAGGCGGGCGCGTTGTTGAATGAACTCATCATTGACTTTGGCTTCTGTGCCTTCGTCAAGAATATCTGCCATATCGGGCAGTTTCCATTCGATGATGTGAGTGCCGCTGCGGGTTTGGACAGGTTGTATCGGAACCGCATTAACTGTGTCCACGGCGGGCATGGCGGCAGAATCTATCGGGGTGAATCCATCTGTTGGGGTAGGGACAGGCACGAGCGGAGTCGGAGGCGCGACCGGTCGGTTGAGAAGTTCTCGCAGTTTATTCGTCAACGGTTTGAGCCAGAAGAATAATTCTGTGACGGGTTTATCCAAGGTGACTGCGATGCCAATGATCAGCCATGCGATCAGCGCTATGAATGCGCCGCCTGACCCGAAGGCGCCCCATAGGAAGCGTTGGAAAAGTCCGCCCAATGCGCCACCACCCTGCCCCGTTAGCGCGACGGCTTCGGCAGTTTCTGCGGTGGCGACAAATGAATGCAGGAGAGTCATCAACCATACAAAGAGGATGATGCTGCCAACCGCCCGTTCGATGGAAAGCGGTGGGACGCGTTCGATCTTGCGAAAGACCAGCCATAACCCAAAGACCAGCAAGCCAATCGGGAGGACATATACACCCCAACCCAATAATTGAGCGAGAAAGCCAATCACACCGCCGACAATGACGGAACGATTAGCAGAGATGAGCCCTAATAAAATGATGATGCCAACAAAGGCGAGGGCGATGCCAACTACATCCAACTTGCGTTCAGCGGAGAGTCGATCCCACAGAGTCGGCTCTCTCTGCGGCGGAGGTGGCGAGGGCGTATAGTGTTTGGGTGCTACTTTGGCGTGTGAATCCGCGCCGCCTTTTTTAGCGGGAAGTGTTTTGCCAACAGGCTTTGAGCTTTTCTTTTGAGGCGTGGAAGGTTTGAGGAGGGGCATTTCGATTTACGATTGAAAAATCATTAATTCGTTTTACGTGATGTGTAAAAAATATTATAGCACAAATGGTCTGTTTATCGTTTTCAAGCCGCGGGTCATGGCTGTGCTTTGCAATGTCTGTGCACTTTTGACGGGCTGCATGGCAAGCCCGCGTGACATCGCATAAGTTAAGGTAAAATTGCAAGGTTTATTTCAAAGATTGATTCGCGGAGCCATTGTTTCTCCGCAGTTGGACAGGACTTAATTTTGTTCGAAATTCTATTTCTCGGCACATCAGCATCCGCGCCGTCGGCGCATCGCGGGCTTTCCTCTCATATCGTCTCCCATAACGAATATCGCTTTCTGGTGGATTGCGGCGAAGGCACCCAGCGTCAGATCTTGCAATCGGGCAAGGGATTTAAACGCCTCACAC
>JAFLCE010000097.1 GCA_017303655.1 Anaerolineae bacterium
CAGCGTGAGATTGGTGAGGTGGATTATGACTAACTTATTTGATGCTCTCGAATTTTGTTTACAAGAAATGGAACGCGGCGCGGAGATAGAATCCGTTCTGGCTCGTTTCCCTGAGCACGCCGAGGAACTGCGCCCGATCTTGAGGACGGCTGCCAAAGCGCAAAAGATGGCAGTTGCCACGCCTGATGCAGATGTGGCACGACGCTCCCGCGCCAGAGTGATGCAGCATGCCGCTGAATTGCGCGAGTCGCGCGTTGCCTCGCGCCGCCCACGCAATGTAATTCCACTTTTCCAGCGTCTGGTGATCTCGTTTGGGTTGGCCGCCTTTTTCCTATTAAGTGGTAGCGGATTGTTAAGTGCCTCCGCTTCCGCATTGCCGGGAGAGCAGCTGTATCCGGTTAAGCGAGGCTGGGAAAATATTCGCCTGTTCTTTATCTTCGACTCGGAAGCTCGAGAGCTTTTGAAAGATGAATTCGAAAATGAACGTCTGCACGAAGTGAACGAACTGCTGGCTGAAGGACGCGACGAAGTGATCGAATTTGCCGGGGTATTCATGCAGGTCAATGGTGTTACGTATATCTCCGGTTTGCAAGTCATCCTTCCATCGGGAATGTCTGTGCCAGCCAATGGGCAGGCGGTGATCGTCAGCGGGCAGACGAATGCTCAGGGATTTGTGGAAATCATCAGCCTGGAAGTGCTTCCCGCCGGGTCGGTGGTTCCCGCGGGCAACCCGGTTGAAATGGAAATTGAATCCGAGGAAGAAACACCTCCTTCGCCAGAGACCAACTCCGGGTCGGGGAGTGAGGCGACTGAGTCTGCTCCTACCGAGTATGAACTCAGTGGCATCCTGCAAGAAATATCTATCACTGAGCTTGTTATCAATGACATGATCGTATATCTCGATGATTACATTCTCGATCAAACCTTGTGTGTCGGTATGGAAATTGAAGTAAAAGGTTATTACGCTCCTGATGGTCGCTTTATTGTTCAAGAAGTGAAGGGCAAGGGCGAATGTTCCAATAGCAATACGAATGGAACATCTTCTGGCTCGAATTCAAATAGTGGTTCCAATTCGAATTCTAGCGGAGGCTCCAACGAGAACGCTGGCGATGATAGTAATACGAATTCTGATGACGACTCTAATGATGATGACTCTAACGATGACGACTCTAACGAGGAGGACAACAGTGGCGGCGGCGGAGGTGACGACGATGACTAATTTGAAACTGCGAGGCGACCCCTCGCAGCGTTCTTTTCAGAATCATTTGCCTTTTGGCATAAAATGGGTTAAATTTACTGCCGTAGCACGCACGTTCTAAAACATATCCTCACCCTAAAGGTCCTGCCAACTTTAAGAGCGTGAATACATTACAGGAGAGCTGTACATGACCGAATCCACTTTTTATCTCGGACGTCTGTTTGACCCCAAGATCGCCAAACTTACCAAGACCGATCTTAACTATGACTCTGCTGACCTGACCACACATGCTGTTGTCACTGGTATGACTGGGTCTGGCAAGACCGGCTTGTGCATTGCCTTGCTCGAAGAAGCCGCGTTGAATGGCGTGCCTGCCATCATCATCGACCCCAAAGGCGACCTGACAAATCTGCTCCTGCACTTCCCTGAATTGTTGCCGCAAGATTTTCAACCGTGGATCGACCCTGAAGTGGTGCGCCGCGCCAATAAGACGCCCGAAGCTGCCGCTTCAGAAGCCGCAACTGCCTGGCGTAACGGACTTCAAGAGTGGGGCATGACTCCCGAACGCATCTTTGACCTCAAGAACGCCGTAGACTTTGCCATTTACACGCCGGGTTCCAATTCGGGTATTGCTGTTAGTGTGCTTTCATCCCTCGATGCGCCCGATTTGGATTGGGAAGAAAACCGCGAAGTCTTACGAGAACGCATCTCCAGTACGGTCACGGCTTTGCTCGGGCTGGTCGGCATGAACGATCTTGACCCCATCCGTTCACGCGAACATATCTTGCTTTCGAACATCTTTGAAGAACATTGGAGTCAGGGAAATAGCATCAATCTCGATGAGTTGATCCTGCAAACACAAAATCCGCCATTCGATAAACTCGGCGCATTCCCTGTCGATACTTTCTTCCCGCCCAAAGATCGCATGGAGTTGGCGATGGTGCTCAACAACATCCTTGCCTCCCCAGCCTTTGAAGCTTGGCGCGAAGGGCAATCGCTCGATATTAAATCTTTGCTCTTCACCAGTGATAATCGTCCGCGCCATAGCATTTTCTATCTTGCACATCTCTCCGATGGTGAGCGCATGTTTTTCACCACGCTTCTGCTCTCCGCTGTCGAAACCTGGATGCGCACCCAAAAAGGTTCCACGTCTTTGCGCGCCCTTCTTTATATGGATGAGATCTACGGCTATCTTCCTCCCACCGCCAATCCGCCGTCCAAACAGCCGTTGCTGCGCATGTTGAAGCAAGCGCGTGCTTTCGGCTTGGGTCTTTTGCTTGCCACCCAAAACCCAGTGGATATGGACTACAAAGCTCTTTCGAACACGGGTACTTGGTTCATTGGCAAACTACAAACCGAGCGCGATAAGAACCGCTTGTTGGATGGTCTCGAAAGTTTGGCGGGCGGCATCTCACGCGCCCAAATGGACAAGCTTATCTCTTCGCTGGGCAAACGTGTCTTCGTTATGAACAACGTCCATAACAAAGAGCCGATCCTCTTCCAAACTCGGTGGGTGATGAACTTCCTCGCCGGACCGATGACTCGCAATCAGATTCGTGACCTGAATGCACTGGTCGGTGCTGCGGAAGTGACTCCGCCTCGCGCCCAGCCGACGCCTGTTTCAGCACCCAAACTTCAATCTGCCCCTCAGCCTCCCATCGACCACGTTCAACCAGTGTCTATTCCTTCTGCGGCTCCTATACAGGCGAAGACACAAACTCCTCCACGTAGTACCACGTCAACGTCTGCTAATGGCAGCTTAACAAAACCGAATCTCCCCGCAGGTGTGCGTGAATATTACCTGCCACAAAACTACAGCCTGCCCGAAGCCTTCAACTCTGCTGGAAAGCCGCAAGCCTATGGTGCGACAATTCAAGGCGTGGTGTATCGACCAGTTCTGCTGGCTTCTGCCCAAGTGCGCATTCTCGACCGCAAATATGGCGTGGACGTGGAAGTCACCAAGACCGCTCTCGTCAATGCCCTTGATCGTCGCGGCATCGTGCGTTGGGATGAATTCCCATACGCGGGTCCTTCCCTTGATAAGCTCGAAAGTATGCCAGCGCCTTCCGCCAAGTTCGGTTCTATTGAGCCGCCCTTGAACGACTCGAAGTTGATGACCGCCCTGCAAAAAGATTTCACCGATTGGGTCTTCCGCAATTCCTCCGTTAACGCGCGTGCCAATGTCGCCCTCAAAGTGTTTGCCGGTCCAGACGTCAGTCAGGCAGATTTCATGAAAGCCTGCGCCGACACCGCTCGTGATGCCCGCGACACCGAGATCGCCAAGAAGACATCCGCACTTGAAAAGAAGATCAAAACTCTTGAAGATAAACTCGGCAGAGAAGAACGTGAACTTCGCGAAGATGAAGCCGACCTGCAGAATCGCAACATCGAATCCGGCGCGAACTTGTTGGAACTGGGCGCTAGCGCATTTGGTCTGACAAGAAAGAAGAGCATCACCACTCAATTCACCAAGCATCGCCTGGCGCAAAATGCAAAAGCTGAAGTGGAAGAATCGCAAGAAGCCATTGCCCAGTTCACAAAAGACCTGAATGCACTGATGCGCGAACGTGAACAAGTGGTGAGAGATATCAGCGACCGCTGGGGGCGCGTCGTCAGCGAATCGACGGATGTCACCATCAACCCCAAGAAGACCGATGTCTACGTCAATGTCTTCGGCGTGGCATGGATGCCGCATTACATTATTCAAGCCGCAGGCGAAACAACGGAATTGGCAGCCTTTGGCGGAGAATAATGTGTCATAGGTGATTCATAAGCAGAAGGCGGAAGGCTGTTTACAGCTTTCCGCCTTCTGCTTTCTATGCTCTTTCCTGTAACGAAATCACCCCTAACCGCATCTAAAAGGCATGAATACTCTCATCATCCTTCTCTCCCTTGCTTTGTGGGGTGTAGTTCACTCCATTCTTGCATCCCATTTTGCCAAAGATATGTTCAAGACTCGTTTCTACCGTCTTGCCTACAATATCTTCTCGGTGATCAGTTTTGCACCAATCCTCTATTTGCTTGTTATTCTCGAAGACCAGCCCTTGTATCAAGTTTCTTCACCTTGGAGTTTTGCCATGCTGGGCGGGCAGGCGCTCTCGGCGTTGCTGCTTCTCATCGCTGTCCTTCAAACCGATACGCTTTCTTTTGTCGGTCTGCGTCAATTGTTCGAGGAAGAGAAGGCAGGTCAATTGGTCACGCGTGGCTTGTATACTTGGGTACGGCATCCTCTCTATTTATTTAGTCTCACATTTCTTTGGCTGAACCCGTCGATGAGTGTTAACTCGTTGGTGTTCAACCTTGATGTGACCTTGTATTTTATTGTCGGTGCGTATTTTGAAGAACGCAAACTCCTGCGCGATTTTGGCGAAGCCTACGCAGAATACAAGCGCCGTACTCCATTTTTGATCCCCGGTTTGAAGTTTTAGAATCCAAACCTGACAGGTCTTATTGCGGCTTTTCTCGTGTGCAGATCAGGTATGGGCATGTTTCTTGGAACGCCAACGCACAGCGAAGACCTGTCAGGTTTTTATATGAAACCATTTTTCATAAAATCTTGACACTGCATTTCAGCCGTGATAATCTTGCCCCACGTGCCCGATCCGCCTTTGAAAGCGAAAAGATGGACGGGTATAAATTTTTTAAGCAGGAGTAAAGAAAGATGTCAGAACGAATTGTTGGAACCGTCAAGTGGTTCAATGCGACCAAAGGCTACGGCTTTATTGGGCGCGATGGTGGCGAGGATGTGTTCGTCCATTTCTCAGCCATTCAGAGCGATGGCTACCGCAAGTTGGAAGCCGAACAGAAAGTGGAGTTTTCGATTGAGGATGGACCCAAAGGTTTGCAAGCCGCCAACGTGGTACCCCTCCAGTAAGTAGCACATTCTTTGGCATAACGAACAGGATCGTCGTGAGATGATCCTGTTTTTATTTGAATTAATCAGGGCTACGATCCAAACTTGTATCTTGCCATGAAGTGGGGTCGTTGAGCGGCTCGAGGTGAGTGAATATGGTCAGTGCCGGGATCGCCTTGCGAAGATCAGCTTCGATTTTTTCAAGCAATTGGTGTCCCTGTAAAACAGTCCAGGTGTCTGGCACGAGTACATGGAAAGAGACGAACCGACGTGACCCGGATTGGCGGCTTCGAAAGGCATGGTATTCAACCCCATCTTGTGTATAAATATCCAAGACCTGTTTTAATATTTCCTGTTCCTCACGCGGAAGAGCCGTATCCATCAACCCTAATACAGACTGACGCACGATCTGCACCCCAGACCAGATGATATTCGCCGCAACCAGCAAAGCCACCAGCGGATCCAATCGTTCCCAGCCCGTAACTGCCACCAAGCCTACCCCAATCAACACGCCAACAGATGTCCAAACATCTGTTAATAAGTGATGTGCATTCGCAGTCAGTGTAATGGAATTATATTTCTTCCCCGCTCTCAATAAGATCAACGCCGCGATCAAGTTGACGATGGATGCGCCTGCCGAAACACTTAAACCGATCAAGGCTTGTTCGATGGGCTGTGGCGTGATAAGTCTTGGTATGGCGGCAATAATGATGCTAATCGCCGCGATCAAGATCAACGTCCCTTCCACCCCACTGGAAAAATACTCAGCTTTGCTATGCCCATACGCGTGTTCTTCATCGGCTGGGCGGGCGGCAATGGTCAACATTGCCAGTGCCATAAATGCCCCCACAAGGTTCACCAAGGATTCAAGCGCATCTGAAAGCAAGCCCACAGAGCCGGTCAATAAATAGGCGGTTGTCTTCAGCCCAATCGTTACAACGGCGGCGGAGATTGAGACCCAGGCGAAGGCGGTTAGGAATTTTCGATCCGATCGGTATTCATTCATAGGCTTGCATTGTAGCAAATTAAAGAGGCTTTCTATAGTGATATTCATCTTTTTTCTATTTGTGGCGAATAATGTCACTCAACATCCAGCACACATGGCACTATTCCGACCAATCTGCTCGTAATAGAATCAGTTAAAACAGCCCGTAACTTTTTTCGAATAGAAACGACTGTATAAGTTGAGGATAAATCATTTCGTATGAATCTATTCAAAAGTAATGCCACAAAACATACAGCACTCTCGGCGGGGGTTGTAGTGCCTGATTCATCGCGTTGTGTGCAGTGCGGTATTTGTAGCTATAACTGTCCAATTGGCATAGACGTGCGCGCCCATGCCTGGCGGGGTGAGTCTGTTAAACATAGTGAATGTCTCACCTGCGGTGAGTGCGTCGCACGTTGTCCACGCGGGGTCTTGCAGTTTGAGCATACCGATCTATTCACGGCAGGTCGCTCATGAGATACGTCATCATCGGTACCGGCGTGGCAGGCTTCTCGGCAGTTGAAGCCATTCGCAGCGAAGATCGAGCCGGTGAAATTGTCATGATCGGCGATGACCCGCATGGCTACTATTCCCGCCCTGGTTTGGCGTATGTCCTCACGGGTGAATTGCAAGATAAAACACTTTTTCCCAAAACGCGCGAGGCGTATGCTCGGCTGAAATTCATCTACAAAAAAGCTCGGGTGACTGGGATTAACCGCCAGCATAAGTCTTTGATGTTAGATGACAAAACGCCTCTGACGTACGATAAGCTGCTCATTGCAACCGGAGCCTCTGCCATCCCCCTAACCGTGCCCGGCGCGAATTTGCAAGGCGTGCTGAAACTCGATGATCTCGAAGATGCGCGTGGAATTTTGAAGCACGCCAAACGCGGGCGGACGGCGATTGTGGTGGGAGGCGGCATCACCGCTCTCGAATTGACCGAAGGTTTATTGGCACGCGGCATGAAGGTTCATTACCTTTTGCGCGGCAATCGATACTGGAGCAATGTGTTGGATGAACAAGAGTCGCGCATTGTAGAGGCTCGCCTTCAAGAAGAAGGTGTGCAACTCCATTTCCATTCAGAAGTACAGGAGATTTTCGGCAAGTCTGGCAAAGTAGCGGGAGTACGCTTGCTAAATGGGCAGACCATGAAATGTGACTTGATTACATACGCGGTTGGCATCAAGCCTCGCCTGGATATTGCTCGTACTGCCGACCTTGCCTGCGACCGTGGAATTCTCGTAAATGAATTTTTGCAAACCAATGACCTAGATGTTTACGCGGCGGGTGATGTGGCGCAAGTCTACGATCCCATCAGCGGGCGATCAGTCTTGGATAGTTTATGGAGCCCGGCACGTGAACAGGGTTATGCGGCTGGGCTGAATATGGTGGGGCAGGGCAAGCCATATGTTAAAACGGTGCCCTTCAACGTCACTCGTCTCGCCGGGTTGACGACCACGATCATTGGCGCAGTGGGGCATGGGCGCGATGAAGATGTAGTGGGCATCGCACGCGGCGACAGCGAAACCTGGCGTCAATTGCCAGATGCCATTGTGGCGCAAGGCGGCTTTGATATCAATCGCGTTCGTTTGCTGGTCGGGCAAGACCATCTTATTGGCGCGGTGGTCATGGGTAATCAGAAGTTATCCATGCCGCTACAAAAGATCATTGCCCAGAAAATAAACATTTCGTCCATTCGCGATAAATTACTTAGAAAAGATGTCAAGATCGCCGATGTGATCGTGGATTTCTGGTCACACCATTTGACGACTGCATAAAAATAGTACCGTCATTGCAACCGGATTGATTTGTCCTCGCAATGACGTAAACCTAACTGCCTCGGGAGGGCAAAAACATGCTTCGTGGGAATATAGAACTTTGGCTTGCAACTTTAACATGCATATTGATCGGGGCGGGCTATGGGCTGGTAGCGTTTTGGACTCGCGAGATTCCTGCCGCCAGTGAGTTTTTCGGTCACACGTTGGGAATCATCGGCTTCATTCTTATGCTGCTGACAGAAACACTGTACAGCCTTCGCAAAAGAATCCGTAGCGCCTCATTCGGGCGCATGTCCACTTGGTTGAAATTTCATATCTATATGGGCTTGGTCGGACCCTTCATGGTCTTGCTGCATTCCGCATGGAAGTTCAACGGGCTGGCGGGTGCCACCACGCTGCTGACTGCCATCATCGTCATCAGCGGCTTCATTGGTCGTTATATCTTCACTCGCATCCCACGCACTATGGATGGTCTTGAGATCGAAGGCACGCTTTCACAAGAAGCGCTCAAACGTGCCCGCCAGTTGATGTCACTTTGGCACGCGGTTCATATTCCCATTGGCATTGCGTTATTTATTTCTGCCTTTGTACATTTGGGCGGGGCGTTATATTACGCCACGTTTTTGAAATAGGAGCAGCCATGAATAACAATAATCGACTTGGCTGTCTTACAGGCACTGGTTTTTTTGCAGCTCTCATTACATTCTTCGTTCTCGTTGGGGTTGCATTTGCAAGTGGTTCGCAAATGTTCAGCTCCGGCGCGCTCAATGCGCAGCCTGGCGAATCTATTGGCGGAGTTACCTCACATGCCGATATAAAAGAATGCAAGGCATGTCATTCTGCACCATGGGAACGCGCCACCATGGCAGATCGCTGTTTGGAATGTCACACAAACATCGCCGCTCAAATGGTAGATGTGGCTCAATTGCATGGCAGCATCGTTCAAAAATCTCCCAGTATCGCCTGTCGTGACTGTCATCAAGATCACCGTGGCGCCACCGCATCGCTGACCGAACTCGGCAATTTTGACTTTCCGCACGAGGCGCTCGGGTTTTCTTTAAACGAACATCAACGGAAAGAATCTGGTGATCCGATCACTTGTGAAGATTGTCATGGCGATGATGTAACGACCTTCGCTTCTGACTCGTGCCAAACCTGCCACAGTGACATGGACATTGCCTACGCCCAAGCCCATTTGCTTTCCTTCGGTGGTGACTGCCTTGCCTGTCATGATGGTGTTGACCGATTTGATGATTTCAACCACAATGCATATCCATTTAAACTCGAAGGCGGTCATGCCAATGTCGCTTGTACACAGTGTCATCTAGATGCCCGTTCCATCACGGATCTACAATCCGCGCCGCAAGATTGTTATTCCTGCCACGCTCACAACGATGAACATAACGGTCAATATGGAACGCAATGCGAGAGCTGTCATAATCCCTCTACTTGGGAAGATGCAATCTTCGACCACAATCTCTCCGCATTCAAACTCGAAGGCGAACATACTGAAGTCGCTTGCGAAGAATGTCATGTGAATAATATTTTCAAAGGGACACCAAAAGATTGCTATTCCTGCCATGCTCAAGATGACGAACATAATGGGCAATATGGAACCCAATGCGAGTCATGCCATGTGCCAACCGATTGGGAGAATGCAACCTTCGATCATAGCCTCACCAACTTCCCCTTGAACGGCGGGCATTCCAATGTGGACTGTGAGCAATGCCACACCACCACGGGCTCATTTGGTGGGCTTTCCACAGCTTGTGCCAGTTGCCACCAAGACCCTGCCTTCCATGCTGGCGCGTTTGGCACAGCTTGTGAGTCTTGTCACTCCATTAATGCCTGGTCTCCTGCGCAATTCAACATCTCACACCCCGAGCCGCGAGTAGATGAAGAGGGCAGTGGTATTTACCACGGCGGCGCATCTTGCCGAGATTGCCATCCTTCCTCTGTATTCCAGTCGAGTTGTATCTCCTGCCACGAAGGGAACAATTTTGATGACGAAGGCGGCGAAGGTGGTGGGGATGACGACGACGATTAAATGATAAGAAGAGACCGCGAGCAAATTCTCGCGGTCTCTTCTTATTTGCCGTTCTTTTTTCCGTTCGTTTCAACTTCGCGCGGCTCCAGCATGCCCCAGCGACCCGCCGCCAGGTATAGAATATCCAATACCAGATCGGTATGGCTGATGCCTTCGGCTGCGGCTTGCAGGCAAAGGTCGCTATAGTTGGGAGTCAGCCCGGGCAGGGTATTAATCTCGATCAGGCGCGGGTTGCCTTCTTCATCTAAACGAATGTCAGTTCGAGAGACATCCAATACATTGAGGATGTTGTGAGCACGGAAAGCAAGATGTTTGAGTTTCTTTTCAAGTTCGGGGTCAATATTGGCGGGGCAGAAAAAACCTGGGCTGTCATCGGGTCCCACATCTTTTGATTTTGCTTCGTTGGTGTAAACCCACGGACCTTCGGTATTGCCTGTGTCTAATTCCAAAACAGGGAAGCGGTGAAAGCCGTCTTTTTCGTACCATTCGGGGTGACGAGAAAATAATTTTGCGTCAGCCCGCCCCAGAATGCCAACGGTGAACTCACGCCCTGGTAGAAATGTTTCCACTAATGCAGGTTGTTGATAGGTATTGATAATATATTGCGCGCGTTCGCGTAACTCCGCCTCGTTGTTGACGATGGCATTCATGTCTACGCCCATACCGGTGCCTTCACGGGCAGGTTTGACGAAGAGCGGGAATTTCAATTCCGGGCGTAGGGGTTCATCGCCAAATGTAAATTCTTGAAAAGGGGCAACTGGTAGGCTGCGATCACGCCAGATTCGTTTCGTGAGAGTCTTATCAAGAGAGATGCCATTTGCCAAAACACGTGAGCCGGTGTAAGGAATGGCAAGCATTTCCAATAAGGCGGGCACTTGTGCTTCGCGTGCATCACCACCAAGACCTTCGGCGATGTTAAAGCAGATATCAGGCTTTACTTTTTTGAGGGCGTAGGGCAACTCTCTGTCGGCTTGGATAAAGACTGTGGTGTGCCCATCCGTTTCGAGCGCGGCCCGAAGCGCGTCTACAGTTTCGATATGGTCAAAATCGGCGAAAGCATCCGGTGGGACGCCCTCCGGTTTGGGGTGTTCATCATCCTTAATATTGGCGAGTACGGCAATTTTCCATGGGCGTTTCGGCGAACGGCGAGTGTTCATCTAAGTATGGGTCGCTCCTGAGTATTTCGACGGTCAAAGTATAGTATAAGATGTATGGATGACAAGGGTGGACGGCGTTTCTCTGCCTACGAGGGGAGCAACTAGACAATCACCGACCTTTCAGGTATCATTAGCCCGCTTGTGCGCTTACTCACTAAGTGGCAAGATAAAAGAAATTACGCCCGGATAAGCCCCTTATCCGGGTTGTTGTACATAAAATGTATATCCTGGTGGAGGCTACCGAATGTCAGACTTGATCAAGCAGATCACAAGTGATTTGCAGAAACAAATAGATGGTTTTAAGCCCGAATTCAATGTTAGCGACTCTGGTGTCGTGCTTGAAGCGGGTGACGGCATCGCCCGTGTGCAGGGTCTTGCGAAAGTTCGTGCGCAGGAACTTGTGCAGTTTTCTAACGGTGTGATCGGCGTTGCGTTCAACCTGGAAGTGGACAACGTTGGTGTGATCGTCATGGGTAACTATGAAGGCATCACCGAAGGTATGTCCGTTAAAGGTTTGGGACGTATTGCTTCTGTGCCGGTGGGTGATGCAATGATTGGACGTGTGGTCAACGCGCTGGGCGAGCCGATCGATGGCAAGGGTCCCATTGCGACGACTGGCTTCCGCCCAATTGAGCGCATTGCGCCAGGCGTGGTGGAACGTCAGGACGTGGATACTCCGGTTCAGACCGGTATCAAGTCCATCGACTCGATGATCCCGATCGGTCGTGGTCAACGTGAGTTGATCATCGGCGACCGCCAGACCGGTAAGACCGCTGTCGCTATCGACGCGATCATTAACCAAAAAGGCAAAGGGATTACCTGTATCTATGTTGCGATCGGTCAGAAGAAAGCCGCTGTCGCTCGTACGCTTGGTATTCTCGAGAAGAACGGTGCGATGGATCACACTATCATCGTGATGGCTTCCGCAGATGAATCTGCGGCGCTTCAATACATCGCTCCGTACGCGGGTACTGCCATCGGTGAAGAGTTCATGGAAACCGGTCGCGATGCACTCATCATTTATGATGACCTTTCCAAGCATGCTTGGGCGTATCGCCAAGTTTCTTTGTTGCTTCGCCGTCCTCCTGGACGTGAAGCGTATCCCGGCGATGTGTTCTATCTTCACTCTCGCCTGTTGGAACGCTCCGCGCGCCTCGCCAATCAATACGTGGTGGCAAAGAAAGATTTCAGCGCTGATCTCGCTGACACCAAAGACGGCGTGGATGGCAAGGTGTTCAACGGTCCGCTCTCCAAACACGAAGCAGAAGAAGCTGCTAAGGCAATGGGCGATGGTTTCAAGGCTGTCAAAGTGAAGGGAACCGGTGGTTCACTTACTTCACTGCCGATCATCGAAACCCTGCTCGGCGACGTTTCTGCCTACATTCCTACTAACGTTATTTCCATCACTGATGGTCAGATCTATCTCGAAAGCAACTTGTTCAATGCCGGTATCCGCCCGGCGGTAAACGTAGGTATCTCCGTTTCTCGCGTAGGTGGTGACGCTCAGACCAAAGCGATGAAACAAGTCGCGGGTCGCTTGCGTCTCGATATGGCTGCTTATCGTGAATTGGCGGCGTTCGCGCTCATGGCGTCCGACCTCGACAAGTCGACCCAGCAACAGTTGGGACGTGGTCAGCGTATGCAGGAAATTCTCAAGCAGCCGCAATACCAGCCGATGGAATTCGAATATCAAGTCATCGTCATTTTCGCGGGTACGAATGGATATGCCGACGGCGTGGCTCTCGATAAGATGGCTCAGTGGCAGCATGACCTTATCCGCTTTATGGAAACTTCCTTCCCTGAAGTTGGCAAGAATATTGTGGCGAAGAAAGCCATCACTGACGATAATCGTGCCGCTTTGACGAAAGCCCTCGACGGCTTCCGCGCGGGCTGGTTAGCCGCCTAGACCATCCAAAAAGGATAAAGGATAACTTATGGCTTCCGCTCGTGAAATGCGGCTCCGAATTAAGAGCGTAAAGAACATTTCACAGGTCACACGTGCGCTGGAAACAGTGAGCGCCAGCAAAGTCCGCAAGGCAGTCAATGCGGTCATGGCGACACGTTCCTACGCAACGAAAGCGTGGCAGGTGCTACGACATGTCGCCGAACAACCGGGACGTGACTCTTTGCATCCGCTGCTGGTTAAGCGTCCCAATGTAAAAAATGCACTGGTTGTGGTCGTCACTGGCGATCGCGGTCTGGCAGGCGCTTACAACTCCAATGTGATCCGTTTTACGGCTCAAAAATTCGACCAATACTCTGTTCCCGTTAAATACATTGCTGTCGGTCGCAAGGGCAGGGATCTGCTCTTCCGCCGCCGCAAGGATGTCATCGCGGACTTTAGCAATCTGCCCGCAGCACCTTCTTTTGCGGATGTGTCTGCTATTGGACGCATGGCTGTTGAAGAATACAACAACGGTTCTGTGGATGAGGTTTTCCTCGTTTACACTGACTTCGTCAACATGGGTCGTCAGATCGCTACTGTGAAGAAACTCCTGCCGCTTGAACTTGATGGCGATGGGCGTGTGATGGACTTCGAACACAAAGCGACCAGTAGTGGACCCGCCGCAGCGTATGAATATGAACCTGACCAGCGTGAATTGCTCGACCAGATCATTCCGCGCTTCACTGCATTGCAGGTCTATCAGGCGATCCTCGAATCGCAGGCGAGCGAACATGCCGCCCGCATGGTCGCCATGCGCAATGCAACCGACAACGCCAAGGAACTCGTCAGCGCGTTGCAGTTGGTGTACAACAAAGTTCGTCAACAGACGATCACAAACGATATTTTGGATATTGTCGGCGGCGCGGAAGCGCTTGCCGCAAAATAACTGGAGGAAATCATGGCAAATGCAAATGGCCGTGTCGTACAAATCTTAGGTGGTGTGGTGGACGTCGAATTCCCCAACGGGGACGTTCCCGAACTGTTCGAAGCGATCACCGTTGATCGCGATAATAAGGAACCGCTTGTTCTTGAAGTGCAGAAGCATCTCGGACACAGCTGGGTTCGCACCGTGGCGATGGACTCCACGGATGGTCTCCAGCGTGGTGTTCCCGCTCAGGCGACCGGCGCCCCAATTACGGTTCCAGTAGGACCCGCGACTCTTGGTCGCATCTTCAACGTGCTTGGCAACGCCATCGACAAAAAAGGCGAAGTCAAAGCCACCGCTCACTATCCCATTCACCGCTCTGCCCCTGCCTTCGAAGAACAGTCCACCCGCGTGGATGTTTTCGAGACTGGTATCAAAGTCATCGACTTGATCGCCCCCTTCACTAAGGGTGGTAAGACCGGTATCTTCGGCGGCGCTGGAACCGGCAAGACCGTTATCATCATGGAACTCATCCGCTCGGTGGCTTCGGTTCACCAGGGGAACTCCGTGTTCGCTGGCGTGGGTGAACGTACCCGCGAAGGAACCGGCTTGTACCGCGAAATGATCGAGTACGGCGTTATGAAAGACACCGTCATGGTCTACGGACAGATGAATGAGCCTTCTGGCGTGCGCCTCCGCGTTGCGTTGACCGCTCTCTCGATGGCGGAATACTTCCGCGATCAAGGTAAAGACGTTCTGCTCTTCGTAGATAACATCTTCCGTTTCTCCATGTCCGGCTCCGAAGTGTCCGCGTTGCTCGGTCGTATGCCTTCTGCGGTGGGTTACCAGCCTACTCTCGCCACTGAAATGGGTGAGTTGCAGGAACGCATTACCTCCACCCGCACCGGCTCCATCACCTCCATGCAGGCTGTGTACGTGCCTGCGGATGACTACTCCGATCCCGCGCCTGTGGCGACCTTTACCCACTTGGATGCGACTATTGCGCTCGAACGTTCCATCGTGGAAAAAGGTATTTACCCCGCCGTGGATCCGCTCGCCTCGACCTCCCGAATTCTTGATCCTAACATCGTGGGCGAAGAGCACTACCGGACGGCTCGTGAAGTGCAGCGCGTTCTCCAGCGCTATAAGGACTTGCAGGACATCATCGCCATTCTCGGTATCGACGAACTCTCCGAAGACGACAAACTCGTCGTGTCCCGCGCCCGTAAGATCGAACGCTTCTTCTCCCAGCCGTTCTATGTTGCTGAACGTTTCACCGGTATTTCCGGTCGTTATGTTGCTATCAAAGACACCGTCCGCGGCTTCCGCGAAATTCTCGACGGCAAATGCGACGACCTGCCCGAGCAGGCTTTCATGATGGCTGGTACCATCGAAGACGTCCGCGAACGCGCTGAGAAACTCGCTCAGGCTTAATCAATTAATA
Organism: Anaerolineae bacterium; assembly: GCA_017303655.1. Classification (GTDB taxonomy): domain Bacteria; phylum Chloroflexota; class Anaerolineae; order Anaerolineales; family Villigracilaceae; genus Villigracilis. Next base: position 15,273 of record JAFLCE010000097.1, read on the forward strand.
ATTACTGATTACGAATTACGTGTTGCGTAATTCGTAATCAGTAAGAGAAAACCCCATGACCATTCGTTGTGAAATCGTTTCGCAAGACCGCACAGTGTTCACAGGTGATGTGGACATTGTTGTGCTTCCCGGCGCAGGTGGGGAAATGGGCATTTTGCCCAAACACGCGCCAGTATTGACCACTCTAAAATATGGCTTTGTCCGCGTTCGCAAAAGCGGCAAGGAAGAAGTGTTTGCTGTGTCTGGCGGGGTTGCTGAAGTGCAAC
>JAFLCE010000098.1 GCA_017303655.1 Anaerolineae bacterium
ATGTCATCCTCAACTATGACGAGATCCGTAAAAAATTTCAGCCCGAAGATATTACCTCGCGTACTGAAACTTCTTTATGGAGATACCTGCCGCTGTTGCCGGTGAACGAACCCGCAGGCGACTCTACGCCTTTACACGCCTCCGGCTGGACCCCGGTCTTTGCCCTGCCTCGATTAGCCGAAAAACTACACCTGAAACATCTCTGGTTAAAAGACGAGTCGCGCAACCCAACAGCGTCTTTCAAAGACAGGGCAAGCGCGGTTGTGGTTACACGGGCACGCGAGATAAAATCTGAAGTGGTGGTGACTGCTTCGACAGGCAATGCCGGTGCAGCTCTGGCAGGCATGGCGGCGGCGGTCGGGCAAAAAGCTGTCATCTTTGCGCCCAAGTCTGCTCCGCAGGCGAAGGTAGCACAACTGCTCGTCTTTGGCGCAAAAGTGATTCTGGTGGATGGAAGTTACGATGATGCCTTCGACCTGACGGTGAAAGCCGCTAATGAATTTGGCTGGTATTGCCGTAACACAGGCTACAATCCATTTACGCTTGAAGGCAAAAAGACAGCCGCCTTTGAAATTTGGGAGTGGTGGATCGAAGCCCATCGCGACTGGCATAAGAAAGACAGCGCGTTGGAAGATCACCCGCCTTTGACCATTTTTGTCTCGGTGGGCGATGGCAATATTATTTCTGGTATTCATAAAGGCTTTAAAGATTTGCATGAACTCGGCTGGATTCCCAACCTGCCGCGCATCATCGGTGTGCAAGCAGAGGGTTCGGCTGCCATTGCAAATGCTTTTCATGCCCGCACAGAGACAATTATCCCCGTCTCTGCAACCACGATTGCAGACAGTATTTCTGTCGACTTCCCGCGCGATGGTGTGCGGGCGGTGCGGGCAGCCATGCATACAGATGGGACTTACATTACGGTATCAGATGACGAGATCATCCATGCCATTGCAGAACTCGGCACGCAGGGAGTCTTTGCCGAACCAGCCGGGGCGACCGCCTATGCCGGATTGATAAAAGCGACCAGCCTGGGCGTGGTCGGAAGCGATGATCCCGTCCTTGTCATGAACACAGGCAGCGGATTGAAAGATGTGCGGGCAGCCTTGCAGGCGGTTACCCCTGCACCAGTGATCGAACCAACCTTAGAAGCGGTGAAAAAAATCTTATGAAGCCAAAAACAGATTCTTGGAGCATTCCCTTTCGATACACAATGGGGATCATTGTGTTTATTGGTCTTGTTGTATTTCTGATCTATGCCAGTGAAGCAGTGACGATGTTCGTTATTGCCGCATTCACGGCTTATTTGATCAGCCCAGCAGTCGTTTTTCTCATGGAACGTACGCGTATGTCTCGTACGGTGGCTGTGAATGTGGTGTATTTTTCAGCATTGATCGTGCTGGTAGGAATCCCTGCTGTGTTGACGCCGATCTTCTTCGACGAAATCCAATTGGTGGCGCAGGATATTCTTGAGCTATCTGAAGAATTAAGCGGCTTCCTTTCCAAGCCGATCCAAATGGGCGGGTTCGTTTTGCATTTGGAGCAGGTTGGCGAAAGCATGGCACATTTTCAAGAAAACATGTTATCGCCTTTGCCCGAAGAGGCACTTGAACTGCTTGAAGCTACATCCATCAATGTGTTGTGGATCTTGATCATTCTTGTCAGTGTGCATCTTTTCATGTCCGAATGGCCGCGCATGCGCACTTGGTTGATTCATCTTGCACCGGAGCAATACCAACCTGAGATGGGCGAGTTATACACACGCTTGCGTAATGTGTGGATGGCTTACCTGCGCGGACAGATCGTCTTGATGGTAGTGGTGGGCATTGTCTTTACCATTGCATGGACGGCGATCGGCATCCCTGGTGCGTTGGTCTTGGGCGTCATCGCGGGTTTGTTCACACTCGTTCCAGATGTAGGTCCGACTGTGGCAGCTGCTCTTGCCGTTGGCGTTGCCCTCCTAGAAGGCTCTTCATGGATTCGCATTTCACCAGACCCAACCATGAACAATCTGTTGGTTGGGCTGATCGCACTGGTGTTATATGTCATTTTGATCAATGCCAAGAACTTCTTTGTGCGCCCCATCATCATGGGGCGTAGCCTGCATATGAATGAGGCGTTGATCTTCATCGCCATTTTGACTGCCACCATTTTGTGGGGCATTCTCGGTGCCTTGTTGATCGTACCGGTTTTGGCTTCTGTTGCCGTTATTATGGAATATCTCCGCCGCCGTATTTTGGGGCTGCCTCCTTTTGGTGATGATGGCGAAGAACAATTCAAAGCTCCCCCGGAAAAAATACGAAAACCTGGCATTAAACTCCCTGCAAAGGATAAACGAAAAAGCAACTCATGAAAATTACGTATTCGATCATCGCACCGATCTACAACGAGATCGACAATCTACCAGAACTTTACCGACGCGTAAAAGAGGTCATGGATTCCAACGGGGAACCCTGGGAGTTTATCCTTGTCGACGATGGCTCTACGGATGGCTCCACAGAAAAAATTCGTGAACTGGCAGAAAAGGACAAGACCATTCGCCCTGTCATTTTTGCGCGCAACTTTGGTCATCAGGTTGCCATCACTGCCGGGTGGGACTATGCCCGTGGCGATGCTATTGTCATTATCGATGCTGACTTACAAGATCCGCCTGAAGTCATCCTTGAACTTGCAAAAAAATGGAAGGAAGGCTATGAGGTCGTCTATGCCGTTCGTGGGGAACGTGAAGGCGAATCCTGGTTCAAGTTATGGACGGCTTCACTGTTCTATCGTCTCATCTATCGCATCACGGATGTGAAAATCCCGGTGGATACGGGAGACTTCCGCTTGATGGATCGTAAGGTGGTGGATGTTCTAAAACAGATGAAGGAACGTCATCGCTTTCCACGCGGTATGTCTGCCTGGGTGGGCTTCAAGCAGATCGGCGTCACGTATAAACGAGCTGCTCGTGTCGCCGGTGTGACAAAATATCCATTTAGAAAAATGCTGCAATTGGCGGTCAATGCTATTACTAGTTTTTCTTATTTTCCTTTGCAGGTGGCAACTTTTTTTGGCTTCTTCTCTGCAGGCGTTGCCATCCTTGCCATTCCGGTTGTGATCGTTATGCGTATTGCCGGGAGCGGGGCATTTTTCGGGCAAGCTACGACCTTGATCGCAGTGCTATTCCTAGGCGGCGTACAATTGATCTCACTCGGCATTCTGGGTGAATATGTTGGTCGCCTTTACGATGAAGCCAAGGGCAGACCGCTGTATATCGTCCGCACCGTGCCGGAAGATTAGTTTATATTCAACGGGTCGTTGGAATTTTTTATATAAATTCCAACGACCTTTTATTTTCTCTTTCCTTAACTTAAATTATGTCACTCTCATTCCTCAAAGACCGTGCATTCCTGCGCGAAATGCTCACCATCGCATTGCCGATCTCCTTCCAACAGTTGATCAATGCATCCCTCAATATGATCGACGTCATCATGGTTGGTCAGTTGGGCGAAGCCTCCATCGCTGCATTGGGATTGTCCAACCAGGTATTCTTCGTTTTTATCTTGTTGCTTTTTGGTCTCACCAGCGGCATGGCAATTTTCACTGCCCAGTTTTGGGGCAAGCAAGAGATCGAGCCCATTCGCAAAGTATTGGGCATGAGCATTCTCACCGCCTCTGCCATCGCCTTGTTGTTCACACTGGCGGCAACGCTGATACCGCATACTGTTTTGGGCTTTTACACCAATGACACCGAAGTGATCGACATTGGCGTCTCGTACCTAAGCATTGTTGGTTTTTCATATATCCCAGTTGCGATTGCCACTTCGTATGTTGCTACCATGCGCAGCATTCATCTTGTCAAGTTGACCGTCATTGCCACGGTTTCTGCATTGATTTTCAAAACCCTGCTTGGATACGCCTTGATCTTCGGTATTGGCGGATTCCCCGCACTTGGCGTGCGCGGCGCTGCCATTAGCACCGCCGCAGGCTGGACCTTGGAACTGATTCTGATCCTTATCTTTGTCTACACTCAGAAGACTCCACTTGCTGCCAACCCGCTGACCTTTTTCTCTTTCGACATGCCCTTTTTTAGCAGAGTTCTAAAGACAACCCTGCCTGCGCTTGCCAATGAAATGTTCTGGTCTCTGGGTATTACAACTTACAATGCCATCTACGCCCATATCGGCACCGATTCGATCGCAGCCATTAACGTCAATGCGACCATTGAAGAGCTGGGATTTGTTGTCTTTATGGGCTTGGGCAACGCTTGTGCTGTGATGGTAGGAAACCGTATCGGTGCTGGCAAAAAAGAAGAAGCCTTTGAAACCGTTCGGCGAGTCGTTATTATGAGCTTGATGGCGGCATGGTTGGTTGGTTTGATCGTTGCTTTGTCTCGCGATGCGCTTGTCAACTCGGGCTGGTTCGATCTCTCGCCAAGCGGCAAACAAAATGTGCGTATGTTGATGCTGATGATGGCTTCCGTGTTATGGTTGCGCATGTTTAACTTTTCCACCTTCATTGGCGCTTTGCGCGCAGGCGGCGATACCCGCTTTGCCCTTCTGATGGAAATTTCCTCGATCTGGCTCATTGGCGTTCCGGCAGCGTACATTGGTGCTTTTGTCTTGCAATTGCCGGTTTATTACGTCTATCTCCTGGTAGCTCTGGAAGAGCTTGCCAAAGCCTTCGTCAGCGGGTGGCGGGTGTATTCAAGAAAGTGGATCCACGATCTGGTGAATGAATAAAACAAAACGAGACCTGCCAGGTCCCGTTTTGTTTTAGCTTGCAATGACTTCAACAGAGGCGTACTTTCCGCCGCGCCATTTATTTAATTTGCTTAATATTGTAAAAACAACGCCATATTTTTTCTTGAAGAGCGCTTCTGTCTCTTTCACTTTACTTTCGGAGTCATGCGCTGTGGCACGGGCGTTGACCCACTCTCCCAGCGCCTCACCAGAAGCAGTCGATGGGGCGATGCGTACACTTCCGTTATTGCGGATGCGTTTGACCTTGCCCGAGCTGATGCCGGTCCATATATGCAACGTTTCTCCGTTTTGAGCAAACCAGACTGGGGTCTTTACGCCCTGTCCGTTCTTGCGGAATGTTTCGATATTTAGATATTGCTGTTTTTCAAATTGCTTGAGTGTGTTGTTCATGGCAGACCTTTGAATTTATTGGATTTCCAATCGTCGAAACGTTTTCTGCCCAGCGTAGAAAGCATGAGCGTTAATCCGAATCCGATCAGTACATTGGTGATGAAAAAGAACAAAACTTCTTCCAGAGGCAGAATATCGAAAAAGAGGATTCCAAGAGTTTGTTCTTTTGAGATGGACCAGGTTGTATCGGTGAGTGCGATAATATCCATCAATGATAGATACAAGCCCGGGATAAAGATTGCGGTGAAAACCAGCTTGCGGTAATGCCAGAGGATATCTGCCCCGAAGAGGAATTGCGGGAAAATGGCAGGCAGCGCCCAGAAGAGGATAATAGACAGATAGGTCCATTCCTCACCGCCAAAGAAGAATAAATAGGTGAACACGAACCAGATAACCAGCAAAACGCCGAATGCGATCAAACGTCCGTTTTTGGATGATTGGAAAGGCTGTGCAGGCTCTGGGATGCGCCGCGCAAGGAACCACCACCATAACCCCGACAGGATGGTTTCAAGGACAAAGAAGGTATATTCTTCGATGGGCACATAACCAATCACGATCCCTGTAACCAAATCTGGGTTGTAATACCAGACGCCCGTAGCAACGAGGTAGTTGTCCCACGGAGTGGTATAGGTGACGGCAAGCAGGACATGTACAAAAATGGCTGCCCATACGGCACGCCCATTTTGAAAGCCTGGTGTGGGGCGCTTGTTTTTATTGTCCCACCAGGTGATAACTAAAAAGATGATGATGGGGATAACAAGGAAGCGTAAAAGAAACTCAAAGTACGTCATGTCTTTATTCTCTTTGTGACCTTCATTTTCACACCCGGTCTGGGTTCTAACGTGGCGCCCATATGCGGGTGAATGGGATGTTGAGTGAATTCAAAACTATAGTTCTTAAGCAAAAATGCGATAACCAGCCGCGCCTCTGCCTGACCGAACGCTGCGCCGATGCAGGCTCGCGGTCCGCCACCAAATGGGACGTAGGAGAAAGGCGGTGTCTTACGCCCATGGGCAAAACGTTCGGGTTGAAAATCTTCTGCGTTCTCCCAAATGGATTCGTCGTGGTGGGTGAGGTAGATCGAATAAAACAAGCGCTCCCCAGCAGGGATAGTCCCCTCGGTGAATTCCAAGTCTTCGGCGATGCGCCGATTGCCGATATGAATGGGCGGATAAAGCCGTAACGCTTCTTTGATGACCTGATCGAGCAGAGGTGATTTTTCGAGCGTATCCACTTCTTGCACGAGGCGATGATGTACTTCGGGGTGTTGACCGAGCAAGGCAAAAACCCATGCCAATAAGGCAGTCGATGTGTCGTGCCCGGCGATCATCATGGTTAACATCTGGTCGCGAATGACCTGGTCGCTGAGCCGGGCATCGATCAGGTGTTGTAAAAGATCATGCTTCTTTTCTTTCGTCTTTCGCCTTTCGTCGATGATGCCAAACAAATACGCGTCCAACTGTTGTAATGGTTTGCGAAAACCCGGGCGAGGAATCTTTCGCCAGAGGATCCATGCGCCTGGGGAGATGTATTCAATGGCTTTGAGGATGGGCTTCCAGATATGCGGAATATCATCCCAAACATCTTTGCTAAAAAGCGTATCCATGATGATAAGTAGCGCGATCTTGCGGCTTTCGACCAGCATATCCACAACCTCGCCGTCTTTCCATTGGTGGGATACTTTTTCAGTGTGGGCAAGGATCAATGGGGTGTACCCAGGCAAGGTCGAGGGGTGAAGCGCGGGTTCCATCAATCCACGATAGTGATCGTGTTCTTTTCCGTCCACGATCAAAACGCCGTCATGCAGTAAGTCTGTCACGGGATCTGTGTTTCGCCAAAGGACTTTGTCGCGTTCGGTCACGAGTACTTTGCGATTGGCTTCGGGACCAAAGACAATGTAAGGATGAAAGACCTGCATGGGAATTTGAAAAAAGCGCCCGACGTATTTCGCCATCACTTTTAGTGGACCCAGTGGCGAGCCTTCGCGTAGGAAGGCTTGCAGTGCATCTCGTCCGGCTTCGGGCGGCAGTGGTTTTGTCATCGTAAAAATTCAGTGACGGCTTGCATGAATACAGCGGGGCATTCTTCGTGCGGCACGTGACCACATTGCGGAATGACTGCAAGCTCGGTATTTGGAAGCTCTTCGGCAAGGCGCAGCGATTGTTCGGTGGGAACGATACGGTCGTCATCGCCTGTGATGACAAGGATGGGAAGGTTGAATTCGCTCACGCGTTCTGCGAGCCCACTTTCGCGGCTGGAGACGGTTAACTCCCATAATGCCTTATCCCAGTTCTCAACTTGTAGAGGTTGTTGATAGCCTTCAAAGATTTCAGGCGTGATCTTGCTGGGGTCGTGCCATGCAGTTTTTAGGAACTCGGTGCCTTGCGCTTGTAATTGACGCGCAAACAACGGACCGAGATGATCGAATTGCGGCGTGCCCAATAGCGGACGGATCCACGCGGGTGCGCCTCCACCTGCGTAGACGGCTGGATCAACCAGAATGAGGCGGGTGACACGCTCTGGGTATTTCAGCGCGGTCAGCATAGAGATCGTGCCGCCTGCTGAGTTTCCGACCAGTGTGGCTTTTTCCACACCAAGCGCATCCATCAAACTAATGACAAGTTCCACTTGTGAGTCTTGGCTATATGGACTTTCACCTTCCCATTCCATTGGGCGCTCGGTTAAACCAAATGCCGGGCGGTCATAGGCAATGACCGTTCCAAATTGAGTCAGAGGCTCGGTCACTTCGCGCCATGAGAATAGACTCGCGCCAAAGCCGTGCAAGAGGATGAAAACCGGTTCGCCTTCTCCGTATATTTTGTAATGAACATCCACGCCATTGACCTCAATGAACTTGCTATCGTCATCTGCAAAAGTTTCGGCAGAGACTGTGTTTTCCAATGGAGGAACAGGGACGAGGAAGGGTCCAATCAACAGCAGTGCAAGCAGGAAGAGCAGAATGCTGCCTGCTATGCGAGTGAATTTATTTTTCTTCATCAACAACTATCCTTCGATTACATAACATCCCGCTTGAGTGGGATGATCTTCTACTAGTGAACCCGCCTTCACTACGCGGATGAGCCACAAGACGAGCCAATCACCGCCCGCAGAAGCCGTGTGTATCAGCCCGAACCAAAACCAGTTGGCATCACCCGTAACCAGGCTGTAGATGTACGGCAGAATCCCTACGATCAAGCCGGGCATGAATGCTCCAATGCGATAAGCGTTAACCTCAATTGGTTCTTTGATATGGCAATAGGGTGTTAGTGTTTTTAGTTGAAACCCGAATGAGATGGCAGACCACGGCTTGCGCCCAAAGACAGCCCAGGTAATGCCATGAATGGCTTCATGAACGATGATCCCAACGATGACCGCCAAGAAAAATATAATGAAATTCCAGGTGATGGACGCGTCTTTGTTTGACTGAATAAATTCAAACAAAATAAATTGGATCACAACAACTGGTAGCGAGAAGAAAAGCACACCCAGGTTGGCACGCTCCATCGAAATGGAAAGATCACGTTTGTTCATTTAGACTTTTCCTTTGAAATACTATAGGCTTGCAGTGTTCTTTCTTTGACCAACTCTCGATTGACGATCGGCTCTGTTGGGTAGCCTGCAATATGCAGGTCATGTTCCCAGGGCGCGTGAATTTGCTTCGCGTTTAGCCCGCGCAGTTCAGGAACCCACTTGCGAATGTAATCTCCGTTCGGGTCAAATTTGGCGCTTTGCAGCACGGGGTTGAAAATGCGAAAGTAAGGGGCTGCATCGGTGCCGGTGCCAGCCGTCCATTGCCAGCCGCCGTTGTTGGGGGCGATATCACCATCAAGCAGATTCTCCATGAACCAGGCTTCGCCCCAACGCCAATCGATCAACAGATCTTTGACGAGGAAAGAAGCGACGATCATGCGGGCGCGATTGTGCATCCAGCCAGTCTCTTTGAGTTGACGCATCGCCGCATCCACCACCGGGACGCCTGTTTCGCCCCTCTTCCATGCGGCAAACTCTGAGGCTTTGTTCCGCCACGGAATATTGGCGAGTGAGCGGTTGAAGGCTGTCCGCGCGACATGTGGGAAGTGATACAAGATCTGAATGTAAAACTCACGCCAGATGAGTTCGTTCAGCCAGATCTCAGCGCCTTTAGAGTTTGAAGGTTTTAGGTTGAAGGTTGCAAGTTGAACAGCTTGACGTAACCCGACCATGCCAAACCGCAGGTATGGCGAAATGGCGGAAGTGCCATCTAAGTCCATGCGGTTTCTATTATCTGCATATTCGTGGATTCGTTTGTGAGCAAATTCTTCAAGCCGGGTTAGGGCTTCTTGTTCACCGGCTGGGAAAAGCAAATTGGATGTGAATTCTGGCAGCGACTCACTCCGAATCCCTGTTGGAGTGTTAATGCTTTTGGGAGCTGGGTGCAGTTTGATCTTTGTGAGTTGTGCCTTCCATGTCTTTGAATAAGGCGTATAGACCGTGTAAGGTCTGCCATCTTGTTTGAGGACGGATTTGGGGTGATGTACCGTCTGCCCTTGGATCAGTTTGAGGGGCAGTATCTTTTGAATGAGCGCATCGCGTTGATGGGCGTAGGGGGTGTAATCCTCTTCGGCGTACACGGCTTCGGCTTTTACTTCGTTGAACAACTGCCGCAGCACATCGACCGGTTTGCCTTTGCGAATGACTAAATACGAGTTGCGTTTGCGAAGTTCCTTATCCAACGAAGATAAGCCTTCGTAAAGAAAGTTTAGGCGGCGCGCAGATAGGTGTTCAAGTGCCGGGTCGAGGATAAAGACTGGCAGGGTTGCACCCGCTTCGAGCGCGGTTTGAAGCGCAGCGTTATCTGTTAAGCGCAGGTCTCGGCGAATCCACCAGATATTCTTGGTCATAAAGATTGTGGAACTAGGCTCTTGCCGTTATCCAGCCACATCATGCGGATGAGGGGATGCGTGATGGCAGGTTGATCGTTGATCTTGATGATGGCATCGCCCAGACGGTTCAGATCGAGATGACCTTCGTTGCCTTCCGAATCTGAGAAATCGAGCGAACCATAGCCGCGAATTTGGGTGTTTCCAAAGAGCGAAAGCGCCAATTCGCTGGTGAGAATGCCGTTGAATGTAGCTTCGTAGGTTTTTGATGTGAAGATAAATTTTGAAGGGGCGGGCATGCCTAGTCCGCGCCAGCCGATGGTGGTGCCAAGGATGGTTTCGGAGCCCTGAAAAAGATCGCCGTTGTTCATTTCGGCAGAGTAGGTGATCTGGTACGCAGGTGAACTGCTTACTAACTTTGCAGCAACAAAAGCCCCTGTTTGCGGGTCGCGTTCACGGAAGGTGTCACCGACACGGTTGAAAGTGGGTTGGTAATAGGCACGTCCGAACGAGGTGGCAGAGGCAACGGCGTAGACGGAAATGGCTTCGAGTGCCACCGCTGAATTGTTTTGTTGCAAGGCTTCTGCCGCTTTAACAAGCCATTCCGTTTTGTGCATGCGGCGCACGATGTATCCTAACAGTGTCGTGCCTTCAGGCGGAAGTTCGTAACGAAGGGTGTCAATCAACATGGGAGTTCCTTCTTGAAACCAAAGACTGCGTTGCGTATGGGATTAATCTCCGTTGGTAGAGACAGGGACTGGTTGCGCCGAACGGATGCGCATCTCTGCCGCGATGGGGTGATTGAAGACTGTAAAGAATATGTACACGGTGATACCCAGCATTAAGACCGCGCCAAAAACTCCGGGTGACCATGTGCCAAAATCCTGCAATAAATATCCGCCAATGATGGGAGCAAAGATGCGGGTGGTGCTTTCAATCGAAGCGCCCAGACCCAAGATCCCGCCGACCTCTTGAGGTTGAACGGCTTTGGTTAATGTAGAGGAAAGTAGGGTGTTAAGAATGCCGCCTGAGAGTGCTGTTGGAGCGAGCACGACCAAAAGCCAGAAGACATTGGGCGTAAGTGCCCACCCAATGAGAGAGACCGTCATCATGATACAACCGATCAAGATAAGCACATCTTCACGGTAGCGCTTGGTGAGCCGACCGATCAAGAAGCCTTGCACAATTACAGACAACACACCTACATACGTAAGGATAAAACCAGTATCACGTGCCTGAAAATTGAATTTCTGAAGGGCGTACAGGGCAAAGATGGTTTGAAAGATAGCAAACGCCAGCCCATAGAAAAAGCGGGCAGTCAGCAGCGCGCCAGTGAAGGGACGTGTCAATGCCTGGATTAAAGCTGCGAGGGTTACTGCAGGTTTGGTTTCAGGCATACTCGCGCGCTTCTCATCGGTCAATGATTCGGGCAGCCAGAAGTAGATCAGCAAAAGGTTGATGAAAGACAGCGCCGCCGCGACAAAGCCTGGAACTGCGTAGCCCCATTGGCTGAGCAGCCCGCCTGTGGCTGGACCAATAATGAAGCCCATGCCGAAAGCTGCACCGACCATTCCGAGCCCCTTTGAACGATCTTTTTCATCGGTCACATCTGAGATATAGGCTTGAGCCACACTGAGGTTTCCGCCGGTGAGTCCATCTACCATGCGGCTTAAGAAAAGTATGCCCAGCACAAATAAGTTGGCAACTTGCGGGTTGAATGCATTTGCCAGTGCAGTGCCGATTCCATCTGCAAAGCCCAGTAAGAGGAAGCCAAGGAAAGTTCCGAAGATGGATGCAAGCAGGATGGGGCGGCGTCCGTAACGGTCGGATAAGCGCCCAAGTAACGGTGCGCCGATCAACTGCATGACCGCATACGATGCCACCAGGATACCAGTTACTAATTGGGTGGCGCCGTATTTTTCAGCATAATACGGCAATAGCGGGAGGATGAGGCTAAACCCTAACAGGTCGACGAAAACGACCAGGATGACAGAGAGAAGACGTTTGTTCATAGTTCCTTTATGTAATTTCATCTGCAAAGGCATGCAGCCAGGTTTTGATAGGCTCGCCCTGGCCATTTATATGCTCGTCGACTGCATTCGAGTAGGCTTTCATGAAGTGATGTAACTCCTGAGCCTGACTTTCATGCATATTTAGCAAAGTCTTTAGCCATTCGATTTCTTCAGAGAGATGGGCAAGGTCACCAAGTTGCAGGGCGGCGGCGATATTGTTGCCAAGAAAGTGGATGCCTGTATTTAAATTTTCCGGCGACACCAACAGCGGCTGAATACGTTCTTTGATCGTGCTTTCGATATGGCTTCGTTTTGCAACAAAAGCATGTAAGGCGACTAGGTATTTCTGCGAAACGGTTTTGATCTCGCTGGTTGACTTTTTACCTTTCAAAACCTCTTCTACTTCCTGAATGGATAACTCAAGTGATTTGCCCAGATAGTGCCCGGGGATATGGTCAACCATGCTTTCACGTAAGCTGAAGATGCGCCCGCCGAAGGCAGTGTTCACATGTTGCGCTGTTAGAGCAAGCGCAGTGTGTTGAAGGTGTGCGGCACTGCTTAAGGTCTGTGCCACCAGAATAACAAGATTGGCTTTAACTTTGATCGCGGTCTCTGCGAAGCGGTCACTCGGAACATTGGCACCCAGGTAGATCACGTTAAATCCGCGGCGACGCAGAAGCAGGGAAAGCAATAACGGCGTAAAGGTGTGCCACTCATCGGGTGGGCAGCCGACCAATACGGTTTGCGGGCGAGTGGGGGCAGGGGAAGCGCTTAGCAGTGCGTCTAACCTGCGCATTGCAAGCCCAGAAGCAAAATGTTCCTGTTGAACACTGGCACGGTTTTCATACCAAAGAGCGCCGATCTCAGACATGCCTTTTTGCAGCACTTCAACGCAGACCGACTCAACCGGTGAGATGGAAAAGGCTTTGTTCAACGCTTGTTCGGCTTGGGTCTCATTAAAATTCAAGCAGGCGGCGATCCACTCTATGCGAATGTTATCAAGCGTATTGTCGGTTGAGAAATTGGCGTTTTGCGGCAGGATTATGTTCGTAGGAAACGATTCTGCCAGCGGGTCGGTATCTGAGCTAACCAGTTCATTCCAACGATCTACAGCGCGCGAAATGGAAAGCCCTTCTGCCTGCCTTGCGATCAGCCATTTGATGGTTTCAATGTCATATTGCGAATACAAACGGTGACCGCCAGCTGTTCGCTGTGGGGTGGGCAAGCCATAGCGGCGTTCCCACGCGCGCAGAGTATCTGCGGCGAGACCCGTTTCGCGTAGAACAGCTTTCAAATTAAAGGCAGGCGATTTACTAAGCATGAGGATTCCTCGTTAAGCTGGGGTTAGGGTGGCTTCGACCACCTTTTGCACAGCTATTGTACCCTGTTCCTTAAGGATTCGCTCACTTGTCAGACGAGCTGATAACAACACGATTGGCAGCCCCGTTCCGGGGTGGGTCGATGCTCCTGCAAAATACATGTTCTTGTATTGCGCATGGCGATTATGCGGGCGGAGATAACCGACCTGCCAGAAGTTGTGACTCAGACCGAAGGCGGCTCCCTTTTCGAGGTTGAAGCGCTCTTTCCAGATTTTGGGCTGATACACGATCTCAAACTTGATATGCTCTTTGAGGTCAGTGATGCCCATTTCTTTTTCGAGGCGGGCGAACACGGTTGCGCGTGCACGGTTCACCAAGGCATCCCAATCTTGTTTATTGCGTTCACTCAAATGCCCAACTGGGACGAGCACATACAGGGTTTCCTGTCCTTCTGGGGCAGCTGCGGGGTCGGTCCGTGCCGGGGCATGGACGTAGAAAGAGGGGATTTCAGGCAGGGTATTGTCTTCAAATATCTGGTCGAACGAAGCTTTGTAGTCACCGCCTAGAAATACATTGTGGTGTGCGATCTGCTTGTATTGTTTATCCACACCCCAATAGAACATAATGGTGGAGCAGGTGTAGAGCTTTTCGTCCAGCTTTTTGGCTTCTTTTACGTCAGGCAAGAGTTCTTTGTAGATATAGGGCAGGTCTGCATTGCCCACGAAGATATCGGCAGTGTAGGTCTTGCCATCTGCTGCGATCACACTTTCTACCTTGGATTTGCCAACGTTTATCTTTTTTACTGGGGAGTTGAAAACAAACTTCACACCCAGTTTTTCGGCAACTTTAGTGAGGGCTTGAATGCCGGCATACATACCGCCCATGGGGTACCAAACACCTTCAGCCAACTCGGTGTACTGCAACAGGGAGTAGGTGGCTGGGGCATCGTAGGGGCTGAGTCCCAGATACATATTCTGGAAGGTAAAGGCAGCCTTCAAACGCTCATCTTTGAAAAAGCGACCGGTGTTGGTGTAGTGCTTTTGAAGTGCCTTCAAGTTGAAGATCAAAGGCAGATTCTTCAAGCTGAAATACTCGAAGATGTTGAAGAAATTTCGTCCAACAAATTTATCGAGTGAAATCTTATAGTGTTTTGAACCCTCGGCAATATAGCCGAGAAAACCAGTAAAAGCGGTCTTGTCTACAGCTTCGAGCTGGGTCTGCATCTTGCCAATGTCTGAGGTCAGTTCGAGGCGCAGCCCGTCATCAAAATGGACTTTGTAGGTGGGGTCAATGCGACGCAGGTCGAGGTGATCGCTCAATTTTTCGCCGAGAGAGGCAAAGGTTTCCTCCCAAACTTCGGGCATGAGAAACAGGGTCGGACCAATATCGAAGCGGTGTCCGTCGCGAATAATCTGGTTACAACGCCCGCCTGGGGTAGGTTCCTTTTCAAGAACGGTTACATCGTATCCATTTTTTGCAAGGCGAGCGGCAGTGGCTATTCCGCCGATCCCAGCACCAATTACGAGGGCAGTTGGTTTCATGTTTATAAGTCTCCTTTTGTTCAGGTTGTATTTTACACGCCGTACAGTATTTGTCAAGGTTTTGTTTTTATGTTGACAAAACCTTGACAAATAGGATAATTTCAGTAAAATACAAAAAACAAAAAAGGAGAGACTTATGCAAGCACATGCAAATTGGGAAAGTCAACTATTATCCTTGGCGGGGCATATTCCACATCATACGTCACGTCCATTCTTTTCGTATTGGGCAGGCGATGATTCTTTGCGTATAGCCTACAAAGAAGCAGAAGCCATTACCGCTGCACATAGTAAGTCTTTCCACTTTGCCTCTGGCTTGTTACCCGAAGAAAAACGCGCTGCCGTTCGTGCCCTTTATGCCTTTTGCCGAACCGTAGATGATATTGTGGATGAAGTGGAATTAAAGAAAGATCGCGAATTCGAGTTGGATTACTGGCGCAATATTGTTGAAACCGCCTCCGCCTCGACCGACGACCGGGTTGCCGCTGCCTGGGCAGATACCCTCAGCCGATACCACATTCCGCGCCATTACGCCCTGCAATTGATCG
>JAFLCE010000099.1 GCA_017303655.1 Anaerolineae bacterium
AGCTGAAATCCAAAGGTTTAGACTTTATCGCTGCAAATGACATCTCTGCGAATGATGCCGGGTTTGCTGTAGAAACCAACCGCATCACATTGTTGTTTGCAAATGGAACCCAAGAAATTTTGCCGCTCATGAGCAAGAGTGAAGCGGCTGAAAAAATAATCGAACACGTTGCACGATTGCTGGAGTGATATGCGAATTTTGGTAATGTCTGATATTCATGCGAACTACACCGCGCTGGAAGCGGTGCTGAAAGCTGCCGGGGATGTGGATGAGACTTGGTGTCTGGGTGACCTGGTGGGCTATGGTCCCGACCCGAACGCCGTGGTGGAAGAAGTGCGCGAGATCAAGAACCTGACTTGTTTGATGGGCAATCATGATGTAGGTGTCATTGGCAGGATGTCGCTTGAAACGTTTAATGGCGATGCCAAGCGCTCGCTGCAATATCATGAGAAGGTGCTTTCTGCCAGCAACATCGAATTCATTAAATCCCTGCCTTCCAAGACCAAGGTGCGCGGTGACGCAACCATGGCGCATGGCAGTCCACGTGACCCGTTATGGGAATATATTCTGAACGCCATGACGGCGAGCTTGAACTTCAGTCATTTCGATACACCTTGGTGTTTTGTGGGGCATTCCCACATTCAATGCCTGTTTACCCAACACCCCGAAACGGAACGGGTGGCTGTGGAGCAAACCGTGCCAGATGTCACGATCGCGCTGCAACCGAAGTTGATCATCAACCCGGGCTCGGTCGGTCAACCACGCGACCGTGATCCGCGTGCCGCCTACGCGATTTACGACACAGAAGCTCGCACATGGACTCCGAAACGGGTGATGTACAACATTGCCGAAGTGCAAGAGCGCATCCGTGCGGCGGGACTGCCAGAGAAACACGCTGCCCGAATCGCCGAAGGCTGGTAGGAGTTTAAGTCTTTCAGGAACTATTTTCTGAAAGACAGCGTCCTTTGAGTAGAGAATTCACCAAAGGAAAAGAAGGAGAATGAAATGAAACGCCAATTGCTTTATGGTATTTTACTGATCACCGCCCTTGTTCTGGGAGCCTGTGCCAGCGCAGCCGCACCCGAAGCAGCCGCTGTGGAACGCGGCGGAGCCGAACCGGCTTATGATGTTGTCCCTGTCCCCACCTACGGAGCTGGCGAGTACGCGGCAGATGAAGCTACTTCTAATAGTGGCGTAGCCGCTGCACAGGTGGAACGCATCGTCATTCAGAACGCAGACTTATCCATTGTGGTCGCGGATGTGGAATTGCGCTTGAAGGATGTTCAAGCCATGGCAGAAGAAATGGGCGGATTTGTTGTATCGTCCAGTTTGTATCAAGGCTATACCAGTGACTACACCCCCGTCCCTGAGGCGAGCGTGACGATCCGTGTGCCTTCTGAACGGTTGGATGAAGCGTTAGCTGAGATCAAAAAAGATGTGGTTGAAGTGCAGGGTGAAACCCGCTCGGGGCAGGATGTCACCGCTGAATATGTAGACTTAAAGTCCCGCCTCAAGACCTATCAAGCCGCGGAACAAGAATTAACCAAGTTGATGGAGAACGCGCAAGATACCGACGAGGTCGTCAACATCTTCAATCAATTAATGTATTACCGCGAACAGATCGAGATCATTCAGGGACAGATCAAATATTATGAAGAAGCTGCGGCGCTCTCTGCCATCAGCATTCGCATCATCGCAGAAGATACCATCAAGCCAGTAACGATCGGCAAATGGGAACCGCAAGGTGTAGCGTTGGAAGCTGTGCAAGACCTGCTCGATTTCTGGAAAGGTTTTGTAGACTTCCTGATCCGCTTTATCCTTCTCATCCTGCCAGTTCTGATCACTATCGCCATTCCGTTCTACGTGGCATTCCTGGTCCTGCGTTGGATCTTCCGCAAGCTGCGTGGAAACAAGAAGAAGGTTGAACCGCAGGTGAAGGAAGAAGAGAAGAAGTAAAAAGTGATGAGTAAATAGTGAATAGGAGAGGATGGTGCGAAGAGCGCCATCCTCTTTTGTTATATAATCCCATTATATGGACTCTCTCATTCAAGATTTGAAAACACTGTTCAGCGTTCATCTCACGGCACGGCAGGTGATTGCGCTTTCAGTCTATGAAAAAGAACTGTTGGAATGGAATCAGAAATTTAATCTAACCGCGATCCGGGATGTCGAGTCCATTCGCACCAAACATTTTTTGGATTCGTATTCCACCGTACTCGCATGGAAAGCCCAACCGCCTCAACGCCTCATAGATGTAGGCACGGGGGCGGGCTTTCCGGGTTTGCCGCTTAAGATCATTTACCCTGCCATGCATGTGACTCTGGTTGAATCGGTCGGCAAGAAAGTCAACTTTTGTCAGCACATCATCAACACGCTTAGTTTGGAAGGCATTGAAGTCATCCATTCCCGAGCTGAAGACATCGGGCAAATCTCTGCGCATCGTGAGACGTATGACTGCGCCGTGGCGCGGGCCGTAGCGAATCTCAACATCCTGAGCGAATATTTGCTTCCGCTTGTGAAGATCGGCGGCATCATGCTCGCCCAAAAAGGCGAAAGCGGACCCGCCGAAGCGCAATCCGCAGAGAAGGCGATGAAAATCTTGGGTGGAAAACTAAAGCAATTGATCCCCGTCAACTTGCCCGGTGTCGTGGATGATCGTTATCTCGTGTTGGTGGATAAGGTCGCCGCCACACCGCCGAAGTATCCGCGCAAGGCAGGTATTCCCATGAAGACACCGTTGTAAAACAAAATATAAAAAAGAAGTGGGTGCTACGTTAGCACCCACTTCTTGGCTTCATCAATATCCGCGAACTGACGCAGGGTATACCCGCGGTTTTGGAAGACCGTTTCAAAAAAGAGCGTCTCTTCGGTCAATGCTTGGAAGACCATCGCCACCCTCCAAGTATATTCCATGCCGATCTTCTGATTCACACGTGGACGTTCATAATACTCGATCATGCTGAATCCGAACTTCGTCTCGCGATGATCCACCAACTGGCGCGCGCAACAATGGTGTTTCGCTGCCTCCACGATCTCTGCCAACATGGCATTGGCATACTCTGTTGTCATCACCCCACAGGTTTTGATGTACAACAGGTCTTCATTGGCAAGATATTCGATATTCCAATCCAACATAGCATTAAAGTATGGCAGGAATTTTTTTATCCTGCCATACTCTCACCCTCTATTTTCCAAACCACATCCGTCCAATCAAATTATCTTTGCGAATGAATTGATGGAACAATGCCGCTCCAAAATGCAGGGCGACAAGTGCCAGCAACAGCCAGGAGGTTAATCCATGACCCATGCGCGGCAGATAATCAAAGAAATTGGAGGGATACGGCGCAGCTCCGCTGAACACGGCTGGAAGATTTGCCATTTGGAACAATCCCAACCCGCTGACGGCCATCCCAATCAGAAAGAGATACAGCAAAACATGCACCGCTTTGCCAACCCAATTCAAAATGGCATTGCCTGCATCTGCCTCAGCCGGGCGCTTGGTGCTAAAACGTAAGACCAAACGGATGATCACCAGTACAGCAATCGCTCCGCCAATAAATGTATGGCTTTGCAGCATCATCGGCTTTTGCGGGTCAGAGGGGTCAATACCGGGCATTACGAACTTGCCAACACCTAACATCATAAAAACGAGTAAGGCAGTCAACCAGTGAACGGCGACCAGGGCAGGGTGATATCGTTTCGGGCTTGTTTCAGTCATAGTTCTCTCCTTGTGTGATAGATAAAGGACAATCTCTTAAATTACTTTCTTACAATATCCCAGCGGGTGTAAAATGGACAAGTCCAACTTATTTCCCCGTCGTAATTCGACGGGTACCTTAACTCTACAGGAGAGACTCCCATGTACCATACCCTCATCATCGTCGGCAATTTAGGCAAAGACCCGGAAATGCGCTACACTCCCTCCGGGCAGGCAGTGACATCCTTCTCGGTTGCCACCAGCCGTCAATATACCTCCGGAAACGGCGAACAGGTCAAAGAAACAGTCTGGTTTCGCGTTTCTGCCTGGGGCAAAACAGCCGAGATCTGCAACCAATATCTAAAGAAAGGCTCCAAAGTATTGGTGGAAGGACGCCTCACCCCAGATAAAACCACCGGCGGACCGCGCGTCTACACCCGGCAGGATGGAACCGCTGGTTCCTCCTTTGAAGTGACGGCATCCACCGTGCGCTTCCTTTCTTCTCGCGGTGAAGGCGAAGGCGGACCCATTGCCGGAGGCGGCGGCATGGAGATGGCAGAGCTCCCGCCCGAAGACGATATTCCATTCTAGTGAAACCCAAAGACCCTAAAGGTTTCAACAACCTTTAGGGTCTATCAAAAATAAAACCATGACCACTCCCCCTACTCCCCCAAAACCCACCGGACCCACCCTCGAAGTTCCAGAAGGTGTGGAACCGCAATACGTGAACCTTGCGCGCATCGCCCATTCTCCTTCAGACATTGTGATTGATTTTGCTCATCTGCTCCCCGGTGAAGCCCGCGCAAAAATTCGCTCACGTGTCGTCATGACCCCGCTCAGCGCCAAGCTCTTGCTCAAAGCGCTCGCGGAAAACATCTCACGGTACGAAGCTGCCTTCGGTGAGATCCATGTCCCGATCAATAGTACGTTGGCAGAAAATCTCTTCCGTCCATTTCAACAACCGCCACCTGAACCACCCAAAGAATAGCCATGCACAAACTTGAGTCCATCGCGGAGCAGATCCGCAAAAATTTC
Organism: Anaerolineae bacterium; assembly: GCA_017303655.1. GTDB lineage: Bacteria > Chloroflexota > Anaerolineae > Anaerolineales > Villigracilaceae > Villigracilis. The sequence continues at coordinate 4,733 of JAFLCE010000099.1, forward strand.
GATTCACGTACCGCCGCCCGCGATCAGGCGCTTGCTCAGGCACGCCAACTCACTCGCGCATGCTCACTCGCCATCCGTGCCGTTCACCGGGATGACACCGAAACGATGAACGTACAACTTCAAGAAGCCAGCAAACTAGCAGATGTGCTTCGCAATTCACTCAGCGCCTTCCCAGACCTCTTTCATGCGGGCTACACTCAGGATGCACTCAAGGAATTTGTGGAAGCCAATGTGACTTGCGCTTTGATCCGCAACCAAGCGCTTCCGACTCCGGAAGAACTAGTCGTTGAATCCGCAACCTTTCTCAACGGGTTGGCAGAAGTCGTCGGCGAGTTACGCCGACGCACCTTGGATATTCTTCGGCACGGCTACTCTGCCGAAGCCGAGCGCCTGCTCCACTATATGGATGAGATCTACTCCATCCTCGTCACCATGGATTACCCCGATGCCATCACCAACGGACTGCGCCGTCAGACCGACCTTGCGCGCGGCATCATCGAAAAGACTCGCGGCGACATCACCTTTAGCCTGCGTGGCGAACATCTTGAACAAGCTATCGGGAAGTTGATCGTTCAATTAAACAGCGACCAAGCCCCAGGTCCGGCTAGAGGCGCAGCCTTTTCCAATCCATCTGAGGATGAATAACATGGCAAGCAAAGGTGGAAGAAAATATCCTCTGGTCATCTTTACATTTATGCTCAGCCGCTGGTGGACGGCGGTCTTTGCGCTTGGGCTGGCGATGCTTGGGCTGGCTTGGGTGTTGCGCAGTTGGGGCTATGAACAATGGCGCTGGCTGGTCTTTGCGGTGCTCGGTGGCTTGAGTGTTTTGATGGGGATTGGCATGTGGCTAATGCGCAAGAGTGCCTATGTGCAGCCGTTTACCGATCACTTACGGTTGGTGACGCCATTCCTGCGTTTGAATATTTCGTACAAACGTTTTCGACGCACCAGCACGGCAAATTTGGGTTCGCTGTTTCCGCCCAAGAGTATTTCGAATTCGTTGCGTGAGGTTGTTGAGCCGCTTGCAAAATTGAGCGCCATCGTTATTGAAGTGAATGCCCTGCCAATGTCACAAACGATGTTGAAGTTGTTCCTTTCCCCACTCTTCTTCAAAGACAAAAGCCCGCATATCATCATCCTTGTCGATGAGTGGATGCGCTTCAGCGCTGAGATGGACAGTCTACGCAATGGCGGCTCGGTTTCCGCGCCGCAACAACAGCGTGATATTTCGATCCTTTCCAAACTTCCGAAAAAATGAATATTTATTTTGCATGCTCCATTACCGGCGGGCGGGAACTTGAAGCGGTGTATCAACAGATGGTCGCCGCTCTCGAAGCAGAAGGGCACATCATTCCCACCTCGCACCTTGCCCAAGCTGAAGCCATGCATGGCGAACGCGCACTCTCACCGCAAGATGTTTATGAACGCGATGTGAACTGGATCCGCGCATGTGATGCTCTGATCGCCGAAGTCAGCGTGCCTTCACATGGAGTGGGATATGAGATCGGTTTCGCGTTGAATATTGGCAAGCCAGTCTTGTGTTTGTATTCAGAAGAACGCCGGGTTTCAAAAATGATCACAGGCAATACTGACCCCACTCTAACTGTCCGCTCCTACACCACCCTTGATGAAGCCCTACAACTCATGCGTAACTTTCTAAACGGCATCTAGAAATATATGCCCTTCATCACGCCGGATGTATGACATATTACGATGCCCAAAACATGCGTGTGGGGTTAATATCACTTCGGAGACGGTGCCAGACACCTCCAACACAGAAATCCTGTCTCCTCCTTTGGCGAAAGCTGACGCCGGGTGAATAGCCCGGCGTCAGCATTTTTATTATATGAATTGCGATCTGGCTTTAGTCTGTAGCGGGGAGCAGGACGATGAACGATGACCCCACCCCTACCTTTGACTCGACCCATACCCGTCCCTGATGGCTTTGTACGATCGATTTTACGATCGCCAGCCCAAGCCCGGTCCCTTCCACACCGCTTGGGCGGTTCGAGGCGCGGAAGAATTTATCAAAGACGCGGTTCTGTTCTTCCGGCGGAATCCCCGGTCCGCTATCTTCCACTCGAAACACGATCTGATTCTCCTGTGCGGAGAAACTGACCTTGATCTTGCCATGTTGCGGCGTGTACTTGATGGCGTTCCCCACCAGATTATCGATCATCTGACGAATACGGATCGGGTTGGCACGCAAAGGCGGCAACTCTGCGGCGACTTCGCTGATGAGTTTTATATTCTTTTTCTTGATCTGATTATCGAAGACATCCAACGAATATTTCAGGATGTTCCCCAACTGCACATGCTCACGGCGGGTATCAAAGCCTGCTTCCAACCTGCCCAGGTCGAGCAATTCATTTACAAGTCCAGTCATATGTTGCACGCTCAACTGCAAACGACCGAGGAACTCATGCTGTGATTCATTCAGAGAGCCGGTCCGCTCGACCAATTCGGTATATCCCAGTATGGCGGTTAAAGGGGAACGCAAGTCATGTGACACGGTGTGAATGAAATCATTCTTCAGCCGGTCGATCTCTTTTAAGTAGGAAATATCCTGCATGGTCACGGCGCTGCCAATACGGGCAATCGGCGTGTATTGTGCATTAAAGACCCGCCCATCATCAAAGTTGATCTCGTGATACTTCAAAGCACCATCGCGGGCACGGTCAATCAAGGCGCTCAAGTCGGCATTGGGAATCACATCCTTCACATACTTGCCAAGGATCGGGATGCCTTCAAGATGAAATACGTCATACACCATCTGATTGACCAGCAGGATGTGATGCGTTTCATCCAGAACGATCACGCCATCTTGAATGTTGGCAATGATCGCCTCCAACTTAACCCGTTCTGCTTCTGAGATTTTGGCTTTTTGCTCCAGCGACGCCGTAGTGCGCTTTACCTCACGGCGAACCCAATCCCCCAGATTGCGCGCCCGATGCAGGGTGCGTTTTACTTCTTCCGTAATGTCATCGATCTTCAACGGTGCAGCGAGATAGCCGCTCAGCCCCGCTTTTAATACATCACGAGCCAGCCCGGGTACATCCTTTACCGCAAACAAAAGAATGGGCATGGTGGGAAAGCGTTCTAAAATAGAAGTGGAAACAACTAGCCCGCTCTCCTCCGAAAACTTCTCCCCAATGATCATCAGCGCAGGGATCGCTTCTTGAATAGAGCGGTCTAACCCGGCGCGGTCGCGTACGATGACCACTTCAAATTCAGAGGCACGCAGTGCTCTTTCCATAAGATCTGTAACTGGCAGGTCGTTCAGCGCCAGCACGATCAAATCTTGTTTTGCCATCAGTTAATTAAATATCCTGTTTATGGTTGAGGTGGTACGACTGTCTTCTCTGAAGAGCTGGAAAGTCGTAGAAGTGCCTGTTGTACGGACTCAAGTGCTTTCTTTTGTTCCGGGTTCAGCGCGCCGGGCATTTCAGTCAACACCAAGTTCAGCGGATAAGTAGCCGCCTGCACCTCAGTGCGGATCGAACTCCGCAGAGCATCTAATGAAGCATAGCGGTGCTTTTCACCAGTACGGGCGCTTTCTGCCGTCTGTTCAAGAGCACGGAACAAGCGTGCATTTACCAACGAGATCGAGGCATAATCTGCCATCGCTTCGAGCATGGTCTGGGCATCGCGTGAAAATTCGCGGTCAGTCTTGCGCACCACGATCAACAGACCAATGACTTCATTTCGGATCTTGATTGGCACCACGCCCACTGCCCTGCCCAGCGCCGCGATCTTAAACTTTTGCAAGGGTGAGCCAGCCATAAAGAGACTCTCACCTGAAAGCGCCACCAACGAACTGACACCATCGTCCACCGGCTGGTTCATTTTCTTCGACCAGGCATCCGGCAGGTTGCGGTGTGCGCGCAAAATGAATTGATTTCCTTTTTCTTCGCGCAGCATCAGCCAGCAAAGTTCAGCTTCGCCCAATTGCAGGGCGCTCTCTAAAATTTTGTCAAAGAGCACACGCTGATCGGTCACCGAGGTGACTGCCTTCGCGATCGAAAGGATGGTGGTCATATCGCGCAGACGTTTTTGCAATTCGTCATTGGTCGCTTTTAATTGACGGTCAAGTTTTTGCCGTTCACGGGTTTCCTGGGTCTGGCGCAAGGCGCGCTCGACAATGGAAACGACTTCGGCATCACGCAAAGGCCAAAAGATGACATCGATTGCGCCAAGACGGAAGGCTTGAATGGCATCATGCTCCTGTCCTTTTTCTGCGATCACGATCACAGGAGATTTTACATTCTGAGAATTGAAGGCTGCCAACAGGTCTTTCCCGCTCAAGCCTGGCAAATTGATATTAGCAAGAATCAGGTCTGGCGGAGATTGAACCGAAAGCTTTAGCGCAGACCCCGCTTCGCCCACCACCATCACCTGGTAGCCGAGCGGTTGAAGCGACTGTCTGCCGATCAGGTCGGCAATATCTGGGTCATTTTCAACAATAAGGATACGTTCCCCGGGGGCCATGAATAATCTCCTTGCGGGGATTCTAACACCTTTTCGATTACAATTTTATGTATGAATTTTTCGAAATTCAACATCACGGTCGTCATCCCATCCTATCGGACGGAAAGTGAGATCCTAAGCGTATTAAAAGGGTTGCCTGCTTTCGTTCGACACATCATCGTCGTGGATGATGCCTCGCCTGATGCCAGCGCATCTGTGGTGCTGGCTGCCGCAAAAAAAGATAAGCGCATCACCCTGGTTCGCCATGAGAAGAATCAAGGTGTGGGTGGCGCCATGATAACCGGATTTAAAACCGCCCTAACACTTGGCACGGATATTGTAATAAAGCTGGACGGCGATGGTCAAATGGACACGCAATACATCCCTGCCCTGCTGGAGCCGCTCGTGTTGGGCGAAGCCGATTATGCTAAAGGGAATCGCTTTCGCGATTTTCAGGCGCTTCAACAAATGCCGCTCGTGCGCCGCGTGGGCAACCTTGGGCTGAGTTTCCTCACCAAAGCTGCCACCGGCTATTGGAATCTCTTCGACCCCACCAACGGTTATTTCGCCATCCGTGCCGATGTGTTGGAAAAACTGCCCTTCGATAAAATTGACAAACGCTATTTCTTCGAAACCTCCATGCTCGCACAGCTTTATCTGCTCGATGCCTGCGTGCAAGATGTGACCATGCCCGCGCGCTATGGCGCAGAACGCTCGCACCTTTCCATTCGCCGCGCCATGTTCGAATTCCCGTTCAAACTCACACGCACCTTTCTGCGCCGCATCATTCTAAAATATTTCATTTACGATTTTTCGATGATGTCCATTTATCTGCTCACGGGCATTCCACTTTTATTGTTCGGCTTGATCTTTGGCATCACCAAATGGATCCAGTACTACAACATCGGCATCTCTGCCCCCACAGGAACGGTCATCCTGCCGACTCTTTCGGTCATCCTTGCGATTCAAATTTTGCTTTCCGCCATCGAGATCGATCTCAACGCCACCCCGCGAAAAGCCATCAGCAAAGCGCTGGTGTGATATGGAATACAAAGCCTACATTCCCGGATTCAAACCTGCCGATGCCGGACCACTCGCGCGCTTTTTACCTGCGCTTGAAGATGGAATCATTTCAGGATGGCTTTCGCATCAGACTCTAACTGGCAACTGGTTACTCGACCCATTCGGATTCTCCCCGAAGCTGGTGCTCGAAGCCGCGCGCAGCGGATACCGTGTGCTCGTAACAGCGAACAACCCCATCACACGTTTTCTGCTGGAAATATTCGCGAACCCGCCGCCAGAGGCAGAGTTCATTGCTGCACTCGCCGATCTGGGTGCCGTCAAAAAAGGGGATGAACGGCTGGAACAACATTTGCAATCCCTTTACCTGACTCAATGTGAAACATGCGAAAAACAGCTCCATGCCCAAGCCTTCCTCTGGCGCAAAGGCGAGGATGTGCCCTACGCCCGCATCTATGAATGCCCGCACTGTAAAGACACAGGCGAACACATCGCAACCGATTCAGACAAAGAACTCGCCATGCAGATCGCCGGGACGGATACGCTACATCGCACCCGTCTATTCGAACGCGTAGTTTCGCTCAAAGATGAAGACCGCATCTACGCTGAGGAAGCCATCGAGCATTATTTGCCGCGCCCGTTATATGTGCTGGGTACGATACTTAATCGGCTGGATAGTTTAAATCTCTCAGCGACTCGCAAACGCGCATTGACGGCACTTGTGTTATTGGCATGCGACGCGGGCAACACACTTTGGGCACATCCGTCTGAACGCCCGCGCCCGAAACAGTTGAGTACGCCAAGTCAATTCCGCGAGAATAACTTGTGGACCATGCTCGAGCGTGGAGTCGGTTTGTTTGCGCAAGCAGGTTCACCGGTCCCGTTTGAGGCGTGGCCCAAGAAAATCCCAGAGACGGGCGGCATCTGCATCTATGAAGGTCGCTTGAAAGACCTGGCACATGAAGTCAAACGGGAGATTCCCATTGCGGCAGTCATTGGTTCCATTCCAAGACCGAATCAGGCGTTCTGGACTCTCTCGGCATTGTGGGCTGGCTGGCTGTGGGGCAAGGAAGCAGTGGAACCATACAAGACCGCGCTGCGCCGCAGACGCTACGACTGGGCATGGAGCGCTACAGCATTGTTCGCGATGTTCAGTCATCTCGATGATCTGCTTGCAGATGGTGTGCCTGTCTTTGGTGTGATGCCCGAGCCTGAAGCGCCTTTCATGACTTCGGCATTGACCGCTGCATCGATTACCGGATTCAAGTTGGAAAGTGTTGCGCTACGAACAGAACATGATCCCGCCCAAGTAATTTGGAAAAGCGGGAAGAAAACTGCATCCACTGAAATGGAAGTGGGAACCGCAAGAAAAGCACTGCGCGACTATTTATCATCTCGTGGTGAACCGGCGGGCTATTTACATTTGCATACAGCCGGTTTGATCGCACTGGCAGAAGTAAATGCCTTAAAAAAAGCGGAAGATGAATTTGATTTTGCCATGCGCAAAACGCAAAGCGTGATGGAACAGGCACTCAAAGACAGCCAAGAGTTCATCCATTATTCAACCGGTGAAGGCATAGATACCGGCATGTGGGGATTAGCAAAGGGAGTGCAAGAATCGCTATCCGATAAGATCGAAGTTGCCATTGTGACGTATCTGCAAAAGAATCCACAAGTTATTTTTCTGGAAGTAGAAGAAGAGTTAAATAAACAATTTACCGGGCTGATGACTCCCTCCAAAGGTTTGATCTATGCCGTCTTGAATTCATACGCCGAAAAAGACGGTGGAAACTGGAGTTTGCGTAAGGAAGATCTGGCGGCGGCTCGGCGCGAAGAAACAAAGACGGTCTTCACACAACTTGAAGAGATCGGCAAACGACTTGGCTTTAGAACCGCCGTAAAAGAAAAAACATTGACCTGGCTCGAGAACGGCAAGCCCGCGCGGAAATTTCATGTGTTGGCTTCGGCGTTGATCCACCGTGCGCTGGAAACAGCCGATGAGCAGACTGTGATCGTCATCCCTGGCGGGCGGGCAGCGTTGGCAGCCTATAAACTGGATCGCGACCCTGACCTCAAAGAACGTTTGAAGAAACATAAATTGGCAAAATATCGTCTATTGCGCAGTGTGTTAGACCTTCCTGTCCTTACGCGCGAAACCTTTGAAGAACTAATCGCTAGCGACCCGGTGGAAAAATCCACGGGGCAGATGATGATGTTTTGAGTTAGTCAGTTGTTCAATAGTTTGATAGTCATATAGTCTTTTGGTAAATTTATGTATAAAAAAATAATTCTACTCAGCCTATTTCTTTTAACTTCTTGTATCTCGGTGGAGACACAGGAAGTTAATACGCCTATCCCTTCGAACTTTGTCACAGCAACCCTGCCGCCGACCAAGTCTGGGTTTGTGCCATCAACGCTCACCGCCACACCAGAGATCATCCTCACGCCCACCTTCGCGGTCACGATCGATCCGAACTGCACCGAAAGCGCAGTGCTGCTCCGCGATGTGACGATCCTGGATGGAACGTTGGTAAAGCCCGGCGAGAAATTTACCAAGACCTGGGAATTCCTCAACAACGGCTCCTGCCCGTGGATCGGATACATCCTCAAATTTGCCGCTGGCGACCAGATGAGTGCGCCTCTTTCCGCGCCCGTGCCTGAGACGTTGCTAAAAGAGAAGGTGCTAGTCTCTGTAGAGTTGACCGCTCCATCCACGAATGGTTCCTATACAGGCTACTTCACTCTCAACGACCCAACTGGCAAAGATGTGCCGATCGGCATTGAAAAAACATTCTGGGTAAAGATCATCGTGGGGAGTGGAGGTGTCGTGCCACAAGCGACGGTTTCGGGCAATGCCCCAACCGTATCTTCTGGGACGAGTGGCAATTGCAGTGCCTCGCAAAATGCAGGCTATGTGAATCAAATCGCTTCTGCGATCAACCAGGAACGTGCCAGTGCAGGTCTACCAGCATTAACAATCAACTCCATCCTAACCAATGCCGCTCAAGCCCATGCGGCAGATATGGCATGCAGCGGGCGCATCAGCCATACCGGCTCAGACGGTTCTTCAGCGTATTCACGCATCCTTGCGTTCGGCTACTCACCTTCCTACTCGGAAGAGATCATCTACGGCGGTGGTGGACCACAAGCCGCCATGACTTGGTGGATGAACGATCAAATTCACCGCGATGCCATTCTCAACCCAACGTCTACAGAGATGGGTGTAGGATATGCGTACTTCGCCAATGGGTCGTATGGCGATTATTTTGTAGTAGAGTTGGGAAGTCCATAAAAAAGAGGCTCTTGTGCTTTTTCACATGAGCCTCTTTTTATTTATTGTAGTATGGGCGTTATGGCTTCATACCACTTTTGGGCAATGATGTCATACCCTGCTTGATTAGGATGATTGCCATCATCGTACAGTGTGGCAGGGTTGGTAAAAATATCGGTCGAGTAGAAGTCCACGGTTAGGGCGCCGTATTGAGCAGCTTTATCGCGAATGATCTGGTTATAAACATCCACATGGGCAGACATGCGGCTCATTTCATCCGGTGTGATGGCAACAAAGGCTTCGCCTTTCAAGGCAATCGGACGTTTGGATTGGTCATCCAAGAGAGCAATGACCACTTGTGCACCCGTTCCGCGAAGTTGGCTGAGGATGGTATCGATATTCGCTTCGAAGCGTTGAGCATCTGAAGCATCGCCTGCATCGTCAATGTCGCCGCCAAATTCATATAAATACCACAGGTCATTGCTGCCGATCCAAACCAATGCTAAACCTGCTTTTCCTTGCGATGTTGCATCTTGCAATTCACTCACCGCACGCGTGAGCTGACTTTCAAGTCCCTGATCTCCATTGATAAGTGCATCTGAACTCCAGCCAGATTGACCAAAATTAGTAAGGGTCGAATCTGGGCGAACGGCGTTGACCATGTCCAACAAGCGACCGGGATAGCCTCGCCCTGTGTCATCGCCGTCACCTTGAGTGAGGCTGTCGCCAAGGGCTACGATATGAACGGCTCCAGCAGGCAAGGGACTCGCTGGTGGCAAGCTTACGGCTTGAGAATTATCTTCCGGCTGTGTAGACGTCTCCGTTTGGGAAGCATCGATTTCTGATCCTTCTTCAAGAGACGGCTCTGTTGCTGCAGACGAAGGAAACGAACAAGCAGAAAGTAACAGAACGAAAAGCAGAATATATTTTTTCATGACATGTCCTCGGTTTTTATGTTTAAGATCTACGTATTTGAATTATACAGAACCCAATCTTTCGAGGACATGTCAAAAATGTTATTTCAAAATATTCCTCATCACGGGTTGATATTCAGGGAAGACATCGCTGGTGGCGGGATTGTTCAAGCGCTTCGACAAAACCTCAGACAACACATCACGATAATCGGTTGTGACGGCTAGGTCGCCAGGACCAATCAATTGACCTTCGCCCAAGCCGGGCCACATGCCGTGGACTTTGCCGCCGTCCACGTTGCCGCCCAAGACCATCATCATGCTACCGTGACCGTGATCCGTGCCGAGGCTGCCGTTCTCGTAAGCACGCCGCCCAAACTCAGACATGGTGACGGTGGTGAGTTTATTCATGTGGTCTGCCATATCGGCATGGAAGGCAGCGAGGCCTTCGGCGAGATCTTTCATTAGGTTCGGCATGATGCCGTTGAGTGAACCTTGCGTGAAGTGCGTGTCCCAGCCGCCGAGGTCGATGGCAGAGACTTCCAAGCCCACTTCCGCTTTGATGAGCATGGCAGTTTGTTTGAGGGCGAGACCGAATTCGGTGTCGGGATATATTATTGGTGAGTTGTATTTGAGCGGGTCTAGTTTTTGGAGCGTATCCATAATGGACAAAGTAT